>CP136010.1:945000-1620465 GCA_030263805.2 Pseudomonas sp. FeN3W
TCAACGCGCCGGCTGCTCCTTGCGACCGTTCGCACCAGACAGCACCGGCGTCGGCTTGCGCAGGCCCAGCAGCAGATGAGCAGAGATGCCGAAGATCAGCCCCCAGAATGCCGCCGACAGCCCGAGAAAGGACATTCCCGACGCGGTGACCAGGAAAGTGATCAACGCTGCCTCGCGATCAGCGGGCACCGCCATTGCCGCGCTCAATGCGCCACCTATCGCCGCGAGCAGCGCCAGCCCGGCCAGCGCGGCGATCAATGCGGCAGGGAATGCGGTGAAGATCGAGACCAGCGTCGCCCCGAAAATGCCCAGCAGCAGATAGAAGACGCCACCGGAAATCCCCGCGACGTAACGTTTGGACGGGTTCTCGTGGGACTCCCGGCCGGTACAGATCGCCGCCGTGATCGCAGCCAGGTTCAGTCCGTGACAGCCGAACGGTGCCAGCAGTAGCGAAGCCAGTGCACTACTGCTGATTAGCGGGCTGGCCGGTGTGTCGTAGCCGTCATTACGCAGGACCGCCATGCCGGGAACGAACTGTCCGGTCAACGCCACCATCACCAACGGGAAGGCGATATTGAGGATGACCTGCCAGCTGAAGTCCGGGGTAATCCACACCGGCGTTGCCAACCCGATAACCAGTGCTTCGCTGCGTAGCTCACCCGAGGCAATGGTGATCGTCACACCGACGATCAGTACCGCGAGCACTGCGTAGCGAGGCAAGGCACGCTTGAACAGCAGATAAGTGCCAAACATCGCCAGTACCAGCCAAGGCTGCTCCCTGACCGAGACGAACAGCCCGGTGCCGAAACGGAACAGGATGCCGGCCAGCATGCCCGCAGCGATGGCGGCCGGCAGGCGATTGATGATCCGGTCGAACGCACCTGACAGGCCCACCAGCAGTACCACCACGCTGGTGACGATGTAGGCGCCGACCGCCTCGTTCAGCGTGATGTCCGGCAACATGGTCACCAGCAGCGCCGAACCGGGCGCCGACCAAGCGATGATGATGGGCACCCTGTAGCGCACGCTGAGCAGGATGCCGAGCACGCCGCTGCCGATGGAGATGGTCCACACCCATGACGAGAGCACGTCATGCGGCATGCCACCGGCCTTGGCAGCCTGGAAGATGATCACCAGCGGACCGGCGTAGGAAATCACGGTCGCGATGAAGCCAGCGACCACGGCGGAGAGCGAGAAGTCTTTCATCAGAGCGTTCATGTCGCCTCGCAAGACAGGCCTGGCGATCCGTGGTCTTGGCCCGGATCACTCTTGTTATGAATGTAGCGGCTGCACTACCGGTGCAGCGCGGTGCCCGGGCACGCGCGGACGCCGCGGCCTATCAGGCTTGCTGCAGCGCGCGCGGACGCTTGCTGCGCTGCTCGGCTTGCGGAGCCGGCGCCTGCTGCAGCTGGAAGTCGAAATCCACTTCGGCAAAACGCCCCTGCACGCCCCGTGCACGCACGGCTTCGGCATCGTCGATAAAGCGAATGTCACCGATCAGGCCGTCGCGCGTGGCGTAGGCGAAGTCGTCCCAGAGGTACTTGTCGCCGGCCAGGTTGATCTGCGTCGTCAGGTGGCGATGACCGGGCGCAGAGATGAAGAAATGAATGTGCGCCGGCCGCTGGCCGTGGCGGCCGAGCTTGTCCAGCACTTCCTGAGTCGGGCCGTCAGGCGAGCAACCGTAGCCGGACGGCACGATGCTGCGCGCGCGGTAGTAGCCGTTCTGGTCGGTGACGATGCGGCGACGCAAGTTGTAGTCGGACTGGCTCTTGTCGAAGTAGGAATAGTTGCCCTTGGTGTTGGCGTGCCACAGGTCGACTACCGCACCGGCAAGTGGCTTGCCGTCCGGACCGGTGACGCGGCCCTGCAGGAACATCGTCGTGGCGACGCCCTCCTCGCTGCCATCGTCCATGCGTGCTTCACCTTCAGCGATCGGAGCGCCAGCGACGTAAAGCGGCCCTTCGATGGTGCGCGGTGTGCCGCCAGTCAGGCCCTGCTGTTCGTCCTTGGCATCCTCCAGCAGATCGAGAAAATGCTCCAGGCCGAGACCCGCGACCAACAGCCCTGCCTCGTGGCGGCCGCCCAGACGATTCAGGTAGTCCACCGCTTTCCAGAATTCATCCTGGGTGATTTCCAGATCCTCGATGATCTTCGCAGTGTCGACCAGGATGCGGTTGACCACCGTCTTCATACGGCTGTTGCCTTCGTCGTTATTGAAGCCGCTGGCTTCCTTGAAGAACTGCTGGATTTCAGGGCAGTGGGAGATTTTCACAGTCATGGCTCAGGCCTCGTCTTGTAGTTGTGGTGACGCGGTAGCTGGCCGGCGCATTCCGGCCATTGAAACTCGATCAGCGGTCGTCTTCACGAATCGACGACGGGTGCCGGCACAGCGCGTTGACCTCGATCTCCATGTAGGGGAAAAGCGGTAGCTGCATCAGGGTGTCGTGCAGTTCCTGCACGCTGGCCACATCGAACACGCTGTAGTTGGCGTACTGCCCGGCGATACGCCAGAGGTGGCGCCACTTGCCCTCGCGCATCAGGCTTTGCGCCAGTTCCTTCTCGTCTGCCTTGAGCTTGGCTGCCTTTGCCGGGTCCATATCAACGGGCAGTTTTACGATCATCTTTACGTGGAACAGCATCTTTCCAACCTCCATTTACTGACGGGCAAAGAACGCCAGGCGCTCTTCATCGAGGGTCAGGCCGAGGCCCGGCGTGCGCGGCACTTGCAGCTGGAAGTCGCGGTAAACCGGCGCTTCGGTGACGATTTCTTCGGTGAGCAGCAGCGGGCCGAACAGCTCGGTGGCCCAGGTCAGCTTGTTGAGGGTGACGAAGGCGTGCGCCGAGGCCAGGGTGCCGACCGAGCCTTCGAGCATGGTGCCGCCGTACAGCGCAATACCTGCCGCTTCGGCGATCTGCGCGGTGCGCAGCACGGCACGCGGACCGCCGTTCTTGGCGATCTTCAGGGCGAAGATGCTGGCCGCGCCGTCGGCGGCCAGGCTGAAGGCGTCCTCGACGCTCTCGATGGACTCGTCGGCCATGATCGGCGCCGGGCTGCGCTGATTCAGGCGCACCTGCCCGCCACGGTTGATCCGCGAGATGGGCTGTTCGATCAGGTCGATGCCGTTGTCGCCGAGGATGCGGCAGGCGCGCAGGGCCACCGATTCGTCCCACGCCTGATTGACGTCGACGCGCACGCTGGCACGCTCGCCAAGGGCCTGCTTGATGGCGATGACGTGCTTGAGGTCGGCGTTCACCTCGCCGGCGCCGATCTTCAGCTTGAAGATACGGTGGCGGCGGATGTCGAGCATGCGCTCGGCCTCTTCGATGTCTTTCGCCGTGTTGCCGCTGGCCAGCGTCCAGGCGACTTCCAGGCTGTCACGCACGCGACCGCCGAGCAGCTCGCTGACCGGCAGCCCGAGGCGCTTGCCCTGAGCGTCCAGCAGTGCGCTTTCCAGACCAGACTTGGCGAAGGTGTTGCCCTTGGTCGCCCTGTCCAGGCGCAGCATGGCCGCGTTGATATTCGCCGCATCCTGCCCCACCAGCAGCGGGCCGAGGTGGCTATCGATGTTCTGCTTGATGCTCTCCGGGCTCTCGTTGCCGTAAGCCAGGCCGCCGATGGTGGTGGCCTCGCCAATGCCTTCTATGCCATCGCTGCACCGCACGCGGATGATCACCAGCGTCTGCTGCTGCATGGTGTGCATCGCCAGCTTGTGCGGGCGGATGGTCGGCAGGTCGACGACGATTGCCTGGATACGTTCGATCAGGATGGGGCTCATAGCGTTTTCCGAATTACCAGTGTCAGGGTTCACGCCTTGGCCGCCGATAGCACGACTGGTGCGGCTTCCGGGCTGCGCTTGCTGGAGATGGCGAAGGCGGCCATGGCCAGGGCGGCGATGACGCCCGGGACGGCGAAGGCGATGAAGTTGAGTTGCAGCGGCAGGTTGATGCCCAGCAGCGCACCACCCAGCAGCGGGCCGACGATGGCGCCGTTGCGACCGATGCCCGAGGCCCAGCCGAGACCGGTGGAGCGGATCGACAGGCCATAGAACTGCGCCGCGGTCGCGTACAGCAGGATCTGCGTGCCGATCACGGTGGCGCCGGCGATGAAGATCAGCGTGTAGAGCACGGGCATCGGCGTCTTGAAGCCCAACAGGCTGATGGAGGCCACCGACACGGCGAAGAAAATCACCACCACCTTGGACAGGTTGTAGCGATCACCCAGCCAACCGCCGAGGATGGCACCGGCCATGCCGCCGAAGTTCAGCGCGAGCAGGAACGATAGGCTCGAACCCAGGCTATAGCCGGCGTTGGCCATCAGCTTCGGCAACCAGGAGCCCAGCGCGTAGACCATCAGCAGACAGCAAAAGAATGCCAGCCACAGGGAGAAGGTGCGCACGCCACGGCCTTCGCGGAACAGCTCCAGCACCGAGGCGCCCTTGCCCTTCACATCGGTCATCACCAGTTCATCGGCTGCGCTCAGTTGGCGGCTCGGATCAACCTTGTTCAGCAGCGCTCGGGCCTGCTCGCCGCGACCCTGGCGGACCAGGAAGCCGACCGATTCGGGCAAGTACCAGAGAATCACCGGCAACAGCAGCAGCGGCACCGCAGCGGCGAAGAACATCGCTTCCCAGCCGAAGCGCGGCAGCATATAAATCCCGAGGCCCGCCGAGAGCATGCCGCCCAGCGAGTAGCCGCTGAACATGACGGCCACCAGCGTGCTGCGCAGTTTCTTCGGCGCGTATTCATTCATCAGCGCCACCACATTGGGCATCAACCCGCCGCAGCCGAGGCCAGCGAGAAAGCGGAAGATGCCGAATTCGGTGGGCGTGCTGGCGAAACCGTTGAGCACGGTGGCGCCGCTGAACAGCACGAAGCAGATGGCGATGCCTTTCTTGCGGCCGATGCGGTCGGCCAGGGTGCCGAACACCAGCGCGCCGAACATCATGCCGAACAGCGCGTAACTGCCCAGCGCACCGGCCTCGAGCGGGCTCAGCCCCCATTCCTTCATGATCACCGGCAGCACCACGCCATAGATGAACAGGTCGTAGCCGTCGAAGATCAGCAGCAGTGCGCAGAGGCACACGACGAGCCAGTGAAAGCGGCCGAAGCGCGCGTTATCGATGATTTCGTGAACATCTACTTTTCGCATGGCAAGACTCTCTATTGTTTTTGTTAGTCGCGGGTCGGCCGCGGCGGTGAGTCACCGCGCCGCCGATGTGCCTTGGCGTCGTCCGGTCAGGCCGGTCTACGTGATTCAGCCGATATCGCCACCACCGACCGGCAGGGTCACGCCGGTGATGTAGGACGCATCGTCCGAGGCGAGGAAAAGGATGGCGCCGGCCTGTTCGTCGATCGTCCCGTAGCGTTTCATCAGGGTTGAGTCGACGGTCTGATCGACGATCTGCTGGAACCAGATCTTTTCCTGTTCACTCTGCTCCGCAGCGTTGCGCGGGATGCGCCGCGGCGGCGCTTCGGTACCGCCTGGTGCGGTGGCGTTGATGCGGATGCCGCGCTGGGCGTTCTCGAACGCCAGGCAGGCAGTCAGCGCGTTAACGCCGCCCTTGGCCGCGCCGTAGGGCACGCGATTCACGCTGCGCGTGGCAATAGACGACACGTTGACGATGGAGCCGACACCTTGCTCCAGCATGTGTGGCAGCGCGGCATGGCAGCACCACAGCGTGGGGAACAGCGAACGGCGCACTTCGGCCTCGATCTCGTGTTCCTGGTAATGCTCGAAGGGCTTTGCCCAGATGGTGCCGCCGACGTTGTTGACGAGGATGTCGAGGCGGCCGAACCGCTCCTTCGCCGCATCCATGACACGATGGCAGTCGGCAAACTGCTCGAGATCGGCGGTCAGCGTCAGCACCTCGACGCCCTTCGCCCCCAGCTCATCGGCCAGTTCGTGGACGAGCTCGGAACGGTCGACCAGAATCAGCCGCCCCCCCTCTTCGCCCATGCGTTCGGCCACGCGGCGGCCGATGCCCTGGGCCGCACCGGTAATCACGGCGACCTTGTTCTGAAAACGTGTGTTCATCTACCCAACCTCTGAAATGGCGAGGGATTCGGTGGGCAATGCGGCGCAGTTGCCCACCCTACGGCTGGCTGATCAGGCGCTGGCGGCGAACTTCTCGTAGTAGAAGTTCGCCGGCTCCAACCCTTGCTCGCGGATGAACCCGCTGACCGCCTCGACCATCGGCGGCGGGCCGCAGAGGTAGATATCTACTTCACCATCATTCAAATGCCTGGGCTCGATGTGCTGGGTCACGTAGCCCTTCTGTGGATAGGCGCTGGCCGGGCTGGCGACGCAGGCGCTGTAAGTGAAGTTGGGAATGCGCGCAGCGAAGGCCTCGAGCTTGTCCATCTCCACCAGGTCGTGGTCGTGGGTGACACCGTAGATGAGGTGCAGCGGGTGCTCGCTGCCGTGCTCGGCGATCTTCTCCAGCATCGCCGTGAACGGCGCCAGGCCGGTGCCGCCGGCCAGCAACAGCAGCGGCCGCTTGATCTCGCGCAGGTAAAAAGCACCCAGAGGACCGGCCAGATTGACGCTGTCACCGGCCTTGGCGAGGTTGGTCAGGAAGCTGCTCATCAACCCGCCCGGCACGTTGCGGATCAGGAAGCTGACCTCGCCGTCTTTCTGCAACGAGCTGAAGGAATAGGCGCGGGTCTGATCGCTGCCGGGCACCTGCAGGTTCACGTACTGCCCGGGCAGGAACGCCAGCTGGTTCAGCGACTCGCCCTTGATCGACAGCGCGATGGTGCTCTCCGACAGCTGGCGCACGTTGCTGATGGCAGCCTGGTAGTTGGCCTGCTGGGTCTTGCAGATGTCCGAGGCGGCCGGCACGCGAATTATGCAGTCGCTTTCGGCACGCATCTGGCAGGTCAATACATAGCCCTGCTCGGCTTCGGCTTCGCTCAGCGCGTCCTCGATGTATTCCTCGCCAAGGTCGTAGCGACCGCTTTCGGCGAAGCACTTGCAGGCCCCGCAGGCGCCATCCCGGCAATCGAGTGGGACGTTAATGCCTTGGCGGTAGGCAGCGTCAGCGACGGTTTCACCGATGTTGGCGTCGATGAAACGGGTGACGCCGTCTTCGAAGTTCAATGCGATCTTGTGAGTCATGGCGGCGCCCTCAGAGGTGGTAAACGTCGATCATCTGGCGGATGTAGTCATTCTTCAGCACGACCTTCTTGGCCTTGATCAGCGGGTTCTCGCCGCGCGTATCGAGGGTGTAGAAGCTGGTGCCGTAGAAGTGGTCGACCGTCTTGTAGCGAAAGCTCATCGTGTGCCAGTTGAAGCGCAGCTTGCAGACACCGTCGGCCTGCTCGAGCAGCTCGAGGTTGCTGATGTTGTGACTCGTGCGAGTGTCCGGAATGGTCGCGCTGGAGCGCTCGGTGCGGATGCGGAATACCCGGTCTTCCAGGCCGCCGCGGTTGCCGTACCAGATCAACGAGATTTCACTCATCGGATCCTTGGTCAGCTGGTCGCGGTCATCCCAGGCCGGCATCCAGAAGGTGGCGTCCGGCGCATAGAGTTCGAGCCAGGCATCCCAATCCTTGTCATCCAGATAGCGCGCTTCGCGGTAGAGGAAGTCGCGTGCGGCTTCGTAAGTCAGGCTCATTTACGCGCCCTCCACATGGATCAGTTGATCCTGCTCTTGCTGCACCGCCTTGATCATCTGCTGCTGCCAGTAGTGGTGCTGCAGCACGAACAGGCCTTCATCCTCGGTGCGCGCGCCGCTCATCAGCGGATGCAGGTCGACCTCCTGCGCGCCCTCGTCGGCGCCGTCGATCCAGTGCTTGGCCCCGCGGGACATGTCGTTCCATTCCATCGCACGGCCGGCGAAGCCCTGCTGGCAGGCGCGGAACTCTTCGAGGTCATCCGGCGTGGCCATGCCGCTGACGTTGAAGAAGTCTTCGTACTGGCGGATGCGACGGGCGCGGGCTTCGGCACTCTCACCCTTGGGCGCGATGCAATAGATGGTGACTTCGGTCTTGTCCACGGACAGCGGTTTGGCGATGCGCAACTGCGAGCCGAACTGGTCCATCAGGTACAGGTTCGGGTAGAGGCAGAGGTTGCGCGAGTTCTCGATCATCCAGTCGGTGCGTGCCTGGCCGAACTCGGCGATCATCTCGTCGCGGCGGGCGTACAGCGGGCGGTCTTCCGGGTTATCCCAGCGGGTCCAGAGCAGTAGATGGCCGTTCTCGAAGGAGTAGAAACCACCGCCCTTCTTGCCCCAGCCGCCGGCGCTCATCGCACGGATATCGTCTCCCGCCTCCTTGAGCTTGCGCTGCTGCTGGGTGGCGGCGTAGTTCCAATGCACGGCGGTGACGTGGTAGCCATCGGCGCCGTTCTCGGCCTGCAGCTTCCAGTTACCTTCATAGACATAGGTGGAGGAACCGCGCAGGACCTCGATGCCTTCCGGCGACTGGTCGACCACCATGTCGATGATCTTCTTCGACTCGCCGAGAAACTCCTCCAGCGGCGCGACATCCTCACGCAGGCTGCCGAACAGGAAGCCGCGATAGGACTCGAAGCGCGCGACCTTCTTCAGGTCATGCGAGCCGTCGCAGTTGAAGCTGTCCGGGTAGCCGGCTTCCTTGGGATCCTTGACCTTGAGCAGCTTGCCCGAGTTATTGAAGGTCCAGCCGTGGAATGGGCAGGTATAGGTCGCCTTGTTACCGCTCTTGAAGCGGCAGAGCATGGCGCCGCGATGGCTGCAAGCATTGATGAAGGCGTTGAGTTCGCCATCCTTGTTGCGGGCGATGAAGATTGGCTGACGACCCATCTGGGTGGTGTAGTAGTCGTTCTTCTCGGGGATCTGGCTTTCGTGAGCGAGGTACAGCCAGTTGCCCTCGAAGATGTGTTTCATCTCCAGATCGAACAACCGAGGATCGGTGAACATTTCGCGCTTGCAGCGAAAGACGCCCTTCTCTTTATCTTCTTCTAGCAGCGAATCAAGGTAGTCGAATCCCAGGGACATGGCCGGGGCCTCCATTGTTATTGTTTCTACGTGATGAAGGCTACGGCGTGGGGAACGGGATCAATATCCGATTTCTGCAGGACCTCTATCCGTTTTCTGCAAAGCGCAAACGGACAGATTGACGCAGGCGCGCAGGAAGACGCCCACGCATCACGCGGGGTGACAAGCAGCGAATGCGCAGTGACAGGGAAAGAAAAAAGAGCCGCTTCCGTCGGACCGCCGCGACTCAAGGGGGACTCAGTGATGGCGGCGCAGGGTATCCGAAGGCAGCTCGCCGAAGGTGCTCTTGTAGCTTTCCGAGAAACGCCCCAGATGCATGAAGCCGTAGTCCATGGCGATCTCGGTGATGTTGCGCACCCTGGCCGAAGGATCGCTCAGCCGACCATGGATCTGCTCCAGCTTGCGCTGGCGGATATAGGACTTCGGCGTGGTGCCGACCTTGCGCTCGAACAGCAGATAGAGCGAGCGCAGGCTCATGTTGGCCAGCTCGGCCAGCTGCTCGACGGAAATGTCACGCTTCAGATGCTCATCTATATAGTCGGCAATCCGCCCGAAGGACGGGCAACTGTCGCCAAACGGATCACGGCGGATGTTGCTGGCCAGGCTACAGAGCAGCTTGCTGGCGATGATGCGGCTGTACTGTTCCTGAATCTGCGGAATGCTCTGCTCGGATCCCGCCTCCTGGCAGATCAAACCAAGCAGGCTGCCAAACCCATCGAGTTCACTGAGCGCATGACGGTTGCTGCCGAAGCGAATCCCCTCCGCCGGAGCCTGCCATTGGTTTTCGCTACAGGCCTTTTCCAGAAAGGAGGCTGGCAGTTTGACGATGAGCTTCTCGCAGTCATCCGAATAGGTCAGATCGACCGGATCGTCCGGATTGATCAGCAACAGCTCACCGGGGGTGAAATAGTGCTCCTGACCCCGCCCGCGCCACAGGCAATGGCCGCGCTGCAGCAGCTGCAGGTGATAGATGGTTTCAAGCGCCGGCGACGTGACATGAACGCTGCCACCGTAACTGATCTGGCACAGATCGAGCTTGCCGAACTTGCAGTGGCTGAGGCTGGCTTGCGGGCTGCCGGTGCGCGGCAACTGGATGCAGTGCACCCCCACGTGCTGATTGACGTAGTCCGACACTGCATGCGGATCGGCATGCTCGAAGATCCTGCTTTTTTCGTTCAGCAGTCGTTCCATCACCAGGCACTCGCATTGTTCTTATAGTCGACCGGGCCATCGTCAAGGATGCCGGTGGCGATTCCTGCCACGCACCTGCATGCTCAGGCTTGACCTGCGTCAAGAATATCGCTTCGTTCGAGCATAGGAGATTCGACCAACGAACGACACCCCGTCGTTCGGTGACCGAACGGTTTTTGACTTGGCCGTTGGACAGGCACCGAGAAAAGCAGTCGCCGCTGATCCGGACTGGATGACAGCTTGCAAGCCGGTCGCTGGTCCATGGGCGCCATCCTGTATAATGCCGCCCCCATTTACCGCTCGTGTGCGCCTGCACCGACTCTCCAAGTTATCCGGCTCGATAGTGCAAAGTCCTCGTTCGAATCAGTCTGTTGCCAGTAGAAAGTTCTCCGTCGCACCCATGATGGATTGGACGGACCGCCATTGCCGCTATTTCCTGCGCCAGCTTTCCAAACACGCCCTGCTCTACACCGAGATGGTCACTACCGGTGCGCTGCTGCACGGCGATGCGGCGCGCTTTCTGCGCTACGACGAGAGCGAACACCCGCTGGCGCTGCAGCTGGGCGGCAGCGTGCCGGGCGATCTGGCGGCTTGCGCGAAGCTCGCCGAAGCCGCGGGTTATGACGAGGTGAATCTGAACGTCGGCTGCCCCAGTGATCGGGTACAGAACAACATGATCGGCGCCTGCCTGATGGGTCACCCGTCGTTGGTGGCCGATTGCGTCAAGGCGATGCGCGATGCGGTAGATATCGAAGTCACCGTCAAGCATCGCATCGGGATCAATGGCCGCGACAGCTATGCCGAACTGTGCGACTTCGTCGGTCAGGTGCGCGACGTCGGCTGCCGCAGTTTCACCGTACACGCGCGCATCGCCATCCTCGAAGGGCTGTCACCGAAGCAGAACCGCGAAGTGCCGCCATTGCGCTACGATGTCGCCGCGCAGCTGAAGAAGGACTTCCCGGACCTCGAGATCATCCTGAACGGCGGCATCAAGACGCTGGACGAGTGCCGCGCGCACCTGCAGACCTTCGATGGCGTCATGCTCGGCCGCGAGGCCTACCACAATCCCTATCTGCTGGCCCGCGTAGACCAGGAGCTGTTTGGTAGCGAGGCGCCGGTAGTCAGCCGGGCACAGGCACTGCGCAACATGCGGCCCTATATCGAGCGGCACCTGAGCGAAGGTGGCGCGATGCATCACATCACCCGCCATGTACTCGGTTTGGGTCAGGGCTTTCCCGGCGCGCGGCGCTTCCGCCAGCTGCTTTCAGTGGACATCCACAAGACGAGCGAACCCCTGGCGTTGCTCGATCAGGCGACGGCGCTGCTCGAAGGGCACTGAAGGCTCCGCACGCAAGGAACGCAACCCCGGCATTTCGATCAAAGGCCAGGCGCATCCGGGTCCACCCGCTCGTTGAGCAGGCTGATTGGCTCGGGTAAGGTCATGCCACTCACAGGACGGAGCCCCTCTTACATGACTTCCAAGCTGGAACAACTCAAGCAGTTCACCACCGTCGTCGCCGATACGGGCGACATCGACGCCATCGCTCGCCTGAAACCGGTGGACGCCACCACCAATCCTTCACTGCTGCTCAAGGCCGCGGCCATGCCGCGTTACGCCGATGATCTGTCGAACGCGATGAAACAGTGTCAGGGCGACATCGGCCTGGCGTGCGACCTGTTCGCCGTCGCGGTAGGCAAGCAGGTTCTGGAACTGATCCCCGGACGCATCTCCACCGAAGTCGACGCGCGACTGTCGTTCGACACTCAAGCCATGGTCCAGCGCGGTGAACGTCTGATCGGCCTTTACGAGCAGGCCGGCATCAGCCGCGAGCGCGTATTGATCAAGATCGCCTCGACCTGGGAAGGCATCCGCGCAGCGGAACAGCTGGAGAAAGCCGGCATCCAGACCAACCTTACCCTGCTGTTCTCCTTCACCCAGGCCGTGGCATGCGCCGAGGCCGGCGTGTTCCTGATTTCACCGTTCGTTGGCCGTATCTACGACTGGTACAAGAAGCACGAAGGCCGTGATTACCAGGGCGCGGAAGATCCAGGCGTGCAGTCGGTCAGCCGCATCTACGACTACTACAAGGCTCACGGCTACAAGACGGTGGTGATGGGCGCGAGCTTCCGCAACGTCGGACAGATCGAGGCACTGGCGGGTTGTGATCGGCTGACCATCAGCCCGGAACTGCTCGGCGACCTGGCTGAGGCCAGCGGCACACTGGAGCGCAAACTGCAGCCCGGTCGCGAGTCAGAGCCGCGTATCAGCCTGGATGAGAAGAGTTTCCGCTGGGGCCTGAACGAGGATGCGATGGCGACCGAAAAGCTCGCCGAAGGCATCCGTCAGTTCGCGCGGGATCAGGAGAAACTCGAAGCCCTGCTGGCCAAGCTGGCCTGATCAGGATCGCTCCAATGCGGTGACGAGGTCATGGAAGGCCTCGCGATTGGACTCGTTGAGGCTCATCAGGATGCGGTGGGCCTCCAGCACCTTGGCCTTCACCACCTCTTCGGACTGATCCTGCGATGGCAGGTCGGCCAGGCACTCCGGACATGGCAGCGGCGTGTCGACGATGTTGAACACCTGATCGAAGCCCATCGACTGCAACAGTCGGGTGATGTCCGGGTGGGTGGTAACCAGGGTGGGCAGCATGCCCACCTTCTGCCGCGACAGGATCGACAGCTTGGCCAGCAGGCCCAAGGTCGTGCTGTCGATGCTGCGGCTCTCGGTCAGATCGATGACGATCGAAGAAAAATTGCGTGACGAGAATATCTTTTCGATCGTTGCATCCAGCGCCGAACAGAGCGTCAAACGAATTTCACCTATGAACTTCAGAACAAAGGTGCCATCCATCTCGGCGAACTGGATTCTACCAGTACTCATGCAAGGTTCCTGCTCAACACCAGCAAGGCGATATCGTCGGGCATGTCAGCCAGTTCGGCCAACCCGAAGACTCGACGTAATCCATCCAGCGTGCCACCGGCCTCGGTAATCAGACCGGGCAACGCGGACTCTTTGTCTTTGAGTGTGTCGCCGGGCAAAAGGTCCAGAATGCCATCGGAGAGCAACGTCAGGCTGAAGGTCTCCGGCAGCTCCAGCTCGAAATCCTGATAGGTCGCCTCGACGAACAACCCGACCGGCAGACCACGCCCTTCCAGATAGTGCGCGCCCTCCCCCGTGTACAGCACCGGCATGGGCAGATGCCCGCCAATGCTGTAGTGCAACACATTGCGCTCTTGATCGATCACGCCACCGAGCATGGTGACGTGCTTGCCCAGCTTGCAATTGATCAGCCCGCGATTGATGTGGTCGAGCACTTCCGACGGCTTGAACTCGCGCAACGTGCCGCCGCGGCGCGATTCGTACAACAGTCGCGTGGTCATGAACTTGAGCAGCACGGTCACGAATGCCGACGAGGCGCCGTGACCGGACACATCGGCCAGGTAGAAACCGATACGCCGCTCATCCACCCGGAAGTAGTCGACGAAGTCACCCGACAGGTACAACGACGGAATGATCTGGTGGGCGAAGTCGAAACCGTCGACGCTCCAGGGCGTCACCGGCAGCATGTTCATCTGAACCTGGCGGCCGGCGTCCTGATCTTCCTGCAACAGATGCAGGCTGGCTTGCAGATCGCGATTGGCCGTTTCGAGCTGCTCGCGATAGCGGCGGTTTTCCAGGCGCAGACGGGAACGGTCCAACGCCCGGCGTACCGAATGCTCGAGCATCGCCAGGTCTTCGAGTGGCTTGATCAGGTAGTCGGCGGCGCCCAGGCGCAGGGCCTCAACCGCATCGCTCATCACGCCGGCACCGGAAACCACGATCACAGGGAGGTCGAGCTGGCGTTCGCTGATCTGACGGATAAGTTCGAGGCCATCCATCTGCGGCATGCGCAGATCGCAGATAACCAGATCGGGCTGTTCCGACTCGAAGAGCTCCATGCCCTGCGGGCCATTGCCGGCCTGCAAGACACGAAAACCACTGTCATCCAGATAGGCAGCCAGACTGGCTCGAACCACATCGTCGTCATCTATGATCAGCAGCGTCGCGCTTGGTTTATGCATGTTCCTACCAGGCGGGGTCGCCAGGATGATTGGCGAAAACATTGGCCCCGCATGATGCCGGGCTTGGGTTCGTTTCAAGGCGCAGACGGTACTCCCATACGATCGGGGTTTCAAGCCGACCGGCTGGCGCCTTTACAGGTCGAATTGAGGGGAGCTATAAGAATGCCGCGAACCATATATAAAAGGTTGAAACCATGAGCCAGAAAGACCGCGATTACAGTGAAAAACGCGATTTCATCCGGATGCAGATCGAAACCACCGTTGCGCTGGAACATGGCGACACAAAAATGAGCGGCACCTGTATCGACCTCTCCAGTACCGGCATGCAGGTTCTGGCCAGCGCCCAACTACGCATGGGCGATAAGGTCCGCGTACTCATTCCGTCCGAGCACAGCGAGCTGAAAGGGCTGGACGCGCAGACAGAAGTCGTACGCGTCAGCCAGCTCGACGATGGCCGGCAAAGCCTGGGGCTGGCAATCCTTTCGATGTCCTGACCTTGCTCCGCCGATGGCCGCAGCAAATGCGGCCAGGCTTCAGAAGTCGTCTTCGACTTCACCGTCCTTGACCCGGAATTCGCGATTCTGCAGGTACGCATTGCGTACGAAGATGTAGCGATCCCCCTGAATCATCTTCTCGGCGGACAGCAGACCTGCCCGCGTATCGACCAGATCCACACCACGCGTCACGTTGCGGCTCGGCACGTGATCCATATGCGGATACGGCTCGAGAAAGGAATCCGGCACGCGGCCGACGGCATCACGCACCGTGCTTGGTCCAAGCAGCGGCAACACGACATAAGGCCCACTTCCAAGCCCCCAGGCACCCAGCGTCTGGCCGAAGTCCTCATCGTTCTTGTGCAACCCCATCCGGGTGGCCACATCGAAGAAGCCGAGCACACCGAACGTGGTGTTGAACAGGATGCGACTGGTGTCGATGCCCGCATCGTGGACCTTGCCCTGCAGCAGGTCGTTGGTCAGCACAATCACGTCACCTAAGTTGCTGAACACATTGCCGATGCCATCTTCGAGGAAGTTCGGCGTCACCTTCTGGTAACCCTGGGCCAGGGGCTTGAGGGTGTAGGTGTCGACGGTGTCATTGAAGCGGAACACCGCGCGGTTGACGCTTTCCCACGGATCTTCTTCGGCCGCCAGAGCAGGCGCCGCGCCAAGCGTGGCGACCGTAGCGACGAAACTGGCCTTGAGCACGGCGATCCAGGCCGTAGCGATCTTGGGCATCACTTTTCTCTCCCTTGGGTATTTGGTGCATGCGGCGCACCGATGCAGACCGCGCAGTATAGAGTGAACATCCTGTTTTCGGCAGCCAGCCGGATGTTCGGTGTTCGTGGCGCACGCCGGCACTTGCGCCAGCGCCGGTAAAGGCACAGACAAGGCCTGGCCGCTGGTTTAACCTTCAAGTATCGAGGTTCATACCACGTCGCCCGTAAACCCATGAGAGGGAAGCAAAATGCCGGAACATGATCTGCAGTCGCAGCTCGAAGAACTGCGTTATCAACTGGCCCAGGACACGCCGCTGACCGACGAGGAGCGGGCTTCGCTGCAGGCGATCGCCCAGGACATCGAGGCTCGCCTGGCGACGCAGGGCACCACCGACCACAACGACTCGCTGGTGGATGGCGTCAACCTGGCCGTCGAACGTTTCGAGGTCAGCCACCCAAGCATGGCCATGACGCTGCGCAACATCATGCAGACCCTGGCCAACATGGGTATCTGAAACAGGTCACGGGTCGCGCTGCGACCCTGACTCGCTGCGTTACTGGCGCACCAGACGGCGATTGTCCACGACCATCGCCTCGGTACTGCGGTACGGATTGATGTCCAGCCCGCCGCGGCGCACATAACGCGCATAGACCGTCAGCTTCTCCGGCTGCAGCAAGCGCTGCAGATCGAGAAAGATGCGCTCCACGCACTGCTCGTGAAAGTCGGCATGCTGGCGGAAGCTCACCAGATAGGCCAACAGGCTCTCCGCCTGCAGCGCCGCGCCGCGATACTCGACGACCACGCTGCCCCAGTCCGGCTGACCCGTCACTGGGCAGTTGGACTTGAGCAGATGACTGTGCAGCGACTCCTCGACCAAACGCCGCGCATCGCAGGTCAACAGCTCCGGCTGGGGATGGTCGTAATGTTCGATGGTCACGTCCAGATCATCGATGCAGCGACCCGGCAGCGTTGCAACGCCCTCGCTCGCCACCTCATCCAGCGTGCGCAGGCGCACTTTCACGGCTTTGCCGGCTGCCGCGGAAAGATCGGCGATCATCACCTCGACCAATGCCTCACGCGACTCGAACACCGACTGGTTCAGCGAGTTCAGATAGAGCTTGAACGACTTGGATTCGATGATGTTCGGCGAATCGGCCGGAATCTCGAATTCACCGATCGCCACCACCGGCTTGCCGGAAGGCAGCAGCCAGGACAGTTCGTAGCAATTCCACAGGTCTACGCCCTGATAGGGCAGCGTCTCGGCGGTGAGGCCCAGTTCGGCCCACTTCGGCGCACGCGGAATCGGAAACAGCAGATGCGGGCTGTAGGTGGCGACGTAGTCACTGGACTTGCCCAGCGGAGAATGTTCGGCGGGATGCTGCATGGGGAATGGACCTGAACGAAAAACGCCGCGAAGTTTAGCGCTTCGCGGCGTTCTTTTCAGCGGCATCGGCGCAACCGCCGCAGGGAGCGCAAGCCTACTGGCGCATCCCGCGTCCACTCTTGAGCAGCCCGACAGAGACCAGATAGAGCGCCGCCACCGCCACCAGCATGAAGCTGATCGCCACACCGATGCGAATATCGGATACGCCGAGGATGCCGTAGCGGAAGGCGTTGACCATGTGCAGCACCGGGTTGGCCAGCGACAGCGTCTGCCAGAACGGCGACAGCAGGTGGATCGAGTAGAACACCCCGCCCAGGTAGGTCAGCGGCGTCAGCACGAAGGTCGGGATGATCGAGATATCGTCGAAATTGCGCGCGAACACCGCATTGATGAAGCCGCCAAGGGCGAAGATGCTCGCCGTCAGGGTGATGACCAGCACAGTCACACCCAGGTGGTGCACCTGCAGATCGGTGAAGAACATCGACAGCAGCGTGACGATCACCGCCACCGCCAGCCCGCGGGTGATGCCACCGAGGGCAAAACCGATGACGATCACATGCGGCGATACCGGCGAGACCAGCAGCTCTTCGATAGAGCGCTGGAACTTGGTGCTGAAGAAGCTCGACACGACGTTGCTGTAGGAGTTGGTGATCACCGACATCATGATCAGCCCCGGCACGATGTAGTCCATGTAGCTGAAGCCATCCATGTCGCCGATCCGCGCGCCGATCAGGCTGCCGAAGATGACGAAGTACAGCACCATGGTAATCGCCGGCGGCAGCAACGTCTGTGGCCATATGCGCGTGTAGCGACGGATCTCGCGCTGCACGATGGTCTGCAGCGCGACCAGGTTGGGACGCAGCTCGCCGCTCATGACTTCACCTTCAGGTTATTCTCCACCAGCGACACGAACAGCTCCTCCAGTCGGTTGGTCTTGTTGCGTAGGCTCAGCACCTCGATGTCCTGGGCGGCCAGCAGACGAAACAGTTCAGTCACGCCCTGGCTCTTCTCCACCTGCACCTCGAGGGTGTGATGATCGATCAACTGCGCCGGATAGCTGCCCAGCTCCGGTGCGACCAGTTGCGACTCCTTGAGGTCGAGCAGAAAGGTTTCCACGTGCAGCTGCGTGAGCAGTTCGCGCATGCTGGTGTTCTTGACGATCTGGCCGTGATCGATGATGCCGATGTTGCGGCACAGCTGTTCGGCCTCCTCCAGATAGTGCGTGGTGAGGATGATGGTGATCCCCTCGCGGTTGAGCTCGGTGAGGAACGACCACATCGACCGTCGCAGCTCGATATCCACGCCGGCGGTGGGCTCGTCGAGAATCAACAGGCGCGGCTGATGGATCAGCGCGCGGGCGATCATCAGGCGGCGCTTCATGCCGCCGGAGAGCATGCGCGAGGACACGTCGCGCTTGTCCCACAGGCCCAGCTGGTTGAGATAGCGCTCGGCGCGCTCCTTGGCGACCTTCGCCGGGATGCCGTAGTAACCGGCCTGGGTCACCAGGATGTCGAAGGCCTTCTCGAACTGGTTGAAATTGAATTCCTGCGGCACCACGCCCAGGCATCGCTTGAGGCCGGAGGGATCGCGGTCCAGGTCGTGGCCGAACACGTTGACCGTGCCGCCACTTTTGTTCACCAGGGTGGAGAGGATGCCGATGGTGGTGGATTTGCCGGCGCCGTTGGGGCCGAGCAGAGCGAAGAAATCGCCTTCGGCGACGTCCAGGTCGATGCCCTTGAGGGCCTGGAAGCCATTGCCGTAGGTCTTGGTCAACTGCCGAATGGACAGAGCAGTACTCATAAGAAGGTGCACACAACGCAGGAGGAATGAAGCTAGATAAGGGCGCGAGCAGCCAATTGCAACCGCGCATTTCCTGGTGCGAGTGTCACTACTCCGCTTCGGGCTGCTCCAGCGGCACGACGATCAGCGCCGCACGCTGGCCTTCGGCGACATCCGCCATGGGAAACAGGATGCGTGCATCGGGCTCATCGACCACCCAGCGCATGCCGTCATCCTCCGCCACCACGCTGCCGAGCGACAATGGCGCGAAGTTCTCGATGTCGCTGGGCAGACACAGCCGAAACCGCGGGCCGCGCTTGACGATCTCGCGAGAAATACTCAGCAGATGCGGCTGCGCACCCACCGGCAGCTCGCGCCCTTCGATCATCGCGATCAATCCGTGCTCGAGCTGCAGGACCGCAGCCGGCAGGGATTCGCCCTTGCCTTCGGCGAGCTCGACGGTAAACGCCTCGGCACCATGGAGCGTGGCGGTCATCGCGCTAAAAGTAGAGCTGGTCTGGCGCTGCAGCAGCACGCCTTCGACTGCCAGACCTTGCAAGCGTGCCAAGGCTCCAGGCACGACCTGCGCGCCCTCGCGCCAGGGACAGAGCGCAAACTGGGCAAGGCGTGACGGGCGCATCGCCGAGTGCAGGTCGTAATGCCGCCGCTGGCGCCCCGCCCCGCTGAAAAAGCCAGCGACCAGCGCTTCGAGCTCCGCCGCGCGAATGGCTTCGCCGCCCCAGACATCGGCATAAGCCCCGCAAAACAGACGATTCAAGTCCTGATCGATGTAGCGCAGCATCCGCCGCATCGCCGGAGGGTTGGCGAACAGCAGCAACAGTCGCGCACGGGGCTGCACATCGCCCCGTGCGAGTGCACGGATCAGGCGATCCAGGACATGTATGGGGATGAGTTCATTGCCGTGTATGCCGGCCGACAGGAGCAAATCGACACCCTGGTCCTGGCCGCTCGGCGGCGATACCAGCAACGCGCCCTCGGCCAGCCAGTGCAGCTTCACCCCGCGCGGGGTGAGCTGGACTTTCTCGCAGGGCTCGCGCCCGGCGAGAGTCAGTTCCAGCAGCTTGCCGATGGCGAGCATGCCGGTCGGCCTTCAGTGATTGCATTCAGGGCCGTGGACGTGCTCGTCGTCATCGGCCTCGACCGGCTCCATTTCCAGCTGCAGGCTGACCAGATTGGTCGCCAGCGGACGCAGCACCAGATTGGCGTACTCGGTGTCGCCGTCCTCGACGTCCACGCCGATCATCAGCTGACCGTTGCCGACCTGCTGAATCCAGACCTCGCGACCCTGCCAGATCACGGCGAAACGGGTGCAGGAAGTTTCCAATTGGGTTCCGTCGACATCTTCCAGAACCAGTTGCAGGCTATCGCTCATTGAATTGCTCTCGCTAGTAGAACACGCGACGCTCGCGGCGCCGCGCATGGGGAATGGTCAGGCCTGGGTCAGCGTCGCGACAGCGCGCTCGAGACGGTTCAGCCCTTCGTCGATATCAGCTTCGTCGATGACCAGGCTCGGCGCCAGACGCACCACGTCGGGGCCGGCCTGCAGCACCATGAGTGCTTCCTTCTCCGCTGCGGCACAGAAGACACCGGCCTTGCCCTTCCAGGCATCGCTCAGCACACAGCCGATCAACAGGCCGCGGCCACGTACCCGGCTGAACACGCCATAGCGCTCGCCGATCTGCATCAGGCGCGCCTTGAAGCGCTCGTGGCGCGCCTTGACGCCCTCGAGCACTTCCGGCGTATTGACGATATCCAGCACCGTCTCGGCAACCGCGCAGGCCAGCGGGTTACCGCCATACGTCGTGCCATGGGTGCCGACGCTCAGGTGCGCAGCGATTTCGTTGGTGGTCAGCATCACCCCAATCGGGAAGCCGCCGCCCAGACTCTTGGCGTTGGTCAGGATGTCCGGCATGACGCCGTAGTGCATGTAGGCGAACAGCTCGCCGGTACGACCGAGGCCTGTTTGCACCTCATCGAAGATCAGCAATGCGTTGTGCTCGTCGCACAGCTGGCGCGCGCCTTTCAGATAGGCCTGGTCGCCCGGCAGGATGCCGCTCTCGCCCTGGATCGGTTCCAATACCACCGCGCAGGTCTTGTCGGAAATCGCCGCTTTCAAGGCGTCGAGATCGTTGTACGGCACATGAGTGATGCCCTCGATCTTCGGCCCGAAGCCATCGGAATACTTCGACTGCCCGCCCACCGTGACGGTGAACAGGGTGCGGCCGTGGAAGCTGTTAAGCGCCGAGATGATCTCGAATTTCTGCGGGCCGTAGACGTCGTGGGCGTAACGACGGGCCAGCTTGAACGCCGCCTCGTTGGCTTCCGCGCCGGAATTGCAGAAGAACGCGCGGTCGGCGAAGGTTGCCGCCGTCAGCTTCTTCGCCAGGCGCAGCGCCGGCTCGTTGGTATAGATGTTGGAGATGTGCCAGAGCTTGCCGGCCTGCTCGGTCAGCGCCGCCACCAGCGCCGGATGCGCATGGCCCAGCGCATTCACTGCGATGCCGCCGGCGAAGTCCACCAGTTCTCGCCCGCTCTGATCCCAGACTCGCGAACCCAGGCCGCGCACCGGTACGAAGGCGGCGGGGGCGAAAGTGGGAACAATGACCTGGTCGAAATCGGCGCGTTCTACCGGGGTGTGCGGGGCGGACATCGGGGCTCTCCTGCGAGGCGACACGGAATGAGAAATGAAAACGCCCCGCCATCGGCGGGGCGTCACTCGCGCAGTGTAAACGCAGGGCCGGCCCTCGTGCGCACTGGAGAAGAAATTCTCTTGCGCCCGAGCGCTCGATCAGCCGAAGTGCTGCTGGTCCAGCGCGATCGCCTGATCCAGGGTTTCCAGCAAGGCCTTGCGCACCTTGAGCTTGGTGTTCTTGTGCGCCACCATGTTGATCTTCTTCAGCTGCTCGGCCGCGGCTTTGGCGACTGCCAGCAGCTCGCCGGTCGGCACCACCTTGTCGAGAAAACCGGCATCCACCGCGCCAACCGGATCGAACATCTCGCCGTTGATCACCGAGCGATGGAAAGCTGACTTGCGCAAGCGGTCGCGCGCCAACTCGATGCCGGCGTGGTGCATGGTCATGCCGATCTGCACCTCATTGAGGCCGATATGGAATGGACCTTCCACGCCAATGCGGTAATCGGCCGACAGTAGCAGGAAGGCGCCCTTGGCGATCGCATGACCGGAGCAGGCCACGATGATCGGAAATGGGTGCGCCAGCATGCGGCGGGAAAAGGTCGAACCGGTGGCGACCAACGTCATGGCATTCTGCGGGCTCGAGGTCATGACTTTCAGGTCGTAACCACCAGAGAGAATACCCGGCTGCCCCGTGATGATCACGATGGCACGGTCCTGCTCGGCGCGATCCAGTGCGGCGTTGAGCGCCTCGAACACGGCAGGCGAAAGGGCGTTGACCTTGCCATTGCACAGCGTCAGCGTGGCGACGCCGTCTTCGAATTGGTAGGAGACCAGCTCACTCATGACGAGATTCCTTGTTTTTGAAGTGGGCAGACGTTACCCAGCGCTCAGGCTCAGGTAAAGCGCGATGACCGACCGACCGGTCACGCCAGAGGCATCAAAGCCAAACGGAAACGCGTCTGTGCAGAAAGGGATCAGCTCGATTCGAAGTCGGCCAGCGTCTCCGGGTGCAGGATGGCCTGCAGCTCGGGGTCGGCGAGATGCAGCCCGAAAGAGCCATCCGGCAGACCGGCGGATATCCGGTAAGGCGCGCCCTCCTCGTCCACGGTGAGCTGCGCCAGATCCAGATAACGCGGCGTGCAGCGCTGCTTGGCGGCATCGCGCAGCACCACGACGCGGGGGCGGAGCTGGTATTGCCGATGTTTTTCCACTACCACGGCGACCTCGCCGGTATGCAGCTCGACGAGCGTACCCACCGGGAAAGCGCCCAGCCAACGGATGAATTCGCGCACCAGGTCCTCGTCGAACTGCCTGCCGCTGGCACTGCGCAGAATCTCGAACGCCGATTGCACCGGGCGCGCGCAATCGTAGGCCCTGTGGCTGGTAATGGCGTCGAAGGCATCGACAATGGTGATGATCCGCGTCATGTAGGAAATCTGCGCGGGGCCCGAGCCCAGCGGATATCCGGTGCCATCGAGCCGCTCGTGATGGCCATAAGCGGCATGCAGCGCGGCCTCCGGAATCCCGGGCTGCGCCCGCAGTGCTTCAAGGCCGAAGACCGGATGCAGCTTGATCACCTCGAACTCCTCGGCGGTGAGTTTCCCGGGTTTGTTGAGAATCTCCGGATCGATGCGCATCTTGCCGACGTCGTGCAGCAATCCCGCCATCCCCAACAGCTGCAGCTTGTCGTCCTGTAGGCCGAGATGATTGCCGAACCCCATCGCCATGATCGACACCGACAGGCAGTGCAGGCTTGTGTAGAGATCCTTGTTCTTCAAGCGGATCAGCCAGAGCATGGCGCTTTCATTGCGCAAAATGCTGGCCAGGTTGCGCTTGACCGCACCGTGGCACGCACGGGTGTCGATCACCCGTCCATGCTGCACATCGGCCAGGACCTGATCGATCAGGCGGGAGCCATCCAGATAGGCTGCGCGGGCCTCTTCCACCTCGGTCGAAAGCGCCTGCTGCGGCCGCTGTATCGGCTTGCGAACACGCGGCCCGCCGACCGGAACCGGCGCCTCGTGCTGCAGGCGAACCCGGCGTGTGTCGTCGACATAGACATACTCGCAACAGTTGCGCAGCGCGCGTATCTCGCCAGGCGTCAGCAGCGGAAAACCTTGGAACGCAAAGTTCGTTTCATTCCACGGCCGATCCAGCTCACAGACGTACATACCCAATTCCAGACGAGCGACAGCAACCTGACGCCGGGTTGGCACCAGCAAGGTATCGATATGCTTGCCTGACTTGCTTGTCAGTTTCATCGAACAGGTGGGCTCCGCTCGGCTTTCTTATTCAAAATAACCCAAGCATCGGCCAAGGCTTCAATCAGCAGTCTAGCGGAACGTGCAGCCTGTCGCCTGAGTGAGACGAATTTGTTAAGCGCATGAATAAGCTAAAAAAGTTTTTGCCAAAGGCACTGGGTTCGATTACATTAGCGCGCCTCGACGGACATGAACCTCCGTCGATCCGGTGAGGTGTCCGAGCGGTTGAAGGAGCACGCCTGGAAAGTGTGTATACGAGAAATCGTATCAAGGGTTCGAATCCCTTCCTCACCGCCATATTCGATTCAAGCAAAACCCCTGGCTTCCACGAAGCCAGGGGTTTTTGCGTTCTAGAGTCCCGATCCGAGCAAGGCCACCGTACGTCCGTCAGCGATTGCCGTGCTGGCTGGACTGTTGCAGATTGCTCGCAGTCCTTTCATGCCGCAATCACTTCCATGGCCGATCCCTACGACCTGCAACGCTTCGTCGACACTCAACAACTCCATCACCCGCGTGCACTGGCAGAGCTGCGCAGCGGGCGCAAACGGACGCACTGGATGTGGTTCATCTTTCCGCAGTTGCGGGGGCTTGGCCACAGCGCTATGGCACAGCGCTTCGCCATTTCGGGCCGAGCCGAAGCGCAAGCCTACATGCAGCACCCGCTACTGGGGAAACGGCTGCTGACCTGCACCGAGGCGCTGCTGGAGCATCGCAACGACAGCGCCCGACAGATCCTCGGAAGCCCGGACGACCTGAAGCTTCGCTCCTGCATGACCCTCTTCGCCCAAGCAGCCACCAACCCCGTCCCGTTCGAGCAGGCGCTACAAGCCTTCTTCGACGGTCAGGCCGATCCGGCCACCCTGGGCCTCTTGAGCAACGGTGACACCACTCGCTGAACACCGGCCGGCTCAGCGCTGACCGGCAGCGCCACCCGTTGCGCCGCCACCAACCGCACCGCCATTGCTGACTCCGCCTGCACCGTTACCGCTACCTGTTCCGATTCCACCCGGCGGTGTGACGCCGCCCTGATTGGCGTTTCCATTGGCACCACCTGGAGCGGTTTGCGGCTGGGTAGCGCCTGGAGCAGGATTCGCGCCCACGCTACCGTTCGGCTGGCGGACATTGTTCTGCGGGCTCGGCAAACCGGTCCCGGCCGGCGGGTTCGCAGCACCCGGAACGTTGGCTCGAGGATTGTAGGCATCACTCTGCACGCCCCCTCGGTTGATGCCAGGCGTCTGCTCCTGAGTGTTGCCCGGTTCACGGATACGGTTGATATCGCGACCGATCTGCTGGCGATTTTCTTCCAAATCGGCGCCCATCTGGTCACGCTCCTGCTGCAGAGTCATGTCCTCCTGCTGCGCCAATGCAGCACTGGAAATGGCAGTGAGCAACAGTACTAGCGGTAGCTTCGGCTTGTTCATTGTTTGTCCTCCGATGCGGTGTAAAACGGAAGACAACCAAATGAAGCAGTCAGCTTCATCGCCAGACCCATTTGCTGGTGCGGAAATTGCTTTCTCTTGAGTCTGGGCGAATGTCCGGCACGTCTCATTTACCGGCGTCGAATCCTGGAAACCGCGGTCACGTACCGTCTCCATCCCTTCGGCAAGGCGATAATCGCTACACACAAGAATAAAAGGCCATGTCATGCTCAAGCAGAAGAAATTTCGGCAGGCGACCCTGATCGTCATTGCCACGGCAGTGATTCTCATCCTGCCCAACCTGACCCGTATATTCAGCTGAGCGCGCACCGGCGCGCTGCGAGGAGTTCAATGCGCGCGCCCATTCTTTCCCTACTGCTGGCTCTGAGCCTGCACGCATCGGCTGGCGAGATCGACCAGAGCACCGCCCTGAAGATGCTGCAGCGAGCCGACACCATACTGATCGATGTAAGGACTGCCGACGAATTCGCCGAAGGAGCGCTACCCGGCGCGGTTCGCATCGAGACTCCGGATATCGCCGCGCGGATCGGAGCGCTGGCCCCGGAAAAAGATACCCCGGTCGTGCTCTACTGCCGCAGCGGCCGACGCGCCTCCGAAGCGCAGGACGTGCTCGAGAAGCTCGGCTATACACATGTCATCAACGCGGGCGGCTACGACGAGCTCGCCACTGCCTTACCTAGCGACTGATAGCGCCAAAGCGGCCATCGAGTCCGCCAGCAGCACTCATCCCCACCGCCGACATAGGGAACTTATGAGCAGCGAGGGCCACTGAAAAACGTGGCCTTCGCTGCATCATACGCACCCTTATCGGAGGATATGGATGAACTGGGACGCCCTGCTCAACGAGACTCTCTGGATCAACCTGGCGATCGTGCTGGGCATCACCATCGTCAGCTATCTGGTTCTGCGCGCCATCCTCGGGATCGTCACGCGGCGCCTCAACAAGCTCGCCACCGGGTCCAAGACCAAGTTCCTCGGCATCACCGCCGAACTGCTTTCACGCACCAGCAATCTGCTGATCCTGGCTTTCTCACTGCTGATCGCACTGAAAACCATCGAGCTGTCGCCCCGCTGGGAATCGACGATGTCCCACGGCTGGTTCATCGCCCTCGCGTTCCAGTTCGCGCTGTGGATGGACACAGGCGTGCGTCTGTGGATGGAGAGCTTGACCCGCGACGGCAAGGCACGCAATCCGGTCACCACCACCATCATCGGCATCATGATCCGCATCGTCGTCTGGACCATGATGCTGCTGTCGATCCTGGCCAATCTAGGTGTCGACATCACCGCCATGGTCGCCAGCCTCGGCGTTGGCGGTATCGCCATCGCCCTGGCAGTGCAGACGCTGCTCAGCGACATCTTCGCCTCGCTGTCGATCGGCGTGGACAAGCCCTTCGAGATCGGGGATTTCGTGGTCTTCGGCGAGGTTGCCGGCAACATCGAGCACATTGGCCTGAAAACCACGCGCATTCGCGCCCTCAGCGGTGAGCAGGTCGTGGTTGCCAACGCCGATCTGCTGCGGCAGATCGTGCACAACTACAAGCGCATGAACACCCGGCGGATCGTCTTCAAGTTCGGCATCACCTACGACACACCGACCGAAAAGGTGAAAGAGGTGGCGGCATTGGTGAAGCGCATCATCGAAGGCATCGAAATGGCCAAGTTCGACCGCGCGCATTTCCTCGGTTTCGACGACAGCCAGCTGACCTTCGAGGTCGTCTACATCATGCAAGTCTCGGACTACAACAAGTACATGGACACCCAGCAGGAGATCAACCTCGCCCTGCTGCAGGGCATTCGCGACATGGGCGTGCAGTTCGCCTTCCCCACCCGCAGCATCGAGTTCATCGGCGGACGGCTGCCGGAAATCAATGTTGCCGGCGTGCCGCAGGAAAAGCCTGCAGCCAACCAGAACGCCGACGATGGCGACGCGCCAATACTCGGCGCCCGGCCGACCTGAGCCATGCCCCCGTCGTCGCCGGTTGGCCGGCGGCGACACCTCGTCCCTTCGCTGCAGCGGCGCAAGCGCCTATGCTGAAGACGGAAGCTGTTCGAACCCAAAAGGATAAGACTCATGACGCTGCTCTGGTTGCTGGTTCTACTGCTCGGCATTGCCGTAATCGCCCACCTGCGCCTGTCGCCGGTGCCGGCACTGGTGATCGTCGCCACCTATCTGGTCTTCATGACCGCTGCCGACACCTCCGGGGTGGTGGTATTCCTGCTCTGGCTCGTCTTGATCGCCATTGCGGTGCCACTGCTCGTCGCAGACGTGCGCCGCAAGTACTTCAGCGGGCCGATGTTCGATTGGTTCAAGAAGGTGCTACCGCCCATTTCCGCCACCGAGCGCGACGCCATCGATGCCGGCACCGTCTGGTGGGACGGCGAACTGTTCAGCGGCCGCCCGGACTGGGACACCCTGCTCGGCTATCCGCGGGCGCGCCTGACGGATGAAGAACAAGCCTTCCTCGACGGCCCCACCGAGACCCTCTGCGCACTGGTCAGCGAATGGGATATCGCCCAGCGCATGGACCTGCCACCTGCCGCCTGGGACTACATCAAGGCGGAAGGCTTCTTCGCCCTCATCATTCCCAAGGAATATGGCGGCAAGGGCTTCTCCGCCTACGCCCATTCACAAATCGTGATGAAACTCGCCACCCGTAGCGGCGATCTGGCCAGCACCGTGATGGTGCCCAACTCCCTCGGTCCGGCCGAATTGCTGATGCACTATGGCACCGAGGAGCAGCGCAACCACTACCTGCCGCGCCTGGCCAACGGCACGGACATTCCCTGCTTTGCCCTGACCGGCCCCTATGCCGGCTCCGACGCCGGTGCCATGAACGACAGCGGCGTGATCTGCAAGGGTCAGTGGCAGGGCGAGGAAGTGCTCGGTCTGCGCCTGAACTGGGAGAAGCGCTACATCACCCTCGGCCCGGTCGCGACCCTGCTCGGCGTGGCCTTCAAGACCTACGACCCGGACCACTTGCTGGGCGATGAGGAAGAACTCGGCATCAGCCTGGCGCTGATCCCCACCGATACCCCCGGCGTCGATATCGGCCGTCGTCACCTGCCGCTGGGCGCGGCCTTCATGAACGGGCCGAATTGGGGCAAGGATGTCTTCGTGCCGCTGGATGCGATCATCGGCGGTCGCGACATGATCGGCAAAGGTTGGATGATGCTGATGAACTGCCTGTCGGTCGGGCGTTCGATCTCCCTGCCGGCGACCGGCACCAGCGCCGCCAAGGTCTGCGGCTACGTCGGTGGTCGCTATGCGCAGGTCCGTGAGCAGTTCAACGTGCCACTCGCCGCCTTCGAAGGCATTCAGGAGCCGCTGGCGCGTATCGGCGGCAACGCCTGGCTGATGGACGCGGCGCGCATTCTCACTGCCAACGCGGTGGACCTGGGCGAGAAGCCCTCGGTGCTCTCGGCGATTCTCAAGTACCACCTCACCGAGCGTGGCCGCGCCTGCATCACCGACGCCATGGATATCCACGGCGGCAAGGGCATCATCCTTGGCCCGAACAATTACCTCGGGCGCCTGTGGCTGTCGGCACCGATCTCCATCACCGTGGAAGGCGCCAACATCCTCTCGCGCAACCTGATGATCTTCGGCCAGGGAGCGATTCGCTGCCATCCGTTCGTGTTGCGTGAAATGGAGCTGGTCCACGAGCCGGACCGCGAAGCCGCTGTTGTGAAATTCGATGACCTGCTGATGCAGCACATCGGCTTTGCCGTCAGCAACACGGCCAGCACCCTGCTGCTGGGTCTGAGCTTCGGTCTGATGGGGCGTGTGCCGGGGACGAGCGTCACGCAGCCCTACTTCCGCGCACTCAATCGCATCGCCGCGGCATTCGCCATGCTGGCCGATCTGTCGATGATGCTGCTCGGTGGCGAGCTCAAGCGTCGCGAGCGGCTATCGGCGCGCCTCGGCGACGTGCTCAGCCATCTCTACCTCGCCTCCGCAGCGCTCAAGCAGTTCCATGACCTCGGCCATCCGACCGAACAGGAGCCGCTGCTGCGCTGGGCGCTGGAGGATTGCCTGGAAAAGGCCGAATCCGCTCTGCAGGACGTGCTGGCCAACTTCCCCAACCGCATTCTCGGGCACCTGCTGCATGCCCTGGTGTTCCCCTTCGGCGCACGCCACAAGGGGCCTTCCGACGTACTGGACGCCGAGGTCGCCGCCCTCCTCGGCCGCCCGGAAGGCGATCCGGCATTGGAGCGCATCCTCGATGGCATGTACCGCCCGCAAGATCCCGAGCAGCCACTCGGTGCGCTGAAGCACGCCTTCGAAATCCTCGCCACCAGCCAGGACGCGGCGAAGAAGCTGGCCAAGGCGCTCAAGTCCGGCACGGTTATGCCGGCCGCCGGCGAAAGCCCGATCGACGCGGCGCTGGCAGCCGGTGCCATCGATGCCGTTGAAGCCGAACAGTTGCAGATGGCAGAGCTGGCACGGCGCAAAGTCATCGACGTGGACGACTTCGCCAAGGAGGACCTGCAGCTGCAGGAAGGGCGAACTCGCTGATACACGAGCAACCCCCGGTAGCCCGTTCATGAACGGGCCTGGCCCGCCCCATAGCCCGGCGAGCGAACTCCAAGCGCTTCGCCGGGCTCCAATCCTGCAAGCCCATCGAACTGCCAGTCGTCATGGATCTTGTCGTCGCTCGCCCCGAAGGCCTGTATTGCCCACCCGGTGATTTCTACATCGATCCCTGGCGCCCGGTCGATCGCGCCGTCATCACCCACGCCCACGGCGACCACGCGCGCTGGGGCATGGGCCATTACCTGGCTTCCAGCGACAGCGAAGGCATCCTGCGTTCGCGCATCGCCGCCGACATGCCGCTGCAGACGCTGGCCTACGGCGAATCCATCGAGCATCACGGGGTAAAGCTCAGCTTCCATCCCGCTGGCCATGTACTCGGTTCCGCCCAGGTGCGACTGGAGTATCGCGGCGAGGTCTGGGTCGCCTCCGGCGACTACAAGGTCGAGCCGGACGGCACCTGCGCCCCTTTCGAGCCGGTGCGTTGCCACACCTTCATCACCGAATCGACCTTCGGCCTGCCGATCTACAAATGGCCGTCTCAGGCCGAGGTATTTCGCGAAATCAACGACTGGTGGCGCGCCAACGCCGCGGCCGGACGTGCCAGCGTGCTGTTTTGCTACGCCTTCGGCAAGGCACAGCGCATCCTGCACGGATTGGATGAAAGCATCGGCACCATCGTCGTGCATGGCGCGGTCGAGCCACTGAACAAGGTCTACCGTGAGGGCGGCGTGCGTCTTCCGCCGACCGTCTATGCCGGCGACCTGAAAAAGGGCGACCCGCGCCTGAAGCACGCCATCATCCTCGCCCCACCGTCGGCTGGCGGCAGCACCTGGATGCGCCGCTTCGGTGACTACGCCGACGCCTTCGCCAGCGGCTGGATGATGCTGCGTGGCACCCGCCGTCGCCGCGGGGTCGACCGCGGCTTCGTGCTGTCCGATCACGCCGACTGGCCAGGCCTGCTCTGGGCCATCGAGCAGACCGGCGCCGAGCGGGTGATGGTCACCCACGGGTCCGTTCCCATTCTGGTGCGCTATCTGCGCGAAATGCGCGGCCTCGATGCCCAGGCCTTCGAGACCGAATACGGCGAAGAGGATGATGCCGCCCAGGAGGCCGAATGAGCGGCAGCCGTGCCTTGCGCCTCCTGCCATCTAATACCGGCGCAGAAGGTTCACGCTCCTGTAGCAGAGAGTTTGCTCGCGAACAGCCTGTCGCAGCGGATACAGGCGGGCCGAAATGAAAGCCTTCGCCACCCTCTATAGCCGCCTCGACGCCACCACCTCGAGCAACGCCAAGCTTGCGGCGATGCGCGACTACTTTCGCGACGCCGATCCGGCCGACGCCGCCTGGGCCGTCTATTTCCTGGCCGGCGGACGACCGCGCCAGCTGGTCCCGACCCGCGTGCTGCGGGAAACCGCGATGCAGGCCTCGGGCTTGCCGGAATGGCTGTTCGAGGAAAGCTACCAAGCGGTCGGCGACATGGCCGAGACCATCTCGCTGCTGATGCCCGAGGCCGAACACAGCTCCGAGGACGGGCTGGCAGTGTGGATGCAGGACAAGCTGCTGCCCCTACGCGGGCTGCCGCCGGAAGAACTGGCCGAGCGCCTGCCTGCACTCTGGGCACAGCTGGATCGGCTGAGCCTGATGGTCTGCATCAAGCTGATCACCGGCGCCTTCCGCGTTGGCGTCTCGAAGCTGCTGGTCACCCGCGCGCTGGCCTCGCTGGTCGATCTCGACCCCAAGCGCGTCGCGCAACGGCTGGTGGGCTATACCGACCTGTCGCATCGCCCCAGCGCCGAGGGCTACCGCGCACTGGTCGCCGACGAATCCGAACACGAGCACGCCCAGCGCGGCGGCCAGCCCTACCCGTTCTTTCTCGCCCATCCGCTGCAGGCGCCGGTCGAAGCGTTCAACACCCTGCTCGGCGCGCCGGACGACTGGTTCATCGAATGGAAGTGGGACGGGATCCGCGCCCAGCTGGTCAAGCGTGACGGGCAGATGTGGGTCTGGTCGCGCGGAGAGGAGCTGGTCAGCGAGCGTTTTCCCGAGTTGTGCGAGCTGGCTGGCTGCCTGCCGGACGGCACGGTGATCGATGGCGAAATCCTGGTCTGGAAGCACGCGCCCGGCGAGCCGGCGACCGAACTCTTCGAGCAGCCAGACCGCGATGATGGCGACGCAACCCAACGCTTCGGCGTACAGCCCTTCGCCCTGTTGCAGCAGCGTATCGGCCGCAAGAACCTGACCGCCAAGGTCCTGCAGGACGCCCCGGTGGCAGTGCTCGCCTACGACCTGCTGGAATGGCAGGGCGAGGATTGGCGGCAGCGCGAACACCGCGAACGCCGGCAGCAGCTCGAAACGGTGATCGGGCAATGCCCCAACCCGCGCCTGATGCTCTCGCCGCTGGTAACCGGCAGCGACTGGGCCGATCTGGCCCGCCAGCGTGAAGCCTCTCGCGCCTTGGGCGTCGAGGGCATGATGATCAAGGCGCGCGCCGCCCAGTATGGCGTCGGCCGCACCAAGGACGTGGGCCTCTGGTGGAAATGGAAGATCGATCCGTACTCGGTCGATGCCGTGCTGATCTACGCCCAGCGCGGCCATGGCCGCCGCGCCAGCCTTTATACCGACTACACCTTTGCCGTCTGGGACGGCGAGCCGGGCGATCCCGAACGCAAACTGATGCCCTTCGCCAAGGCCTATTCCGGGTTGACCGACGAGGAGATGCGCAAGGTCGACGCCATCGTGCGCAAGACCACCGTGGAGAAATTCGGCCCGGTGCGCAGTGTTACCCCGACGCTGGTGTTCGAACTCGGCTTCGAAGGCATCGCCGCCAGCAGCCGACACAAGAGTGGTATCGCCGTGCGCTTCCCGCGCATGTTGCGCTGGCGCCTCGACAAGCCGGTGGATGAAGCCGATACCCTGGAGACGCTGAAGGAATTGCTGGGATGAAATTGCAATGCCTGGCGCCCACCGAGTCCAAACATCCCTCACCCCAGCCCTCTCCCAGAGGGAGAGGGCGCCATAGCGGTGCGGCTGCGAGCCGCGGCGTCAGACGACTGGACGGTGTATTCCCTGCCTCGGCGTCAACGGGGACGAATGCGCGGGGAAGCGTTGCTGAATCCGTACCCAACCCGTCCTCACCCCAGCCCTCTCCCAGAGGGAGAGGGAGCCATGGCGGTGCGGCTGCGAGCCGCGGCGTTAGACGGCTGGGCGGTGTATTCCCTGCCTCGGCGTCGGCGGGGACGCGAGTACGGGGAAGCGTTGCTGAATCCGTACCCAATCCGTCCTCACCCCAGCCCTCTCCCAGAGGGAGAGGGAGCCATAGCGGTGCGGCTGCGAACCGGGGCGTCAGGCGGCTGGACGGTGTATTCCCTGCCTCTGCGTCAACGGGGACGCGAGTGCGGGGAAGCGTTGGTGAATCCGTGCCCAACCTGCCCTTGCCCCGGCCCTATTCTGAAGGGAGAAGGGGCCACAGCCGTGCGGCCTCGCGCGAAACGTCAGGCCCGCTGAGTAATCGCCACCCTCTCCCTGAGGGAGAGGGGCTGGGGGTGAGGGGGAAGACGGGTCACTGGGCGTCAGCGAGTTCACGCCGCCCGTCGCCGGCACACTACACGGGAGCACCTCTCGCCCCCGCCAACATCACGTCCCGGCAGCACCGCCAATGAGTGATACAACCGATCTCCTGGGTGAACGCTGGTTCGCCAGTCGGGGCTGGCAGCCCTTTCCCTTTCAGCGCGAAGTCTGGCAAGCGGTCGATCGAGGTGAATCCGGCCTGCTCCACGCCACGACAGGTTCGGGCAAGACCTACGCCGTCTGGCTTGGCGCGCTCAATCGCTTGGCTTGCGCCTCGGCCGCGAAACACGGCGTTAGTGCATCGGACAAACCCACCCCGCTGACCGTCCTCTGGATCACCCCCATGCGCGCCCTGGCCGCCGATACCGCACGCGCGCTGCAAGCCCCGCTGGACGATCTGGAAATCCACTGGAACATCGGTCTGCGCACCGGCGACACCAGCAGCGCTGAGCGCGCGCGGCAGGGGCGGCGGCTGCCCAGCACACTGGTCACCACACCGGAAAGCCTCACGCTGCTGCTGACCCGTGCCGATGCGCATCAGGCCTTCGCTGGGCTGCGCATGCTGGTGGTGGACGAGTGGCATGAGCTGCTGGGCAACAAGCGCGGCGTGCAGCTGCAACTGGCGCTGGCACGGTTGCGCCAGTGGATGCCGGAGCTGATCGTCTGGGGCTTGTCGGCCACCCTGGGTAACCAGCCCCATGCGCTGGAGGTGCTGCTGCACCCAGGCAACGGCAGGCTGGTGCAAGGCAAGGTCGACAAGCACCTGCGCGTCGATACCCTGCTGCCGCCAAGCATCGAGCGCTTCCCCTGGGCCGGCCATCTCGGCCTGCGCATGCTGCCGCAGGTGGTCGAGGAGATCGATTCGGCAGCCACCACACTGGTCTTCACCAACACCCGTTCGCAGTCGGAAATCTGGTATCAGGCGCTGCTGGATGCGCGACCGGACTGGGCCGGGCTGATCGCCCTGCACCACGGCTCGCTGGCGCGCGAGGTACGCGACTGGGTCGAGCAGGGCCTCAAGCAGGGCGCGCTCAAGGCGGTGGTCTGCACCTCGAGCCTCGATCTCGGGGTCGATTTCCTGCCAGTCGAGCGGGTGCTGCAGATCGGCTCGCCAAAAGGCGTGGCGCGGCTGATGCAGCGTGCCGGGCGTTCCGGGCATGCGCCGGGGCGCACCTCGCGGGTCACCCTGGTGCCGACTCATAGCGTGGAAGTGATAGAAGCCGCAGCCGCCCAGGTGGCCATCGCCGAGCGCCGCATCGAGGCCCGCAGCGCACCGCAGCACCCCCTCGATGTACTGGTGCAGCACCTGGTCAGCATGGCGCTGGGCGGCGGCTTCCGCCCGGATGAGCTGTTCGCCGAAGTGCGGCAGGCCTGGTCCTATAGAGAATTGACCGACGAACACTGGCAGTGGGCGCTGGCCTTCGTTCGCCATGGCGGGCATTCGCTGACCGCCTACCCGGATTACCAGCGCGTCGAACCGGACGAAACCGGCCTGTGGAAAGTGCCCAGTCGCCGCGTGGCACTGCGTCATCGCATGAGCATCGGCACCATCGTCAGCGACGCCAGCCTGACGGTGAAGTTCTGGGCCAAGGGCGGCAGCGGGCGTTCGCTGGGCAGCATTGAGGAAGGCTTCATCGCACGCCTGCGCCCGGGCGACAACTTCCTCTTCGGCGGTCGCCTGCTGGAACTGGTGCGGGTCGAGAACATGACCGCTTACGTCAATCGCGCCTCCGGCAAAAAAGCGGCCGTACCGCGCTGGAACGGCGGTCGCATGCCGCTATCCAGCGAGCTGGCCGATGCCGTGGTCGAACAGCTCGGCGCCGCCTCGCGCGGGCAGTTCACCACATCCGAAATGCGCCTGGTCGAACCGCTTCTTCGCGTGCAGATGGACTGGTCGGCGCTGCCTAGCGAAACCACGCTGCTGGCCGAGGTGATGAAGTCGCGCGAAGGCTGGCATCTGTTCCTCTACCCCTTTGCCGGTCGCCATGTGCATCTGGGGCTGGCCAGCCTGCTGGCCTGGCGCATGGCCAGGCATCGACCGCTGACCTTCTCCATCGCGGTCAACGATTACGGTTTCGAGCTGCTCTCGGCAACCGAAGTGGACTGGCTGTCCTGGCTGACGCCGGAGTTTTTCAGCGAAGACAACCTGCTGCACGACGTGCTCGCCAGCCTCAACGCCGGTGAGCTGGCGCGCCGCCGGTTCCGTGAAATCGCGCGCATCGCAGGCTTGGTATTTTCCGGCTACCCCGGTGCGCAGAAGAGCGCGCGTCAGCTGCAGGCTTCCAGTGGGCTGTTCTTCGACGTCTTCCGCCAATACGACCCGGCCAATCTGTTGCTGACCCAGGCCGAAGAAGAAGTGCTGCGCCAGGAGCTGGAAGTCGAGCGGCTGCAGCAGACACTGAAGCGCCTGCAGCAACGACAGTTGGACATTCACCAGGTCAAACGCACCACGCCCCTGGCGTTCCCGTTGATGGTCGAGCGCTTTCGCGAAAGCATGACCTCGGAAAAACTGGCCGACCGCATCCGCCGCATGGTGGCAGAGCTGGACAAGGCTGCCGGCCCCGGCGGTTACCAGCCCGAGCCGCAATCGACGATCGCTGTGGAGCGCGACGCCCCACGTCCACGCAAGCCGCGCGCACGCAAGGACGGCACGCCGCGCACGAAGAAGGCCAAACCCGCCTGATGAACCGAAACACAGCACGCACCGACGGATCATGAACGCCTATCAGCCCATCGAACTGGCCGGCACCACACTCTGGCTGCTCGCGGAAAAGGCCGTCTACTGGCCTGAGCAGCAGGCATTGCTGATAGCGGATATCCATTTCGGCAAAGCCGCAGCCTATCGTCGCCTCGGCCAGCCGGTGCCCCATGGCACCACCGACGCCAACCTGCGCCAGTTGGACGATCTGCTGGCGCGGTATGCCTGCCGCCAGCTGATCTTTCTCGGTGACTTCCTGCATGCGCCGGAGTCCCGTGCACCCTCCACGCTGGCCCGCCTGGCCGAATGGCGTGCGGAACATGCACAACTCGCCATCACCCTGGTGCGCGGCAACCACGACCGCCGTGCAGGCGACCCGCCGGCGGAGCTCGGCATCGAGGTGGTGAGCGAGCCGCTGCTGCTCGGCCCGTACGCGCTGCAGCACGAACCGCAACCGCACCCCAGCCACCACGTGCTGGCCGGCCACGTTCACCCCGCCTTCCCGCTACAGGGGCGTGGGCGCCAGCGGCTGCGCCTGCCGTGCTTCTGCATCGGCGAACGGCTCAGCCTGCTGCCAGCCTTCGGCAGCTTCACCGGCACGATGACGGTGGCAACCGAAGACAACTGGCGAATCTATGTGGTGGGAGATGGAGAAGTGTGGCCGGTGGCGCGCCAGGCGTCGGTCAGGCCTGGGAAATACCGGTGATGGTGATGCCGTAGCGCTCGGCCAGACGTGTGGCGGGGGTGTCCTCCAGATCGGGATCGTGTTCATGTTCGATCTCCTGATCCGGATAGAGCTCCTCCGCCTTGCGCGTCACCAGTTCGACCGCGTCGTCGATGTCCGGCTGGTGTTCGGAGTCGATCTTCAGCATCGCAGTGTTGCCGTCTTTGTTGTACGTAATGATCCAGGTCGTCATGGAATACCCCTCGCCTTAAAGAAACCCGTGTGAACGTAATAACGCCATTTTTGGTTTTTGTAAGTTTTTAGACCCATCCGGCGTCGGCAGTTCGGTCCCTCACTTCAAAGTTAGCAGCTTTAATTGCATTGCCAGGAACAACCAGGCGGACGCCCGGTCATCCGTATTCAAACAGCATGGAGTCGGGAACATGAATGCCTCGCCTCTGCCCGTTGCCGAACCGTCCGAAGAGCAGTTGGTGACCTTGCTGCGCCAGCACGCCGAGCCGCTGCCCGCGCCGGACGATCCGCACTTCGCCGATGCCTTCGAACGCTTCGCCGACGCGCGGGTGGTGCTGATCGGTGAAGCCAGCCACGGCACTTCCGAGTTCTACCGCGCCCGGGCCGCGATCACCCAGCGCCTGATCGAGCGCCATGGTTTTTCCATCGTGGCGGTCGAGGCGGACTGGCCCGACGCGGCGCGAATCGACTGCTACTGTCGCCAGCGAGAACCGGTCGCCTGGAGCGAGGATGCCTTCAAGCGTTTCCCGACCTGGATGTGGCGCAATCGCGAAGTCGAGGCTTTCGTCCGCTGGCTGCGCGAGCACAATGCGACGCTGGATGTTTCACGGCGCGTCGAGTTTCGCGGCCTGGACGTCTACAGCCTAGGCAGCTCGATCCGCGAAGTGCTGCGTTACCTCGACCGCATCGACCCCGAGGCCGCAGCGGATGCACGCCAGCGCTATGGCTGCCTGAGCCCCTGGCAGGAAGACCCGGCGGTCTATGGCCGCAACGTCATGCTTGGCCAGCCAACCTGCGAAAAGGCGGTGATCGAACAGTTGCAGGCCCTGCTCGCCCAACGCCTCGAGTACATCGGCCAGGATGGCGAACGGTTCTTCAACGCCGAACGCAACGCGCGAGTGGTACTGGCCGCGGAGAGCTACTACCGGGCCATGTACCGCGGCTCGGGCGAATCCTGGAACCTGCGCGACCGCCACATGTTCGACACCCTGCGGGCCCTGCTCGACCATCGCGGGCCAAACGCCAAGGCGGTGGTCTGGGCGCACAACTCGCATATCGGCAATGCGGCGGCGACCTCGATGGGCTGGGGTGGCGATTTCAACATCGGCGAACTCTGCCGCACCGCCTTCGGTCGCGACGCGGTGCTGATCGGCATGGCGACCGATCGCGGCGAAGTGGCGGCGGCGGACAACTGGGACGAGCCGATGCGAATCAAGCAGGTCATCCCGTCACGACCGGACAGCTGGGAGCAGCTCTTTCTGCGCGCCGGCGTGCCGGCCTCGCTGACCGACTGGCGTGATGATCGCGGCGAATTGCGCGAGGCGCTCAGCCACCCGCGGCTGGAGCGCGCGATCGGTGTCATCTACCGGCCGCTGACCGAGCGGCAGAGCCACTACTTCCGCGCCATCCTCGCCGAGCAGTTCGATGCGTTGATCTGGCTGGAACAGACGCAGGCGGTAACGCCCATCGGTCCGCAGGAGATCGACCCGAGCGACGTACCGGATACCTACCCGTTCGGAGAGTGAGCCATGCGCACGTTCGCTCAGCAAAGTCATCTGTTCAGGGACCGCCAGCATGCCGGGCAGGAATTGGCCGAAGCCCTGCTGCCCCTGGCGGACGAGCATCCACTGATCCTCGCCCTGCCGCGCGGCGGCGTGCCAGTGGCGTTCGAGGTCGCCCGGTCGTTGAAGGCCCAGTTGGACCTGGTGCTGGTACGCAAGATCGGCGCGCCGGGCAACGAGGAGCTGGCGCTCGGCGCGGTGGTCGATGGCGCCCAGCCGCAATGGGTCGTCAATCAGGGGTTGCTGCGCCAAATCGACCCACCGGAGAGCTGGTTCGACGAGGAAATGCAGCGCCAACTGGCGGAGCTGGAGCGCCGCCGCCGGCAGTACTGCGGCAAGCGGCCAGCGCCCGTGGTGGCGGAACGTCTGGTGATCGTGGTGGATGACGGCATCGCCACCGGCGCCACCGTTCGTGCCGCGCTCAAGGGCCTCGCGCGCGCCGGCGCCAGACGCCTGGTGCTGGCGATCCCGGTGGGCCCGCGGGAAGTCATCGAGGCCCTGCGCGAGGAAGTCGACGAGGTGGTCTGCCTAGCGATGCCCGAGCCGTTCATCGGCGTCGGGCTGCACTACGCCAATTTCGACCAGACCAGTGACGAGCAGGTCATCGACCTGCTGCAGCGCGCCGCCGGCTTCGTCGAAACCGGCGGTTGATGGTTCAGGCCACCGGCGCTGGCGGCGGCTGGTCCGGTACGGTGGGTTCGCCCGGCTCGTTGGGCAGGTCCGGTACGCCCGGCTCCTCCGGATCGCCCGGCACGCCTCCGGCGTGCCAGCCCCCGCTTTGCGCAGCGTGGCTGAATCGAATCGACTGAATGCCCATATATCGCCCTCCACACATGGCCCGCGGTTGCGGGCAGTTGTGCAATAGAGGGCGAACGGCGCGCTTTCTATCCAGCCTTTGGTCGGACACGACCGAAAACGGCGCGCTGACGGGGAAAAGCCGGTGCGCGGAGCGCAAGCGCGAATGCCTTGTAGGGTGCGCTACGCGCAGCACGGTGCGAGCGGAAGGCTTACCACATCAGGTCGTCGGGCACCTGGTAGGCAGCGTACGGATCATCGGCATCCGGCTCTTCGGTGCGGGTATTGAGCTGCACCACGCGCTGCGGGTCGCGCTCCTGGATCTTCAGCGCGGCCTCGCGCGGAATGACCTCGTAGCCGCCGCCATGGCGAACGATGGCCAGCGAACCACTGGCCAGCTTGTCGCGCATCAGCTTGTTGACCGACAGGCGCTTGACCTTCTTGTCGTCGACGAAGTTGTAGTAGTCCTCGGTGGTCAGCTTGGGCAGGCGGCTGGTCTCGATCAATTGTTTGATCTGCGCCGCACGGGCCTTCTGTTCGGCCTTTTGCTGCTGCTGGCGGTTCAGCTCCTGATCGCGGGCGAGCTTCTCGGCTTGGGCTTTCAGCGCCGCCTCGCGCTGCGAATCGTCCTTCTCGACCTGGCCTTTCTTCTCCAGGCGCTGCTGCTTCTGTTTCTGCTTGACGGCCTGCTTGGCCTGCTTTTCGTTGACCAGTCCGGCTTTGAGCAACTGGTCACGGAGGGAAAGACTCATGTTTCGGCTCGTCTCGTCGTGAATTCGAATTGGGCGTAGGGTGGATCGCGCTTCATCGATCCACCGAGCGGGATTGTGGTGGATGTGAAAAGCGACATCCACCCTACGAAGCTGCGCTGCAAGCTGCAAGCTGCAAGCTGCAAGCTGCAAGCTGCAAGCTGCAAGCTGCAAGCTGCAAGCTGCAAGCTGCAAGCTGCAAGCTGCAAGCTGCAAGCGAATCAGCGTGGCTGCTCGACTCCGCTTCTGCTCGGCTTTTTCTTACCACTTGTGGCTTGTGGCTTATAACTGCTTCTTGGCCTTCTCCCAGAGCGCATCGAGTTCCTCGAGATCGCAGTTCTCGATGGGCCGCTCGGCGTCGCGCAAGGCCTGCTCGATGAAGCGAAAGCGCCGCTCGAACTTGCCGTTGGCCGCACGCAGGGCGTTTTCCGGATCGACCTTGAGGTGGCGGGCCAGATTGACCACCACGAACAGCAGATCACCCAACTCTTCGGCGATGGCCTGCGGGTCGCTCTCGCTCATCGCCTCCAGTACCTCGCCGAGCTCCTCGCGCACCTTGTCCACCACGGGCAATGCCGCGGGCCAGTCGAAGCCGACCTGGGCGGCGCGCTTCTGCAGCTTGGCGGCCCGGCTGAGCGCCGGCAGCGCGCTGGGCACGTCATCGAGCAGCGACAGCTGTTCGGGGGCGGCGGCTTTCTCGGCACGCTCCTCGGCCTTGATCTCCTCCCAGCGCTGCTTGATCGCCGTTTCATCGAGGCGCGGCAGCTCCGGCGAGCCATACAGATCGCCATCAGGGAACACGTGGGGATGGCGACGGATCAGCTTGCGGGTGATGGCATCGACCACCGTGGCGAACTCGAAGCGCCCTTCCTCCTGGGCCAGCTGGCTGTAGTAGACGACCTGGAACAGCAGGTCACCCAGCTCACCGGGCAGATGATCGAAGTCGCCGCTCTCGATGGCATCGGCCACCTCGTAGGCTTCTTCCAATGTGTGCGGCACGATGCTCGCGTAGTCCTGCTGCAGGTCCCACGGACAACCATGCTGCGGATCGCGCAGCCGGGCCATCAGGTGCAGGAGGTCGTTGAGTTGGTACATGACAAGTCCTGGAGCTGGAAGCTGGAAGCTGGAAGCTGGAAGCTGGAAGCTGGAAGCTGGAAGCCAATGTGCGAGGCAGCGACTCACACCGGTCAAGCTTTTTCTTCCAGCTTCAGGCTTCCAGCTTATAGCTGCTTTTATGTCGCCCTCTGTCGCTTGGCCTCGATGATGTTGGGCAACTGGGAAATCCGGCTCAGCAGCCGGCCGAGGGCGTTCAGCCCGGGGATCTCGATGGTCAGCGTCATCTGCGCGGTGCTGTCTTCCTTGTTCGAACGGGTGTTCATCGACAGCACGTTGATCCGCTCGTTGAGCAGCATCTGCGAGATGTCGCGCAACAGCCCGGCGCGGTCGTAGGCGCGGATCATGATCTCTACCGGATAGGTCTTCTCCGGCACCGGACCCCAGCTGACCTGGATGATCCGCTCCGGCTCACGCCCGGCCAACTGCAGCACCGACGGGCAGTCCTGGCGATGGATGCTGACGCCGCGGCCGAGGGTGATGTAGCCGACGATGGGGTCGCCCGGCAGCGGCTGGCAGCAGCCGGCCATCTGCGTCAGCAGGTTGCCCACGCCCTGGATCTGCACATCGCCGCGCTTGCCCGGCTTGTGCGGCGCCGAGCGCCGCGGGATCAATTCCAGCTGGTCGTAACCGCGCTCCGGCTCGACCAGTTGCTGCGCCATGTTGATCAGATGCGCCAGGCGCAGGTCGCCGGCGCCCAGCGCGGCGAACATGTCTTCGGCGTTCTTCAGGTTGGTCTTTTCCGCCAGCTTGTCGAAATCCACCGGCGGCAGGTCCAGGCGACCCAGCTCGCGCTCCAGCAGCGCCTTGCCGGCGGCGACGTTCTGGTCGCGCGCCTGCAGCTTGAACCAGTGGACGATCTTCGCCCGCGAGCGCGAGGTGGTGATGTAGCCCAGGTTGGGGTTCAGCCAGTCGCGGCTCGGCGAGCCGTGCTTGCTGGTGATGATCTCCACCTGCTCGCCGGTCTGCAGGCTGTAGTTGAGCGGCACGATACGCCCGTTGACCTTGGCGCCGCGGCAGTTGTGGCCGATCTCGGTGTGCACCCGGTAGGCGAAGTCCAGCGGCGTGGCGCCCTTGGGCAGGTCGATGGCATGGCCGTCCGGGGTGAACACATAGACCCGGTCCGGCTCGATGTCGACGCGCAGCTGGTCGGCCAGGCCGCCGATGTCGCCCAGTTCCTCGTGCCATTCGAGCACCTGGCGCAACCAGGCGATCTTCTCCTCGTAGTGGTCGGAGCCGGAATTGACGTCGGTGCCCTTGTAGCGCCAGTGCGCGCAGACGCCCAGCTCGGCCTCCTCGTGCATCGCATGGGTGCGGATCTGCACCTCCAGCACCTTGCCCTCCGGGCCGATCACCGCGGTGTGCAGCGAGCGGTAGCCGTTCTCCTTGGGGTTGGCGATGTAGTCGTCGAATTCTTTGGGAATGTGCCGCCAGAGCGTATGCACGATGCCCAGCGCGGTGTAGCAGTCGCGCACCTCCGGCACCAGCACGCGCACCGCGCGCACGTCGTAGATCTGGCTGAACTGCAGGCCCTTCTTCTGCATCTTGCGCCAGATGGAATAGATGTGCTTGGCGCGGCCGTCAATGTCCGGCTGGATACCGGTCGCGGTCAGCTCGTCCTTGAGTTGCTGCACGACGTTCTGAATGTACTGTTCACGATCGAGGCGACGCTCGTGCAAGAGCTGGGCGATCTGCTTGTACTGCTCGGGTTCGAGGTAGCGGAAGGACAGGTCCTCCAGCTCCCACTTGATATGGCCGATGCCCAGCCGATGGGCCAGCGGCGCGTAGATGTCGAAGACTTCGCGGGCGACACGCTGGCGCTTCTCATCGTCGGCCAGCTTCACCGCGCGGATGGCGCAGGTGCGTTCGGCGAGCTTGATCAGCGCGACGCGCACGTCGTCGACCATGGCCACCAGCATCTTGCGCAGGTTTTCCACCTGCGCCTGGGAACCGAGTACGAGGGATTCGCGGGGATTGAGACTGGCGCTGATCGCCGCCATGCGCAGCACGCCTTCGATCAACTTGGCCACCACCGGACCGAAGCGCTGGTTCACATCGGCGAGCTGGATCTTGCCTTCACGTACGCCGCGATAGATGACGGCTGCGACCAGACTGTCCTGATCCAGCTTGAGGTCGGCGAGGATCTCGGCGATCTCCAGGCCGATCTGGTAGCTGGAGGTGCCTTCACTCCAGAGGTTCTGCGCCGCATTGGCCTGCTGTTCCGCCTCGCGGGCAAACTCGCAGGCCTCCTTAAGAGCCGCGCGGTCGAGTGCCGGGTCCATCCCCAGCACATGATCGAGCCAGCCATCCAGGTTGATACTGCCGTCCGTATTGATCGGCTGAAGCGCTCTGACCTGTACCATCTAAACCTTCCCTTCTGCGCAGCTACTGCGCCATGAACGCCGGCATTCTGCGTGCCGGTCGGTTGAACCACAGGCAATTCGCCTGTCAAGAATGCAGCGCCGGGCGTTAACCCCGCTCGAACAACGCCATGGCCTCGACGTGAGCCGTCTGCGGGAACATGTCCAGCACACCCGCACGCTTCAGACGAAACCCCTGGCTGGCCAGCTCGCGCGCATCGCGCGCCAGAGTGGCGGGATTGCATGAAACATAGACCACGCGCTGCGCTTTCAGCTTCGACATTTGTCGAACGATTTCCAGCGCGCCGTCACGCGGCGGATCGAGCATCACCGCGGCAAAACCCTTGCGCGCCCAGGGGGCGTCAGCCAGCGGCTTCGACAAGTCGGCCCGATAAAAGTGCGCGTGCGCCAGAGCATTGCGCCGGGCATTTTCCTGCGCCCGCGTCACCATCGCCTCGACACCCTCGACACCCACCACTTGAGCGCCCGAGCGCGCCAGCGGCAGGCTGAAATTACCCAGCCCGCAGAACAGGTCAAGCACGGCCTCATCCTTGCCAGCGCCCAGCCATTCCAGCGCCTGAGCGACCATCGCCTCGTTGACCGGCGCGTTGACCTGAACGAAATCCCCCGGGCGCCAGGCCAGCTCCAGATCCCAGGCATCCAGTCGGTAAGCCAGCGTCGCCGCGGGATCGTCCGGCTCAGGCTCGCCTGCACCCTGCCACCAGAGCTGCGCTCCATGGGCGGTAGCGAAGCTGCGCAGACGTGCTACGTCTGTTTCCGGCAGGACCGCAGTGTGGCGAATCAGCACCGCCTCGGCCGTGCCGCTGAAAAGCTCGACGTGGCCGATAGCCTGCGGCTTGCTCAGATCACGTAACGCGGCCAGCAATGCCGGCAGCAGCGATTGCAAAGGCTGTACCAGAACCGGGCATTCGCGGATGGAGACGATTTCCTGACTGGAGCTGGCGCGAAAACCGATGTCCAGGCACTTGTTCTTGACGTCCCAGCGCACCGCCAGCCGGGCACGGCGGCGATAGCCGAAGGCCGGCCCCACCAGCGGTTCGGCCCAGACCTCCGGTTGCAGATCGGCCACCCGTGCGAGCTGTTCGGCCAGCGTGTGCTGTTTCAATGCAAGCTGATCGGCAACGGGCGCATGCTGCAGGTTGCAGCCGCCACACAGACGGGCATGAGGACAAGGTTCTACCTGGCGCTGCGCACTGGCCTGAAGCACACGCTCGCAGCGCGCCTCGACGATCTGGCTGCGCGCGGCCAGCACGCGCGTCTCGACCTCTTCGCCAGGCAGTGCACCTTCGACGAACCAGGTGCGCCCCTCGATGAAGGCGATGCCCCGCCCGTCATTGGCCAACCGCTCGATATTCAGGCGCTGCTTCTTGCCGACCGGCACTTGCGGCTTGCGCTCGCCGCCGCTGGGTTGAAAGCGCAGAGCGCCGCTACGTTTGGCCATCAGCTGAAACCTGCGCTGTTCTGTTCGTTGAAAATGTCATGGCGACGCAATGCGGCGCACGGAGCGCGCCGCCAATAAGCCAGTCAATTGGGCGCGTCATACACGCCGGTAGACAGATAACGGTCGCCACGGTCGCAGATGATCGCCACGATCACCGCATTCTCGACCTCCTGCGACAGGCGCAGCGCGGCAGCCACGGCACCACCGGAGGACACGCCGCAGAAGATGCCTTCTTCACGGGCCAGACGGCGCATGACCTGTTCGGCCTCGGCCTGCGACATGTCGACGACGCGGTCGACGCGCTCGACCTGATAGATCTTCGGCAGGTATTCCTGCGGCCAGCGACGGATGCCGGGGATGGCCGCGCCCTCCATCGGCTGCAGGCCGACGATCTGCACCGCGGCGTTCTGCTCCTTGAGGTAGCGCGAGACGCCCATGATGGTCCCGGTGGTACCCATGGAGCTGATGAAATGGGTGATGCTGCCGTGAGTCTGCCGCCAGAGTTCCGGCCCCGTACTGTTGTAGTGCGCCTCGGGGTTGTCGCCATTGGCGAACTGGTCGAGCACCTTGCCGCGGCCCTCGGCCTGCATCTTCAGCGCCAGGTCGCGGGCGCCTTCCATGCCCTCTTCCTTGCTCACCAGAATCAGCTCGGCGCCGTAGGCGGTCATCGCCGCCTTGCGCTCGGCCGTGGAGTTGTCCGGCATGATCAGGACCATCCGGTAGCCCTTGATCGCCGCCGCCATGGCCAGCGCGATCCCGGTGTTGCCGGAAGTCGCCTCGATCAGCGTGTCGCCGGGATGGATGTCGCCGCGCAGCTCGGCACGGTTGATCATCGACAGCGCCGGGCGATCCTTGACCGAACCGGCCGGATTATTGCCCTCGAGCTTGACCAGAATGGTATTGCTGGTCTTACCCGGCATCCGCTGCAGACGAACCAGCGGGGTGTTGCCGATGCAATCGGCAATGGTCGGATAGTGTGTAGTCATGGCGTCGCACGGCAGCGGAAAAGGTCGCCATGATACCGGCAACGCTCGCCGACGGGCAGACCGTGTAGCCGAAGCGGCCATATGCCCAGCCACCAAACGCAGTCGGGCACATGTAGGTTGGGTTGAGCGCAGCGAAGCCCAACGCGACGATGCATCAGGCGGCGCATCCGTCATTCCGTTGCCTTTCTGTTGCATGAAGCCTGCATACATGGCCTTGGGCTGCGTGGTATGCGCTGTTGGGCTTCGGCGCTGCGCGCCTCAACCCAACCTACGCGAGCGTGCGGCCCGAGCCGATCATGGCCGCGCGAGGATCTTCGGCGCTGCCTCGATGATCTGCCGCGAAAGGTGCTCCATACGCGGCGATTGCACCTTCCAAGTGTGCCAGTACAGGGCAATTTCCAGCGGTTCGTCGACCGCCAGATCGACCACCTCGCCAGTCTGCAACGCATCATGCAGCAACAGTTCCGGCACCATTCCGTACCCCAGCCCGTAGCGAATCGCACTGAAATGCGGTTCGGCACCGGGGACGAAATGACAGGGATAGGCGCCTTCCGGCAGCCCGAAGCGGCGCAGCAGGAACGACGACTGCAGGGTGTCCTTGCGCGTGTAGGCGACCACCGGCGCCTTGCGCGCCGCGTTGCGGGTCAGTCCGTTGGCAAAGTGCTTCTGCCGGAATTCGCTGGATGCCACCAGTCGGTAGCGCATGCTGCCCAGCGGGCTGGCCGTGCAGCCACGCATCGGCTTGGGCTCGGTGCTGATGCAACCGATCGCCAGCCCCGTCTCCAGCAGGCTGTAGGTGTGATCCTGGTCCTCGACGGTGAGATCGAGCAAAACCCGCTCGCGGATCAGCACCTCGGCCAGCGCTGGAAAGAACCAGGTCCCCAGGCTGTCGGCATTGAGTGCCGCGACCACGACCAGCGGCGCATCGCTACGCTCGGCGAGGTCCGCCAGCAGATCGGCCTCGAGCAAGGTGGCGCGTTTGAGGTACTGCAGCAGGCGCTGTCCGGTTTCGGTGGGTCGGCAGGGCCGGCTGCGCACGACCAGCGCGCTGCCCAGCGCACTCTCCAGTGCGCGTACCCGCTGTGAAATCGCCGGTGGCGTCAGGTGCAGGCGCTGCGCAGCCTGTTCGAAGCTGCCGGTACGGATCACCGTGCGAAACGCTTCGGTCTGCTTCGGATCGAGATTCATGCGGCGTGTCGATTAAGAAAATGTTTGGATGGCCTAAAAATACTTAGCCAAGACAAATTTAACCAGCATTGCTCCATAATCGCGCACCCCTTGCTGCAGCGCCCCACCGGCGTGCAGCCCAGCCCGTCCGGAGTATCGTCGTGGAACTGCTGCACACCATCTACCTGATCGCCATCACGGCCGAAGCCATGTCCGGCGCCATCATGGGCATGCGCCGCGGCATGGACCTGTTCGGCATCTGCCTGCTCGGCACCGTGACGGCGCTGGGTGGCGGCACCGCGCGGGATGTGCTGCTCGGCCATTATCCGGTCGGCTGGATCGCCCATCCGGAGTACCTCACCTTCACCATCGGCGCGGCCATCGTCACCGGCTTCATCGCCCGCCACCTGCATCATCTGCGCATGGTCTTCCTGCTGGTGGATGGCCTCGGCCTGGTGGCGTTCACCGTGATCGGCTGCGATGTGGCGATGGGCATGGGCGCGCACCCGTCCATAGTCGTACTGGCCGGCGTGATCACCGGCATCTTCGGCGGCCTGATGCGCGACGTGTTGTGCAACCAGGTGCCGATGGTGCTGCAGCGCGAGCTGTACGCCACCGTGGCGCTGTTCACCGGGGTGTTCTACGTCGGCATGCTGTGGCTGGAGATCAATACCACGCTGGCCACCCTGGCAGCGCTGGGCAGCGGTTTCCTGTTCCGCGTACTGGCGATGACCTTCCACTGGAAACTGCCGGACTTCAACGGTAAGGAAATCCGCGGCCTCGACTGAGGCTGGGACGCCAGGGCTAGACCTGACGTGCAGATTCCACCGAGCCGAGTCGCTACACTAGCGCGCTGCAATCCAGGATCGGTGGACGGACTGTGCTGAAAGACCTAGGAATTCGTGGCCGCGTGCTGATGCTGACGCTGCTGCCCAGCACCCTGCTGGCGGTGGTGCTCGGTGCCTACTTCACCTGGATGCAGCTGTCCGAGATGCGTCACCAGCTCGACGAGCGCGGCCAGCTGATCGCCGAGCAGCTGGCGCCACTGGCCGCGCCCGCCATGAATCTGGGCTACGACAAACGCCTGCAGCGCATCCTGACTCAGGTGCTGGATCAGGCCGACGTCCGCGCCGTGACCATCCTCGATCCCGAACGCGTCCAGCGCGTACATGCCGGCCCGCGCATGTTGACCCCGCCTCCGCCAGGCGACCCGGAGAGCCTGACCCGCGTCAGCAGCATGGACCACACGCGCATCCTCATGCCGGTGCTCAGCCGTCACCTCAACCTCGCCGACGAACCCCATGGGCCGGACGAAAAGCTGATCGGCTGGCTGGAACTGGAACTGTCGCACCACAACACGCTGCTGCGTGGCTATCGCAGCCTGCTGACCAGCCTGTTTCTGGTCGGTGCCGGGCTGATCATCACCGCCCTGCTGGCCCTGCGCATGAGCCGCGCCATCAGCCTGCCGCTGCAGCGTGTCAAAGGCGCCGTCGCGCAGCTCAAGGACGGCCACCTGGAAACACGCCTGCCACCACTGGGCAGTCACGAGATGGACGAACTCGCGTCCGGCATCAACCGCATGGCCGAGGCGCTGCTCAGCGCCCGTGAGGAACTGCAGCAGAGCATCGACCAAGCCACCGAGGACGTACAGCAGAACCTGGAAACCATCGAGATCCAGAACATCGAATTGGACCTGGCGCGCAAGGAGGCCCTGGAGGCCAGCCGGATCAAGTCCGAATTCCTCGCCAACATGAGCCACGAGATCCGTACGCCATTGAACGGCATCCTCGGCTTCACCCAGCTACTGCAGAAAAGCGACCTCACCCCGCGTCAGCAGGACTACCTGGGTACCATCGAGCAGTCCGCCGACAGCCTGCTCGGGATCATCAACGAGATCCTCGACTTCTCCAAGATCGAGGCCGGCAAGCTGGTGCTCGACAGCGTTCCCTTCAATCTGCGCGATCTGATCGAGGACACCCTGACCATCCTCGCCCCGGCTGCACACACCAAGCAGCTGGAGCTGGTCAGCCTGGTCTATCGCGACACGCCGCTGTCGCTGCTGGGCGATCCGCTGCGCCTCAAGCAGGTGCTGACCAATCTGATCAGCAACGCCATCAAGTTCACCAACGAAGGCACCATCGCCGTGCGCGCCATGGTCGAGGACGACAACGCCGATCGCGCCCAGCTGCGCATCAGCGTGCAGGACACCGGCATCGGCCTGACCGATCAGGACCTGCGCGCCCTGTTCCAGGCCTTCAGCCAGGCGGACAACTCCATGTCGCGCCAGCCAGGCGGCACCGGTCTCGGCCTGGTCATCTCCAAGCGCCTGATCGAACAGATGGGCGGCGAGATCGGTGTCGACAGCATCCCCGACGAAGGCTCCGAGTTCTGGATCAGCCTCAGCCTGCCGAAAGCGCGGGACGACATCGAAGACCTGCCGCATCCTGCCTTGCAGGGCCGGCGGATCGCATTGCTGGAGCAGCACCCGCTGGCCCGTCAGGCCTTGCAGCATCAGCTGGAAAGCCTCGGCCTCGAAGTGCATACCTTCGATACGCTTGATCAGATGCAGGAAACCATCGACGCTCAACGCCAGAGCAGCCAGCTGATCGACCTCGCCGTGCTCGGCGTCACCGGCCGCGAAATCGAACCGGACGCCCTCAGCCGACGCCTGATGGAAATCGAGGCGCTCGGCTGCAAATGCGTGGTGCTTTGCCCGACCACCGAGCAGGGCCACTACCACGACGCCCTCCCGGAAGCCCACAGCTATACCCAGCTGCAGGGCAAACCCGCCTGCACGCGCAAGCTGCAACGCGTACTGGTGGCGCTGGTACGCCCCAACCAAAGCTACCCGGAACCCACCGCGACGGCACCCGACCGTGCGGCGCGCGTGCTCTGCGTGGATGACAATCCGGCCAACCTGCTGCTGGTGAAAACCCTGCTCGGCGATATGGGCGCCGAAGTCGTTGCGGTGGATAACGGCCCGGCCGCGCTGGAAGCGGTCAAGCAGCATGCCTTCGACCTGGTCCTGATGGACGTGCAAATGCCCGGCATGGACGGCCGGCAAACCACCGAAGCCATCCGTCACTGGGAGCACACCAGCAATAGTTCGCCGCTGCCGATCATCGCGCTCACCGCCCATGCGCTGGCGAACGAGAAACGCTCGCTGCTACAGAGCGGCATGGACGACTACCTGACCAAGCCGATCAGCGACCGGCAGCTGGCCCAGGTGGTGTTGAAGTGGACCGGCCTGGCCCTGCGCAGCCAGCCGCAGCGCGCGCTGGAGCCGCCGAAACAGGCTGAACCGAGCCTGAAAGTGCTGGATGAGGAAGAAGGCCTGCGCCTGGCGGCAGGCAAGGCCGATCTCGCCGATGACATGCTCGGCATGCTGCTGCAGTCACTGGAAGGCGACCGCCGAACCATTCGCGAAGCCCGCCAGGCAGGTGATCGCCAGGCGCTGATCGAGCGCGTGCACCGCCTGCATGGCGCCACCCGCTATTGCGGCGTGCCGCAGCTGCGCAATGCCTGCCAGCAGAGCGAGACGCTGCTCAAGCAGAACCATCCGGACAGCGAGGCCGCGCTCGACGAGCTGGACGCCGCCATCGGCCGACTGGAGCAGCAAATCCAGGTCGACGGCTGATCGACCGCGCCGGGTGCGTCATCTGCACCCGGCGATTCCCATCGCGTTGCCCCGCCCTTTCAGGAACCACCATGAACGACCGCCCCGCTTCCGACGCCTTCCAGCATGCCGAACTCGACTGGGACGAGAACGGCCTGCCGCAATCTCGCCAGTACGGCGACGTGTACTTCTCCCGGGCCAGCGGCCTGGCCGAGACCGAACATGTGTTCCTCACGCAGAACGATCTGCCCCAGCGTTTCGCCGCGCTACAGGGCAACCGGCGCCTGGTGATCGGTGAAACCGGCTTCGGTACCGGGCTGAACTTTCTCTGTGCGTGGCATCTGTTCGAGCGCGTGGCCGACCCGCAGGCGCGGCTGCACTTCATCAGCGTCGAGAAGCACCCGCTGACCCGCGAGGACCTGCAGCGTGCACTGGCGCTGTGGCCGGAGCTGGAGCAGCAGTCCGAGCAGCTGCTGCAGCAGTACGTGGCGCTGAATCCGGGCTATCAGCGTTTCGTCTTCGCTGGCGGCCGCGTGGTGCTGACCCTGCTGATCGGCGACGTGCTCGAATGCTTGCCGAGCCTGGATGCGCAGGTCGATGCCTGGTTCCTCGACGGCTTCGCCCCGGCGAAGAATCCGCAGATGTGGCAACCGGCGCTGTTCGCCGAGCTGGCCAGACTTTCCGCGCCCGACGCAACGCTGGGCACGTTTACCAGCGCCGGCTTCGTGCGGCGCGGCCTGATCGAGGCAGGCTTCGACATGCAGCGGATACCCGGCTACGGCCACAAACGCGAGATTCTGCGCGGGCGCCTGCGAGCACCCGGCACCCGCGTTTCGGACAAGCCCTGGTTCGCTCGCCCGGGCTATGCGACGGCCGAACGTCGCGCGGTGATCATCGGCGCGGGACTGGCAGGCTGCGCGACGGCCGCATCGCTGGCTGCCCGCGGCTGGAAGGTGACAGTCCTCGAACGCCACGCCGCGGCGGCGCAGGAAGGCTCGGGCAACCCGCAGGGCGTGCTCTACCTCAAGCTTTCTGCCCACGGCACCGCACTGTCGCGGCTGGTGGTCAGTGGTTTCAGCTATACACGCCGGCTGCTGAGCAATCTGCAAGCAGGCCAGGACTGGCAGGCATGCGGTGTACTGCAACTGATCTACGACGACAAGGAGCGCGAACGCCAGGCCGAGTTGGCGACGGCCTTTCCGGCCTCGTTGGTCCATCCGCTGTCGCGCGAAGCCGCTGAAGCGCTGGCCGGGGTTGCCCTGCCCGAGGGCGGATTGTTCTATCCCGACGCCGGCTGGGCCAACCCACCGGCGCTATGCCAGTGGCTGCTGCAGCGACCGGGAGTCGAGCTGCTCAAGTACCATGATGCGCTCGAACTGCGCCGCAACGGACAATCCTGGCAGGTGCTGAGGGAACAAGCGCTGCTGGCCGAGGCGCCCGTGGTGATCCTGACCGGCGCGGCGGACGTCGCACGCTTCAGCCAGAGCGCCTGGCTGCCGCTCAAACGTATTCGCGGGCAGATTTCCTGCCTGCCGGCGACCGCCCAGAGCAGCCAGCTGGGTACCGTGCTGTGCGCCAAAGGTTACGTCGCTCCGCCCCGAAATGGCACGCACACGCTGGGTGCCAGCTTCAACTTCCAGCAGACCGACGATACCCCCAGCGTCGCCGAGCACCAGGCGAATCTGCAAATGCTCGAGCAGATTTCAGCGGATCTGTACCAGCGCCTGGCGGCGAACCCACAACGTACCGAGATGCTGGACGGGCGCGTGGCATTTCGCTGCACCAGCCCGGACTATCTGCCGTTGATCGGGCCACTGGCCGAGCCCGATGCATTCGCCGAAACCTATGCGGCGCTGGGCAAGAACGCCCGTCAGTCGCTGCACGCGCCCTGCCCGTGGCTCGACGGGCTCTACGTCAATACCGCTCACGGCTCGCGCGGCATGATCAGCGCCCCGCTGTCCGGCGAGCTGCTGGCAGCCTGGCTGGACGACGAACCATTGCCGCTGCCTCGGGACGTCGCCGAAGCCTGCCACCCCAATCGTTTCCTGCTGCGCAAGCTGATTCGCGGTACCTGAGACATTCCGGTGCCGGAGCCGCTGCCTACCGCAGGCAGTGGCTTGCATCGTGTGCCGCCTGCACCGATACTCCCCCCACTATATTTCACATTCTGGGAGGCATTATGAAATCACTGTCTTTGCTGACGCTCGGCTGGTTCGCATTGCAGGCCCACGCCGCACCTGACGTCGACACCGAACCGCTGCGCGGCGAGGCTGCCAGCCTGATTCCACCGTTCCAGCAGCAGCTGCTCGGCACGGTCAAGCAGGCCATGGCAGACGCTGGCCCGGCGGAAGCCGTGAAGGCATGCCGTCTTCTCGCGCCGGAAATCACCAGCCAGCATAGCCAGGCGCCCTGGCAGGTAGGCCGCACCGCGCTGAAGCTGCGCAATCCGGACAACGCGCCAGATGCCTGGGAGCGCTCGGTGCTGGAGCAGTTCGCCCAGCGTGCCGCCGCGGGTGAACCGATCGAGCAGCTCAAGCATGGTGAGGTTGTCGCAGGCGAGTACCGCTACATGCAGGCGATCGGCACCGCTGAAGCCTGCTTGGGTTGTCACGGGGAAAAGATCAAGCCGGAGCTGCTGGAGCTGATCGACCACCACTACCCGCAGGATCAGGCCCGTGGGTTTCGCGAGGGCGATCTGCGCGGCGCCTTCACCCTCAGTCGTGCCCTGCCACGCTGATAGGCCTTACACTTTGTCTGCGGGTGCGTGGCACCGCTGCGGCCGCCGTCCATCGCACGGAACACGCCAGCTCGGGCCTATCAACGATGGACGATGGAACGCTGACGACGGAGCACGCATGCAAACCGATACGGTCCCTACCATTCCCCTGGCATCCGGCAGCCTTGCCTGATGGACGTTCTACTGCTGGAAGCACTGGGAATCGGCCTCATTCTCGGCCTGTTGCTTGGCCTCACCGGCGCCGGTGGCTCGTTGGTCGCCCTGCCCCTGCTACTCAGCCTGCACCTGCCATTGCGCGATGCCATCGGCGTCAGCCTCGGTGCGGTGGCCATGTCCGCACTCATCGGCGCGATTCCGCGGGCGCGGCTCGGCCAGGTCGCCTGGCGCCCGGTCATGCTGCTGGCTGTCTGCGGCTTGCCGGGCAACGCTGCCGGTCAATGGCTCGGGCAGTTCATACCGGAGCGCGCACTGATCATCGGTTTCTGCCTGTTGGTGCTGTGGTCCGCCTGGCGCATGTGGCGCGGCGCCAACCTGCCGGCCAAGGAAAACGTCAAGGATCGACAGCTGGCGCTGCCGGGCATCGGCGTCGGCGTTGGCCTGCTCTCCGGGCTGATGGGTGTCGGCGGCGGCTTTCTCATCGTCCCGGCACTGCTCTGGTTCACCTCGCTATCGCTGCTCAGCGCCATGGCCACCTCGATGGCGGTGATCGCCGTCGTCAGCGGCGGTGGCTTCCTGCTCTACCTTACCGATGCCGAGCCACCACTACCGCTGCTCGGCGGCCTGGCGCTGGGCGGTGCCTTCGGCGTGCTGGCCGGTAACCGCCTGGCGCAATACCTCAACAGCAGTCTGCTGCAGCGCCTGTTCGCGCTCATGTTGGTCACCGTCAGCCTGTCGCTGGGGATTCAAAAGCTGGTGCTGGGTCACTGACGATCAGGGTTGTCCCAGAACGGCCGGCTCGCTTCCCATTCGATGTCGGCACGGCTGCGGCCGATGTCCTTGAGCATGTCGTCACCGAGCGCGGCCAGCTGGCGCCGTTGGCGTGCCAGTTCGTTCCAGCGCTGCAGCTTGTGCCAGGCCTGCAGCAGCAATCCCGGCGCGGGTGCTCGAAGTGCCTTCGGCAGATGGAAAGATCGCAAAGCGACTTTGTGCATGTTCATCACGACGCCCTCCAGTTGGGTTGGCGTCAGTCTCGCGCTCGGATTAAGATCAATCCAACGAATGTTCCTAATGCCTTGCATCTCGAGGATTGATGAATGGCCAACTACCCGAATATCGACACCGAGCTGCTGCGCAGCTTCGTGGCCATCGCTGACCACGGCGGTTTCACCCGTGCCGCAGCCGCGGTGAACCGCACCCAGTCGGCGGTGAGCATGCAGATGAAACGCCTGGAAGAGGATGTGTTGCAGCGTCCGCTATTCGAGCGCAACGGTCGGCAGGTCAGGTTTACTGCCGAGGGCCAGATACTGCTGGGTTACGCGCGGCGCATTCTCAAACTGCACGGCGAAGTCATGACCACCCTGCGCCAGCCACACATGGTCGGCGCGGTGCGCATCGGCACGCCGGACGATTACGTCATGCGTTTTCTACCCGGCATTCTTTCGCGCTTCGCCCAGGCGTATCCACTGGTGCAAGTCGAGGTGCATTGCGAGCCATCGACCCAGTTGTTGCAGCGACGGGATCTGGACCTGAGCATCGTCACCCGCGAACCGGGCACCGAGATTGGCCAGTTGCTGCGCCAGGAGCACGTCGTCTGGGCCGCCGCCCCGGGCTTCGACCTGCATGAGCATCGCCCCCTGCCGCTGGCAACGTTCAATACCGATTGCTTCTGTCGCGCCTGGGTATGCAATGCGCTGGATGCGCGGGAAATCGAGTACCGGATCGCCTATAGCAGCCCGAGCCTGTCGGCGATCATGGCGATCGTGGGTGCAGGATTGGCGCTGACCGCACAGCTGCAGAGCCTGATTCCTGCCGATCTGCAGATACTCGGTGAAAAGGAGGGCCTGCCGCGCCTGCCTCAGACCAGCATCGTGCTGCTGCGCAACCCGCAGCAGCAGTCGCCGGTCAGCGAAACGCTCGCCGGCTACATCGCCGATGGCTTTCGCCTGTAACGACAACGCCGGTCATGGGCGACCGGCCGCCATCTCGTCGAACACTTCCGGCACCAGCGCCGCATCGCCCTTGTCCGCCAGGTGCTGGCGCTGCGCCTCCTGCGGATCGTCGAGGATCGCCAGCAAACGCGAGCCGCGCTCGGTCAGGACGAAATTCTCGCCATTGCCGCCCTCCTCCTCGGGCCGCGAAACGATGAAGCCACCTTCGAATAGCAGACTTTCGTAATCGGCCGCTTCGGCACGCAGACTATCAAGATTCGGCATCGGCTGACCTTCACTTTCCATCTGCGTCGCATGTTCTTCGGCGTAGTGGCGTGGCTTGAAACTGTCATTGGCGCCGCGTTGAACTTCATGCAACAGGCGCTGGATAAGGCCCCAGTTATAGCTCATGGTCGTTCTCCCTCAGCAGATGTTCGCCTCGCGAATGAGGCGCCTACTGATTGGGACCGTTCACCATGGCGACCGGTTCGTTGTCTGAACTAAAGCGGCTGCGCTGCGATCCACCGTTCAGACCGATTGAACGAGGAGCGAGCCATGAAACTGCTGATGATTGCCCTGACCGCCGCCGCGCTGGCCAGCCCGACTGCGCACGCAGCGTGCACCCCGGACGAAGTGAATGCCAAGGCCGAACAGCTGGCCGAGCGCGTCAACCAGCTGACCGAGAGCAATCCGGAACGCGCCGAGGAGATAAATGAGGAGATTCGCCAGATGGAAGCCAAGCGCACCGCCGACCAGTTGGGCGACGAGTGCGAGGTCTATGACAAGCGTCTGAAACAGATCGAGGAAGCGGAACGCGAGGCAGATATGCCGGCTGACGCTCAGCGCTGAGGCTGAAGGCCGACGGTTACTCGGCCGTCGGCTTCTTGCGCTTGAGCGGTGCCATTCCATCCTGGCTCACCACCGGCGATGGTGACTCGCGCTTGGCGCCGTTCGGGCGCTTGCCCGCAGGTTTGGATTTCTTCTCGGTGCCTTTCTTCTTTTCGATCTTTTTCTTCTTGGTGCCAGCTGCCTTGCCCGACGCTTTAAGGTTCTTCGGGCCCATGTAGCTGCCTTTCAGCCCCTTGATCACCCGCCGCTCGAAACGCTGCTTGAGATAACGCTCGATGCTGGACATCAGGTTCCAGTCGTTGTGACAGATCAGCGAGATCGCCAGCCCTTCGCCACCGGCGCGCCCCGTACGACCGATACGGTGCACGTATTCGTCACCCGAGCGCGGCATGTCGAAGTTGATCACCAGATCCAGCCCTTCGATGTCCAACCCGCGCGCCGCCACGTCGGTCGCTACCAGCACCTTGACGCCGCCTTCCTTGACCCGGTCGATCGCCAGCTTGCGGTCTTTCTGGTCCTTATCGCCATGCAGCACGAACGCCTTCACGCCCTCGGCAACGAGCCGGCCGTAGAGGCGGTCGGCCTGTACGCGGGTGTTGGTGAAGATCACTGCCTTCTTGTACGTCTCGTTGGCGAGCAGCCAGTGCACCAACTTTTCCTTATGTTCGGTGTTTTCGGCAGTGATGATCTGCTGGCGCGTGCCTTCGTTGAGTTCGCTGACGCGGTTGAGCTGCAGGTGCAGCGGGTCGCGCAGCACGCTGGCGGTCATCTCGCGCAGCGCGGCGCCGCCACTGGTCGCGGAAAACAGCAGCGTCTGCTGGCGTTTGGCGCACTCGCCGACCAGACGCTGCACGTCCTCGGCAAAGCCCATGTCGAGCATGCGGTCGGCTTCGTCGAGGATCAGCATCTCGACATCCTTGAGGACCAGCGTGCCGGCATTAAGGTGCTCGATCATGCGCCCAGGCGTGCCGATGAGAATGTCCGGCACCTTGCGCATGACTGCGGCCTGGACCTTGAAGTCCTCGCCACCGGTAATCATCGCCGACTTGATGAAGGTGAATTGCGAGAAACGCTCGACCTCCTTCAGCGTCTGCTGCGCCAGCTCTCGGGTCGGCAACAGAATCAGCGCCCGAACATCGGTGCGCACCACGGCATCGCCAATCAGCCGATTGAGCATCGGCAGTACGAAGGCGGCGGTCTTGCCGCTGCCAGTCTGTGCCGTCACCCGCAGGTCACGCCCTTCCAGCGCCGGCGGAATGGCCGCCACCTGCACTGGAGTCGGCTCGACGAATTTGAGTTCGGCGACAGCCTTTAGCAGGCGTTCGTGCAGGGCGAATTGGTCAAACAAGGGAGCTACCTCGGAGGTCGAAAAAAACAATGGCATAGGGTAACTCGTCTGCCGGGCAAAGGCGCGTTCTGTAACGGTCGCCATGTTTTCCCAGGCAAACACAGGCTAAGCTGAGGAAATAGAAGCGGCTTAATACCCAAGAGGTTCGCATGATGTCCCAAAAGCGAGTGGTACTGCTGACTGGCGCACTTTCACTGGCGTTATACGCCGCTGCCGGCGCAGCGCAGCCGAACAATGATCACCCCGGCAAGGGCAAGCCCGACCGCGCACAGCAGCATCAGCCTTCGGCACAGCAGCCGCATCGCTACCAGGGTCCGTCGGTGGACATCGGTTCGGTCCGCATCACCCTGCGTAGTCATCGCGATCTGCTAGCGCCGGTCTCGTCCCTGCCACCGGGCATCCAGAAGAATCTGGCGCGCGGCAAGCCGCTACCGCCGGGCATCGCCAAGAACATGGACAGCCGCCTGCTGGGGCACCTGCCGCGCTACGAAGGCTACGAGTGGAAACAGATCGGCCGCGACGTGGTTCTGGTCGCCATCGCCACCGGCATCGTTTACGAAATACTCGAGAACATACTGGATTGATCGGTTCGCGTTCAGGCAGCCCGCGCGATGAGGGCAGCCTAGCGTCCTATTCTGGCTGGCAGGTCAACTTGATGCGCAGGCGAATCACGTCGCGCTTGAACTTGGACGTCAGTGCCTTGCGCTCACCTGGTTGCAACTCCGTGCGTCGCGTGCGCGGCGCTTCCGGGCCGTTCTGGAACACGGCGGTACACACCGCAGCCGTGCCCCCATAGTTGAGCAGCAGTAGCCCGGCGAAGTCACGATCAATGGTCTGCGGGGTGACGGTGATCTCCGCGCCGTTGAGCTGCTGCTCGACGTCTACCGGATAAGTGACCGCATTGGCCGTGAGTGGCAGCAAGGCGACGAGTAGGTAACCGATTGTTTTCATTTTGACTGGGCTCCTCTACAGAGTGGCCAGCCTAACAGACCTTGTTAAAGGAACCGAAGGAATGAAAGTGCCCCGTGTGACCCTCGATCAGTGGCGCACCCTGCAGGCGGTCATTGATCACGGCGGCTTCGCCCAGGCGGCCGAAGCGCTGCATCGGTCGCAGTCGTCGGTCAGCTACACCGTGGCACGCATGCAGGAACAACTGGGCGTGCCGCTATTGCGCATAGACGGGCGCAAGGCAGTGCTAACCGAGGCGGGCGAGGTGCTGCTGCGCCGTTCGCGACAGCTGGTCACCCAGGCCAGCCAGCTGGAAGAGCTGGCACACCATATGGAACAAGGCTGGGAAGCCGAGGTGCGACTGGTGGTCGATGCCGCCTACCCCAGCGCCAAGCTGATCCAGGCACTTAGCGAGTTCATGCCGAAGAGCCGCGGCTGCCGGGTCCGCCTGCGTGAGGAAGTGCTCTCCGGCGTCGAGGAAGTGCTCAAGGACGGTACCGCGGACCTCGCCATCAGCGCCCTGGACATCACCGGCTACCTGGGCAGCGAGCTCAGCACCGTGGAGTTCGTCGCCGTAGCGCACGCCAATCATGCCCTTCACCAACTGGGACGCAAGCTCAGCGTGCAGGACCTGCAGAGCCAGATGCAGATCGTGGTACGCGACACTGGCCTGCGCCAGCCGCGCGATGCCGGCTGGCTGGGCGCCGAACAGCGCTGGACGGTGGGCAGCCTGGCCACCTCCGTGGCCTTCGTCAGCAGCGGGCTGGGCTTCGCCTGGCTACCGCGGCACCTGATCGGACGCGAACTGGCCGAGGGCATACTCAAGCCGCTGCCACTGGTCCAAGGCAGTATTCGCCGGCCCTTGTTCTATCTCTACACTAACCACGACAGACCGCTCGGCCCGGCCACCCGGATTCTCATCGAGCTGATCAAGACGTACGATGCTGGCCAGGCCACCCCACTGGCCGGCTGACAGCTTCCCCAACATCAGGAAAGACATCATGTTGAAACGCATTGCCCTCGCCGCCTGTACCGTTCTGCTGGCCGGCAACCTGTTCGCCGCGGAAAACCCTCGCGTACTGCTGACCACCAGCCTGGGCGAGATCGAGCTCGAGCTCGAAGCGGAAAAGGCACCGATCAGCGTCGAGAACTTCCTCGGCTACGTCGACAGCGGCTTTTATGACGGCACCGTGTTCCACCGCGTCATTCCCGGCTTCATGGTCCAGGGCGGCGGCTTCGGCGAAGGCCTGAACCAGAAGCCCACCAAGGCCCCGATCAAGAACGAAGCGGACAATGGCCTGCACAACGTGCGCGGCACCGTCGCCATGGCTCGTACGCAGAACGTGAATTCGGCGACCAGCCAGTTCTTCATCAACCATCGCGACAACGATTTCCTCGACCACGGCGGCCGCGACTTCGGCTATGCGGTATTCGCCAAGGTCGTACGCGGCATGGAGGTGGTCGACCAGATCGCCCAAGTGCCCACCGGCAACCGCGCCATGATGCAGAACGTGCCGCTGACCCCGGTGAAGATCATCACCGCGAAGAAGCTCTGATCCCCGAGGGGCCGGTTCACCGGCCCTTTTCATTTATGGCGGCACGTACCCAGCTGCCGCCAGCGTGCGAAACCCTCGACCGATAGGAGATCGCGACATGACCGAACCACAAAGCCCACTGAACGCCCCGGAAGGCGAAGCCCAGCTGCTGCAGGACCTGCTCAGCGCGGAGCGCGCCGGAGCCAAGGTGGCCGGCGACTCGTTGCAACAACCCTGCACACCGGAGCAACGGCAACTGCTCGAGCAGGTCCGCCAGGGCGAAATCGAAAGCTGCAAGTTGCTGCTCAACTGCCTGCAGCATCTGGGGCTGGAACCCAACAAGGACACCGGCGCCTTCTACGGCAAGGCGATGGCTATCGAATCGCTGGACGAGCGTCTGCCCTTCATCGACAGGGGTCAGCAGTGGGTGATCCGCAAACTGCGCGAGTACCTGCCGGGATGCCAAGACCCGCTGCTGCGTAGCGAACTGCAACGCATGCTGCTGATCCACGAGGAGAACAGCGCCGCCTCCCACGCCTGAGACAAACGACTAGCTGCCGGCCTGCCGGTACGGCAGCGCCTGGCGCGCCGCCTCGGCGTACGCCAGCACCCCCGCACGTTCCTGCTGGAGGAAATCCGCTACCGCGGCGCGCAAACCGGGGTGCTGCAGATAGTGCCAGGAGCGCGTGATCACCGGCTCGAAGCCACGAATGAGCTTGTGCTCACCCTGCGCCCCGGCATCGAACCGCTCCAGGCCGCCCGCGATGGCCTGATCGATACCCTGGTAGAAGCACGTCTCGAAGTGCAGCCGGTCAAACTCCGCCAGACAGCCCCAGTAACGACCGTACAGGCCAGACGCACTGCGCAGGCTGAAGGCCATCGCCACCGGCCTCGAACCCTGTAATGCCAGCACCACGCGAATCGCCTGCGGCATGCGCTCGGCCAACAGGCTGAAGAATTGCCGAGTCAGATAGGGCGTCTGACCGCGGACCTGATAGGTGTTGGCGTAGCAGGCATAGACGAAATCCCATTCCGCCTCGCTGAGTTCGTGCCCATCGCGCCACTCGAAGCTGATGCCCTGCCCCGCCACCTGTTCGCGTTCCTTGCGCAACTGTTTGCGCTTGCGCGAGGTCAGTGCATCGAGAAAGTCCTGAAAATCCCGGTAACCACGGTTGTGCCAATGAAACTGGCAGCCGATGCGCTCCAGCCAGCCATCCCGCCCCGCCAGCAGCTGATCGGCCCGCGGCTCGCTGAAATTCACGTGTAGCCCCGACAGTTCCTGCCTTTCAAGCCCAGCGGTGAGTACATCGAGCAGCTCACCGGCAGCCTGTACGTCGCCCAGCAGGCGACTGCCGGTGACCGGGGTGAAAGGCACCGCGCAAAGCAGCTTGGGGTAGTAGGCGATGCCGGCCCGCTGGCAGGCATCCGCCCACGCCCAGTCGAACACGTACTCACCGTACGAATGAAACTTGCGATACAGCGGCAAGGCTGCCTGCAACGCGCCCTGCGGGTCGCGCAGCAGGAGATGGGCAGGTTGCCAGCCGCTACGCCCACCCACGCTGCCGCTGTCTTCCAGCGCGTAGAGGAAGGCGTGACGAAGGAAGGGCTGATCATCGCTCAGCAGCGCGTCCCATTCGGCGGGGGGCAGTTCGGCGAGGCGGTACAGGGTCTGGATAGGCATGCGCGCAGTCTGACCTGTCCCGCAGGCGAAAAAAAGCCCCGCCAGGGCGGGGCTCAATGGAGCATCACGGATGAGGTGATGTTTTAGAACACGTACTGGGCGCGCAGGCTGATGGCGTCGCCATCGTCGTCGCCATTGGCGTTGACCACGTCGTCCACGCTGGTCTTCAGGTAGTTGGCCGAGAGCTTGACCGACTCGTTGGCGTACCAGTTGACACCGATGGTGTGGGTCTTCGCACCAGCTTCTGCGCTATCCAGGGCACCGACATAACCGCTCGGTGCAACACCGGTTTCATCGACGGTGATGTCGTCGAAGCGGTAGAACACTTCCCAGGCACCGATCTGCTTGTTCTCCGGCTTGATCTTGTCGAACTTGCCGCCATCGAGCTTGTAGGAGCGCGACTCACCGGTGAGGGTGTACGCCAGCTGGACGTTGTAGCCGGTGGCTTCGAGGTCTTCGAAACCTTCCATGCCATCGACGGTACGGGTCAGGTACTCACCCTGAACCGAGAACGGGCCGATCATGTAAGCCGCTTCCAAACCCCAGGCCTGATCGCTGCCGTCGGTGCGAGTGCCGCCGAAGGTGGCGCGGTTGCCGTTGGCACTGTCTTCGGTGGTGCCACGCACGGACAGGCGCGGACGGATGCGTTCCAGGTAACCTTCTTCCACGTCACGCTGACCGAAGCTCGCGCCCAAGTGCAGCACCTGGTCCTTCTCGACGATCGGGGCGATCACGCCACGCAGCACGAAGCTGGTGTTGTTGGCGCCATCTTCGTCCTCGAGCATGTCGACGCCGTCGCCACCATCCTGACGATAGGCACCGGCCTCGCCGTGGAACATGCCGACAGTGGTACGCACGCGGATGCCTTCGCCGTCTTCGTGGTCGTTCAGCCAGGGCGCCAGGTCATAGATCGCCGAGCGCTCGATGGCGGTGATCCACTTGGAGCTGACGGCTTCTTCCAGGCCGAACGTCGGGTTGAAACGACCAACCGAAACCTGGACCGGCTTCCAGCCGTTGTAGTGGATGGCCAGCTCCTGCCAATCGCTGGAATCGTTGCCAAAGTTGCGGTGGAAGGTGTAGCCCCAATCGGTGAAGGCAACACCGGAAATCTCCAGACGCGCACGACGGAAGTAGGTCTCATCTGCGCGCTCGCCGTTCTGGGTGTAGAAACCATCGAAGCTGTCGGCATCAGCCTGCAGACGGCCATTGATCTTGAACGAGAACTCCTTGTCGGTGGTTCCGACCTCCAGGCCGCCCTTGGTCTTGATAACGAGATCGGCGCCATCGGTGGTGACGGTACCGGCGAAAGCCTGGGCGGAAACGGCCAGAGCGAGGGCGCTGGCGGCGAAACCGGCGAAGTGCTTACGGATCATCCAAAATTCCCCTTTATGTTTAGCGTCGGAAACACACGAGATGGGCTCTTTGTGTTGGGGGGAATCTTGGCGGCGGCGTATGTCAGCCAAATGGCTGATATGTAAATCTTTTGTGACAGCGGAACTTTCCGTGGAGCCGCATCACAGAGCGGCTGCGGCACTTTTTCGTCAGCTGCGAACGTTGCGCTCGCTGGGGCGTCGGGCTCCGGCGACCAGCTTGTCGACAGCCCTGGCGGCTGCAACCATGCCGAAACTGGCGGTCACCATGGTCACCGCGCCGAAGCCTTCGGCGCAGTCGAGCTTGACCCCCTCGCCAACGAAGCTCTTGCTCTGGCACACGCCGCCGTCCGGCTTCGGGTAGCGCAACTGCTCCGTGGAGAACACACAGGGCACGCTGTAGGTGCGCCCCGGCGTGCGCGAGAAGTTGTATTCGCGACGCAGCAGCGAGCGCACCTTTGCCGCCAGCGGATCGTTGAAGGTCTTGTTCAGATCAGTGACCTGGATCTGTGTCGGATCGACCTGCCCGCCGGCGCCGCCGGTGGTGATGATCTGGATCTTGCGGCGCTTGCACCAGGCGATCAGCGCCGCCTTGGCCGGCACGCTGTCGATGCAGTCGATGACGCAGTCCATGTCTTCGGTGATGTACTCGGCCATGGTTTCGCGGGTGACGAAATCCGCCACTGCATGAACCTGGCAGGCCGGGTTGATGGCGCGAATACGTGCGGCCATCTCGTCGACCTTGGCTTTGCCCACTGCGCCATCGAGGGCGTGAATCTGCCGGTTGGTATTGGTGATGCACACATCGTCCAGGTCGAACAGGCTGATCTCGCCTACCCCGCTGCGCGCCAGCGCCTCGGCCGCCCACGAGCCGACGCCACCGATGCCGACCACCGCCACATGCGCAGCCGTCAGCCGCTCGAGGCCGACGCGGCCATACAGGCGGGCAATACCGCCGAAACGCTGATCATCGATAGACATGCCGACTCCCCGGAAAAAACCTGGCGATTATAAGACCTCAGCACGCCACGACCACTGCATCCAGCCGTCACCGCAACCGCGCCTTTGCTTTAATATGGCGCCCTTTCCCCGCCGCACCGGAGCCCTGATGACCGCGCCTGCCCTCTCCCCGACGCTCGAACTCGCCTGCGAGCTGATCAATCGCCCTTCGGTGACGCCGCTGGATGAAGGCTGCCAGCAGCTGATGAGCCAGCGCCTGGCGGCCTGCGGCTTCGCCATCGAGCCGATGCATATCGAGGACGTGGAGAACTTCTGGGCCATTCGCGGCAACGAAGGCCCGGTGCTGTGCTTCGCCGGCCACACTGACGTGGTCCCTACGGGCCCGCTGCAGGCCTGGCAGAATCCGCCGTTCAGTGCGCGCATCGACGAGCAGGGCATGCTCCACGGCCGCGGCGCGGCAGATATGAAAGGCAGCCTGGCGGCGATGGTCGTGGCAGTGGAGCGCTTCACAGCCGATCACCCGAATCACAAGGGGCAGATCGCCTTTCTCATCACCAGTGATGAAGAAGGCCCTGCGCACCACGGCACCAAGGCCGTCGTCGAGCGCCTGCGCGAGCGTGGCCAGCGCCTGGACTGGTGCATCGTCGGCGAACCGTCGAGCACCGCCTTGGTAGGTGACGTGGTGAAGAATGGCCGTCGCGGCTCACTCGGCGGCACCCTCACCGTACGCGGCCAGCAGGGCCATGTGGCCTATCCGCATCTGGCGAAGAACCCCATCCACCTGGCCGCGCCTGCGCTGGCTGAGCTTGCCGCAGAGCACTGGGACGACGGCAATGCCTTCTTCCCGCCGACCAGCTTCCAGATCTCCAACCTGAACGCCGGCACCGGCGCCACCAACGTCATTCCCGGCACGCTGGAAGCGGTGTTCAACTTCCGCTTCTCCACCGAGTCCACCGTCGAACAGCTCAAGCAGCGCACCGCCGCGATTCTCGACAAGCACGGTCTGGACTGGAACGTGGACTGGGCACTGTCCGGCCTGCCGTTCCTCACCGAACCGGGCGCGCTGCTCGACGGCGTGGCCAAGGCAATCCGCAGCGTCACCGGCCGTGAGACCACGCCGTCCACCAGCGGCGGTACCTCGGACGGGCGCTTTATCGCCACCCTCGACACCCAGGTGGTCGAGCTCGGCCCGGTCAACGCGACCATCCACCAGGTCGACGAACACATCCTGGCCAGCGATCTCGACCTGCTGACCGAGATCTACTACCAGACCCTGGTGAACCTGCTCGCATGCTGATCTGCCCGATCTGCCAGGCGCCGCTGAGCGCGCTCGACAACGGCGTGGTCTGCGCGGCCAACCACCGTTTCGACCGCGCGCGTCAGGGTTACCTGAACCTGCTCCCGGTGCAGCACAAGAACAGCCGCGACCCCGGCGACAACCAGGCTATGGTCGAAGCACGGCGACGCTTTCTCGACGGGGGCCACTACGCGCCGTTGGCCCGACGCCTGGCCGGACTGGCCGCCGAGCGCGCACCGCAACGCTGGCTCGACATCGGCTGTGGCGAGGGCTACTACACCGCGCAAATCGCCGATGCATTGCCGCACGCGGACGGCTATGCCCTGGACATCTCCCGCGAGGCGATCAAGCGCGCCTGCAAACGGGCGCCACAGCTGGAATGGCTGGTCGCAAGCATGGCCCGGGTGCCGCTGGCCGATGCCAGTTGCGATCTGCTGGCCAGCGTGTTCAGCCCGCTGGACTGGCAGGAAGCGCGACGCCTGCTCGCGCCCGGCGGCGGACTGCTGCGCATGGGGCCGACCCGCGAGCATCTGTGGGAGCTGCGCGCGCGGCTCTACGACGAGGTGCGCGACTACGATGACGAGAAACACCTGTCGCTGATTCCCGAAGGCATGCGCCTGGCCCATAGCGAAACCCTCAGCTACGAGCTGCAACTGGACGATGCCCAGGCCCGTGCCGACCTGCTGGCGATGACCCCGCATGGCTGGCGCGCCAGCGCCGAGCGCCGCGCCGCCGTGATCGACAGTCACCTCAGCGTGCGGGTTGCGATACGCTACGACTGGATCGAACGCACACCCTAGCGTTCGTATATTTGCCTACGACCAAAACCTCGCACCACCACATAAGGCAGTCGCCCATGCGTCAACCCGATATCGAGATCTACCTCAGGGATGCCAGTCAGGAGGCCGTCGGCGAGTGGCTGGCCCAAGCCATTGGCTCATGTTCCGCCTGGCAACAGAAAGGCCAGACCTTCAAGTGCAGCGCCGCCGGCATTCCGGTGACCTGGCTGCCGAAGGCGGTGGGCAAATGGCATTGTCTGCTGCTGGAAAGCGATGCCACCCCCTGGGACGATGACCTCGCCTGCGCCCGCGCGGCGTATCAGGCTTTAGGTGTGGAAATCCGCTGCGCGCCAGGCGGCTGGCAGGAAGAGGAAGCCGTTGAAGAGGCCGACCGCTGGATCCGCATCAGCGATGACGGTGAAGAGGAAATCGTCTGGCGGACGGGCTGATCGGCATCGGCCGTATCGCTCATCCGTGGTGGACCGAAACCACCGGATAGCAAAACAAAGCCCGTCACTTGGACGGGCTTTGTCATTGCGCAACCGAAGTTACACGCCGGCGACGTCTTCGGCCTGCAGGCCCTTCTGGCCCTGGGTTACCGAAAACTCCACCTGCTGCCCTTCGGCCAGCGAGCGGTGGCCGTCACCACGGATCGCGCGGTAATGCACGAACACGTCGGCGCCATTACCCCGCTGAATGAATCCATAGCCTTTTGCATCGTTGAACCACTTGACGGTTCCGGTCTCGCGCTCAGCCATTACCACTTCTCCAACTCGCTTTTTGTTATTCCTCGGAAGAGGGGTCGACGGTCAGGCCTTCGTGCATTCGGCTCCGGCGCAAATGCGACTCGAACGCGACCGTTGCCGGAGTATAAAACAACGATTTTCGCTGTCAGCCTCTTTTTTCCGCTGCGGATTTGACACCCTTACCCGCCCCGGCCAATGCCGGAACTTGTGCTCTTTTCAGGCGCTCCGGCGGCGTCGCCATAGCCACAGGGCGAGCACGCCCAGAGTCAGCAGCAAGGGCACCAGAGCGATGTTGGCGAACTTCAGCGTACGCCCCAGCGCTTCGATATCGGCATTGAGCTGGTAGCGCACCTCACGCAACTCCTTGCGGATACGCGCCTTCTCCTGCTGGAACTGACGCAACGCCTGCTCCTGCTCAGCCGTCAGCTCCAGCGCCTGCTCCGGGTCCGGACTCTGCAGCTCGGCCAGTTGCTGCTCGGTATCAGCCAGGCGCTGCTGCAGCACTTCTTCCTTCTCGCGGAAACGATCTTCGGCCTCGCGCTGCAAGGTTTCTACCATCACGAACGGACGGGTGAAGCGACCACGCGAACGCACGCTGATCAGCGCATCGGTGCCGGAAAGGTTGTCCAGCGCATTGATCACGAACGCGCCATTGTCCGCCCACGGCTGCGGAACGCGCTGGCCGAAGAAGTCCTGCACCTGCACCCACATGCGGTCACTCAGCAGATCGGTATCGGCGACGGCGATCACGTTGATGTTCTGGCTTTCCTTGATGCCCTCTTCACGGCCTTCGATGCCGTCCGGAAAGGCAGTTTTCGCCGGCCCCTGGATGCGCGCCGCCAGGGTGTAGCGCTCGCCGGTCGGCTCGAGGCCAAGCAGCAGGGTTTCCGGGTTGTCCAGCGTGGCGAAGCGCTCGGCCTCCACCGGCATGGCGTAGTCGGAACTGCCGAACAGCGGCGTGAAGCGCGTCGTCGCGTCCTCCAGCGGCTCGAGAATGCCGGCACTGGCGATGGTGATGTTTTCCAGCGCGGCGGTGGTCACGTCATCCTGATCCAGCGCGTTGCGCGGCAGGCTCAACCAGCCTGCGTGGCGCACCGGACGGCGCTCCGCACCGACGCCAACCGACATCGCGTAGGCTGCATCGACCAGCGCCTGTTGCGGCACCATGCGCACGCCCCAGGCCTTGAACAGTGGCTCGAGGTCGGAGGCACGCTCCTCGCCGAATTCTCCCGGACCGATGCCCATGCCCGGATCGGCCTCGCTGTGCGGATCGACGAATACCAGCAGCTTGCCGCCACGCAGGACGAACTGGTCGATGGCGTACAGCGTCTGCTCCGGCAGATCCTTCGGGTGAATCAGCAGCAACACCGAGACGTTGGTCGGGATCATGTCCACATCGCGGCGCAGGCTTTCGATATGGAACAGCTGGCGGACTTCCTCCAGTACCATCCACGGCGGCGTCGCCTGCTGAGTCCGCATGTCGAAACCGCCGGTCAGCTGCAACCCTGACAGCACGCCGACCACCGGCAGCTCGCCGCTAGCCAGGCCCTGCACCAGGCGGCTGATCTCGTACTCGAGAAACTCTTCCTGATCCAGCGGGAAGAACGGAATGATCTGCGTGCTGCCCTCGGCATTGGTGCCGGCGAGGCCGAAGTAGATCTTGTCACCGCCCTGGTTGAGCGGCACCGCCTGCAGGCCGAACTCGGCGGCGCGGTCCTCCTCTTCGGAGAACGGCTGCGGGTCGATCACATGCAGCTTGAGCTTGCCATCGGAGGCCCGCTCGTAGGCCTTGAGCATCTCCTCGACGCGACGCGCGTAGTTGCGCAGCGCCACCAGCTCCTTGGAGGTCTCGTCCGAGTAGAAGAAGTGCAGTTCGATCGGTTCCTGCAGGCCGTCAAGAATGCGCTCGGTGCCCTCGGAAATGGTGTAGAGCTTCTGCTCGGTCAGGTCGAGCCGCGCATTGGTGAACAGCATGCCGGACACGCCGTTGAACAGCAGAAATGCCAGTGCGATCAGCAGCAGCCCGGCACCGGAATAGATGACTCTTTTCATGTCTGTTCCCTCAGGCGGCTTTCTTCAGATCGACGACCACGGCAGTGGCAGCCAGCCAGGCGACGATCAGCGTGACGAAATACAGCAGGTCACGCAGGTCGATCACACCCTTGCTGATGGAATCGAAACGGATCAGGAAGCTCAGCGAAGCCACCGCATCGATCAGCCACTGCGGTGCCCAGGCGAAGGCATCGAGCACCATCGGCAGACCGCTGACGATGAACAGGAAACACACCGCCACCGCGAGGATGAAGGCGATCACCTGGTTCTTCGCCAGCGCCGACATGCACGAGCCGATCGCCAGAAAGGCCCCTGCCAGCAGCCAGCTGCCGAGATAACCGGCGACGATCACACCGTTGTCCGGCTCGCCCAGGTAGTTGACGGTGATCACCATCGGGAAGGTCAGCAGCAGCGCGATGCCGGCGAATACCCAGGCGGCGAGGAACTTGCCGGTAACCGCCTCGAAACGCGTAATCGGCAGCGTCATCAAGAGCTCGATCGAGCCGGACTTGCGCTCCTCCGCCCACAGGCGCATGGCGATCGCCGGCACCAGGAACAGGTACAGCCAGGTATGGAAGCTGAAGAACGGCGTGAGGTCGGCCTGGCCGCGCTCGTAGAAACCGCCCAGGTAGAAGGTGAACACCCCGGAGAGCACCAGGAAGATCACGATGAACACGTAGGCCAGCGGCGTGGCGAAATAGCTGCCCAGCTCGCGCTTGAAGATAACCGGCAACTGGGTCATAGCGACTCCCCGCGAGTCAGGTTACGGAACACCTCATCCAACCGGCCGCGTTCCACGTCCAGCTCCTTCACCACCCAGCCATGCTGGGCGATCAGAGCACTGACCTGGGGGAAAATCACCTGCCCCGGCTGCGCCAGCAACGTCAGGCTATGCTCGGGCTCGTTGAATTCGACACCGGCCACGCCGGGCAACGCGGCCAGGGCAACGTCGTCCAGCGGACCGTCGCTGACCAGCGTGACGGCCTGGTGATATTTCGACCGGCTCTCCAGCTCCAGCGGCGTGCTGTCGGCCACCAGTCGGCCCTGGGCGATGACCACCGCGCGGGTGCAGACCGCACTGACCTCTTCGAGGATATGCGTGGAGATGATGACAATCTTGTCCTGCGCCAGCCCCTGGATCAGCTGACGCACCTGGTGTTTCTGGTTCGGATCGAGGCCATCGGTGGGCTCGTCGAGAATCAGCACCTGCGGATCGTGCAGGATCGCCTGGGCCAGGCCGACGCGACGCTTGAAGCCCTTGGACAGCGTCTCGATGGACTGCCGCAGCACGTTCTCCAGCTCCACCTGGTCGACCGCGGCTTCGACCCGCTGGCGCTTGTCCGCACCACGGAAGCCGCGGACTTCAGCGATGAACTCGAGAAAACCGCGCACCGTCATGTCGCCGTAGCAGGGCGCGCCTTCGGGCAGATAACCGATCTGCCGCTGGGCCTGCAGAGTCTGGGTGCGGATGTCGTGGCCGAGAATGCTCGCCGTGCCGGACGTCGGCGCGAGAAAGCCGGTCAGCATCTTCATCGTGGTGGATTTGCCCGCGCCATTCGGGCCGAGGAAGCCCAGTACCTCGCCGCGCTGGACCTGGAACGACAGGTCGTCGACAGCAGTGTGCTGGGCAAAACGCTTGGTCAGGTTGCTTATTTCGATCATGGGCTCTCACCAGTGCGCCAAAGGCTCTGGCGTGCCGCCGCGCGACCCGAGCCAGGCCCTGCAAAAATGCCGGCGGAACTATAAGAACAGCGACCCGACGAATGCAACCAGTCCCTGGATTGAGAAGACGTTGATTAATCACCACTCTGCGCGCAATTCGCTAGAAGGCCATGCTACATGGATCGCAGACGCTAAAGTCCCCGTCAGAGATTGAGACGTGAAAAGGATGCAAACACCCTGGATGAAATGACCTGCAATGACTGATCCAAGCGACTTCCAGACCAAGCGCCTGCTTCTGCGGCAATGGCAGCCAGCCGATCGCGCACCATTCGCCGCGATGAATGCGGACCCCAGGGTCATGCAGCACTTCCCCGCCCTGCTCAGCCGTGCCGAGAGCGATGCGATGGCTGCACGCTGCCAGGCGCTGATCGAAGAGCGCGGCTGGGGATTCTGGGCCGTCGAGCTGAAAGCCACCGGCACATTCATCGGCTTCGTTGGCCTGCATACGCCGACGGCCGCCTTGCCGTTCTCGCCGTGCGTGGAGATCGGCTGGCGTCTGGCCGCTGAGTTCTGGGGCCAGGGATTGGCCAGCGAGGCTGCGCGAACCGCGCTTGAGGTTGGGTTCGGCAGGCTCGCCTTGCCGGAAATCGTATCCTTCACCGCTATCGAGAACCGGCGCTCACGTGCGGTGATGAAGCGCCTCGGCATGCGTGAAACGGAAGAATTCGAGCACCCCGGGTTGCCCGTCGGCCATCCGCTTCGCCGGCACTGCCTGTATCGATTGGATCGCGAACGCTTTGCGGCGCAGTTGGCTGCAGCTGACTGACCGTTCATTCACATTGGCTGGACTTCGCTGGAAACCCTGTTAGAACGGCACGCGCATCGCCGCACTGTCATCCCACTCTACGGATATTCTTCAATGCCTCAGCTGTTCCTCGCACTCCTGTTCCTTGGCTTTTACGGCCTCGCACATGCGGAAGATGCCGAAATCGCCAGGCTGTTCGACGAGGCCGGCGTCAAAGGAACCCTGCTGATCGAGTCGGCTGAAACCGGCCAGCGCTTCGTTCATGACGAGGCCCGTGCGAAGCAGCCGTTCACCGCCGCATCCACCTTCAAGGTGCTGAACACGCTGATCGCGCTGGAGGAAGGCGCTATCGCCGGCGCTGACGAGATCATCCCGTGGGACAACACCCGTTACGAGATCGAGGACTGGAATCGTGACCAGACGCTCAAGAGCGCCTTCCAGGTCAGTTGCGTCTGGTGCTATCAGTGGCTGGCGCGCCGGGTGGGTGCGGCAGACTACCCGCCACACATCCGCCGGGCGCATTACGGTCAGTTGCGCGAGCCCTTCAACGGTACCGAGTTCTGGCTGGATGGCTCGCTGACCATCAGCGCCGAGCAGCAGATCGATCTGCTCAAACGCATCACCGAGCGCAGCCTGCCGTACCGCGCCAGCAGCTACGACACCTTGAAAACGGTGATGCTCAGCGAAGCCGCCAAGGACTATCGTCTCTACGCCAAGACCGGCTGGGCCGCCCGCAGCACGCCTGGCACCGGTTGGTACATCGGCTATGTCGAACTCGCCGAGAACACCTGGCTGTTCGCCCTGAACATCGAGACCCGCGGCGCCACGGATCTGCCACTGCGCCAGCAGATCGCGCTGAGCGCATTGCGCGCCAAAGGCATTCTGCCGGCCGACTGAGTCGCTCGGCAAGCCGGGTACGTCTTTCCTGGGAAACCCATCATGCGCAGCGATGAAAACTGGCGGAGGGCCACCTCGGGCCCTTGGATGCCTACAGCGTAGCGCTGGCCTTCAGCGGCGGCTTGTGCCGCTCCATTTCGCCGAAACCCGTGGCGGCGCCTGAAGGCGCCGCCGCGAGCGTTACGCCGAGAGCTTCTGGCTGAAGTTGTCGGCAGGCTTGCCAATGTCGAGCCGGTCCACGTTCATCACCTTGTCCCAGGCTTTGACGAAATCGTGGACGAACTTCTCGTTGCCATCGGCCATGCCATACACCTCAGCCTGCGCGCGCAGTTCCGATTGCGCACCGAAGATCAGGTCCACGCGGGTGGCGCTCCACGTCGGCTGGCGGGTCTTGCGGTCCAGGCCCTGGAAGCGGTTCTTGTGCTCGGTGGCAGTCCACTCGTTCTTCATGTCCAGCAGGTTGACGAAGAAGTCGTTGGTCAGCGTGCCGACGCGGTTGGTGAAGACGCCTTCGCTGCCGCCATCCGCATTGGTGCCCAGTACACGCATGCCGCCGACCAGCACGGTCATTTCCGGCGCGCTCAGGCGCAGCAGATGCGCCTTGTCGACCAGCGCTTCCTCGGGAGCCATGAAGTGCGACTCGTGATAGTAGTTGCGAAAGCCATCGGCGACCGGGCGCAGCGCTTCGAAGGACTGTGCGTCGGTCCACTCCTCCTCGGCATCCATGCGCCCTGGCGTGAAGGGCACGGTGACGTTCACGCCACCGTCCTGCGCGGCCTTCTCGATCGCCGCGCAGCCGGCAAGCACGATCAAGTCCGCCATGGAGACCTTCTTGCCGCCGGTGGCCGAGCCGTTGAAGTCGTTCTGGATCTCGCCGAGCTTGTGCAGCACCTTCTCCAGCAGCGGCGGGTTGTTGATCTCCCAGTCCTTCTGCGGCGCGAAGCGGATGCGTGCGCCGTTGGCGCCGCCACGCTTGTCCGATCCGCGATAGGTGGCGGCCGATGCCCAGGCTACTGACACCAGCTCGGACACGGAAAAGCCCATGCCAAGCAGCTGCTGCTTCAGCGCGGCGATGTCCGCCGCGTCGATCACCGGGTGGTCACGTTCGGGAATCGGGTCCTGCCAGATCAGCTGCTCCTTCGGCACCAGCGGCCCGAGGTAACGGCCGATGGGGCCCATGTCGCGGTGGGTCAGCTTGAACCAGGCCTTGGCGAACGCATCGGCGAATTCGTCCGGGTTTTCCAGGAAGTGCCGGGAGATCTTTTCGTACTCGGGGTCGAAGCGCAGCGACAGGTCCGTAGTCAGCATGGTCGGCTTGCGCTTTTTGTTCGGGCCGAAGGGGTCCGGCATGATTTCCGCCGCGTCCTTGGCTTCCCACTGGTGCGCGCCAGCCGGGCTCTTGGTCAGCTCCCACTCGAAGTTGAAGAGGTTCTCGAAGAAGTAGTTGGACCACTTCGTCGGCGTCTGGCTCCAGATGACTTCCAGCCCCGAGGTGATCGCATCGGCGCCGATTCCGCTCTTGTAGCGGCTGCGCCAGCCCAGGCCCTGATCCTCGATCACCGCGCCTTCCGGCTCCGGCCCCATCAGCGACGGGTCGCCCGCGCCGTGGGTCTTGCCGAAGGTGTGACCACCGGCGATCAGCGCCACGGTTTCGTAATCGTTCATGGCCATCCGCGCGAAGGTCTCGCGGATGTCGATGGCCGCCGCCTTGGGGTCCGGCTTGCCGTTCGGGCCTTCCGGATTCACGTAGATCAGGCCCATCTGCACGGCACCCAGGCCCGGGTGCAGTTGCCGCTCGCCGCTGTAGCGCTCATCGCCCAGCCAGGTGCCTTCCGGTCCCCAGAACAGCTCTTCCGGCTCCCAGGTGTCGGCACGGCCACCGCCGAAACCGAAGGTCTTGAAGCCCATGGACTCCAGCGCCACGTTGCCGGTGAGCACGAACAGGTCGGCCCAGGACAGCTTGCGTCCGTATTTCTGCTTGATCGGCCACAGCAGGCGCCGGGCCTTGTCCAGCGCAGCGTTGTCCGGCCAGCTGTTGAGCGGCGCGAAACGCTGCTGACCGCCACCGGCACCGCCGCGACCATCGGTGATGCGATAGGTGCCGGCGCTGTGCCAGGCCATGCGGATGAACAGCCCGCCGTAGTGGCCGAAGTCCGCCGGCCACCAGTCCTGTGAATCGGTCATCAGGGCATGCAGGTCGGCGATGACCGCGTCGAGATCGAGCGAATTGAATGCCGCGGCATAGTCGAAATCGCCACCGTACGGATTCGAACGTGGCGAATGCTGGTTGAGCGATGTCAGGCTCAGCGCTTCAGGCCACCAGTCCCGATTGCCAGGGCGCTTGCGCGGCGCACCGGCGCCATGGCCGAATGGGCATACGCCACCCGCCTTTTCTCCAGACTCTTCGTTCATGTTCTGCTCCTCACGGTTGTCGATGACGCGACCAGGCGCCGCTTCAAACAAGCTAGCACCGAGCTGATGAACGAACAAAAGCCTGGAACACGCCTTTCATGGCTGTAGAAACCCGGCTGAAAGCGGCGCCAGCGCTGCAACCAAGCGGCTTTCAGCTACCCGGCCGGCGACTGAAATGGCGTGCATGGAATTTCCCTATTGGTCCGATAGCCACAGCTTCAAACAGAGCGCCTTCGGCATCCTTCTGAGCATTTGCGTCTTTGTGCCGATGTCCGCGCAGGTCTGCCGAAAGACCTGGTCGTCGAGCAGTCCCGCCAATCGCTGGCGATTCGCCGACAGAGAGTTTTGCCCGCCCTCCACGCTTGCGGCACACTTGCCGCCTTCGAGGGCATAGCCCCTTCCATAGCCGAATCTGCCGTATGACTCGCTCCCCCGTTCGCCGTCTGATCTTCTCCGTGTTGCGCCGCGTGCTGTACTTCTGGGTACGCTCGGAGACCATCAACCAATCCGCCTTCACCCTCAAGCTGGACCGCAGCAAGCCGGTGTTCTATGTGCTGCAGCAACCCTCGCTGAGCGACCTCGCGGTGCTCGACGTCGAGTGCAGCAAGGCCGGGCTGCCGCGCCCGGTGGCCGATGTGGTAGTGGGCGATCACGTCGAGCCGGCCGCATTCTTCTTTCTCAATCCTGCGACGAGCTGGTTTGGCCGCCGTACGCGGTTAGCGGCGCCACCGACGCTGGTCCGACTGGTCGGCGCGCTGGAGCACAACGCGGTGGAGAACGCGCAGATCATCCCGGTCAGCGTGTTCTGGGGGCAGTCGCCGAATCGCGAGACCAGCGCCTGGAAGCTGCTGTTCGCCGACAGCTGGGCGGTCACCGGGCGGCTGCGCAAACTGCTCAGCATCCTGGTGCTGGGGCGCAAGACCCGCGTGCAGTTCTCCGCACCGATCCAGCTCAACGAGCTGATCGCACTGAACAAGGGCCACGAGCGCACCCTGCGCATGATCCACCGCATGCTGCGCGTGCACTTCCGCAACCAGAAGACCGCCGTGATCGGCCCCGACCTGTCGCACCGGCGCAATCTGGTCAAGGGGCTGGTGCATGCGCCGCAGGTCCGGCAGGCGATTCGCGACGAGGCCGAACGCGAGAACATTTCCATCGAGCGGGCCGAAGCCAGGGCGCTGCGCTACGGCAACGAGGTGGCCTCGGACTACGCCTACACCGCGGTGCGCTTCCTCGAGGTGGTGCTGTCCTGGTTCTGGAACAAGATCTACGACGGCATCCGCGTCAACCATATCGAACCGCTGCAGGACGCCGTGCGCGGCTACGAGGTGATCTACGTCCCCTGCCATCGCAGCCATATCGACTACCTGCTGTTGTCCTATCTGCTGTTCCGCAACGGCCTGACGCCGCCGCACATCGCCGCCGGCATCAACCTCAACATGCCGGTGATCGGCAGCCTGCTGCGCCGCGGTGGCGCCTTCTTCATGCGCCGTTCGTTCAAGGGCAACCCGCTGTACACCTCGGTGTTCAACGAATACCTGCACAACCTGTTCACCCGCGGTTTCCCCGTCGAATACTTCGTCGAGGGCGGCCGTTCGCGCACCGGGCGCATGCTGCAACCGAAGACCGGCATGCTGGCCCTGACCCTGCGCAGCTACGTGCGCTCGTCGCGCCTGCCGATCCTCTTCGTACCGGTCTACATCGGCTACGAGCGCGTGCTGGAAGGCCGCACCTACCTGGGTGAACTACGTGGCGCGGCGAAGAAGAAGGAGTCGATCTTCGACATCTTCAAGGTCATCGGTGCGCTCAAGCAGCGCTTCGGCCAGGTCTGGGTCAACTTCGGCGAGCCGCTCAAGCTCAACGAATTCCTCGACCAGGAACAACCCGGCTGGCGCCAGCAGACCTACGCGCCGAATTACCGCCCCGAATGGCTGAACGACACCACCAATCGGCTGGCCGAGCGCATTGCCCAGCGCCTCAACGAGGCGGCGGCGGTCAACCCGGTCAACCTGGTGGCGCTGGCGATGCTTTCCACCAGCCGCCAGGCGCTGGACCAGCAATCCCTGGCACGTATTCTCGATCTCTATCAGGCGCTGCTACGCGCGGTGCCCTACTCGCCGCACACCACGCTGCCGGAAGGCGACGGCAATGCGCTGATCGCCTACGTGAAGAGCCTCGACCTGCTCGCCGAACAGAAGGACGCGCTGGGCAACATCCTCTATCTGGACGAGCAGAATGCCGTCCTGATGACCTACTACCGCAACAACGTAATGCATATCTTCGCCCTGCCCGCACTGCTGGCGAGCTTCTTCCAGAGCAGCTCACGCATCAGCCGCGAGCAGATCCAACGCTTCACCGAGGCGCTGTACCCCTATCTGCGTGCCGAGCTGTTCATGCGCTGGGAGGTCGAGGAGCTGGAGGCCGTGGTCGACCAGTGGCTGGCGGCCTTCGTCGAGCGCGGCCTGCTCAAGATCGACGGCAATCACTACGTGCGCCCGGCCCCGAGTTCGCGGCAGTTCGTGCTGCTCACCCTGCTGGCGCGGGTGGTAGTGCAGACCCTGCAACGTTTCTACATGGCCACCTCGCTGCTGCTCAACAGCGGCCAGCACAGCCTGAGCGCCGAGGAGCTGGAAAACCTCTGCACGGTCATGGCCCAACGCCTGTCGATCCTGCATGGGCTCAACGCGCCGGAGTTCTTCGACAAGGCGCTGTTCCGCCATTTCATCCAGAGCATGCAGGAACAGGGCGTGGTCAGCCCGGACGAAAACGGCCGGCTCGGCTATCACGAGAAGCTCGCGGAACTGGCCGAGGGCGCGGCCAAGCGCGTGCTACCGGCGGAGATTCGCCTGTCGATCCGCCAGGTGGCGCTGGAGCGTCATCACGACGATTCCGACTCTCCGCCTCCCGACGCTGCCGCCTGACGAGGCCAGTCCCGCTGCCAGGCCATCGCCAATTCGGGATGGCTGGTGTGCGGATCCAGCTGTTCGCTGATCACGGCAAAGCCATGTCGGCGATAGATAGAAGGTCAGCGACAGGGTATCCCCCGCCCTCCTGGCCCATACTGCTGGTAAACGCCTGTGCCTTGCCCTGCATTGCTTTAGCATCGGCGCCAGACCATGCGGCCGGCGGCAATTCGCCGCTTCTAAACCATCCAGTGAACATGAGGTTAAACGCCATGTTGCGCATCATCACTCTCGTTGCAGGCCTGGCACTTTCTGCCAGCGCTTTCGCCCTTTCACTTTCCGACCTGACCCAGAGCGACGCCAGCGCCGGCCTCAAGGATGCCCTGAGCCAGGGCGCCAAGGTCGCCGTACAGCAGCTCGGCCGCCCTGGCGGCTTCAGCAGCGATCCGGACGTGCGCATCGAACTGCCGGGCAACATCGGCAAGGCTTCGCGGATGCTGAAGATGCTCGGCATGGGTGCACAGGTCGAGCAGCTGGAGAACAGCATGAACCTGGCCGCCGAGAAGGCCGTGCCAGAAGCTCAGCAACTGCTGCTGGATGCCGTGCGCAAGATGACCGTGCAGGACGCCAAGGCGATTCTCGCCGGCGGTGACGACTCGGCCACCCAGTACCTCGACCAGTCCAGCCGCGAGCAGATTCGCGCGAAGTTCCTGCCCATCGTCAAACAGGCCACCGACCAGGTCGGCCTGGCACAGCAGTACAACGCCGTCGCCGCCAAGGTGCCGGCTGGCACGAACAGCAGTTACGCGAATATCGAAAGCTATGTCACCGAACAGGCGCTCGATGGCCTGTTCACCGTGATCGCCGAGCAGGAAGCGAGCATTCGCAAGAACCCCACCGCCGCAGCCACCAGCCTGGCGAAAAAGGTGTTCGGACTGCTCTGAGGGAATGGATCGAACCGCGCTGGCTTCAGCCAGCCGCTGCTTGGTCCGCTCTGCGCCGCGGCCAGAGCAGGCTGAAACGCGCGCCGCCCAGATCGCTGTGCCCCAGCTGCGAGCGGCCGCCGTGCCAGTAGATGATCCGCCGCACGATGGACAAGCCCAACCCGTGCCCGCCCGAGGCGCGGGTACGGCTGTCGTCCAGGCGCAGGAACGGGGTGAAGACCTTTTCCCAATCCGCTTCCGGCACGCCGGGGCCGTCGTCGTCCACCTCCAGCCGCACCGTTTGCCCATCGATGGCGAAGCTGACCTGCACCTGACGCTCGGCATGGCGCATGGCGTTGGTGATCAGGTTGCTCAGGGCGCGGCGCAGGTACTGCGGCTCCGCCTCGGCCCAGCAGCTGCCATCGGCAGCCGTGATGCATTCCCCGCGGCTGACGCCGACATCGGCGCGGAGCGGCGCCAGCTCACCGATCACCTGATCGACCAGCGCACCTAGGTCGACCTGCTGGAAATGCAGGGTCGGCGAGCCGCGCTCCAGCCGCGAATACACCAGCATCTCGTCGACCAGCGCATCGAGGTCGTCGATGTCGCCGTCCATGCCTTCCAGGTACTTGCGCCGGGCCTCATCGGTCTGCGCCTCGGCGCTCATTTCCAAACCGAAGCGCAGGCGCGCGACCGGCGTGCGCAGCTCATGGGCCACGGCACTGACCATTTCGCGCTGCACCGCCAGCAAGCGTTGCAGATGCCTGGCCATGCCGTTGAATGCCGCAGCCAGGCGCCCGACCGAATCGGTGCCGACGTCCGGCACGCGGGTTTCCAGATTGCCCGCGGCGATGCGGGTCGCAGCGCCTTCCAGCACGCTCAGGCGCTGCTCCAGCTGGCGCACCAGCAGATACACGGTGAGGCCGATCAGCGACAGGCCGAGCAGGCCGATCAGGACCAGCAACTGCGGCGGATAGGGATTCATCTGGTACAGCGGACCGAGCTGCATGATCCAGCCGGTGCCGGCGATGGCCGCGAACACGCGCACGGCATCGCCGCCACGAGCGAGCGCCATCACCGTGTCGCCCTCGTCCAGCCGTCGACGCTGGTCGTCATCGAGGTTGGCGCTGTCACGCGTCAGCAATTCCAGATCGAAGCCGAAACCACGCGCCTTTTTCAGTTCGGCGAGCCGTCGCGGCTGCTCGGCTTCGGGATAACGAATCAGCTCGTCGATCAGTAGATAGATGGTCGCGCGCGCCAGCTGCTCGCTGAGCTGTTCCACCTCGCCGGTGAGCACCAGCCGATCCTTTGCGCTGACCAGGCTGAATACCGTGGTGCTCTGCGGGCGAATCTGCTCGACCAGCACCTGCCCGCGCAGCAGGCGCGCCTCCAGCCGGCGTTCCAGGCTGACATCGTCGAGCGTGCGCACCCGCAGCGGAATGCCCAGCAGCCGCCCCCAGAGGTTCGCCGCCTGGCGCCGTTCGATCGGCGTCATGCTGCTCATGTTGTGCGCCATCAGGCGGAAGGTGCCGCTGGCCAGGCGCTCGCGGTGATCGTCCGCACGGTACTGGTTGAGCAGGTGCAGGCCGCTGGTGCCGAGCAGCGCCACCAGCACCAGCACCCCGAGCATGCCGCCATAGATGCGCAGGAAGATCGAGTTCATGGGCGGCGGCGCTACACCATCGCCACGGCAGCTTCGGAAACGAACAGATAGCCCTTGCCGCGCACCGTCTTGATCAGCCGCGGATGATCGGGATCGTCACCGATCTTGGGACGGATACGCGAGATACGCACATCGATGGAGCGGTCCTGACCGTCGTATTCGATGCCGCGCAGCTCGGCGAAGATTTCTTCACGGGAAAGAATGCGCCCGGGGTTGGAGGTCAGCAGCCAGAGCAGGTCGAACTCGGCGCCGGTCAGTTCGATCTGCTGTTCGCGCAGCCAGGCTTCGCGCAGTGCGCTGTCGATCACCAGCGGGCCGAACTGCAGGCGCTTGGCATTGGCCGGCGTTTCCGGCGGCTGACGGCGCAGCAAGGCGCGAATGCGCGCCAGCAACAGACGCGGACGCACCGGTTTGCAGACATAGTCGTCAGCGCCGGTTTCCAGCCCCAGCACCTGATCCAGATCGTCGGCCCGCGCGGTGAGCATGAGGATCGGGCCATCGTAGCGGTCACGCACCCGCCGGCAGATCGACAGGCCATCCTCGCCGGGCAGCATCAGATCGAGCACCACCAGATCCGGACGCTCCGCGATGATGCGCTCGGCAGCACAGGCGCCATCCGACTCGATCGATACCTCGAAGCCGCCACTGCTCTGCAGGTATTCCTGCGTCAGCTCAGCCAGCCGTCGATCGTCCTCGACGATGAGAATCCGCCACGTCTCTTGCTCCATCCCCGCCCCCTGTCAGGCCGTCGGCCACAAACGAACAGCGCGCATTGTACCCAACGCCCGGCCTGGCACGATGCACAAAAAGCGGGCAGCGGCAAACACAACATGTTGTGTCATTGACCATCATCAAAATATGCCCGGCGGCACGTATTTCGTCGGCATACGGCCGAGCGCCGCAGCCATGCGGCCTGTGGCCGGACGCCGCGCTTTAACCCACAAAACGCACACACCTTATCCACAGGTTATCCCAGACAGCTGTCTTGCATTGGCCCGGAGCCAGCATTATCTTGTCGCCCCTGCGCGTCGTAGACCCTAGATGTTGGGCCTATACGTAGCAACTGACACAATCGAGACATATTCGAGCGCCAGGCTATCGTCCCGCGTCTCATTGCTCTGCAACATCGTCGGCAGCCTCAGGTCAAGCATTAATGCAAGCCTTCGACAGTCGTCTCCCTGACTCCAAGCGCGAAACTAGCAGCTGTGCTCGGAGCCAAGACAAAACACAACATATTGTGTTGACAGTTTTTCCAGCCTGACTATCCTTCCGGCAACGACTTAGCTCGTGAGCGGCCGAGTCAGGACTATTCCTTGCGATACCACCATGCGCCGCAATGCGGGGCATGGTTCATGCAGTAACGACGCCCGGGCCAGACCAGGCCCGCGCAGACAGAATCAGAACGCGATCAAAAATAGAATCCGGAGCCCCCATGCAGAACCCATCCACTCGCGAGAACCCGCTGTCAGCCGATGAACCGGATCTGGCGGCTACCGCCCCGGGCCAGCTGCGCGTGATCAAGCGCAACGGTGCCGTCGTCTCCTACACCGACGACAAGATCACCGTCGCCATCACCAAAGCCTTTCTCGCAGTGGAAGGCGGTAACGCTGCCGCTTCCTCGCGCATTCACGACACCGTCGCGCGCCTGACCGAGCAGGTCACCGCCACCTTCCGTCGTCGCATGCCCTCGGGTGGCACCATTCATATCGAAGAAATCCAGGACCAGGTCGAACTGGCCCTGATGCGCGCCGGCGAGCAGAAGGTCGCCCGAGACTACGTGATCTACCGCGAAGCCCAGGCCGCCAAGCGCAAGAGCGCCAGCGACAGCAGCGACATCGCCCAGCCGCACCCGAGCATCCGCGTCACCCGCGCCGACGGCAGCCAGCAGCCACTGGACATGGGCCGCCTGCAGACCATCATCCGCGAGGCCTGCGAAGGCCTGGCCGAAGTCGACGGCGCGTTGATCGAGCGTGAAACCCTGAAGAACCTCTACGACGGCGTGGCCGAAAAGGACGTCAATACCGCCCTGGTGATGACTGCCCGTACTCTGGTCGAGCGCGAGCCGAACTACAGCCAGGTCACCGCGCGCCTGCTGATGGACACCCTGCGTGCCGAGGCCCTGGGCTTCCTCGGCGTAGCCGAGTCCGCCACCCACCACGAGATGGCCGACCTCTACGCCAAGGCCCTGCCGGCCTACATCGAGAAAGGCGTCGAGTTCGAACTGCTCGATTCCAAGCTCAAGAGCTACGACCTGGCCAAGCTGGGCGCCGCGCTCGATCACGAGCGTGACCAGCAGTTCACCTACCTCGGCTTGCAGACCCTGTACGACCGCTACTTCATCCATAAGAACGACGTCCGCTTCGAACTGCCGCAGATCTTCTTCATGCGCGTGGCCATGGGCCTGGCCATCGAGGAAGAGCAGAAAGAAGCGCGCGCCATCGAGTTCTACAACCTGCTGTCGTCCTTCGACTACATGGCCTCGACGCCGACCCTGTTCAACGCCGGCACCCTGCGTCCGCAGCTGTCCTCCTGCTACCTGACCACCGTGCCGGACGACCTGGGCGGCATCTACGACGCCATCCGCGATAACGCCCTGCTCTCTAAATTCGCCGGCGGCCTGGGCAACGACTGGACCCCGGTGCGCGCACTGGGCGCCTACATCAAGGGCACCAACGGCAAATCCCAGGGCGTCGTGCCTTTCCTGAAAGTGGTCAATGACACCGCCGTTGCGGTCAACCAGGGCGGCAAGCGCAAGGGCGCGGTCTGCGCGTACCTGGAAACCTGGCACCTGGACATCGAGGAATTCCTCGAGCTGCGCAAGAACACCGGTGACGACCGTCGCCGTACCCACGACATGAACACCGCCAACTGGATTCCGGACCTGTTCATGAAGCGCGTCTTCGACGACGGCCAGTGGACCCTGTTCTCCCCCTCCGACGTACCGGACCTGCACGACCTCACCGGCCGCGCCTTCGAGGAGCGTTACGAGTACTACGAGGAGCTGACCAAGTACGGCAAGATCAAGCTGTTCAAGACCCTGCCGGCCAAGGACCTGTGGCGCAAGATGCTCTCGATGCTGTTCGAGACCGGCCACCCGTGGCTGACCTTCAAGGACCCGTGCAACCTGCGCAGCCCGCAGCAGCACGTCGGCGTGGTGCACAGCTCCAACCTGTGCACCGAGATCACCCTGAACACCAACAAGGACGAGATCGCCGTCTGCAACCTGGGCTCGATCAACCTGGTCAACCACATCGTCGACGGCAAGCTGGATTCGGCCAAGCTGGAGCGCACCGTGCGCACCGCTGTGCGCATGCTCGATAACGTCATCGACATCAACTACTACAGCGTGCCGCAGGCGCAGAACGCCAACTTCAAGCACCGCCCGGTGGGCCTGGGCATCATGGGCTTCCAGGATGCCCTGTACCTGCAGCACATCGCCTACGGCTCCGATGCCGCCATCGACTTCGCCGACAAGTCCATGGAAGCCATCAGCTACTACGCCATCCAGGCCTCCTGTGACCTGGCCGACGAGCGTGGCGCCTACTCCAGCTTCGACGGCTCGCTGTGGTCCAAGGGCATCCTGCCGCTGGATTCCCAGCAGATCCTCATCGAGGCCCGTGGCCAGAAGTACATCGACGTCGACCTGTCCGAATCCCTGGACTGGGCGCCGATCCGCGAGCGCGTGAAGAAAGGCATCCGCAACTCGAACATCATGGCCATCGCGCCGACCGCGACCATCTCCAACATCGTTGGCGTGTCGCAGTCCATCGAGCCGACGTACCAGAACCTGTACGTCAAATCGAACCTGTCCGGCGAGTTCACCGTGATCAACCCGTACCTGGTCCACGACCTCAAGGCCCGCGGCCTGTGGGACCCGGTCATGGTCAACGACCTCAAGTACTACGACGGCTCCGTACAGCAGATCGAGCGCATCCCGCAGGATCTGAAGGACCTGTACGCCACCGCCTTCGAAGTGGAAACCCGCTGGATCGTCGATGCCGCCAGCCGCCGCCAGAAGTGGATCGACCAGGCACAGTCGCTGAACCTGTACATCGCCGGCGCCTCGGGCAAGAAGCTCGACGTGACCTACCGCATGGCCTGGTACCGTGGCCTGAAGACCACCTACTACCTCCGTGCCCTGGCCGCGACCAGCACCGAGAAGTCCACCATCAACACCGGCAAGCTGAACGCCGTGTCCAGTGGTGGCAGCGAGGCGGCGAACTCCGCCAGCGCCGCGCCGGCTGCAGAGCCGAAGCCGGCTCCGGTGCCGCTGGCGTGTTCCATCGATAACCCAGACTGCGAAGCCTGTCAGTAATAAAGGAGGCGCGCCGCCCTCTCCTTTTGGGGAGAGGGCAGCTGGTAAAGGGAGGAGCGGCGTCTGCGGCGTTGGCCGCCAAACCGGACCCCATCACGTACAGCTGTACGCTCAGGGGTTCCGGCTCGGCAGCCGCCTAGCAACCACTCGCACAGCTCCACGCTCGCACCACTGTTGCGACAAGGAAACAGAACGGCCCCGCTCCTGCTGGAGCCTAAGCCAACGCGGTGGCTACCGATAGAACAAGCCCGACGCCAACACCAAACCAGTCCCCTCGCCCCTCCGGGGGAGAGGGTTAGGGTGAGGGGCAACCCCACCAGACGATACAAAAGGCCGGACCAAACACCCGACCATCCCCTCGCCCCTCCGGGGAGAGGGCTTGGGTGAGGGGCAACCCCACCAGACGATACAAAAGGCCGGACCCATCTCGGCCCAAACCAAACACCCGCTTTTGCGTGCAAACCAAAAGCACCCAAACACATCCGACCGGCCAAGCCCCGGTCCCCGATCAGGAGCAATCGCACATGCTGAGCTGGGACGAATTCGACGAAGAAGACACCACCACCGCCGCGCCGGCCACCGCTGCCGCACAGCCGGCAAGCCAGACCACCGCCAAACTGGACAACGAAGCCGCCGGCTCCGTGGAAGAAGCCCGCGCCGTTGCCGCTGACGACTCCGACGCCATCGCCCGCGCCAAGCGCGCGCTGGACGACCTGGACATCCAGGAAGGCCTCAACGAACTGGAAGGCGAATCGGCCCGCGTGCGCGTTGACGAGAAGCGCATGATCAACGCCCGCGCCGACCTCAACCAGCTCGTACCCTTCAAGTACGACTGGGCCTGGCAGAAGTATCTGGATGGTTGCGCCAACCACTGGATGCCGCAGGAAGTGAACATGAACGCCGACATTGCCCTGTGGAAGAGCAAGGACGGCCTCAGCGAAGACGAGCGCCGCATCGTCAAGCGCAACCTCGGCTTCTTCTCCACCGCCGACAGCCTGGTCGCCAACAACCTCGTGCTGGCCACCTACCGCCTGATCACCAACCCCGAGTGCCGCCAGTACATCCTGCGCCAGGCCTTCGAAGAGGCGATCCACACCCACGCCTACCAGTACTGCATCGAATCGCTGGGCATGGATGAAGGCGAGATCTTCAACATGTACCACGAGATCCCGAGCGTCGCGAAAAAGGCCAGCTGGGGCCTCAAGTACACCCGCTCCATCTCCGACCCGACCTTCAACACCGGCACCCCGGAGACCGACAAACAGTTCCTGCGCAACCTCATCGCCTACTACTGCGTGCTCGAAGGCATCTTCTTCTACTGCGGCTTCACCCAGATCCTCTCCATGGGCCGCCGCAACAAGATGACCGGCACCGCCGAGCAGTTCCAGTACATCCTGCGTGACGAGTCCATGCACCTGAACTTCGGCATCGACATGATCAACCAGATCAAGATCGAAAACCCGCACCTGTGGGACGCCGAGATGAAGGACGAAGCGACCCAGATGATCCTCCAGGGCACCCAACTGGAAATCGAATACGCCCGCGACACCATGCCCCGCGGCGTCCTCGGCATGAACGCCGCGATGATGGAGGACTACCTCAAGTTCATCGCCAACCGTCGCCTGACGCAGATCGGCTTGAAGGAAGAATACCCGGGCGCTACCAACCCGTTCCCGTGGATGAGCGAGATCATGGACCTGAAGAAGGAGAAGAACTTCTTCGAGACGCGGGTGATCGAGTATCAGACTGGTGGGGCGTTGAGCTGGGATTGATTCAAGGCATCGTTATTTTTCAGCATTCACTGAATTTTTTTCACTGAATGCTGAAACGGACCATCGGACGACGCATAAGCATCCAAATACGACACATAAGCTTATATCGAACGACATATAAAATTACACGTCAGCTTAGAAAATCGATGTACGAAAAAGGCCGCTTATGCGGCCTTTTTACTATAGAGCTGCACATCAAAGCATCAATACCACTAAAGTAACAAGCAAAAGACGCTTCACTCTGTACTTAGCTGTTTGAATACTACCACTACGGCAGCCTGCTCCCCTTCAACCACCGAGAGTTTCGGGTCAAATTTATCGTTCTCCCTTGCAAAAGCAAGAACCTCTCGCAACGCCTTACTCGCCTCACCTTTAAGTGAGAGATTTTTCAAAGGATGACGATAAGTCAATGCATTATCCGGTGGAGCCACTCTATTCATGATAACGTGTTGAAGCCCTGAATAGACGTTCTCATCAGCGAGAAACTTCTTCAAGTCATCAACACCGTACTCATCCGAATTCTTATCGACCCAGACATCCAGCTTATTCAACAGTTGAGCCCAAACCCCGCCACGCAGCATAAACATGACTTTTTTGGCTGGGCCGTCATCAGTAACGGCTGCTGCTGTATTGTCATTAGCCCAATCATCACAAAGGACCGTCCATTGTCCCTTCTCACGACAGTAAACTGTTAGGCCGTGGGGTTGATAGATAGAGGGAGCAACTTGCACTCCCACGCGGCTCAAATCATTAGTCATCGCACGCTGTAGTTGAATTGCATATAGCATCCTCATTCTCGCAGCAAAGCGCCATGGAGTCTTTTGAGCTACGACACTTGCGGCCCCCTCACCACACCAAGAAAAGGGTCGTTTGACATTCCAGCTGATCAAGTACTTGGACGTTCCATCTTTGCCTGCGTAGTCAACAATCAAAGGCCCAACAGGCGATTCTGACTTGATGTTTCGAACAGGAACAGCGTCATTAAACTTACTAACCTCCCCTTCACAAAGCAGTATATGAAGAGCTTTCTTGTCCTTACAGCTATATCTTGCCAAGTCACAGGCAGGACTCATGATAACAGCCGCTTTGACATACTGTTGAGTCTGGGGATCCTCATACAAAAACACGTCACCCAAGTTAAATTTTCCGTGCTTGTAACCCAGACCAGATTTCTCCTCCGCCTTTAGCAATTCAGCATTGAAGACAATATTTGACAGATAAACAGTTTCTGCAGCCTTATTTATATTGAATCGCGACCTAATATTTCCTTTAGCCCACTTATCAATTTCACCTGCCAGCGCATGAATCTCTGATGAGCCTTGCAGCTCATACAAGTAGTACTCCATCAGCACCTCAGTGAGATACCCACCGACACTACTCTTCTCATGTGCAAGCGAGATATCTTTAAGCGCAATGTAGTCTGCAACATCCAAATTTCTTAATTGGCCTTGGAACCTAGCTGCAGCGCTTTGGATTGCGGCTCCCCAAGCCTCATGATAACCACGAACCGACTTGATCGCAGGGTAGGCAGACACGTAATCCGCGATCATTCTCTGCAGCTCACGGGTTCTTTTGAACATGTCCTTGTTAAGCTTCTCGAACTGACTAGCATATAGATTACAGGACTGACGAAACTCATCGCGATTTTCCTTGAGCGCGACAGTGAGAGACGACATCAAAAAAATAATAGGTATAGCCTGCGGATGCCGTTCTTGAATTTTTCTGACAATCGACACAGCCTTACTCAAATCCAGTACGGAGCTGTGCGATATTTTTAAGTCGATAAAAACAATATCAGGGGCTTCATCCCGAACTTCGTAATCAGAGCCAAATGGCTTCCAACTTACCTTTGTCTCTTCAAGCAGATCCAACAACGGCTGCAGCATCTCTCTTTGCGGCTCAACATCTTCATAGAAATCAGTAAAAACCTTTTTCCGTAGGGTCTTATCCGAAAGCTCGTCGATACGTTCGAAAAGTTTCAGAGTACCTTCTAGAGATACAAGGCTCTCCATGATTACGCTGAAATCATCAGTTTCGAAGATCGCGCAAAGTAGTTCATAGTCCTCACCGGAGAGAAGGTCCGTAAAGGCTGTCGCCTGCGCAGTTGTTAGAGACATATTGGGCTGTATGTCAAAAGCATCGTCGATCACCTCGACATACTTAATGTCAGATTTATTAAATAATTCCTGCAATGAAGACATTTATTTGGCTTCCTCTGCCAACTCCAACACAAACGTATTCAGACGACCTTCTTGCACCACCGGCTCATCACACAGAGTCAGAGTGCCCCCCATCATCTCCGCGCAATCTCGAGCGATGTAAAGCCCCAACCCATGGCGCTCAATAGTTCCCTTTGTGGAGAAAAATGGTTGGAACACAACCTCTCTCCGGGAAATTGGAATACCAGGGCCATTATCTTGATAAGTAATCATCGGAGGACTACCGGTCAATACAATATTTATTTCAGGCTGAAAACTCTCATGTTCCTCAGAGTAAGCTTTAAGCCAATAAACCGAGTTAGAGATTAAATTCTCAAGTATCTGTACGACTAGCCCTTCTATCACAAACGCTTTCACCGGGCTGCGACCAAGATCCAAACTTAGCCTTACATTATGCCGCTTGAACTGTGAGTCATGTGCCGTCAAGACAAAATTAATAATATCACCAACATCTTTCATAGCCCTGCGCTGTCGAGCAGACACACTGAGAGGCTCGAGAATAGCTAAGCGCTTCTGGATACTTTTCAGCTGAGATTCCAAGACATCGAAGACCCCCTTTAGCTCTTGGCTAATTTCCTTTTCCGGCACATCTCTCAGTGTTTTTTGCGTAAATTCGGTGACCCTAGCCAACTCATGAGCAACCAGCTCAACAGTTAGGCCGATGCCTGCCAAGTGCGTCATTCGTTCGCGTTCATTTTCAACCACGCCCAATTTATCTACGGCCCGGCTGTATGCATCTTTCAGCTCTGCGAATGAATCCTTGACCTGCTGTAAAACATGTTCTGGCCCGCTGTAGTGCTGCGATATCTTTCGAACGGCCTGGCTCGCTCTCTTTTCGAGATCTTTCACTGCTTTGTCCGTTCGGCCTACATCGAACCCCGCCAAGCGTTCCGTTTTTTCACTAGACTTTCCCTCTTCTAAGACGAAAGCCATTCGATTTACGATAACGCTCTGAAGGCAATTCACCAACAGTGTTTTTTCCGGACAATCTTGCAAGCCTTGCCTATTAGTTTGATCCAAAAGATATGGATTATTAATTCGACCGATAGCAACTCGCCCAATAAATTGCTTGGTATTTAGCTTATAACTGAATCGCCCCTGGTTTCGTAGACACCTCCAAGCCTCATAATGAGGCCCATCAGGAGGTGCCATGAGCAACCAGCGTTACCCCGAAGAATTCAAGATCGAAGCGGTCAAGCAAGTCACCGAGCGCGGTTTGCGCGTTGCCGATGTGGCGGAGCGTCTAGGCGTGTCCGCGCACAGCCTGTACGCCTGGGTAAAGCGCTACAGCAAGCCCCAAGCACAGCGGCAGCAGGTAGATGATCAACAGGCCGAGCTGCGTCGCTTGCGCGCGGAACTCAAGCGGGTGACCGAAGAGCGAGACATCCTAAAAAAGGCCGCCGCGTACTTTGCCAAGGAGTCCGGCTGAAGTACGCCGTCATCAGCAAGCTGTCGGTGGAGTACCCGGTACGGCGTCTCTGCCAGACCCTACAGGTACATCCCAGCGGTTACTACGCCTGGCTGGCCGAGCCGAAATCCGCACGCGAGAAGGAAGATCAGCGCCTGCTCGGATTGATCAAGCATGCCTGGCTGGAAAGCGGCGGGGTCTACGGCTACCGCAAGATCCACGACGACCTGCGTGAGCTGGGCGAGTCCTGTGGCCGGCACCGCGTGGCTCGCCTGATGCGGGTGGAGGGGCTGCGTTCGCAGACCGGTTATCGTCGGCGCCCCGGCTATTACGGCGGTAAGCCGACGGTGGCTTCGCCCAACCGCCTGGAGCGGCAGTTCAAGGTCAGCGAGCCGAACAAGGTCTGGGTCACCGACATCACCTACATCCGCACCTATGAGGGCTGGTTGTACTTGGCGGTGGTGCTGGATCTGTTTTCGCGCCAGGTGATCGGCTGGTCGATGAAACCACGGATGTGCAGCGACCTGGCCATCGATGCGTTGTTGATGGCGGTCTGGCGGCGCAAGCCCAGGCAGGAGGTGATGATCCACTCCGACCAGGGCAGCCAGTTCAGCAGCTCGGACTGGCAGAGCTTCCTAAAGGCCAACAACCTAATCAGCAGCATGAGTCGACGCGGTAACTGTCACGACAACGCGGTCGCGGAAAGCTTTTTCCAGTTGCTGAAGCGGGAGCGCATCCGACGGAAAACCTACGGCACTCGCGAAGAAGCCCGCAGTGATGTGTTCGATTACATCGAGATGTTCTATAACCCCAAGCGCCGGCACAGCAGCGCTATGCAGCTGTCGCCAGTGGAGTTTGAAAAGCGTTATTTCCAGAGCTTGGAGAGTGTCTAGGAAAGCCGGGGCGATTCAAACCACTTGCCGATAGTGCTTTACGATTAAGGCCAAGCCAATCATCGCCTTCATCGCCATACGGCAATACGCGATAACCATCGCGAAACAGCATCACACCAACCCATTGCTCAATGAGCTTAAGGATTTCGGCCCGATTTCCCAGGTCTGGTATACCTTTAATTTTTTGCCGGTTATACCAATACAATTGAAACTCAAAATCCCCCACCTTCCGTAAAGTAGAGAGCGGATAACCGAGCTTTTCCAATCCCACCATAACCTTGAGGTCTAACTCGTCATGCGTATCCGAGTAAGCACTACCATTATAAATATTTTCAACAATATCGACTTTGAGCTGCGCCTTCCCATCAATAATCTTATAGGTCGCTTTACAGATCGCGTGAGCATTATCCAGCAGTAGCTGCTCAATTTTCGCAGCGTATGAAATATCAGATCCGTTGTACTCGAAGCGGATCGGGAAACGCCTTTTTTTACCTACAACGAAAGGATCAGTCAGTCTTGCTATCTGTCCGCGTATGTTTTCCTCCAAAACGCTAGTTGTCCATACGCTAGTTAAATCAGATATAATAATTTTCGTTCCTGACTGACCTAAAGGCTTAGCCTCACCCTGCTTTACCGTAATTACAACCGAATCATGAGACTTGTCATAGGCTGCTTCAAATTCGCGCCAATCAATATCTAAAATGTTGTAATTCTTCTCATCCACTTTGGCTGTTTGTACGCTGAGTCGCCGCCCCAAACGCATAACAGACAGTCGCCCTACACCCTTCTCACCCAGATATATTGACTCCCCCTTCCCACCATCTTTTAATTGCGCATTGACATCCTTGGCCCTGCTGGAGGTTCCTATAGTGAGATAGATATCTTCAAGATCAGACTTAGACATGCCATGACCAGTATCCGTAACCACTATTCTGTTTATTGCCCGGTAGGCATGAACTAATGCATCGCGCAGCTCATCACAATTGCGCGCAGCCCTGATTAGACTCCTGAAGCTATCAAGGTCCTCTCGCTCAGCATCGGCTTGTAAATTCTCATAGATGAATGACCTGCAAGCATCAATATCATTACCCTCGCCAATGTAAGCCAAGCACTCCTCATACTTAGACAAGAGCATTACGATTGAAAACTTTATATCTACGCCATTACTGGACCTAGCATCGATGGCATTTTTTATTAACTCATACAACGCCACCGCGTCGGAGGAAATAAGCTCAGCCCCCAACTGTAAGATGGTTCTCGCAGTTATTTTGAATGACATCTGAACTCCATCTCCTCAAAGCTGGCAGACCAAGCATCCCTGATCATCATCATCGTCAAAAGCCTCGGTGCCTTCGTGCTCCGAAAACACAGCGATTAACGTGGAGTTATCTTTCCGCTGAGCTTGCCTCTCGACACGCACGGCATGATCACGCTTGATCTGTGCCATGCGCTCAGGCCGTTCCAACTCGGCAAGACTTTCGCCCTGGCTCCAAGTAAAGAAATTTCCTGTTTTCTCAAACGGAACTTCATACTCTTTGGCCTTCTCGTATAAGTCGGGGTGTGTTTCCTTCAGCTTCACCCATTCTATTTTTTGCTGATAAAAGCAGAAGTAGCAGCCAGAACGGGTTCGCCCCCACTTGGTATAGGGAGGCATTCCTACACCCGAGACACGCAGGATTTCCTCGATGTCGCGCAGGATTAACCCATCCTCTTGGAAGGGATACACAGCTTCGATATTCGTTTTGTAGTGGTCTACTAACCCCGGACACCGATTTAGGCGAAAATCCTCGCCGTTAGAGAGGTGTCTGATGAGCAAGCAACGACGTACGTTTTCCGCCGAATTCAAGCGAGAGGCTGCTGCCTTGGTGTTGGACCAGGGTTACAGCCATATCGAGGCCTGCCGCTCACTGGGAGTGGTGGACTCGGCATTGCGCCGTTGGGTGAAGCAGCTCGAGGCGGAACGCCAAGGCGTGCCCCCGAAGAGCAAGGCGCTGACGCCCGAGCAGCAGAAGATCCAGGAGCTGGAAGCCCGGATCAATCGGCTGGAGCGGGAGAAAGCGATATTAAAAAAGGCTACCGCTCTCTTGATGTCAGACGAACTCGATCGTACGCGCTGATAGACCAGTTAAGTGAGCAGGAGCCAGTGGAAGTGGTCTGTTCAGCCTTCGATGTGGCGCGGTCTTGCTACTACGCCCACCGTCTTCGACGACGCCATGTTGATGCTCGCCGCGTTGCGCTACGCAGCCAGGTCAACCAGTTGTTCAGCCAGAGTCGAGGCTCGGCCGGCAGCCGCAGCATCCTCGGCATGCTGCGGCTGCCGGCGTGACAATCGGCCGTTTCCGCGTGCGTCGGTTGATGCGGGAGTTGGGGCAGGTCAGCAAGCAGCCGGGGTCGCACGCCTACAAGCAGGCCACGGTAGAGCGCCCGGATATCCCGAACCGGCTGAACCGCGAGTTCACTGTCCAGCGCGCCAACCAGGTGTGGTGTGGCGACATCACCTATGTCTGGGCGCAAGGTCGCTGGCATTACCTAGCCGCGGTGCTGGATCTGCATACACGGCGGGTGATCGGCTGGGCGTTCTCGGCCAAGCCAGATGCTGACCTGGTGATCAAGGCGCTGGACATGGCCTACGAACAGCGCGGCAAGCCAAAGCAAGTGCTGTTTCATTCGGATCAGGGCAGCCAGTACGCCAGTCGCCTGTTCCGGCAACGACTCTGGCGCTACCGGATGCAGCAGAGCATGAGCCGTCGGGGGAATTGTTGGGACAATTCGCCAATGGAGCGCCTGTTCCGCAGCCTGAAGTCGGAGTGGATCCCGTCGACGGGCTACCTGGCGGCGCAGGAGGCGCAGCGGGACATCAGTCATTACCTGATGCACCGCTACAACTGGATCAGGCCGCATCAGTACAACGGCGGGCTACCGCCTGCCGTGGCCGAAGAAAAACTCAACCCACTGTCCGGGATGGGTTGACCACTACACTTATTTCAGCTGGAAAGCCTGGACGCAAGTAATACAAACAATGTTGTCTTGGGAGCATTTTGTTAGCTAGCTGGAGTCCGTACCGCGTGAAAAGGTTACGGTGCTCCGATCCACCGAAAATCTATACGTTGAGGATGCTTGGCGTTTTACTGAGATTGAGCTGATCCAGCTTCCAAACTCCTAGAAAGCGCTACCTAGGTCGCGCCTTTCAACACTTCACCCCACCACCTCACACAACCCACCCGGCACCTTCATTACCCACTCCCTCACCGCCCGAACCGTCGGATCATCCCGGCGGCTCTCCGGGTACACGAGATGAAACGGCTTGCCCTCCATCTCCGGCCCGAACGGCTGCACCAGCCGCCCTTCCCTCAGTTCGTCCTCGATCAGCTGCCGACTCATCAGGGCCACACCCTGGGCGCCGATGGCAGCGGAGATGGCGTGGGTCTCGTCGGAGAAGACCAGCCCGGCGCTCACATCCAGCCCTGGCACGTTGGCGAGTTTCTGCCACGACGCCCAGTGAATCGGGGCGGACAAGGCGGCTTGCGCACGGAAATGAATCAAAGGGTGTTTGGACAGCTCGGCTATATCCCGCAAGCCGAGGTGCGGGCTGCAGACCGGGACGAAGGTGTTATCGAACAGCTTCTCCGCCACCAGCCCCGGCCAGCGGCCGTCACCGTAACGGATGGCGATGTCCGCCGTGACGCCATCCAGCGCGACTGGCTCATGGGAGGTATGGAAGCGCAGATCGATATCCGAATGGGAATCACGCAACAGGCAGACCCAGGGCACCAACCAGCGCACCGCGATGGCCGGTGTGGTGCTGAGGGTGATTGCCTGGCGACGAGGCGCCGCGCTGAGGCGTTCGACCGCCCCGCTGATGCTGTCGAACGCGGCTTCCAGCGTCTGTTGCAGCTCGCGCCCCTGGTCGGTCAGTTCCAGCTTTCTTGGTTTACGCAGGAACAGCGCCACACCGAGGGATTCCTCCAGCGAACGAATCTGGTGGCTGATCGCCGTGGCCGTGACGGACAGCTCCTCCGCGGCCTGCTTGGCGCTCTCGTGCCGGGCGGCGGCTTCGAAGGCGCGTAGAGCAGAAAGCGAAGGTAACCGGCGGTGCGCCATGGCTGAGTTTCTCTCATCTGTTGTTGGAAGAAATGGTCGTTTGTCGCCACTACAGCCTAGCCCTAGGCTGGATTTACCGCGAACGGCAGATGAATTCAATCACAGAGGAGAATCATCATGACGCACCTTCTGCACCTCGATGCCAGCGCCCGCCCCGGCCTTGCCGGCAAGGACGAGCACGGCTCCCACAGCCGTAACCTCACCCACCGCTTCGTCAGCCAGTGGGCGGCCCGCCGCGCGCAGGACGGCATCGTCTATCGGGATATAGGCCAGAACCCGCCTTCGTTTATCAACCATGACTGGATCGCCTCGAGCTTCACGCCGGAAGAACGCCGTGAGCCGTGGATGCGGGACACGCTGGCGGAAAGTGACCAGCTAGTCGATGAGCTGATCGCCGCCGATGTACTGGTCATCGGTACGCCGCTCTACAACTTCGGCATGCCTGCGGCGCTGAAGGCCTGGATCGACCAGATCGTGCGCCCGGGCCGGACGGTTGAGGTCGACGAAAGCAAGTTGCCCGATCCGTACGTTCCGTTGCTGGCGGACCGGCCACGGCATGCGGTCATCCTCAGCGCCCGCGGCGGCATCGGCTTTGGTCCCGGCGGGGAGATGGCGCACATGAATCACCTGGAGCCGAACCTGGTGACGGCACTCAATTTCATCGGGATCACCCGCATCCATCAGATCGCGATTGAAGGTCAGGAAACCGGTGGAGAGATATTGGCCGCCTCGGTGGCGGAGGCGCTACGCCAGGTCGATACCTTGGTCACGGAGCTGCAGGCGGCAATCGATGCGCCTCCGCTTCATAGGCGGACAAGAGAGGTAGCGTTCGATCAGGCATAAGGCGGGTAACGCGTGGAAACGGCTTCGCTTTCCACGCTACGCTCCATGGGCGTGGCACCCAGTCGAGACAGCGGAGCAGGCATGGCGAGCGACAGAGATTTCGTGCTGTATGTGGCAGAGCAGATCGGCCTGGGAAGCAGGTTGACGTACAGGAAGATGTTCGGCGAGTACGCTCTTTATCTGGACGAAAAGGTCGTCGCGTTCGTCTGCGACAACAGCCTGTTCATCAAGCATTCGCAGGCCGCCGAAACGCTCGCCCCGGACTTGCCGCAAGCGCCGCCCTATCCCGGCGCGAAGAACTATCCGGTGGCGGACGAGCTGCTGGACGATGCCGACGACCTCTGCCGCCTGGTGATCGAAACGGCTCGCCTCATGCCGGCACCTGCGCCACGCAAGCCGAGGAAAAGAAAGCCAGATGCAGCCGCGACCTAGCGGCAGGCAGGATCTCTCGCAGCACCGATCAGAATGCCGCTTACCCTCGCCTGCCGCGCACCGCCCGGTACAATGCCGCCATTTTCCGTACCAACCGGAGCGCCGCCATGTTCACCCTCACCCACCTCGACACCCCGCCGCCGGAATCGCTGAAAAGCCAGGTGCTGCAGATGGTGGTGGATTACCTCGGCGACATCAGCCCGGTCTCGCTGCAGCCCAACAACCCGCTGTATCAGCTGTACCAGTACGTGGTGGGTTTCGAGGTGCATCGCTATCTCGACAGCATGGACGGCGCGCAGGCCGGCAAGCCGGAGCTGATAATGGCGCTGGATGCCGACGACCCGGCGGTCCTGCTCGGCTTCGCGCTGTACCTGCCCTTCGTGGATGATCCCGACGCCTGTGCGCTGGTTTATCTGGCGGTGCAGGCCGAGCATCGCCGGCTCGGCATCGGACGAGCCATGGTCGACGCGATGGTGGCGCGCTATCCCCATGCCGAAGTGGCCTGCGTAGCGAGCAAGGTGCCCTATTTCCAGAAGCTCGGTTTTCAGCCACTGGCGGCGCGCGGCCCGCAGGTGGTGATGAATACCCGTAACGAGGCTTCGAACGGTGCGGTGGCGGTGCAGGATCTGGAGCCGATCTTCCAGTCCAAGGAAGTCCGGCAGATCTACAGCTACTTGGCGCAGCAAAACGGCCGCAAGGCCATGAGCGAGGCGGAGAAACAGCGCGACCGCCTGCTCGATCAGCTGGCGCGTCAGGCACAGGACGTGGTGCAGCAGTCGACGGTGCGACGCCTGCACTAACCGTTGCCAGGTTCAGAACAGGCAGGATAGACCTAGGCCAGACAATCGTTCGGCAGTACACCGCCGCACGCGGCCATTAGCGTGACCCCCGTCACTAAAACCGCTCACCAAGACTTGCTCGACGCTGCAGAGGGTTAACGGTCAGGTGATAGCAATTTAATATTTACCGGCAATTCGCCTAACACTCAGGAACGAGTATTCATGTTCAAGCATTTCATGATGAGCGCCGCGGCGCTGAGCTTTGCCATTTTGACCGGCTGCGCATCGGTCCCAATGGAGTCACCCGAAAAGGACCAGGCGTACAAGACCTTCCCCGCACCGCCACAGGATCAAGCCGGCCTGTACATCTTCCGCGACTCCATGCTTGGAGGCGCTCTAAAGAAAACGGTGAAGATCGACGATGAGGTCATCGGCGAAACGGCAGCCAACACCTACTTCTACCGTCTCATCACGCCCGGAAAGCACACGCTGGCTACCGAGTCCGAGTTCAGCGACAACCTCATCGAACTGGACGCCATAGCTGGCAAGAACCATTACGTGCGTCAGTCGATCAAGATGGGCGTGTTCGTGGGTGGTGCGAAGCTGACCGAAGTATCGGAAAGCGAAGGCCAGCAAGCTGTAGCGAAAACCGAACTGGCCCGCTAACGCTGCGGAAAGAATCGCCGCCAAACAATAGCCCCGCACTTGCGGGGCTTTTTCTGCTCCTGCTCTATCCGCGATCCGCTCAAACCTTCACACAGACGAATATCGCGTTTCCCGAAACCTCGTCCCAGGGCACGATCTTCTCGTAGTCGTGCTCGAGCACATGCACTTCGAAGTACGGCGCCAGCAGCTCGCTCAGCTCGGCGAAACTCACCGCCACCATCACGTGCTCGTCGTGCCAGACCTGGCTCTGATCCGCGGCGGTTTTGCCGATGCGCAGCTTCAGCAGTTGCTGCTCTCCTTCCCCCGGGTAATGCCAACCGGAGCTGAAGGTGAACAGGCCGTCAGCATGCCTGGCCGTGTGCGAGACGAATGACGCGTTGTCGATCCGGCGCTTGTCCACGGCGTTGAAGCAGAACAGCCCGCCCGGGGCCAACGCAGCATGCGCGCTGGCGATGCACGCCGCGAGCCCGGCAAGCGCTGCGCTGTAATGGATGGAGTAAAGAAAGCAGGTGATCAGATCGGCCGGCTGTTCGACCGCGAAGCCACACATGTCCTGCAGGGAAAACTGTGCTTCCGGGCAACGTACGGCTGCTCTATCCAGCATCGGCTGGTTGATGTCGAGCCCGCCGCTGGTATAGCCGGCATCGATGAAATGGCGGACGTGTGGGCCCGTGCCGCAGGCGAGGTCCAGATGCCTCGTCCCGCCGTTGCCGAACAGCTGCTGCAACCGATGAACACAGTGGCTTTGTGCGTGGTAATCGATATCCGCGCACATGAGGTCGTAGTAACCCGACAAGTCGGTATAGAGAGCATCGCCGGGCATGATGACCTGAAGTGTGAGAGGTCGATGGGGCGCGCATATTATCCCGGTCGGCTGCGATTCGCCCGGCAATTGCGCGTGAGCCGGCATGTCCGGACACCGCGCCAGGGATTTCGTCACCGATACCAGGTAGGTCCATCAGGACATTCCGCTGCGGGCCGATTGCGGTGGTGCTGGTCGAAGACGTCCGCTCCGGGGCCGCAGTTCTGATCGAACGATGGATGCGCTACCCGCCGCACGTGGACAACGCTTCGCTTGTTCGCTGAAGATGTCGGCGATCGACTCAAGCGTCGCCGGCCACGTTCGGGTCCGGCGACTTCCGCCTCCTCGACTTCAAGAGCACAGCATGAAAGCACTTCCGATTCTGGGCGTTGCCCTCGCACTCTTGCTCCCCTCGGCCTATGCCGAGGAACTGCAGGTCACCCTCGACGGCCTGCAACACGATAAAGGCCAGGTGGCCGTGGCGGTATATTCCAGCGCGAAGAGCTTCCGCAAGGAGGACCAGGCGTTCGCCGCGCAGAAGGCCAAGGCCGAGCAGGGGGCCGTGACCCTGGTGTTCGAGAACGTGCCGCCCGGCCGCTACGCGGTGCTGGCCTACCATGACGAGAACGACAACGGCGAGATGGATCGCCGCTTCGGCATGATCCCAACGGAAGGCTACGGCCTGTCGAACAATCCCAAGGTGATGGGCCCGCCGTCCTTCGAGGACAGCGCATTCGAGGTGCCCGCCGGCGAACCGACCCGGGTCACCCTGGAGATGCGTTACTAACGAAAAAACCCGGGAAACCGCGTGGAAAAGGCTTCGCCGTTTTCCACCCTAGCGACGCCGCATCCATATCCGCGGCTGAACTCAGCGGCAATTGCCGGCACAGCCGCCGCGGGCACATGCCGGCGCTTCCGGATTCTTCAATACGCGGCTGCTGACCACCCCGGCAGCCGTCATCAGTTTGGTCACCGGCGCGTCGTCCGGGATCGCCGCATCTTCGGCCAGCGCGCCGGCCGCGCGCAGTTCGCCCCAGGTCTTGGGCCGTAGCGCCATGGCATGGCGAACTTCATAAACCTGGCCATTGGCTTCGCAACGGTAGTCATAGGTCGGCATCTGTCTTCCTCTCTCGGTCGGATCCTTGTCGTCGGCCCGCCGTCTGATGAACCTTCCGGCGGCGTTGGCGATTGTACGAACAGATTTGCGCAGCGCCACCCCTGCCCGCAGCCGAGCAGGCAGGCCTCATAAACCTGACTCAAACAACCCTTGTCATATGACAACATTGATTTCCACAAAATAGGCATCTAACTGTTTTAAAAAGAATTCTTAGATAACTCAGTTGAAATCGGTCATTTATTATCGTTAATTCTTGAAAGTCATCGTACCTCTACTATCATGGATTTCGCTTGCTTCCATCCCTGAAGGTCTTCCGATGAATGAACAAGAACAACAACGATCACGCCATTCCCGCCGCCAGTTCCTGAAACAGTCGCTCGCCTACTCGACCCTGTTGAGCGCCGGCCTCGCCCTGCCCCGCCTTTCCCAGTCAGCCGAACTGCTGAGCAGGCGGTATCCCGATCCGTCGCTGGAAGTGCTGGACGAAAGCTTTCTGCAGCTGCGCCTGTTCAACGCCAGCGTCGAGAAGATCGCCGATGGTTTGCGCTGGGCCGAGGGTCCTGTGTGGGTCGGCGATGGACGTTACCTGCTGCTGAGCGACATTCCCAACAACCGAATCATGCGTTGGGACGAGATCACCGAGTCGCTCGGCGTTTATCGGGAGCAGGCGAATTTCTCCAACGGGCTGACGCGAGATCGCGAAGGCCGCCTGGTGGTCTGCGAAGGCTCGACCACCCACGAGCTGGGGCGGCGCGTCACACGCACCGAGCACAATGGCAGCACCACGGTGCTGGCCGACAATTACCAGGGCAAGCGCTTCAACTCGCCGAATGATGTGGTGGTCAAGCGCGATGGTTCGATCTGGTTCAGCGACCCGCCGTTTCAGGCCGGCAACTACTACGAAGGGCACAAGATCCAGACCGAGCTGCCGGATGCCGTGTACCGCATAGACGGCGAGACACTGGAAGTCACGCGCGTGATCGAGGGCATCGCCGGCCCCAACGGTCTGTGTTTCTCGCCGGACGAAACGACGCTCTATGTGGTGGAGGGACGCGCCAAGCCGAACCGGTTGGTCTGGGCTTACCAGGTGAACGCCGACGGCACGCTGGGCGAGCGCAGCAAACACATCGAGGCCACCGCTCATGGCGCGCTGGATGGCATCAAATGCGACGAGGGCGGCAACCTGTGGTGCGGCTGGGGCAGTTCCGGCTCACCGGAGGCGAGCCCTGAAGGCCTGGATGGTGTGCGCGTGTTCAACCCCACGGGCAAGGCGATCGGGCATATCCACCTGCCGGAGCGCTGCGCAAATCTGTGCTTCGGTGGTGCGCAGGGCAATCGCCTGTTCATGGCCAGCAGCCATGGCATCTACGCGCTGTACGTGAACACCAGGGGCGCCACGTTCGCCTGACACCACCCGCGCCCGCCTCTTCGCAGGTGGATAGCGCCTCGCTTGTCCACCTGGCCGCGGTGAGCTTACCTACTTGCCCATCACCAGTGCGAAACCCACCACGATGCCGGCCAGGGCGATCAGCCAGCCGATGCGGTGGGCGCGGTTCTTTTGGGCCTGGCGGACGGGGTCTACGGGCTTTTTCTTTCTCACGATTCACCTGCTTGTGGACACTGCTGCCGGATGGCGCCTACGCCTCAGGGCGCAGCGCGCCTTTTTAGGCTGGGCGGCTCGAATTGTCCAGCAGATGCAGCGTTTGCGCGACGTCGGGTAGATCCCAGGCACAGGCGCCTGACCGAGCGGGCGCTGAACGGCTTTCGGTTGGTCGTTCTAATCCGCGCCTGAATCGTTTTCACCCGAGTCCGGCACATCGCCGTACTCGTCGTAATCCGGCGGGATCAGGCCATCCTTGAATGGGCAGACCGGGCGTTTCGTCAGCACCGCACATCCAATGTGCGGTGCGTGCGCACCGCGTGTCGCGATACAGCGGATCTAGGGCCGGCGCGCTCCGGTCAGGGTTTCGATGATGCGGCACTCGCGGACCGACGATTCGCTACAACCTGCCAGGCGCTGCAGTTCCGCTTCGAGCCGCTGCAGATCGGCGATGCGCTGGCGCACTTCGACCAGATGCGTCTGCACCAGGCGATCGACATCTGTGCAGGCATGCTCCGGCTGGTCCGCCAGTTCGACCATGGTACGGATCTCGTCGAGGGAAAACCCCAGCTCCCGCCCACGCTTGATGAAACGCAGCCGTGCGGCGTCCTGCTCGCTGAAGGTGCGATAGCCGGATTCGGTACGCGACGGTGCCGCAAGCAGCCCGATGCGCTCGTAATAGCGGATGGTCTCCACGTTAACCGCCGTGGCCTTGCTGAGTTTGCCGATGGTGAGTGGCATCGCTTGACCCTGTAGTGGCTACAGGGTTTAGCGTAGCGCCATCGACAACTGGAGGCGATGTCATGGCGGGAAATTGTTGCAGCGGCGGCTGCGCCACCACGGCGGCACGCGGACGTTATCGGCGCATTCTCTGGATTGCGCTGCTGATCAACCTGGCGATGTTCGGTGTCGAGATCGGCGCGGGCGTGCGCTCCGGCTCGGTATCGCTGCTGGCCGACTCGCTGGATTTCTTCGGCGATGCGGCCAACTACGGCGTCAGTCTGTTCGTGCTGGGCCTGGGCGTGGTGATGCGGGCGCGGGCGTCGCTGGCCAAGGCGCTGACCATGGGCCTGTTCGGCGTGCTCATCCTGGTGGTCGCGATCGGCAATTTCGTCGATGGCAGCGTGCCGCATGCCTCGACCATGGGCGTCGTCGGCGTGATCGCGCTGCTGGCCAATATCGCAGTCGCCGGCATGCTCTATGCCTACCGCGAAGGCGACAGCAACATGCGTAGCGTCTGGCTGTGCAGCCGCAACGACGCGCTGGGCAATCTCGCCGTGATGTTGGCAGCGCTCGGCGTATTCGGCACCGGTGCCGGCTGGCCGGACCTGATCGTGGCGACGATCATGGCGCTGCTCTCGATCAGCGCGGCGGTGCAGATCACCCGCCATGCCCTGGAAGAGCTGCGATCCGAGCGGATAGCGGTCAGCGATATGGAGCGACGCACGTAATCCCGGTGCACGTGCGGCTACACCCCGCCGCGAGGGCGAGCGCGCTCGGCGAGAAAAGCCACTGGCGCCGCGCCATTGGCATTCAACTGGTAGATCTCACGCGGCCTGCCCTGCTCATCGAGCACCAGCAGGCCGATACCCGAGCCGTTCCACAGCCGTTCGCCGGCGTTGCTGCGGTCCGGCACGCGCGGCACGACTTCCAGCCGGCGGCGCTTGGTCAGCCAGTTCAATGGCGACCAGGGCGCGTAGAGCCAGCGATTGAGGCGATCGAACCAGTCCAGCAGGCGCCGCGGAAACTCGTTCTTCACGCCGCTGCTGGTGATCTGCCAGACGCACGGCCCGCTATCGCGGGAACGGATGTGTACCTCGTAGACGAAGGAGTAATGCACGTCGCCGGACAGCACCACGTAGTTTCCCGGCGTTCGCGTGTGACGGAAGATGTTCATCATCACGTGGGCGGCGCCGCGGTGAGCCATCCAGTTCTCCGCATCGACCAGCAACGGCTGGCCGGCCCAGCTGAACACCCGCTGCACCGCCTCGATCAGCTTGACGCCGAACATCGGTGCCGGCGAGACGATCAGCACCGAGGGCTTGTCGAGAATGTTCTGCTGGAATTCGCTCAGCGCCTCCCAGTCCATCAGGCCCGACGGGCGACTGAGGTTGCGCTCGCTGCGCCAGCGCCGCGTACGCGTGTCCAGCACCACCAACGGCGGATCGGTAGGCAGCTCGTAGCCCCAGCCGTCGAGCCTGAACAGCGTATCGATCAGCTGATCCTGCGCCGCGCAATCCAGCCAGCCATCGCTCGCAGTCGCCAGCAGCTCATGGAGCGGCGGCAGCAACTCGGCGAAACGCGTCGGATCGTTGCCCCACGCCTGGCACAGCAGATAGGCGAGCAGCGCGTTGCCGATGATGCGCCGCGACAGCGGATGGCCGTAGGCGGTCTCTTCCCAGCGCGCGGAGAGATTCCAGTCGTCGGTGATGTCGTGGTCATCGAAGATCATCAGCGACGGCATGTGGGCCAGGGCGCGTGCCACCTCCGGCAATCCCGTGATGAAACCTTGCAGACACGCCTCTTCAGTGCGGTAACGCTCGGCCTCGGCTGGTTCCAGCGCGGGCATCCGCGGCGCGATCAGCGACCAGGGTGTCGGCGACCAGACGAGCAGGTACATCGCCATGACCTCGCCCAGGCTGATCAGATGGTTCTGCCCATTGGCGGTGGTGAACACCGGCTTTTCAACGCCGCCGAAGAAGCGCTCGCGCAGCGCCTCGTTGGACTTGAATGCGGGCAACAGCTGCTCGCGACGGTAATAGCTGGCCGGATGGTTCATCAGCTCATCGCTGTCGTTTACCACCGCACCTTCCAGCCGCTCGCCAAACAGGCCGAGCCGACGCACCAATGCATGGATGGCCACCAACATCGGCCCGGCAACATCATCGGCGTATACCTGATCGCCCGTCATCAACAGCACGGCCGGGCGCTCGGCCGGGTCGTTTAGCGCATCACCCAGCAGCTGGTCGACGCACAGCAGACCATCTGCTGCGGCGTGGTGCGGCTTGCGGCAGGAACCGTGCAACACGCGATCGAGCCGCGACTTGATGACGAAGCTCGGCCGCGTCTCGCCTTCGTAGAGCAGATGCGGTGCCCAGTCGGCGATGCCCTGCTCGGCAGCGCCGTCATGGATACGCAGGTCGTAGTCGATCAGGCAATCGCTCGGCAGCGCCTCGTCCAGCACGATGTCGACCAAGTGCAGCACCGCGTCGCGGCCGACCGGCAACCGTTGGCAGGCTGGCCCATCCAGCTCGATGCGGCGCTGCAACCGGAGGGCCCGGCTTTCGAGCAGTAGCGACAGCGTCAGCGGCCGCGAACCGACCAGCCAGAACACCAGATGGCCAGACTCGGCACGACGCAGTAGCGGGCCGGCGAGGACCGGTGGCAAGGGAGCGGTAGTAGCAGGGGATTCGATCAAGGACGGCATTCGCAATGGGAAACGGAGGTCATTCGACGTAACTCCGATGCTTTCGTGCCTTCGCGTTCGCAATGCAAGCGCGCATCAACGCATCTTCTTATCGTCCTTGAGGGTCGTGGCGGCCTCGCCTGCCTTGGTGAAGGCCTTGATCACATCGCGGACAACCTTGCGCTGCTCGGCCGGCAATGCCAAGAAGGCATCTATGGCTTCGCGCTCGCGGTAGAAGCTGGGGTCCTCCCACTGCGCCCGCTGCTCGCGGATCGCCGATACCGCGCGCTCACCGAAGCGCAGGGCCTGGGGTTCTATCCTCAGCCACTGGGCGATGACCTGGAGTTTGTCCTGCGAGGGGATGGACTTTCCACTCAGCCAGCGCGAGACCGCCTGGAAGGTAACGGATCGTCCCCAGTAACGGGAATTGAACTCCCGTTCCAGGACGGCAGGGCGATCAGGGTAGCCGGCGGCGAGCATGGCGCTGCGCAGGCGTTCGGCGAATTCCAATTTTTCATTCATGGAGGCGGACGTTAAGTTCCGGCCCCTCGCCTGACTGAACATTCGATTGTGTTTGTAATTGAATTCATGCTTTCATTTGCTCGTGATAACGGGGAGGGTAAGGAACGTCGGCAAGGTGGTCCGATCGCACTGGTCTGATTGGCCTCCACCCACAGCGTTCCGCGAGCGTCGCATGCCCGTACGACGCACAGCACCGCTCCCGGCCAGAAACAGAGGCCGCGCCCAGCATCCAAGCGGGTTCGACACCTCACTGCGCCTGTCGGCGTTACTTCATGCGAGCGCGACGCAAGGCATTGTCGACAGCCCCGGAGAAAAAGGAATGCCGACCCTTCACCAAGTAACGTTCGAGAGCCACGATCTTTCCGTACTGCACCGGCCGGATGGCGTCCTGCTGCTGGACGGCCCGCCGTTGGCGCAATTGCTCGGCTACCCCGACGATCTCGGCGCGCTGCATGCCCATTGTCGTATCGAAGGCTTCGTATTCGGCAACCAGCCGCGCCCGACGATCTGGATCGACATACGCAACGCCCATCGCCTGGTCTTTCACAGCCAGCTGCCTCTGGCCGAACGCCTCGCGCACTGGCTCAGCCACTGGTTGCTGCCGCACTTCAGCAAGCGCTCGCTTCCCCAGGTTCGGCGGGCCAGCGTCGGCGGGCAGCATCTACGGGTACTGAAGTGGCAAGGCGAGAGCTGGATAGCCCTCAACGGCGCGATGCAATTGCTAGGCAGCTTGGACCAAGACCTGCAGAAGGCGCTCGGCGAATTGCGCGGCACCTTCCGCTGAATCAGCCGCCGAACAGGGCCGTCCAGTAAATCGCCGCATCGCTCTGCGGGTCGACCGCGTAGGCCGCGCCAAGCTCGCTGAACTGCGGATTCATCAGGTTCGCGCAATGGCCGGGGCTGGCCAGCCAGCCGTCCAGCACCTTGCGGGCGGTCGGCAGCGCCGCGGCGATATTTTCGCCGACCTGCCCGCCAGCGTAGCCGGCCAGCTCGGCGCGATCGCCTGGCGTGCGGCCGTCTTCGCTCAGATGACTGAAGAAGTTGCCATTGGCCATGGCCCGGCTGTGGGCTTCGGCGGTGCTGCCCAGCGTCTCGTTCCAGCTGAGCGGCCCGGCTGCAGCGAAGTCCTGCTTGCCACAACTGCGGGCGGTAGCACGGGCGGCGTTGATCTGCTCCAGCAGCTTCTGCCCTTCGGCCTGCCAGTCACCCAGACGACCATCGAGCAACGGCCGCGCCACCACGATGCGCCAGTCACGGCCGTTGCGGCTCACACCGATGTCGGCGAACTGCGGATCGAGGATCACCCGGCAGAAACTCTCGCGTAGCGCCTGCATCGCCGCCTGGGCATCCCGCGGGCCGGACAGCGTGATCGCCTGCACGGTCACCATCGGATAGCCCGCGCGGGACAGTGCCTGCTGCAAATCGCCCGCACCATCGACCGGCAGGTTCAGACGCGAGTCGGCGGTGAGCGGCGGCAGCTCTTCGCTGGCCTTGTCGCCGCAGCGCTGCACTTCGCCACGGTAGGCATTGATCGCCTCGACCAGGCGGGCCTCCTCGGCCACAGCAGCGCCAGCGACGCACAAGGTTGCGATCAGCAGGACGGATGACAGAACACGCATGACAGTTCTCCAGCTAAATCCCTGACGGAACGAGGCGCACCCGGCGCAGAAATGAAGCGCCATGGTGCGCGACGCTGCCACGCTTGTCATCACCGCGCAGGCACAACGCCACTGGCTGTGCGCATTGCGCAGGCTTGGCTATGATCGAAAGCCATGAACAACCTGCCGCCGCTTCGCCCATCCTGCCCACCCGGCACCTGCACCTGCCGGCGCGACGAATTGCTGGAAACAGCCGGTGCCGACGTGCGCATTCTCATGCTGACCCGCCACGAGGAACGCCGCCTGCTCGAACGTCTGGAAAACGTGCAGAGCCTGGCCGATCTCGAGCGCGTGCAGCAACGAATGCTCGACCAGCTCGGCATCCGCATGACCGTCGCCCCCGGCCGCAACGAGGTGCGCAGCATGCGCGGCATCGCCATCGAATTCGCCGAACAGCCCGGCCTCTGCCGCAAGACCCGCCCCGCCATCGCCGCCGCCGTACGCCGCGGACTGGAGCAACACCCGGAAATCGCCTGGCGCCTGCTCGATGCGCATGATTTGCTGGGTGGGCTTTGACGCAGGGGGGCGCAACATTCGCTGTCGAACTGCGCTACCACCTGCACATGCCTGCCGACAGTGCGACCGTGCTGCTGTCGGCTGACAGCAGCATCCCCTTAAGTTGTGGTCGAGACGACCTTGCGGCGCACCAGATAGCAGCCAGCGGTGGCCCCCCAAAGCCCTGACTGGCCGAAATCGGTGCCGCCAGACAGGACTTCTTCGCTTACCAGTTATAGCTGACCTTCGCTGTGATCTCGCGGCCTGGGTTGTAGTAATCCGCCGTGCCAGAGCCGACTACGTGCTGCTCGTCCAGAAGGTTGCTGACATTGATGGCTAGATCGGTGTCTTTGAGGATCTGGTAGTTGAAAGCGGCATCAAACAGGGTAGTGGCGTCGCTTTTAGCGCTGTTGTCGGGATTGAAGTAGTACGCACCCGTGTAACGCGCGCCCAGACCGACGCTCATTGTCGTGCCTGGCAGGTTGTAGTAGCTCCACAGTGATGCTGAGTGCTTTGGCGCTGCTTCGAACTCATTGCCTTCGAGCGAAGCGCCACTGCGCAACGTTCCACGGAGCACCTCCGACTCCATGTAGGAGTAGCCGCCAATCAGGCTCAGGTTGTCAGTCAGTTCAGCCTTGGCCTCCAGATCGAGACCCCGCACTCGCGACTCGCCAATGGTTTCTCGTTCGATGGTGCCATTTGGCTGTACGACAGCAATGGTGATGTCTTCTTGAGTCAGATCGTAGATGGCGGCAGAAAATAGTGCATTCATACCCGTGGGTGAATACTTAACTCCTACCTCATACTGTTTGCCGCGCTCAGGGGTAACGCCAATGCTTGGGGGCGCGACAGACTCCACCATGCTGACATAGGTGGAAACTTCGTCATTGACTATGTAGGTCAATGCACCGCGGACAGAATTCTCTGAAAAACTATCCGACGCTTTGACGTTGGTGATGTCAGTGCTGGAAAGATCCAGCGAGTCGTTGCGGAAACCACCGGTAACGATGAAGCGCTCGAAGAATGACAAATTCTGCTGCACGAAAACTGACTTGGTAGTGTAGTCCTGTTTGTTACGGCTATATGGGACCAGCCCAACCGGGGCACCGCTGTACGCTGGATTGGCGACGTCAATGGGAGAAACCCCCTGATACACGGAACTATCCTCGGACGAAGCATCGCGATACTCGACCCCTACCATAGTGCTGCTATCTATGTTTTCAAATCGTGCATCGTACTGAAGCATCAGGTTGCCATTGAGCTGATCAGCTTCGGTATCGGTACCAAAAGCATCACGATTGCGTAACGTTCCAGCACCAGTGCCATTCAGGTAAACGTAGCCAAAATCATCAGTCAGCTCGCTGTAACGCAGATTGCTGCGCAGCACGAAGCCATTGTCGAAATCATGGGTAAAGTTGCCGCTTAGACTGGTGCGCTCAACATCATGAAAGTTGTAGTCGGGCTCGCCATAGAATTTACTGCGGTCATATTCCTTATCTTTCGGATACCCGCCGCTGTTGGGCGTGCTGGTTGTATTGAGGTAGTCGAGAATCACTGTCGCCGAGGTAAATGCCGTCGGTGCCCAGCTCAGTCCCCCCATCACGAATTTATTGTCATCCTCTGAGTGATCGTACTCGCGATCACTGTTCTGGAACTTGCCGGTGAAGCGATAGGCCAGCGTCTGTTCCTCGTTCAACGAGTCCCCGACATCGATTCCGGTTTCCACGTGGTCAAAGGAACCGTAGGTCACATAACCCTGACCGAACTTCTCGAAGCGCGGCTGCTTGGTGACGAAGTTCACCGAGCCACCCGGGTCTGCCGGGCCAAACAGGGTGGAGTTGGCACCACGGAGGATTTCGACGCGCTCATAGGCGAAGGGCTCTTCGCGGACGCCACGCATCGACCCCAAGGTCAAGCCGTCACGGTAAGTGGTCGCCTGGAAGCCGCGGATCTTGAAGTAATCATTGCGATCGTCAGTGCCGTAGTAGTCCGTGATGACCCCTGGGGTGTATTGCAGAACTTCCTCAGTGGTACTGGCGCTGCGCTGCTCGATTTCCTTCTGCGTCACCACGGAAACCGAAGCGGGTGTGTTGAGGATGCTGGTAGGCACCTTGCCACCCACCCAAAGCTCTTGAGCAACGACCGTGCTGGCATCGTCACCAGCGGATGCATTGGCATTGACGATGATGGGCGCGAGGCGAAACGGCTCCTTGTCATCGGCGCTGGTTGCCTCCTGGGCGCTTGAACTCAAGGGCGCAGCTGCAAGCGGTGCACAACACAGGAAAGCGGCTGTGACCCGGCGCCAAGGCGTCCGAGCCTCACCGAGCCCGACTTTGATACACGTCATATTCGATGTCCTCTGTATTTGAGTGATGGCATCCGCGCGCCCCATGACTTCTTGTTACGCCAGATCACATAGATTCGCGGGCAATGGATAATAATCAATCGCGAATGAGATAATTAATCATTTATCGAAAGAGCAGCAAATTTGCTCGGCCCTGGCTGACTGGGCATACGGCATATAAAGGCGGCATCGGAATGAAGAGCACGCTCTGCTCTGGGGCATCTGCCTCCGGGCGTTGTCGGCAGCCGCGTAAGTCGCCCGGCGGCCAACCCCAAACGGGCCTCAAGCCTTTACAATGCACGACCTCGAAATACAGCCGGTCCGCGCCATGTCCCTTCCCAAGCACCATCTCGAACTGCTCGCCCCCGCCCGGGATGCCAGCATTGCCCGTGAAGCCATCCTGCATGGCGCCGACGCGGTGTATATCGGCGGCCCGAGTTTCGGTGCGCGGCACAACGCCGAGAACAGCGTGGCGGACATTGCCGAGCTGGTGAAATTCGCCCACCTGTTCCATGCGCGGGTGTTCGTCACCATCAACACCATCCTGCATGACGACGAGCTGGAAGCCGCGCGCACGCTGATCCACCAGCTGTACGAGATCGGCGTCGATGCGTTGATCGTGCAGGACATGGGCATCATGGAGCTGGATATTCCGCCCATCGAGATCCACGCCAGCACCCAGACCGATATCCGCACGCTGGAACGGGCCAAGTTTCTCGACAAGGCCGGCTTCTCGCAGCTGGTCCTCGCCCGCGAGCTGAACCTGCAGGAAATCCGCGCGATTCACGACGAAGTGGACTCGACCCTGGAGTTCTTCATCCACGGCGCGCTGTGCGTGGCGTTTTCCGGGCAGTGCAATATCAGCCACGCGCAGACCGGGCGCAGCGCCAACCGCGGCGACTGCTCCCAGGCCTGCCGCCTGCCCTACACGCTGAAGGACGACCAGGGCCGCGTGGTGGCCTTCGAGAAGCACCTGCTGTCGATGAAGGACAACAACCAGAGCGCCAACCTGAGCGCGCTGGTCGATGCCGGCGTGCGTTCGTTCAAGATCGAGGGGCGCTACAAGGATGTGAGCTACGTGAAGAACATCACCGCTTATTACCGCCAGCGCCTCGACGGCATCCTCGCCGAACGCCCTGACCTGGCCCGCGCCTCCAGCGGCCGCACCGATCATTTCTTCGTGCCGGACCCGGACAAGACCTTCCACCGCGGCAGCACCGACTACTTCGTCACCGACCGCAAGATCGACATCGGTGCCTTCGATTCGCCGACCTTCACCGGCCTCGCCGTGGGTGAAGTGCTCAAGGTCGGCAAGCATGATCTGACCGTGCAGACTCGCGAGCCGCTGTCCAACGGTGACGGCCTCAACGTGCTGATCAAGCGCGAGGTGGTGGGCTTCCGCGCCAGCGTGGTCGAGCCGCTCAAGCAATTCGAGGAAGACGGTCAGTCGCGCTACGAGTACCGCGTCGAACCCAACGAAATGCCTGCCGCGATACGCCAGGTACGCCCGAACCATCCGCTCAATCGCAACCTGGACCACAACTGGCAGAACGCGCTGCTCAAGCCCTCCGCCGAGCGCCGCATCGGCGTACGTTGGCTGGCAAAATTGCGCGCCGATGAACTGGAACTGCACGTCACCAGCGAGGAAGGCGCCTATGCCACGGCCTCCCTACCCGGCCCGTTCGGCGAAGCGAAAAAGCCCGAGCAGGTGCCCGGCCAGATCGCCGACCTGCTGAGCCAGCTGGGCACCACCATCTACCACGCCGAAGAAATCGAGGTGGATGCGCCGCAGGCCTTCTTCATTCCCAATTCGCAACTCAAGGCGCTGCGCCGCGAAGCCGTCGAGGCACTGACCGAGGCCCGCGAAGCGATCCGCCCGCGCGGCGGGCGCAAACCGGTCAGCGTACCGCCGCCGGTTTATCCGGAGTCGCACCTGTCGTTCCTCTACAACGTCTACAACGAGAAGGCCCGCGCCTTCTATCACCGTTACGGCGTGCAGCTGATCGACGCGGCCTACGAGGCCCACGAGGAGCCCGGCGAAGTGCCGGTGATGATCACCAAGCACTGCCTGCGCTTCTCCTTCAACCTCTGCCCGAAGCAGGCCAAGGGCGTCACCGGCGTGCGCACCAAGGTCGCGCCGATGCAGCTGGTGCACGGCGACGAAGTGCTGACCCTGAAGTTCGACTGCAAGCCCTGCGAGATGCATGTGGTGGGCAAAATGAAGGGCCATATCCTCGATCTGCCACTGCCGGGCAGTGCCAGCAGTGTGGTCGGGCACATCACACCGGACGATCTGATGAAGACCATCCGCAAGCCGCACGCCTGACATCCACATCCGGAAGAGGCACTGCCGTGACTGTGCTTGCGACATGGGCGGAGATCCGCTCGCTCTATCGACAATGCCAACCCGGTGTGTTCAAGGCGAGCTTCACGCACGGCGGGCTGCGCATGGTCTGGCCCTCCTGGGCGCTGACGATCGCTGTCGGCATATTGCTGGTTGGGACCTGGTTCAATAGCCAGTCACCTTTGCAGGGACTGGCTGCCATGGCCGGCGCACTGCTCGCTCTGTTTGGCATGCTGCTGGCTCGAGAGCGCTATTGCGCGTGGTACTACCGGGATATCTATGCCCGTGAAACGCTGAATCGCTACGGTTTTCTACGCCGCGAAGAACTGCTGCGCTATGCACTGTTCCGCAATGCCCTGCTAAAGCGCGGGCTCGACGCAGCGGATATTCAGGAGTTGGCACGCATCGCCGAGATCGCCGGCCCTCCCCCTCAGGAACGCTGGGTCTCCCAGAATCTTGTCATCGTCATGCTGGTTTCGGCGATCGTCAGCCTGTCGACGGACGTCATCAAGCTGACCGATACCTGGATCGCCGGAAAAGGCAGCGTATTCGTGCTGGCGTTAGCCATGCTCACATACGTGGTTCTAGCGCTGTTGGATGGCATCCGCAGCAATCAACATCGTGACCGGGTAATCGGCCGCTGCCTGGAGCGGGCGGCATTGGATGTCGCGCGCGGGACCGGCAGCAACAGCAGCAGACAGAACGCCACGAGCGAGATCACCGCAATCAGGAAGACCATCTGATAGCGCCGTTGCACCGAACAGCAGCGAGCCGAGCAGACCAGCAAGGCGATCACGCCGACGGCAGGAAGGCCGTGCGCCGCTAAGGCAGACAGTGCTATCGATAGCCCGTCACTGCCCTCTGCCACTGCCTGACTTCCGTTCGGCATCCCGGCGAAACTTTCCAGGCGAGCGCCAGCCGTACCTACAGAGCCCATTTCAGGTCTGGAGTACGTATGGCTTACCCGAAGATTCCCGCTCAGCAGCAGGACCGCCTGCCCGGTCGCGAAACCGAAATGCACCCGCAGGCCGAGTTTATCCGCGACAGCTACAAGGGCAGTGGCAAGCTGGCCGGCAAGGTGGCGCTGATCAGTGGCGGCGACAGCGGCATCGGTCGCGCGGCAGCGGTGCATTTCGCCCGTGAAGGCGCGGACGTTGCCATCATGTATCTCGACGAACACGAGGACGCCGAAAACGCCAAACGCATGGTGGAAGCCGAAGGCCAGCACTGCTTGTTGATCGCTGGCGATATCCGCGACAGCAGCCACTGCAACGATGCCGTCGAGCGAACCGTGAAGGCCTTCGGCCGGCTGGACGTGCTGGTCAACAATGCCGGCCGCCAGGAGGTCCAGACCCGCCTCGAGGACATCAGCGACGAACAGTGGGAGAAGACCTTCGCCACCAACATTCACGGCTACTTCTATCTCACCCGCGCCGCCCTGCCCCATCTGCAGGCCGGCGCCTCGATCATCAACACCACCTCGATCAATTCCTTTATCGGCCACCCGCTGCTGGTCGACTACACCTCGACCAAAGGCGCGATCGATGGTTTTACCCGGGCGCTTTCGCAGCAGCTGATCGAGCGCGAGATCCGCGTCAACCAGGTCGCGCCAGGCCCGATCTGGACACCGCTACAACCGCCGTCGCTCGGCAAGCACGACCCGCAGATGCTCGAAGACTTCGGCAGCCAGATGCCCATGGGCCGCTGCGGACAGCCGTCCGAGCTGGGTCCGGCTTATGTCTATCTGGCCTGTGAGGACTCGTCCTATGTCAGTGGCCAGACCATCCATATCAATGGCGGCAAGGTGGTGAATGGCTAGCTGGCGGCAGAATGCCGCGCCAGGCCGGCGCGACTCCAGACGACGCATCGGGTAATGAGTCGGCACGGAACCATCGTGCGGCTCGCCGCGCCCAACGATCAGTACCCATGCGTCGACCACTATCGGTCCAGATGCACGCCAGCGCAGTCACGCTGCATATGAAAGGTGAAGTCATGACCCAGATTCTTATTGCCGCTTTCGACCGCTATGCCGAAGCAGAGCGAGTCAAAGCCGAACTCGTGAGCGAGGGGGTGTCCAGCGACGACATCCAGATATCGGCATCCATCAACAGCGATGCCGTCGACAGCAGCCGCGTGGAAGTGATCGGCGAAGAGCCGGATAAAGACGCAACGGTGGCCGACAAGATCGGCAGCTTCTTTCACAAGGTTTTCGGCGACGAATCGAGCCAGCATGCCGGTCGCTACCCCGAAGCGGCCCGCCGCGGATCGACCATCGTCACCGTAACGCTGGAAGACGACAGCCGGGTATCGGCGGTCGAGCATGTCATGGTGCGCAACGGCGCCATCGATATCGACGAGCGCAGCGCAACCTGGGGCGACGGCGCCACGCCGGTCACCGCCAGCACCGAGACGCTAACCACCGGCTACCCAGACGCCACCTCCATCAGCGTCGATGAGCGCGAACTGGACGGCAGCGCGACACCGGATCGCGGTGCGGATTTCGGCTCGATTCCCGGCCGCGCGGAAAATGAAAAGGCTGCCCGGCGCGACAATACCGCGGGTCGCGTACGCATCATCCCGCGCTAGGACGTCCAGGCGGTGTCGTCTGCCAGCAGCGCCTGCAGTGCCAGCGCATCGCTCACCGCAGCGCCGCTGGCGGTATTGTCGAAGATGCACCAGCACGGCACGCCGGACCGAGCACAAGTCCGCAGTTCATCTGCCAGGCGCGCCAGCCACTCGGGCGAGTAGGCAGAATGATAGATGCGTGGCGAACCGTGCAGTCGGTAGTAGCGCATTCCCGACCAGCCGCCCGGCTGCTCTGCTCCTGCAATCGGCGAAGGATCTGCCGCCACCCGTGCGATATACCAACGCTCTAGCAGCTCACCGGCGTCCAGCCAGCTGGCATGCCGCGGTTCGAGTACCAGTGCACCTTCGTAGCGCGCGCGCATGGCGGTGAAGAAGTCCCCCGCCACTGACCGATCGAAGGCCAGCGATGGCGGTAATTGCAACAACAGGCAACCGAGCTTTTCAGCCAGCCCGGTCACGTCACCGAGGAAGCGCCCTAGTGCCTCGTCGCACTCGCGCAAGCGCAGTTCATGACTGATCTGCCTGGGCATCTTTACGCAGAAGCGAAAGCCCTCCGGCACGCTCGCCGCCCATTTGCGATAGGTGGCCGGGCGATGTGGTCGATAGAACGAGCTGTTGATCTCTACCGCCGATAGCCCGCCGCTGTAGCGCTGCAGGTGCGTGCCTTGCTCAGCGAATGCCTGCCACGCCTCGCGCGGCAGGCTCCAGCCGGCACAGCCGATGCGAAACATCTCTTGCGCTGTCATACCCAACACTCCCGCCATCGCTCCGGCCCGGTTACCCCGGAGTGCTTTAAACTTGCGCCCCACCTGCCCCACGAAACCCGGTTGACTCATGAAGCAGCGCGCCATCACACCCTTTCAGATCTTCATCCTGTTGCTGTCGGTCTACGTGATCGGTGCGCTGGTGGCCGATCTGGTGTTCGACCTGCCCGACGACGTATCGGCACTGCTCGGGTATCTGGACAACATCGTGTGCTTCTTTTTCTTCATCGATTTCTGGATGCGCCTGCAACAGGCCGAAGACAAGCTGCGCTTCATGCGCTGGGGCTGGATCGATCTGCTGGCCAGCGTGCCGGCGGGCGGGTTGCAGGCCGCCAAGCTGTTCCGTGCCTTCCAGATTCTGCGGGTGCTGCGGGCGATCAAGTCGCTGCGGCTGATCTGGCGCATCCTGTTCCGCAACCGCGCCGAAGGCATCGTCGCCTCCGCCGCCACGGCGACCATGCTGCTGGTGGCGTTCGGCGCATTGACCATGCTGCTAGTGGAAGCGCCGAATCCCGAGAGCTCGATCAATACGCCGGAAGAGGCGCTGTGGTGGGCGTTCGTCACCGTGACCACGGTGGGCTACGGCGACTTCTATCCGGTCACCACCCTGGGCCGCATCGTCGCGGTGCTGCTGATGGTGTCCGGGGTCGGTCTGTTCGGCAGCTTCGCGGCCTACATCGGTTCGCTGTTCGTCGCCGACCGCAACGAGGAAGACAACCGCGACCAGCTGGCCGACCGCGAAACCCTGCAGCGGCTGCTGGTACAGGTGGAATGCCTGACTGAAGAGGTGCGCAGCCTGAAACTGCAACTGGGGGGCGATCGCCGCAACGATGGCGATGCGGTGGAGCGAGGGATTTGAGTTCGGAGCCCTTGCGTCATCAGATGCAAGGGCTACCGGGTGCGATTAGTTGGCGAAGTATGCCTGGGCCCGGGCTACTTCCGCGGGAGTCGGCTTGTACACGGTCCACTGATCACCCTCGTTCTTCTTGTAGCGGACCTCGTTCTTCTCTACGTCGAACTCGTAGAACGGGTAGACCTCGCGCAGGTTGTAGAACGCCGCGGGTGCGAAGAAGAGGATGTCGGCAACCAGGTAGCCGCTGTTGAATTTCAATGGAATCAGGCCATACATCGGCTCCATGCCGGGCTTCTCGGCACGGAAGCGGTACTGGCCGAAGCTGGTGGCCTTGTAGGTCTTGCTGACGGGGTTCTTCAGCACCAGCGGCGCATCCTGGTTGATCTTGATTGCCAGGTCCGGATCAGTGGCGCGCAGCGAAGTGGTGGCGGTGCAGGCCGAAAGCAGTGTGGCAGTAACGGCTACGGCAAGAATGTGTTTGGCGTTCATCTGTAATTCCCTGTTGTCCATCAGAAATCGATAGCTCTCATCCAGCCGGCTCGACCGGGCGGTTTGCCATCCATTGCGGCGCGCACTATAGGGCATCGACAAATAATGGCCAACCGCCACCCTTACAGGTGGTTTGTTTTCTTGATTGCCGTCAGGCCGACAAGAAAAACCGACGCCGGACTCTATAATCACCGGCCGGTCATGCGCGCTGGCGAGCAAACGAGCGCAACGCGAGTCGTAAAAGAAGACTGATCAGCAAAGGTGTCGATCATGGCCAAGGCCGGGGGCAAGCAGTTCAAATCCATCAGGCTCGAACGTCTGGCGCGCTTCATCGACTGGGCGACGGCGCGATATCCGGACTTCACCGCGAAGAAGCATCACCAGGAAAAGTGGTTCGCGCCCTATATCGGCTACCCGATGCCGGGGCTCGGTCGGGCGGCGAAAGCCTTCTGGCTGGGACTGCACGGTCCGGCGGTCGACCAGCTGATGGCCGAACCCACGGCGGATGAACTGCTCGAGCGGATCGTCAGCCGTGACCTTGGCGAGATCCACTGCAGCGTGGATGTGTTCGGCAGCGAGAAGACTTTCAGCCTGGGCTCGCCGGTCCATCTGCTGGAGCCGGACTGGGCCATGCGGCTGGACGACAGCCCGCGGCGCGGCGATTTCACCGGCAACCTGAAACAGGCCGTGCAGCGCTATGTGCGCAATCGGCTGCAGTTGCTCGAACGCCCCTTCGCCGAAATGGACGAGGACGAGCGGCAGCGTTGCCTGGCGCGCATCCGCCCCGAACTGTCACGGCTCGATGAATTTCTGCCGCATGCCGTCGCCATCCTCAACGAGATTCGCCATGAGCTGCGCTACGTGGTGGCGTTGCAGCGCGGCAATCTCATCCTCGAATTGCAGCGGCGCGTTCCTTCCGGCCAGGATCATCTGCTCAGCGTGGCGGAAGTCGAGACGTGGAAGCGCCAGGATCGCGACGAGCTGCAGGCCACCTTCGAGCGCATGCTCGAGCTCGCTGGCGATTTCGACCTGCAACTGCTCGGGCACAAGCGTCTTACCGAACTCATCGCCCTGGAACCCGGCCGCATGCGCAAGGCGATTCGTGCCGCCCGCCGCGAGCACGAGGAGAAGATGGCGTTCGCCGTGCTGCTGGAGAACAACCCACGCTTCGTCCACTACCACAAGCTCTACCCGGCCCGCCGCCTGACGCGACGCTGGATCGCCCTGCTCGGCCCCACCAACAGCGGCAAGACGCACCGCTCCATCGAAGCGATGGCGGCCGCCGAGCACGCCATCTACCTCTCGCCGCTGCGCCTGATGGCGCTGGAGAATCAGGAGCGCATCGAGTCGATGGGCGTGCCCTGCTCGCTGGTCACCGGCGAGGAGGAAATCATTCGCGAAGGCGCCACGCACTTCTGCTGCACCGTGGAGGAGTTCGCGCGCTTCCGCCATCAGCACTGGGATGTGGTGGTGGTCGACGAAGTGCAGATGATGGCCGACCCGCAACGCGGCTGGGCCTGGGTCGATGCGCTGGTCAGCGCGCATACGCCGAAGCTGATGATGACCGGGCCGGCGCTGATCGAGCCGTCGTTGCGCACACTCTGCGAGCTCTGCGAGGACCAGCTGCAGGTGCAGCGCACCAAGCGCCTGTCGCCAGTGGAAGTATCCAAGCACGCCACCACGCTGGAACGGCTGGAACCCGGCTCGCTGCTGGTGGCGTTCAGCCGCAAGCTGGTGCTGGAGCTCAAGGGCATGCTCGAAAGCGCCGGCAAGAGCGTCTCGGTGGTCTACGGCGCGCTTTCGCCAGAGGTGCGCCGCGAGCAGGCCCGGCGCTTCCGCGAAGGCGAGGCGGACATCATGGTCGCCACCGATGCGGTCGGCATGGGCCTCAACCTGCCGGCGCACACGCTGTGTTTCTATACCGACGAGAAGTTCGACGGCATCCAGAACCGCCAGCTCAAGGTGCAGGAGGTCAAGCAGATCGGTGGCCGCGCCGGGCGTTTCGGTCACCACGACAGCGGCGAGATCACTGCGCTTGACCCGCAGACGCTCAAGTCCATCCGCCGCCTGTTCAACAGCCCGGATGCGCCGGTGGACCTGAGTCAGTTCCAGGTGCGCCCGTCCATCGATCATCTGTCCGCCATTTCCGAACTGATGGGCGAGCCGAGCCTGCTGCGCGCCTGGCTGACCTTCAACCGCAACATCAATTACGGCGAGGCGTTCATCTCGGTGCTGCCGGACGAACTGGCCGAATGGATCGAACTGATCGACGACCCGAAGATTCCGCTCTGGCTGCGCTGGACGTTCGCCTGCACGCCGATCCGCGGCGGCTTCGACAGCCCGGCCAGTCAGCATGCCCAGCGCTGGATCAAGCGAGTCGCCGAAGGTCACGCCATCCCGATGCCCAAGCTGCTGCTCGGCAGCGATCTGGCCAGCCTGGAAAGCACCCTGCACGTGGTGGAAACCTACCTGCACCTGTCCCGTAGCTTGCCCGAGCATTTCCCCGAGCACGACGACGGTGAAGACGCGCGCAAGCTGCTCAACGATGCCATCACCCGTGAACTGTCACGCCAGCGTAAACCGCGTGCGGCGAAACGCGGCGGCGGCCGCAGGGCGGGCCGGCGGCGCTGAGCATGCGTGGCCGATGCGCAGGGCTGCACCTGCAAGCGCCCTTGTGTGCGTCGCTATAATCGCCGCCTCGCTGCCGACCACGAGCCAGCCCATGCCCATCAACTACGCCCGTCGTCTGACCGATCGCCGACGATCCGCCCATAGCAATCGCCAGCTCGGCTTGTGCCTCGCCTTCGTTGCGGGGGCCGCCAATGCCGGCGGGTTCATCGCCGTCCAGCAGTACACTTCGCACATGACCGGCATCGTCTCGGCGATGGCCGACAATCTGGCCCTCGGGGCCACCGACCTGGCGCTGGCCGGCTTCGGCGCCCTGCTCTCGTTCGTCCTTGGCGCGATGTGCTCGACGCTGATGATCAACTTCTCGCGCCGCCGCCGTCTGCACAGCCAGTACGCCCTGCCGCTGGCATTGGAGGCCGTGCTGTTGCTGCTGTTCGGTGTCCTCGGCGCGCGCCTGATGGCGGTTCCCGGTTTTTTCGTGCCGCTGACGGTGGTGCTGCTGTGTTTCATCATGGGTCTGCAGAACGCGATCATCACCAAGCTTTCCAACGCCGAGGTGCGCACCACCCATATCACCGGGATGGTGACCGATATCGGTATCGAGCTGGGCCGGCTGATCTATATCAACCGCCACCGCCATGAAGACCTGCCACCAGTGCGGGCCAACCGCGAGCGTTTGCGCATCAATGCCTTGCTGGTCAGCTGCTTCTTCATCGGCGGGCTGAGCGGCGCAATCGGCTTCAAGCACTTCGGTTTTCTCTCCACCGTACCGCTGGCCGCACTGCTGCTGACCCTGGCCCTGGTGCCGATGGCCGACGATCTATGGCTTGGCTGGCGCCTCTGGCGGCGCCGGCGCTGAGTTCACCGCGCCTCGCCAACAACTGACGCGCGCAACGAGACAGCCACGACACCCGTTCGTTCCATCAACACCTTGAAAAAATGTTCGAATTTTTACTTTGACAGCGGCTTTTATTGCCTCTAAGTTTTCGTTTCCGAACAATTCCGAACCATCGCAGTGCTCGGAATAAAACAAAAACAAACGAACGAGGCTCCGCGCATGAGTACGCCCATCGTCCCGACACTCAAGGGACAATGCATCGCCGAATTTCTCGGCACTGCCCTGCTTATCTTCTTCGGTACCGGCTGCGTCGCAGCGCTCAAGCTCGGCGGCGCCGATCTGGGGCTTTGGGAAATCAGCATCATCTGGGGCATCGGCGTTTCGATGGCGGTGTACCTCGCCGCCGGCGTCTCCGGGGCCCATCTGAACCCGGCCGTCACCATCGCACTGTGGCTGTTCGGCACCTTCGAGCGGCACCGCGTTCCGGCCTACATTCTGGCGCAGGTGGCCGGCGCTTTCTGTTCTGCGGCGCTGGTCTACGGACTGTACAGCAGTCTGTTTTTCGATTTCGAACAGGCCCAGCAGATGGTTCGCGGCAGTGTCGAGAGCCTCGAACTCGCGTCGATCTTTTCCACCTACCCGCACGCCTCGTTGTCGTTCGGCCAGGCGTTTCTGGTGGAGGTCGTCATCACCGCCATCCTGCTGGCGATGATCATGGCCATTACCGACGACGGCAACGGCCTGCCCAGCGGCCCGCTCGCACCTTTACTGATCGGCCTGCTGATCGCCGTGATCGGCGGCGCCATGGGACCGCTGACCGGCTTCGCGATGAATCCCGCGCGGGATTTCGGGCCTAAGCTGATGACCTTCTTTGCCGGTTGGGGTGACGTGGCCTTCACCGGCGGGCGAGACATCCCGTACTTCCTGGTTCCGGTCTTCGCCCCGATTCTTGGCGCCTGTCTCGGCGCTGCAGGTTACAAGGCACTCATCTGCCGGCACCTGCCAGGCGTTGGATCGGCCGCCTGCGATGCACCAAAACCCAAGGAAAAGGCCGCTGCCGAAATGGGCTCAGCCCAGCCCGATATCAGCAAAGTTCGCTAAGGAAACGTCGCCATGAGCAATCAGAACAAGCAATTCATCGTCGCCCTCGACCAGGGCACCACCAGCTCCCGCGCCATCGTGCTGGACCGCAACGCCAACGTGGTGACCATCGCCCAGCGCGAGTTCGCGCAGATCTACCCGCAGCCGAGTTGGGTCGAGCACGATCCCATGGAAATCTGGGCGACCCAGAGCGGCGTGTTCGTCGAAGCCCTGGCCCAGGCCGGCATCACCAACGAGCAGGTGGCGGCGATCGGCATCACCAACCAGCGAGAAACCGCCATCGTCTGGGACAAGATCACCGGCCGGCCGATCTACAACGCCATCGTCTGGCAGAGCCGCCAGAGCACGCCGATCTGCGACCAGCTCAAGCGCGACGGCATGGAAGAGCACATCCGCAAGACCACGGGCCTGGTGATCGACCCCTACTTCTCCGGCACCAAGATCAAGTGGATTCTCGACCACGTCGAAGGTAGCCGCGAACGCGCCCGCCGCGGCGAACTGCTGTTCGGCACCGTCGACTGCTGGCTGATCTGGAAGATGACCCAGGGCAAGGCCCACGTCACCGACTACACCAACGCCTCGCGCACGCTGCTGTTCGATATCCACAAGCTGGACTGGGATCCGGTGATGCTCGAGGCGCTGGATATCCCGCGCGAAATGCTGCCGGAAGTGCGTTCCTCCTCGGAGATCTACGGGCACGCCTATATCGGCTCCGGCCAGAGCACCGGCATTCCCATTGCAGGCATCGCCGGGGATCAGCAGGCCGCCCTGTTCGGCCAGATGTGCGTCGAGCCAGGCCAGGCCAAGAACACCTATGGCACCGGCTGCTTCCTGCTGATGAACACCGGGACCAAGGCGGTGCAGTCCGAGCATGGCCTGCTCACCACCATCGCCTGCGGGCCGCGTGGCGAAGTGAACTACGCGCTGGAAGGCGCCATCTTCAATGGTGGCTCCACCGTGCAGTGGCTGCGCGACGAACTGAAGGTGCTCAACGAGTCGCTGGATTCGGAATACTTCGCCACCAAGGTACCGGACAGCAACGGCATCTATCTGGTGCCGGCGTTCACCGGTCTTGGCGCGCCCTATTGGGACCCGCGCGCCCGCGGCGCGCTGTTCGGCCTGACCCGCGGGGTCAAGGTCGATCACCTGATCCGTGCAGCATTGGAATCCATCGCCTACCAGACCCGCGACGTGCTCGATGCCATGCAGCAGGACGCCGGCGAGCGCCTGCGCGCCCTGCGCGTGGATGGCGGCGCAGTAGCCAACAACTTCCTCATGCAGTTCCAGGCCGACCTGCTCGGCACCCAGGTAGAACGCCCACAAATGAAGGAAACCACCGCCCTCGGCGCGGCCTATCTGGCTGGACTGGCGACCGGTTTCTGGAGCGATCTCGACGAGCTGCGCAGCAAGAGCAGCATCGAGCGGGTGTTCGAACCAGCGTGCGGAAGCGAACAGCGCGAAGCACTCTATCGCGGCTGGCAGAAGGCGGTCGACCGTACGCGCAACTGGGCCGAGGACTGAGCGGCCGCGGCCCGCGCCTGCCTGCGGTCGGCTCGCAGGCAAGCGCGGCATTGCGCGAATTCGAACAAAGCGCGCTTTAATCGAACGCCAGACTACGGCATGCTTCCCGCACAACAGCGAACAAGGAAGCCTCATGAGCCTGGCGCCCCGACAGCAGAACATTCTGGAACTCGTGCGCGAGCGCGGCTACGTGAGCATCGATGAGCTGGCTCGGCACTTCGCCGTCACGCCGCAAACCATCCGCCGCGACATCAACCAGCTCGGCGATGCCGGCCTGCTGCGGCGCTACCACGGTGGCGCGGCCTACGACTCCAGCGTACAGAACACCGCCTACAGCCAGCGTGCGCATCAGATGCGCGACGAGAAACTGCGTATCGCTGCAGCGATGGCTGCGCGCATTCCCGACCAGGCTTCGCTGTTCATCAATATCGGCACCACCACCGAGGCCATCGCCCGCGCCCTGCTCAACCATCGCGACCTGAAGGTCATCACCAACGACCTGCACGTGGCGAGCATTCTCAGCACCAAGGAAGACTTCGACGTGCTGATCGCTGGCGGTAACGTGCGCAGCGATGGTGGCGTGGTGGGCCAGGCCACCGCCGATTTCATCAGCCAGTTCAAGGTCGATTTCGCCCTGATCGGTATCAGCGGCATCGACGAGGATGGCACCCTGCTCGACTTCGACTACCAGGAAGTCCGCGTCTCCCAGGCGATCATCCATAACGCACGCAAGGTGTTTCTGGCAGCGGACTCCAGCAAGTTCGGCCGCAGCGCCATGACGCGCCTGGGCTCGCTGGAGCAGATCGACTGCCTGTTCACCGACTCGGCACCTTCCGAGGTGTTCGCCGAGCTGCTGGCCCGCCACAAGGTGCAAGTGGAGATCGCCGACTAGGTTCGGCGGCAGGTTATTTGCGGACAAGTCCGCCCCCACAGTGATGGCAGGACACTCGTAGCGATTCGAGCGCTCGCTGGCAGGCGAATCCGCCCAACAGACTCCCGCGCCGCAGCCGGAGCAACGCAAACCAATCAGGGAATCAGAAAACCCAGCGTTCGAATATTTTCTATTTTATCTGTTTTCGAACATTTTCACTTTCATACGGATTCTTTTGCGAATAGCATGTTCAAAACCGAACATGACCTTTCGTTTCCGAGGAGAAGCCCGTGCCCCATTCCGCCCAGCCCGTCTCCGAGCTCTATGACGTCGCCGTGATCGGCGGCGGTATCAATGGCGTCGGTATCGCTGCCGATGCAGCTGGTCGCGGGCTGTCGGTGTTCCTTTGCGAACGCGACGATCTGGCCAGCCATACGTCGTCGGCCAGCAGCAAGCTCATCCACGGTGGCCTGCGCTATCTGGAGCACTATGAATTCCGCCTCGTCCGCGAGGCGCTGGCCGAGCGCGAAGTGCTGCTGGCCAAGGCGCCGCATATCGTCAAGCCGATGCGCTTCGTGCTGCCCCACCGCCCGCACCTGCGCCCGGCCTGGATGATCCGCGCCGGGCTATTTCTTTACGACAACCTGGGCATGCGCAAGAAACTGCCAGCATCGCGGGGCCTGCGTTTCGGCAAGGCGAGCCCACTGAAGCCAGCCATCACCCGGGGTTTCGAATACTCCGACTGTTGGGTCGACGACGCGCGGCTGGTGGTACTCAACGCCATGGCGGCGCGGGAGAACGGCGCGCACATCCATACCCGCACCCAATGCCTGAGCGCCAAGCGTGCCGGCGGCATCTGGCATGTCGAGCTGCGGCGCGAGGACGGCAGTCGCTTTTCGCTTCGCGCCAAGGCGCTGGTCAACGCCGCCGGTCCCTGGGTCGCACAGTTCATCGGTGAAAACCTGCAACAGCGCTCGCCATACGGCATCCGCCTGATTCAGGGCAGCCACATCATCGTGCCCAAGCTGTATGACGGCGAGCAGGCCTACATCATGCAGAACGAGGATCGGCGCATCGTCTTCGCCATCCCCTACCTGGATCGCTACACCATGATCGGCACCACCGACCGAGAGTACCGTGGCGACCCGGCCAAGGTGAGCATCAGCGAGGAGGAGATCGCCTACGTACTGGGCGTGGCCAACACGCACTTTCGCAAGCAGCTCGAGCCCAGGGACATCGTGCATACCTTCGCCGGCGTCCGGCCGCTGTGCGACGACGAATCGGATAACCCCTCCGCGGTTACCCGTGATTACACCCTGTCGCTGGCGGCGGAAGAAAAACAGGCACCGCTGCTTTCGGTGTTCGGCGGCAAGCTCACCACCTACCGCAAGCTCGCCGAGTCGGCGATGGCGCAGCTCAAGCCGTTCTTCCCGGGCATGGGTGAAAGCTGGACGGCACAGGCGGCACTGCCTGGCGGCGAAGGCATGAGCACGGCCGACGCACTCGCCGAAGAGCTGGTAGCCAAGGTACAGGGGCTGAAACTGCCGCTGGCCAGGCGCTGGGCCACTCTCTACGGCAACCGAGTGTGGCGCATGCTGGGCGAAGCGCGCTCGCTCGATGCACTGGGCGAGGATCTCGGCCAGCAGCTGTACGCGCAGGAAGTCGATTACCTGCGGCGCGAAGAGTGGGCAACCCAGGTGGATGACATCCTCTGGCGCCGCACCAAACTCGGGCTGGCCTTCAGCGAGCCGGAAAAGGCTCGCCTGCAGCGTTACCTGACAGAGCGACTGACCATCGAACCTGCACGCGACAGCGACGCGGCCTGAGCAGGCTGGGACGAGCTTCATCCAGGGCGCACTCGTCTGCACCACCCCACAGCGCTCGCGCTGCCGCCGAGTGGACGGGCAAGACCATCCGTCCACCCTTGCCGTTGCGGTCATCAAGTGTTCATACCCTTGGCGCACCGTCGGGCGACTGACCTGCTCTCGGGAGTTGCCTGATGACCACAAATACTGGCGCCTTAGCCGATCACTCCACGCCTGCCAGCCGCCAATGGCTTTCCTGGCTGCTGGTCATCACGCTGATCTACCTTCTGCTGGCAGCCGTCGGCGCCATCGGTGATGGCTTCAAGGCCGCAGTTGGGAACAATGCCAAGGAACTGTTCGCCTTTGCCACCAACCCCTTCGTCGGCCTGATGATAGGCGTGGCGGCGACGGCGTTGATCCAGAGTTCAAGCACCGTGACTTCCATCATCGTCGGCATGGTCGCCGGCGGGCTGCCCATTCCGATTGCGATCCCGTTGATCATGGGCGCCAACATCGGTACATCGCTGACCAGCACCATCGTTAGCCTGGGCCACGTACGCAACGGCGTCGAGTTTCACCGGGCCTTTGCAGCGGCCACCGTGCACGATGCGTTCAATCTCACCGCAGTGGCCATTCTTCTGCCGCTGGAACTGCTCTTTCACCCGCTAGCGCAGATGTCCGAAATCCTGGCCGGATTGCTGGTCAGCGACAGCACAGGCGTCGACATGAAGAGCGTCAACTTCATGAAGACCATCCTCACGCCTGCCAGCGATGTGCTCAACGCGAGCGTGGCCTGGCTGCCTGGCCAGGTCTGGTCCGGTGTCGCATTGATCATCATCGGCATCGGCCTGATTCTTTTCGCGGTCCAGGCCATTGGCAAGGTGCTGCGCAAGGTGATGGTCGGCCGCGCGAAAGACATCATGCACGCCAGCGTCGGCCGCGGCCCGGTTTCGGGGATCGCTTCAGGCACCATCATCACGATCCTCGTGCAGTCGTCCTCGACGACGACCGCACTGATCGTACCGATGGCGGGAACCGGCGTGTTTTCTCTCAAACAGGTCTATCCGTTCACCCTGGGCACCAACATCGGCACCTGCGTAACGGCCCTGCTGGCCGCTACGGCGATTTCCGGACCGACTGCCGAGCTGGCCCTGCAGATCGCGCTGGTGCATCTGCTGTTCAACCTGTTCGGAATCTTCCTGATCTACGTGCTGCCGTTCCTGCGCGGCTTACCGCCTGCTATTGCCACATACCTCGCCGATCTGGCGCAACGCAGCAAGCTTTACGTCGGGGCATACATCGGTGGCGTGTTCTTCGGCCTGCCATTGCTATTGATCGGCGGCAGCCAACTCTGACCCGCCAGGAGCCCGCTTATGCAACGCGAACGCCGTATCCAGACAGAGAACCGCATCCGTGAGCTGCGCGAATCGCTCAACGAACTCGAAACGCAGCTGCAACAGATCGATGAGCAGGAACGACAGGCGCAGCACCGGGAAATTGATCGGCTGGATGACTACATCAATGCCGTCGACAGCCGATTCAACAGCCTGCAGGTGTTCTGGAACTCACTGAAACATGAATGGCTGAAAGCCAAGTCCTGAGCGGCAAGGAGCGACCGCATGCACGTTATCCCCAGCCCGCTGCTGCTGATCGGTCTTTCGCTCGGCCTGCAGCTCTTGGTGGCGCCAACCGTTAGCGCCGCCGAACCCGCCACCGAAGGCCTGCTGATCGATGGCTCCAGTACCGTTTACCCGCTGACCCGTGAAGCGATGCGCCGATTCCAGCGTGCGCAGCCGGGGCATCCGATCGACGTGGCGTTCTCCGGCACCTCCGCCGGCTTTCGCCGCTTCTGCTCGGGCGAGACGGACATCAACGACGCCTCCCGAAAAATCAACAGCAGCGAGCAGGCACTCTGCGCGAAGAACGGTATCGGCTATCGCGAGTTGCCGCTGGCCATGGACGCGATCACGGTCGTCGTGCACCCGAGCAATGACTGGGCGACCGACATCACGGTCGAAGAGCTGAAGAAGCTCTGGTCTCCTGCGGCCGAGGGCAAGGTGACGCACTGGAGCCATGTCCGGGCGAACTGGCCAGACCGTCCGATGAAACTGTTCGGGCGTGGCCAGGATTCCGGCACCTACGATGTCTTCACCCGGGAAATCGTCGGCGAGGCGCATCGCAGCCGTCAGGACTACACCGCCAGCGAGAACGAGGAGGAGTTGGCCACTGGCATCGCCGCCGAACCGGATGCGCTCGGCTTCTTCGGCATCGGCGCCTACCACCGGCACTGGGACGAGCTGAAGCTGCTCGCCGTCGACAACGGCGAGGGACCGGTCTACCCGACACTGGAAACCGTCGGCGAGGCGCAATACCAGCCGCTGACCCGCCCGTTGTTCATCTACCTGAGCGAACGGAGCCTGCAGGACAAGCCCAGCACCAGGGCCTTCGTTCGACACTACCTGCAAGGGTTGCCGAGCTGGATCCACTTCACCGGGTACATGCCGCTGCGCGCCGAACGCTATGCGCAGAACCTGAAAGCGCTCGACGCAGCGCCGGCAGCGAATCCAGCCGGCGCCAGGTGATACGGCTGAATCAGTAGACTGCCGGGACGATCATGCTGTCCGGCACCGGGTTACGCAGGTAGTCGGGGTTGTAGACGCGCTCCGGCAACTTCACCGGCGTACGCTCGACCTCGCCGTACGGCAGCTGACTGAGCAGGTGCGTGATGCAATTCAGGCGTGCGCGCTTCTTGTCATCCGCCTCGACGATCCACCAGGGTGCGTCGGCGATGTGCGTGCGCTCGAGCATGATCTCCTTGGCGCGCGTGTAGGCTTCCCAGCGACGCCGGGATTCAAGGTCCATGGGGCTGAGCTTCCACTGCTTCAGCGGGTCGTGGATACGGGCCAGGAAGCGCCGGTTCTGCTCTTCGTCGGAGATGGAGAACCAGTACTTGATCAGGATGATTCCCGAGCGCACCAGCATCCGCTCGAACTCCGGGACCGACCGAAAGAACTCTTCGTATTCGTCGTCGGTGCAGAAGCCCATCACCTTCTCGACGCCGGCACGGTTGTACCAGCTGCGATCGAACAGGACCATTTCGCCAGCGGCGGGCAGATGGGAAACATAACGCTGGAAGTACCACTGGGTTCGCTCGCGGTCATTCGGTGCTGGCAGGGCCGCCACGCGACAGATGCGCGGATTCAAACGCTGGGTCACTCGCTTGATGACGCCGCCCTTGCCGGCCGCATCCCGCCCCTCGAAGAGCACGACCACACGCAGCTTGTTGTGCACGATCCAGTCCTGCAGCTTGACCAGCTCGCCCTGCAAACGCAGCAGTTCGGAAAAGTACAACCGCCGGGACAGTCCCGATCCCGGGGGCTGCGGCAGGCCTTCGCGGGATATCAGGGCTTCCATGCGCACATCGTCCAGCTCCATTTCCAGCTCTTCGTCGAGGCTGTCCTGAAACTCGTGCAGCAGGTGTTGGTAGATGTCGTGCGAGCTGCGCATATCGTCGGTCATGGGCGATTTCCGGTAGCGTAATGGCGCGCCACGCTCTGGGTGGCTCTGGCCCACGCTAGTCATCGGCGATGACGGACTCATGACCGACGCGCTGCCGATTCGACGCCGAGGACGAGCGGGCGTCGGCACAGCTTGAATCGCCGGGCAATTCCGGTAGGCTCGCAGCTTTCCCACAGGAGTACGCCAAATGGCTCGAGCCACTGCCCGCCACATCCTGGTTTCCACCGAAGCCAAGTGCAACGAACTGAAAGCCGCCATCGAAGGCGGTGCCGACTTCGCCGAAGTCGCCAAGGAAAACTCCACCTGCCCATCCAGCCGTCAGGGCGGTGACCTGGGTTCGTTCGGCCCCGGCCAGATGGTCAAGGAATTCGACACCGTCGTGTTCAGCGCCCCGCTGAACCAGGTGCAAGGCCCGGTGAAGACCCAGTTCGGCTATCACCTGCTGGAAGTGACCAGCCGCCAGGACTGATCACCGTTCATCCCCGCCCCCCAAGGGCGGGGATGCCTCTGCGCCGGAAGGCGCCCTTCCTGGCAGCCCCCCGTTTCGCTCCAACCTGATCACGCCTCGAGACGGAAACGTCCGGTCAGTGCCTTGAGGCCTTTCATGCTCTGCATGATGGTATTGCCCGACGCCGCCGTGTCGTGGGTGACTCCGGCGGCCTGATCGGCGACATGGGCGATGCGCGTCAGCGACTGGTTCATGTCCTCCGCCACCTGCGACTGCTCCTCGGCCGCCGTGGCGATCTGATTGGTCATGCCGCGAATGGTCTGCACCGCGCCGACGATCTGCCCCAGCGCATGCTGCGCCGCTTCGATCTGGGTGAGCGTCACCGAGCTGCTCTGACGCGACGCATCCATGGCCGTACCCGCGCGGGTGGCCTGGCTCTGCAAACGCTCGACCAGCACGCTGACCTCCTTGGCCGAACTCTGCGTGCGGCTGGCCAGGCTGCGTACTTCGTCGGCAACCACCGCGAAACCGCGACCCTGCTCGCCAGCGCGCGCCGCCTCGATGGCCGCATTCAGCGCCAGCAGGTTGGTCTGCTCGGCGATCCCGCTGATCACGTTGAGCACCTTGCCGATCTCGTGACTGTCTTGCACCAGCTGCTGCATCACATCGGACAGGCTGTCGACATGACGACTGAGGATGCGGATGGCACCGACCGACTCATTCATCACCGCGCTGCCGGAGTTGGTCTCCTGCTCGGCGACATCCGCGGCATTGGCGGCCTCGACCGTGCTGCGCGCGACTTCCTGGGAGGTGGCGAGCATTTCGTTCATCGCGGTGGCGACCTGATCGATCTCGGCCTGCTGCCCCTCGACGTTGCGCGCGCTGTCGCCAGCCAGGTTGGCCATGCGCACGCATTGACCATCGGCTTCGTCAGCGGCCAGGCGCACACCGCGGATCATCTCGCCGACCTGCCCCAGCAGGCGGTTGTAGGCCAGGGTGATCATGCCCATCTCGTCATCGGCGTGCCGCACCTGCAGCGGCGCGGAAAAGTCGCCCTGGCTGACCTTCTCCAGACGCCCGCGCAGCTCGTCGATCTGCAGCATCAGCCAGTTCATTCCGGCAATCCGACCCAGCACGACCAGCAGCAGGATGCACAGGGTCGACCCCAGGGCCACCCAGAGCTGCTGCGACGCACTGCGATTGGCCTCGGCGGATATCAGCAGCACCACTTCGTTGGACGCGCCAAGGATGTCGTTGGAGTCGGTGGCAATGGCGTTCACGTCAGCGCTCTGCCCTGCAGCCAGCGCCTGTATGGCGGGCCGGTAACGCTGCCAGATCTGGTCGACGCGCTGCAGATGTGGCTTTGCACTGGCCAACCCCACCGGGGCGATGTCCTGGGCGCGGTCACCGTTGAGCAGCAGCCGATGCGACTGTTCGAAGCGCTGGATGGTCTTGTCGACGGCGGCCTTGTCGCCGACGCCCTGAGCGGCCAGCAGCGCTTCCTTCATCATCTTCTGACTGAGCATGCGCTGGGCACCGGCCATGTCGATCTGGCTGGCGTCCTTGGCGGACATGAACAGCACAGCAGCGGTCAGTGCCGCACACAGAAAGATCAGGCTGTAGGAAAAGAAGAACTGGTTGTTGATGGTCCGCAGACCCAGTCCGCGCAGAAGGGACTGAATGACGTTCGCCAAGGTGCTGGTCATGGGGGTATCCACTACAGGAAAAGAAAGCGATGCCAGCGTCGAATGGCCTCGCAGCTAACCCTGTTCTCGGCGGTGTCAGGGGCAACTTGATACCGTTCATCAACTATCTGAAAGCCGCGTCATTGCTGGCGGCGCGCACTTTTTTGGTGCTCATGCAATGCGGTTTCGCGCACTGATACAGATCAACAGAAAGGGCCCATTCGTACCTGTTTTTTGGCTCGTTCGCGAGGCAACGTCTATGGTCAGGTAATGCGGGGCAAACTCGCATGAACACGGATCAATCGGGGGTGTGCGCATGTTCCACGTATCGCGCCGAGGCGAAAACCGCATCGATATCGACTTCTCCGGCAAGTTGGACAGTCAGGCCATGCGTGCTGCGCTGGATGACCTGCTGTTCAAATCCGAAGGCATCAGCCATGGCCGCATGCTCTATCGCATCGGCGACTTCGATCTGCCTACGCTCGGCGCCGTCGGCGTGGAGCTGTCACGACTGCCGCACCTGTTCCGCTTCATTCGGCGTTTCGACCGCTGTGCGGTGGTCGCCGGCAAGGAATGGCTGCGCAAGGCCAGCGAGGTGGAAGGCGCGCTGATCCCCGGGCTGACCATCAAGGCGTTCGACCTGCACCAGGAAGCCGAAGCCAGTGCCTGGCTGGAGCACGGCTGAGGGCCACGCCAAGCGGCAATTACCCGACCTGCGGGAGCGAATGGTCCGTCCTGGGTTGCTGTCGAACATGGACATCAACAGCCAGGAGAAGGGACATGGGACTTTTCGATACGATCAAGGCCAAACTCGGCCTGGGCGATGTCTCCAACGAGGCGCAACACAAGGCCGATGCACCGCCGGCCGACGCGATCCGTTCGAGCGCCGAAGGCATCACGCTGGGAGAAAGGCCCACCACCACCGACAACGCGACCATCGCGCCGCACCAGGACCTGAATCAGTCCCCGACCACGGCAAGCGGAGTGGATGTGGTAGCTCAGCTGGAAGCCAAGGCGGCGCAGCATCCGGAAGCGCTGAATTGGCGCACCTCGATCGTCGATCTGCTGAAGTTGCTCGGGCTGGACAGCAGTCTGGAAGCGCGACGGGAGCTTGCCACGGAGCTAGGCTGCCCGCCGGCGGAAATGGCGGACTCGGCGCAGATGAATATGTGGCTGCACCGGGCGGTGATGAAAAAGCTTGCCGAGAATGGCGGCAGGATACCGCCTGAACTGCTGCACTAGATGTGCGAAGGGCCTTCCGAGGAAGGCCCTTGCTTACGGCTTATGAATTGCGGACCTGCTCATCCGCGAGGAAATCTTCCTCCAAGAGCGCGTCACGCTCGGCCAGCGCGCCGTCGATCATCTGCGGCTGGGCACCGGAGCGCTTGCTGCGCAACTTGCCGAACTGGTGAGCGAGCGCATTGTTCAGCTTGTCCACCGCGCCGTCGATCGCCAACTCCAGCGATTCGGCCTTGTGGGTGACGGAAATCGGCTGCAGCCCCTTCGGCCGCGCTTCGATCTGGCAGCGCTTGTCATGGGCGCCGGCCTTGTCACCGTTTTCATCGTTGAGGTGCACGACGACGCGCGTCAGCTCGTCGTCGAACCGGTCCAGCCTGCTTGCGACACTGGCACTGACCCAATCAGCCAGACGGGCACTGCCTTCGATGTGGTTATCGCTGTGAACCTGGATTTGCATAAGTCGTCCTTACTTCCGCTTATGAGCACCGCCGTTTCCGGCGGCTTGGTGATAGCTATGCCACCGTTTCACTTATTAAGCAACGGGCAAAATGCCGCCGAAGCTGTCCTGCCGGTCAGCACTTTTCGCTTTGCTATCCGAAACTTAGCCGGTTCGCCGGCGTTCCTGCCGCGAATCGGACAAATTTGTGCGCTGGCAATTGTGAAGAGAATCGTGTGCAGGTGAAGCATGCTGCCCGCCCACCTGACGCGCTCAAGGCATGCGTCGGACGATGGGTATCCGACGCATGAAACGCGTCTTCGGGCAGTGCTAGGGTCTGTTGTCATTTCGTCCGGCGGCCGCGCCGGCGCCTGTTTTTACGCGAGGCAAGGCATGAGAAGCGAAGTTTGGTCATTTCAAATAAGCGACGAGTAACGCTGCATCGCGTAAAAACAGGCCCGGCCCGAAGGGTTGCGCGGGAAATGGCGCCAGCTGTCGTTGTAGGACTTGGCAAGGGAACAACCATTACCTGTGTCCTACGCCTAACCTGGCGCCATTTCTCGCAGCAACGCGGCTCGCGATGAAACGGCAACAGACCCTAGGCCGCCTTCTGGAACAGCTCGCGGCCGTGATCGAGGTGCTGATCGACCAGCCACTTGCCATGGGCGATGGACAGTCGCTGGGCCTTTTCCAGCTCGTCCATGAAGGCATGCTCGAGCGGTAGCGGCATACGACGGGTCACGTGCCCGGAGGGATCGGTGATCCGGCAACCGCCAGCCCAGGGCGTCGGGGTGCCGGGATATTCCATCACCTCGGCGGTGATGAGGTGGTCGCGGTGGGTGCATTGCATCATGGTCATGATCGTTACCTCGCTCTGTGCGGGCAGCCATCAGATCACGCAGGTTGGCTCCAGGCTGATGGACCGCCGATTGCTCCCCCCTTGATGAACAGGGCCGTTTCGCCGGCCCCAGCACGTCAGAACGGTATAGCACAGGCTGCCCGAGTCGTACGTTGCAGCGCACGGTCGACTGACGAACGTGTGCCCCACCTCAGCCATCCAGCGAAGGGCCGATCAGCTCGGCCAGCTGCCGATACACGCCGGGCGCGGCCACCAGATAGGGGTTGCCCCTGAGCAGCCCATCGTTACGAAAGAAATCGTTGCGCAGCCCGCCCGCCTCGGCCACCAGCACCAGCCCGGCCAGGCAATCCCAGCTCTTGAGCTCGGTCTCGTAGTAACCGATCAGTCGCCCGGCGGCGACATACGCCGTCATCAGCGCGCCGGAGCCGTTGCGGATGAACATGCCGCCTTCGGCCAGCAGTTTTTCCAGAAACGGAATGAAATGCTCCTTGCCGCGCGGGTGAAAGGTGCCCGCACCGGTCAGGCCTTCACGCACATGGCTGGCGCGGCTGGCCGTGAGCGGTGTCTCGTTGACATAGGCACCGCGGCCGAGACAGCCATGGAAGAGTTCGTCATGGTTGGGGTCGGCGATCGCGCCGATGTGGGGTTCCCCGTCGATCAGCAGCCCGATGGAAACGCACCAGTTGTGCAGGCCGTTGACGAAACAGGCGGTGCCGTCGATGGGATCGATCACCCATACGCAGCGGGCCTTGAGGTCCGCCGAGCCGCTTTCCTCGCCGAGAAAGCCGTCCTGCGGGAAGCGCTCGGCCAGGCGTGTACGAATGAAGTCTTCGATGCGTTTGTCGGCGACGCTGACCACATCCTGCCGGTCGTTGCCCTTGTGCTCGACATCCAGCGTCTCGCGTTGCCGATAGAAATCCATGCCCAGCTGCGCGGCTTCCAGTGCGAGGTTCCTGGCGCAGGCGTAGCGGGCATCGATATCGAGGTCTTGCTGGGTCGACTCGCTCATGATCGGTTCCTGAAACAAAAGCGGCATTCTAGACATGCGCCCGTTACAGCACGAGCGATGTAGGGGAAGAACCTGGGCGAGACGGCGAACCGCACCGGCGAAGACAGGATATTTCAGGGTCTCGATTCCCAACGCCATTCGCCGAAAACGCCCCCGCGACGAATCGATACGCGCGCGGTCCTAACCTGCGAGCCACGGCTCATCATTCACGCAGACAGGAGATTCCCATGGGCTTGTTCAACTCGATACTGGAAAAGATCGGCCTCGGCCAGGCACATGCCGCACCTGACAGCACCGCACCCACCACACCACCCGAAGCTTCGACAGGCGGTGCCGGCGCACCCACGGGTCCTGCAATGGACCAGGTGGACGTCGCGGCCAAGCTCGACGGCATGGCGCAGAACCATCCGGAGAAGCTCAACTGGCGCACGTCCATCGTCGATCTGTTGAAGTTGCTCGGCCTGGACAGCAGCCTCACCGCGCGCAAGGAACTGGCTACCGAGCTGGGTTGCCCGGCTGACAAGCTGGGGGATTCGGCACAGATGAACATGTGGTTGCACAAGACGGTGCTGAACAAACTCGCCGAGAATGGCGGCAACGTACCAGCCGATCTGCTGGACTGATCTGCTTCTCAAGTGGCGACAGGCGGGCTGCAGCGGTTGCCGCAGCTCGCGCAAAGGATCAATGCTCGTGCATGCGCACGTTCAACTCGTCGACGATTGGCGCCCACTCCGCATCCTCGATCCACTCATCGCGCAGCAGCGCACGCTGCGACTCGTTCCAGACCGGCGCATCGGCCAGGCGGACGTCTTCCGGCAGGCGCCCATGCTTGCCGATGAATGCATCGATACTCGCCGGATCTGACGCCAGGCCGAGCTGCTCGAACAGGGTACCGAGGTCTTTGTTGGGTAGTTCCATGATGTTCTCCTTAGGCTCGTCAACAGGCTGAAAGGCGCATCACGCGTTGCGCTACTTGCCTATTCAGAGGCTCTGCGGCTGACTACAGTTCCGCCTGGACCGATGAGGAACGACCTGCATGGACATCCTGCTCTGCGGCAGCTTCGACGAAAACGAGCGCGACGCCTGGCTCGCAGAGCTGCAGCGCACCTTGCCGCAAGCCCGCTGGCACCTGACCGCCACGCCGGAGAGCGCCGGGCTGATCACCGCGGCGGTGGTCGCGAACCCTCCCGCTGGCTCGCTGCACGGCCTGCCCAACCTGCGGCTGATTCAGTCACTCTGGGCCGGTGTGGACCGCCTGCTCAGCGACCCGAGCCTGCCGGATGTGCCGGTGGCACGCATGGTCGACCCGACCATGAGCGCGGCCATGGCCGAAACCGCGCTATGGGCGACGCTCTCGTTGCACCGGGGTTTCTACGATTACGCCCGGCAGCAGCGCGCCTGCGATTGGCGGCAACTGCCGCAGCGGCGGGCCGACGAAATCCAGGTGACTCTGCTGGGCATGGGCCAGATGGGCCGGACATGTGCCCAGCGCTTGGTCGCCCAAGGCTACCGCGTGACCGGTTGGAAGCTTCGCAGCGGCGCTGCCGATGGCGTTGCGCTGGAGCACGGTATGGATGCCCTCTGGCCGCTGCTGGCACGCAGCGACATCGTCATCAACCTGCTGCCATTGACGCCACAGACGGGCGATCTGCTGGGCCGGCGTTTCTTCGAAGCCCTGCGCCCCGGCGCGGGGCTGGTCAACCTTGCCCGCGGCGGGCACCTGGTCGAGGCGGATCTGTTGCAGGCGCTCGAATGCGGCCAGGTCGGCCATGCGGTGCTCGACGTGTTTCGCAGCGAGCCGCTGCCGGCAGAGCATCCGTTCTGGAGGCATCCACAGGTGACCGTGCTGCCCCACATCGCAGCCGCGACGGACATGCGCAGCGCGGCGCGGATCGTCGCAGTGAACCTGCAAGCGCTGCGTGACGGCGAGCCGCTGCATGATCTGGTGGAACGCAGCCGCGGCTACTGAGCGCGGCTGCGACCACCGGGCATAACCAAGCGGCTCAATCCTGGCTGAGCGCGCCGATCCGGTGGATGGAAAGATCCGCGCCGTTGAACTCTTCCTCCTGGCTCAGGCGAATGCCAGTGGTCAGCTTGAGCAGGCCGTAGACGCCGAAGCCGCCCAGCAGTGCCACCAGCATGCCCATGCCACTGCCGATCACCTGGCTGATCAGGCTCACGCCGCCCAGGCCGCCCAGCGCGGCCTGACCGAAGATGCCGCAAGCCACCCCGCCCCAAATCCCGCACAAACCATGCAGCGGCCATACTCCCAGCACATCGTCGATCTTCCAGCGATTCTGCGTAGCGGTGAACGTCCAGACGAACAGTGCTCCGGCGATCGCACCGGTAGCCAGTGCACCGACCGGATGCATCAGGTCGGAGCCGGCACAGACCGCCACCAGCCCGGCTAGCGGGCCGTTGTGCAGGAAGCCCGGGTCATTGCGACCGGCGAGCCATGCCGCGGCCGTTCCGCCGACCATCGCCATCAACGAGTTGACCGCCACCAGCCCGCTGATGCCCTCGATGGTCTGCGCGCTCATGACGTTGAAGCCGAACCAGCCGACGATGAGAATCCACGAACCCAGCGCCAGGAACGGAATGTTCGACGGCGCGAAGGCCACCAGCCTGCCGTCCCGATAGCGACCGTTGCGCCGCCCCAGCAGCACTACCGCGCCGAATGCCAGCCAGCCGCCCATGGCGTGCACCACCACGGAGCCGGCGAAGTCATGGAAGGAGGCACCGAACTGGCGCTCGAGCCAGCCCTGGAAGCCGAAGTTGCCGTTCCAGATCAGGCCCTCGAAGAACGGGTAGACGAACGCGACGATCAGCAGCGTGGCGCACAGTTGCGGGCCGAACCGCGCGCGCTCGGCGATCCCGCCGGAGATGATCGCCGGAATGGCCGCGGCGAAGGTCAGCAGGAAGAAGAACTTCACCAGCGCATAGCCGTGGTCCAGGACCAGCTGATCGGCCGGCTGCATGAAGGTCACGCCGTAGGCGACCCAGTAGCCGATGAAGAAGTACGCCAGGGTCGATACTGCGAAGTCGGTGATGATCTTCGATAGCGCATTGACTTGATTCTTCAGACGTACCGTACCGACTTCGAGGAAGGCGAAGCCGGCATGCATGGCCAGCACCATCACCGCGCCCATCAGGATGAACAGGGTATTCGAACCGTGGACCAGGGTTTCCACGGCGCTGTTGAGGTTTTCCATGGGTTACTACAGCCTCAGCGGATAAATCGCACCAAAACGGTTACCGTCGCCAGACGCGTGCACCGAGATGCATCACCGCGCCATGTCGAGCCACCGTCACCTGCAGCCGGAGCTTGCTTGCAGCGAAACGCTGAAGCGCCATGAAACCTTTGATATCAAGAGTTTAGGAAAACTACCGGAAATCCGTCGTGCGCCATTGCGGGGCTCGCACGACGACTGCTGCACCAAGCGATAGCAAGGCGCGTACCAAGCGCAGCGGCAATTCTGGTGCGGTGCACGCTCAGAGGGCGGAAAGAGCCCGGTATTCGTCCTGGGCCAACTGGTCGGTCATACCGCTGATGTAGTCCTGCAGCATCCGGTTGCGGTAGTAGAACTCCCACAAAGGCCAATCCGCCGATTGCTCGCCGTGCGCCTTGAGCGCTTCGTGGTAGGCCTTGACCAGCTGGTTGGGCAGGCGCCGCGCCAGCATCTGCAGGTGAGGTTCGCTGCGGCAGGTGCCAAGGCTGAGTGCGTCGAACACGGTGGCCGGCACGCGCAGTAGCGGCGCATAGAAGTCGAGCAGGCCCTGGAGGATGCGATAGCCCTGCAGTTGCAACGTTTCCACCTCGCGGTGGCAGAACACATGCTCCATCGCGACATCCTTGAAGGTCTGCACGATGGCGTTGGGCAGGCTGTCGTCTTCCAGCAACGCGCGATCCAGCGTGCCATGGTAGACCGCGTCGATGTTGTCGATGAACTGCCGCGCAGCGTGCTGCACCAGCGGGTGGATCATGTTCACCCGCAGCCAGATGAAGAACTCGCCGGCCTTGTTGATCGGCTCCTTCTGTGCGCGTTCCAGCGCGTAGTTGACCATGCCCCGGAAACTGCGCTCCGGCCCCGGCACCGGGGCATCGACCGAACCATGCAGCGCGAACTTGGCGAGCAGCAGCTGCGCCAGCTGTTCGATGCTGAAGATGCCCTTCTCCACCGAATCCTCGATGTCGGCCAGGCAATAGGCAATATCGTCGGCGGCCTCCATCACGTAGGCCAACGGATGACGCGTGTACGGCTGCAGATCGAGCGCCGCCTGCAGCGCACGCACGAAGGGCTCCTCGGACAGATAGAAGCCGGGCTTCTTCAGCAGGTAGGCGCCTGGCGTGCCTTTCGCGGGCTTGGCCTGATAGGCCGGCCGGACGTACTTGAGCAGTCCGGCGGCCTGCGTATAGGTCAGGTTGAGGCGTTGCAGCGAGACCACCAGACGAACCGCCTGGGCATTGCCTTCGAAGTGCTTGAGATCGACCAGCATCCGTTTGCGCAGCTCGGCATCGCCCTGCCCCGGTGTCACGGCAGCCGTGAACAGCGCGTCGAGATTGCGCTCGAACCACTCGCCGATGGCGTACTCGCCAAAATGGCCGAACGGCGGATTGCCGATGTCGTGCATCAGGCAGGTCATCTCGACCAGACTCTGCAATGCCGGCTCGAGCCCGTCCAGGCCGAACTCCGCGGCACGGTTGCCGAGCTGCTTGTACAGGGTACGAACGATGAAGCGGCCGGTCTGCTGCACTTCCAGCGAATGGGTGAGACGGCTGCGCACCGCCGCATTGCGCTCCAGCGGAAAGACCTGGGTCTTCTGCTGCAGGCGGCGCACCGCGGCCGAGTTGATGATGCGCCCGCGATCGCTCTCCAGCTGATCCAGCACGGCATCGAGATTGCCATCGCTGGCCCGCAGGCCCGTCTCGGCCTTGCCATAGGGGCGTTGGCGGGAGATTTTGTGCTTGAAGTTCACGGAAACCGGCATGCATCGTTCTCGTGGCGCGAAAAGAAGAGCCATCGAGCCTAACGCGAGCGTTCCGGGTTTACCATCGCTGCCCCTTTCATTGCCAAGCACGGCGACGGAGACGATCGTGAGTCGAGCAGATTTCCATCAGAACAATGCCGAGCGCGCCCGCGCCGAAGCCCAGCGCCTGCTGGACCAGCAGGCGGCCCTTGGCTCGCGCTGGCTGGCCTGGGTCGCCACCGAGCTCTATCAGCTCAGCCCGCCGGAATACACCGCCATGGTCCGCCGCGAACTGGAGCGGCTCAATCGAGCGCAGCAGCCGTGACCCAGCAGGCGCCACGCCCCTCCCTCGGAGCCTGGGCCGTCGACGGCCCACTGCTGTGCCGTCAGTTCTCACCGCTGCCGAACAGCCGCAAGGCCAGCGCCATGGACAAGCATGCGAGCGACGGCCCGTTGTGGCTGGGCCTGGATGGCCTGCAGGGCGATCGGATCGCCGATCGGCGTTTTCATGGCGGGCCGGATCGCAGCCTCTGCCACTACCCAAGCCAGCATTATCAGTATTGGTCGCAGCGCTTCCCGCAGCTGCGTTCGCGGCTTGGTCCCGGCGCCTTCGGTGAGAACCTCGGCAGCCAGGCGCTGAATGAAGAGCAGGCATGCATCGGCGACCTTCTTCGCTGGGGCTCTGCGCTGATCGAGATCAGCCAGCCGCGCTCGCCCTGCATCAGGCTGGACAGCCGGCATGGCGTGCGTGGCCTGGCGCGGGAGCTGTCGGCGAGCGGCCGCACCGGCTGGCTCTACCGGACCATCGAGCCAGGTAGCGTACGTCCTGGCGACAGGTTGCAGTTGCTCGAACGAGCGCACCCGCAGATCAGCGTCGCGCACCTGTGGCGCTGCTTTCTCGACCAGGACCTGGCTGAAGTCAGCCTGCTGCAACTGGCCGAGCTGCAGCCTCTGGCCATGCACTATCGGGCGATCTTCCGCCAGCGCTACGACACCCTTCGCGGCCGGCGCGACCAGCACAGCCTGTTCGACTGATAGCTAAGCAAAGCAATGCGTGCAAAGCCGCCCAGCAGTGCCATACTGCAGCGGTCACGGAAGACACAGGCCGGAAGCAGGCTTCGCTCCAGCAGCGACAGTCAGGCCTTCGCACCAGGACATGTCCAGCCAGCAATTACAGGTGAACACCATGAGCAAGGGAATGGACGCAAGGAAGAACAGCAAGAAAAAGCCGATGAAAACGGCGCAAGAAAAACGGATGGCCAAGCGCGACAAGAAGAGTGGCTCCGGCACTACGCTGCTCGGCACCCACGCCGCGACCCATTGAGCCTGATCGCTGCAACGCCCGGTCTGATACCGGGCGTTTCAGACCTTGGCCAGGCGCAACCGGCCGAACAACCAGCTACCGCAGACATTCACCCCCAGCCCGATCATCACCAGCAACGCCCCGGCCAACTGCAGCGACCCCAGCCGCTCGCCCAGCAGCACACTGGCTGACGTCAGCCCGACCACCGGCACCAGCAGCGAGAACGGCGCCACCTGGCTCGCCGGATAACGCGACAGCAAGCGACTCCACAGGCCATAGCCGAGAATGGTCGCGCCGAATGCCAGATAGGCCAGCACCAAAATCGTCTGCCAGCCGATGCCGCGCAGCGCCGCCTCGATCACCACCGGCCCCTCGAGCCACAGCGACAGCGCCAGGAACGGCAGCGGCGGCACCAGACTGCCCCACACCACCAGCCCGACCAGGTTCACCTTGCCGACCTTGCGCGTGACGATATTGCCCAGCGCCCACATCGACGCCGCGCAGATGGTCAGCACGAAACCGCTCAGCGTCATGCCCAGGCCGGTCTGCGCGCCGATCATCGCCAGACCGCAGGCCGCGATGACCAGTCCCAGCAGATTGGCTGCGCGCAGTCGCTCGCCGAGAAACAGCGCCGCGAAGAACAGCGTGAAAAACGCCTGCGACTGCAGCACCAGCGAGGCCAGCCCGGCCGGCATGCCGTGTTTCATGGCGGTGAACAGAAAGGCGAACTGCCCGAGGGAGATGGTCAGCCCATAGGCCAGCATCCAGCGCAACGGCACCTGCGGACGCTTGATGAAGAACACCGCCGGCACGGCCGCCAGCATGAAACGCAGCGCACCGAGCAGCATCGGCGGCACATCGTGCAGGCCAACCATGATCACCACGAAGTTCATGCCCCAGACGACGATGACGATCAGCGCGAGCAGCAGATCCCGAAGCGACATGGCGACGCACCCTGTTGCGTAAAAGATGCATTAAAGACGCCGCCTCCGGTGAGCGCTCCATACAGTGATCGCCAAATTGAGCGGCACAGTGCGGAGCAACCGCCCATCGCCCTGTCACGGGCGGCACAGGTCAGGCACCACCGCCACCGGCGACGCAAGGCCGGAATACGCTATAGAATCCGCGCCTGACTTCATCACTTCAGACGGGGACGAGCATGGGCGCACAGTGGAAAGCGAAGCATAAGGAAGCGGCGGCGAACGCCAAGGGCAGGATCTTCGGAAAGCTGTCGAAGGAAATCATGATCGCAGCCCGCAGTGGTGCCGACCCCGACATGAATCCGCGTCTGCGTCTGGTCGTCGAACAGGCGAAGAAGGCCTCGATGCCCAAGGACACCCTGGAGCGCGCCATCAAGAAAGGCGCAGGCCTCAGCGGTGAGGTGGTCCACTACGAACGCACACTCTACGAAGGCTTCGCGCCGCATCAGGTGCCACTGATCGTCGAGTGCCTGACCGACAACGTCAACCGCACCGTTGCCGAAATCCGCGTGCTGTTCCGCAAAGGCCAGTTGGGCTCCTCCGGCTCGGTGAGCTGGGACTTCGACCACGTCGGCATGATCGAAGCCGCGCCTGAAGGCGACGCCGATGCCGATGCCGAAATGGCCGCGATCGAGGCCGGTGCGCAGGATTTCGAAGCAGCCGACGAAGGCAGCACGCTGTTCATCACCGAACCCACCGATCTCGACGCCGTGTGCAAGGCGCTGCCGGAATTCGGCTTTACCGTGCAGTCCGCGCAACTGGGCTATCGTCCGAAGAATCCGGTCAGCCTGTCCGGTGCCGAACTGGAAGAAGTCGAAGCCTTCCTCGAGGCCATCGACGCCCACGATGACGTGCAGAACGTCTACGTCGGCTTGGCGGGCTGACAGCCATCGACTTTACTTGGGGCTGTTCCCGCGCGTGGCGATGCCGACGCGGGGGTGGGCCCTGACGAACAACGAACCCGGCGAGCATTCACCATGAGCAGCAGCAAACCGACCACGCCCTACAGTCAGCGCGAACAAGGCTATCGGGAAAAAGCACTGAAGATGTATCCCTGGGTCTGCGGTCGTTGCGCGCGGGAGTTTTCCGGCAAGCGCCTGAGCGAGTTGACGGTCCACCACAAGGACCACAACCACGACAACAACCCCGAGGATGGCTCGAACTGGGAACTGCTCTGCCTGTACTGCCACGACAACGAGCATTCCCGCTACACCGACAACCAGTACCAGGCCGAAGCCAGGCCGGGCAGCGACCTGGGCCCGAAGGAAACCTTCAAGGCCTTCGCCAACCTGGCCGATCTGCTCAAGGGTAAGCAGGACTGATCGGCCAGACCGGCATTCAGCTCACTTGACCAAGAGCACCGGGACCGATACCTCATGGATCACCCGGTTCGCCACCGAGCCCATCAGCATCCCGGTGAAGCTGCCCAGACCGCGAGTGCCCATTACCACCGTGTCGCAGCCCAGCCGCTTGACCGCGTCGTTGACCTGCTCGGCAACATTGCCCAGCAGCGCATGGGTTTCGCAGCTCAGGCCGCCGGCCTGCAACACGGCTGCCGCTTCGTCGAGCACGGAGCGCGCCTTGGCCATCAGGCCGTTGTTGAGTTCATCGATCATCGCCGACGTCACGTATTCGCCGTAGATGATCGGTTCATGCTGAACGTTGACCACATGCACCTGTAGCGCGATCCCGGTATCCCGCGCCAGATCGACGACATACTGCAGGGCGCGCTTGGCGTTGTCCGAACCATCGTATGCAACCAGAAGCCTGCGCATTTCCTGTCTCCGCTGTTGTGTGGACCTTCAGCTTAGACCAGCTGCCTGCGCGTTGCGGGCCCTGCTCGCACTTGTTTTGATCTGGCACAAGCGCGCATCATCTCGCGCCCTTTCAACGAGACAGAGACGAGTCTGATGAACCCCGATCAAGGTCCCGCATTCGGCGTCGGCGACGCCTCGTTCCAGGCAGCCGGCGGCGAACCGGGCCTGCAACGGCTGGTCGCGGACTTCTACCAGGTGATGGACCTGGCGCCAGAGGCCGCGGGCGTTCGTGCAATGTATCCGGCGGACGTGAGCGACGCCCGGGACCGGCTGGCGAGCTTTCTGAGCGGCTGGCTGGGCGGCCCGAAGCGATACGCAGAGAAGTATGGCGGCATCAGCATTCCGCAGTTCCATACCCGCTGGCAGGTCGGCGAAGCCGAACGCGATGCCTGGCTGTTCTGCATGGAACAGGCCATCGCCCGTCAGCCATTCACGCCGGAATTCGCCGACTACCTGCTACGGCAGCTGCGCGTCCCCGCCGAGCGCATCCGCCAGGTGCAGGCAGCCTGCCCGATGCGTCCGGGCCAGAGCTGAAGCGCCCTCCCCGCCAGAGGCTGCAATGTCATTCGTTTAAGACGTGGCGCTGCAACGTCCATAGGCGCGCCTGATCGATTAATCCGCTGGGCAGGAGAACCGAGCCACTCACCTTGCGTCATACAGACAAGAGCGGCCGTCGTGGCGGCAGCGTTCATCCGTCGAAACCGAGCTGGCTCGTTCCATGAAAATCCGCTTCGCGTCCATCAACCCGCAGAAGATCCTCGAGGTTTGCGAGATTCTCCAGCCCAGCGGAATCGAGGTGAAGCCCTTCCCCATCCGTATCGAGGAGCTGCGTACCGAGGACCTGCACCAGCTGGTCAGCGACAAGCTGCTGGTCGCCTTCAAGATGATCGGTAAACCGGTCTTCGTCGAACACACCGGGCTTTTCATCAACAGCCTCAACGGCTTTCCCGGCGGGCTGACGCAGATCTTCTGGGACCGACTGCAGGCCGAGCGATTCTCGGAGCTGATCGGGCGGCTGGACGATCCGGCCGCCGAGGCGCGGACCCTGATCGGCTATTGCGACGGTCGCAAACGGCATTTCTTCGAAGGCGTGGTCGCCGGGCGCATCGCACCGTCGCCAGCCGGGCATGGCGGCTTCGAATGGGACGACGTGTTCATTCCCGAAGGCCAGACCCAGACGTTCGCGCAGCTGGGCACGCAAAAGAACGGCCTTTCCATGCGCCGGCGCGCACTCGACGCCTTCGTCGCCTATCTGCGGGAGCCCTGAGCAACCATGGACCAGCTCCACGAAGCGTACCGGACCAATCGCCTGATCCTTTTTGTCGGTTCCGGCGTATCCGCCAACATTGGCTTGCCGCCGTGGAAGGAGCTGATCGACGAGATCGCCGTGCAGCTCGACTACGACCCGGAGGTGTTCAACACCTACGGTAATTTCCTCGCTCTGGCCGAGTACTACCGGATCAGGAAAGGCAGCATCGGCCCGCTGCGCAGCTGGATGGACCGTGAGTGGCATCGCGACATCGAAATACGAGACTCGGAAATTCATCGGCTGATCGTGCGTGGCCGTTTTCCGGCGATCTATACCACCAACTATGACCGTTGGCTGGAGTACGCCCATGACGCCCATGCGGTGGACTACATCAAGATCGCCAACGCCAGTGACCTGACCAAAGCCCGTGATGGCGTCAGACAGATCGTCAAGTTCCACGGCGACTTCGATGATGACGCCTCGATCGTGCTCGACGAAACCAGCTACTACCAGCGCCTGCAGTTCGAAACGCCCCTGGATATCAAGTTACGCGCCGACACCCTGAGCAAGGCCGTTCTATTCATTGGCTACAGTCTTTCCGATACCAATATACGGTTGCTGTTTCACAAGCTGTCGAAGATCTGGAACGAATACGAGACGCTCGGCGTCCGGCCTATTTCATATGTGTTCTCGCACAAGCCGAACCCGGTCCAGGAAGAAGTACTGAGACAATGGGGAATTCGCATGATCGCATCGGAAGATGATGAGCCCGGTGTTGCGCTGAAAAACTTTCTGCAGCAACTGGTCGAAACCTGAAACCTTTTCCCAAAACAAGCGAAGCGGAATTAAAGCAAGCGAAACGGCAATTTGACGAATACTCCGGCAATTGAGCATGCGCGATGCCAGGCGACATCGCGCATGTCCTGGTCAGTAGTTGAAGCCAATACCGATGCTGTAGAGGAACACTCCGTCATCATATCGATCCTGTGCATCGCTGCCGCTCTTGAACAGGAACTGATATTCCGCCATTGCGGTAATGAACGTCTTGTCCTGAACCCAGTATTTGAAGCCGACTTCCGGCCCCGCCATGAACGTCTCGTCTACCCGGTCACCGTAGACACCGCCAACACTCGCACCGATGAAAGGCCGCGCCTTGCCGGTGCCGAAGTGATAGTCATAGAAGACGCGAGTCGAGCCATCGAACTTGACACTTTCTCCCTCGGTGTCACGCGCATTCACCGTCTGCCGAACACCCCAGAGAGAAGACTCGCTTAAATACTGACCCCAACTTCCCTGTACGGAAAACACAGTATCGTCAAAGTCCTTGTCGCTGCTTCCTGCACCACCCAGTGTGATTTCCTTGTCACCGGTCATGGGAGCCGCACCGGCAACAGCCGGAAGCATGGCGGCAACCATTAAGGAAGTTTTGAAAAGTCGATTCATGACGGCACCTCTGCTTTTGTGCTTGTTATGAAATACGCAACAGCAATGCGTATTTTGAGACAAGCATGTAAAACCTGAGACCGCCCAAAAGAATCGACGAATGACCTGTATTTCATGCAAAACAATAGAAAAAAGCGTCAATCCGATGATTTTTATGAATTTAGCTTATGGGGCAATATTGTTATGCCATCACAAAAACTCTCAAATAGATATTAGAAATGCAATTACAGAATCGTTGCGCGATATACATAAAAAGCTTTTCCATGCGCTCAACCAGCCACATTGGCACTCCTTTCTTGAAGTTCAAGCGCATCGTCTTCCCGTTCATCATCGAAATAACGGCTGAATGCGAGATACATCCACACCGGGGTCAAGGCCAACCCAACAGCGATGCATACCCACGCCAGCGCAGAACTCCCGTCGGGCTGTGGAAACAGCAACCGCCCCATGCCGATCAATAACGTGTAGACCGATAGCGCCGTAACGCACACCGCAAACAGGCGAACACCCAGCGCCTTGAGCGACTCCCGGCGCGAGACGCCACAACGCGCGGCGGTCTGCCCCCAGAAGCCGAACGGTCGCACCCTGCGGTAGAAGTGGTCCAGCGTCTCCCTGTCTGTGGGCGGGGTGATGTAACTGACCAGAATCGCCGCGCTGCACGTCACCAGCGACATGATGCCCAGGCGTATCCACTCCCGCTCCGGATCGGTGCCGAGGTAGTAGAGCAGCAAGGGGGCGGTGATCAGCGATGCGATCATTGCCGTCAGTTCGGAATACAGATTGATCCGCTCCCAGAGCCAGCGCAGCACCAGTACCGAGCCCATACCGGCGCCGAACAGCAAGGAGATGAACCAGGCCGTCTGAATCGAGCCGAGGTTGGCCATGATGACCATCGCGATCAGCAGGATCAGTACGTTGGAAAGACGCGCGACCAGAACCAGCTCCTTGTCCTTGGGCTTGCGCTTGAGCAGCTTCGGCGCGACGACCCCGCCATAGACATCATTGCTCCAGTACGAAGCGCCCCAGTTGAGGTGCGTATCGACGGTCGACGCCAAGGCCGCCAACAGGCCCACCAGCATCAGCCCGCGGAAACCCGGCGGCAGCAACTCTTCGATACCGGTGACGAACAACGCCTCGCGCGCGGCGGTGAAGCCATCAGCGCTCATTTCCTCTGGACTAAACGGGTACAGCACCAGCAGACCGATGGCGATCGCTAGCCAGAACAGGCTGCGCAGGAAGATCTGCAGCCAGGTGAATACCAACCCGGCAATACGCGCCTCACGATCTGTCGGGCAAGCCATGCTGCGCTGCGCCAGGTATCCGGTGCCGTCGGAGTTCATCTGAAACAGCCATTGCAAACCGACGATCACCAGAAACGGCGTCAGCGCCTCGCCGGCATTGCTCGGCGGCGAAAACGAAAGCATCTTGGCCGCCTGTTCGCTGCCATACAGCTCGACGATCCGATCGGTCAGACCGCCAAGTCCGCCCGCTGCATCCACCACGAACCAGGCGTATACCAATGTACCCAGCATCGCCACGCTGAACTGCATGACATCCGTCTGCACCACCGCGCGCAGGCCGCCGGTGATCGAGTACATCGCCGTGAAGGTCAGGATCAACAGGATAGAAATGAGATTGTTGGTGCTGGTCGTCAGCTGATCGAGCCCACTGATGCTCTCACCAAGCCGTATACCGCTGGCTTCCACTGCGCCCATGATCACCGCGTAGACGCCGCCCGGCAGCCACTCGTGCCATGGCAGAAACACCTCGGCAATGCGAATGGCCGCGACCAGTACCATTGCCAGCACCACACAGTTGATAACGGTGCCGTAATAAATCGCCTTGAACAGCCGCAACGGCACCACTGCGGGACCGCTGTAGCGCACACGAGTGAGTTCGGCGTCGGTGAGCACCCCGGCACGGCGCCAGCCGGAGGCGAATACCCATGCCAGCAGCAGGAATGCCAACCCATATATCCACAGCCGCCACAACGCAAAAACCCCGGCAGTCGCGACCAGACCGCTGACCAGCAACGGCGTATCGGCCGCGAACTGCGTGGCGGACATCGACACACCTGCGCGCCAGCCCTTGATGGTTCGTCCGGCAAGAAAGTATTCGTGAAGGCTCTGCGAGGCTTTGGAGCGGGCGCGCATCCCTGCCGAAAGGCCGTAGAAAACGAATGCGAGCACAATCAGTAGATCCAACATGTTGTTATTCCTGTCGTTGGAAACGCTAAGGGTGAGAGCGCCAAGACGACGGAAAAGATGCAGCGAACGGATGAACGGCAGCGGTCGGATACAGGGCGTATGGCGATCGCAGCACAGGCGCTAGACTAGCGCCCTCGAAGAATCCACGGTCGGTCATGCCCACTCTCGACTATTCGCCGCTCCCCAAGGCTTTGCAGCCGCTGCTGGTCAGGTTCTATCGAGCCCACAACAGCCGTAACCGCATACGTCCCGAGGCCACATGCTGGGTGGCCCGGCGCGGCGCTATCCTCGGTGGGCTCTGCCTGACGCCAGTAGCGGATGGGCATTTTCTGACCGGCTTGTTGGTGACCCCTTCGCAGCGAAGCCGCGGCATCGGCGCGCAGCTTGTACGCGAAGCGCTGATGTCGAACAGCGGACCGGTCTGGCTGTTCTGTAAACCGGAACTTCTGGATTTCTATACGCGACTTGGCTTCGTCATGACGGACCAGCTGCCTGACACCCTGGCCGACCGACTGGCCCGCTACCGGCGGACCAAGGCACTGATTGCCCTGCTCAATGACCGAAGGATGATGCCCATGCCAGCTGCAACCCTGAACATCGCCATCGCCTGCCTGATCGACGAACGCGGACGCCTCCTGGTCGTGCGCAAACGCAGCACCCGCTTCTTCATGCTCCCCGGGGGCAAGGCAGAACCGGGCGAAACACCTCTGCAAACCCTCAAGCGTGAGCTTCATGAAGAACTCGACCTGAGGCTCGAGGATGAAGACCTCGAGTCGTTCGGGCATTTCCGCGCACCGGCTGCCAACGAGCCGGACCATCAGGTGGAGGCGGATGTGTTCATCGGACGCCTGCCCCACGCAGTGAAGGTGCAGGCCGAACTGGAAGAACTGGGTTGGCTGGAGATCGCGCCATGCGCGAGGGAGGATGTGGCGCCGCTGTTGCGCAGGCATATCATGCCTGCGCTATTGATGCGTACGGAGGGGAAGGAACAAGCCGTCTGAGCGTGCGCCTCCGGTTGATCAGGGCGAGATCGGATCGCTGGCTGGAAAGGTTTCTTCTATAGCCTCATCGAGCTGATCTTCGTCAGCCTCATCCGGCCGACGGGTCACGTCGTCCTGCTCTTTGGTGGGCTGGTCGTTGTGCTGGTCGCCGTTCATGTGGTTCTCCGCTGATGGACTGTTCCCATTAGGCCGTGCCCCGGCCACTCGGTTCAGCGGGAGTTTCTTGCAGGCAAAAAAAGGGGCGGGTTTGACCCCGCCCGCCTCCTTCCTTGTTCCCTGTATCCCTTCTCATCTTCCTGGATGACACCGCTTCCTGCGGCGGTCCTTGACCTTCATCCTGAAGGCCGCGCTAATCCCTGAGCACGGGTGCGATATTAATGATCGGCGTGACGACAACAAGCTGTGGCATCCGGCCGCAGCACTGCCTGGCCCATCCAGAGCATCTAATAAGTTCTATAAAAATCAGTAACTTGCGTAGTGATGCTGGCATAAATCGCCGGTCACCGTAGCTGTTTCGTGGGGTTTGCTTACAACGCTTGTAAGCAAATGCGTACACGGGGAGAGGACAACCAGGAAAATCGACCGCGGCGGATTAAGCCAAGGGATCGACCCAAGGCAGCGTGTGTAAGGGGTCAGGAAGAGTGCAGCAGCGGCGGGATTGTCGTCGGGCCCGGCAACCAGACCCGACGACATTGATGTCACTGGAACAGCGCGTCGCTCGACAGGCCGTTACGCTCGAGAATCTCGCGCAGACGGCGCAGCGCCTCCACCTGGATCTGGCGAACACGCTCGCGGGTGAGGCCGATCTCCTGCCCCACCTCCTCCAGCGTCGAGGCTTCATGGCCGCGCAGGCCAAAACGACGGATAACCACCTCCCGCTGCTTTTCGGACAGATCAGACAGCCATTGGTCGATGCTGTTGGACAGATCGTCATCCAGCAGGAGCTCGCAAGGATCGGTCGGGCGATCGTCGGTCAGTGTATCGAGCAGCGTCTTGTCCGTGTCCGGGCCAAGCGACACATCCACCGAAGTGACGCGTTCGTTGAGCCCGAGCATGCGCTTGACCTCACCGACCGGCTTCTCCAGCAGGTTGGCGATCTCTTCAGGGCTGGGTTCGTGGTCGAGCTTCTGGGTCAGCTCGCGAGCGGCCCGGAGGTAGACGTTCAATTCCTTGACCACATGAATCGGCAGGCGAATCGTGCGGGTCTGATTCATGATCGCCCGCTCGATCGTCTGTCGAATCCACCAGGTGGCATAGGTGGAAAAGCGGAAGCCGCGCTCGGGGTCGAATTTCTCCACCGCGCGAATCAGACCGAGATTGCCCTCCTCGACCAGATCGAGCAGGGAAAGACCGCGATTGACGTAGCGTCGGGCAATCTTCACCACCAGGCGAAGGTTGCTTTCGATCATGCGCTTGCGCCCCGCCGGATCGCCTTTCTGCGCCAAACGCGCGAAATGCACTTCTTCTTCGGGGGTCAGGAGGGGGGAGAAACCGATTTCGTTGAGATACAACTGGGTTGCATCTAGCGCCCGGTTGTAGTCGATGAACTTGTGCTGTTTGCTGGATGTGGCCTTGGGTCTGCCTGCACTGGCAGCCTTGGTCACTTTGTCTTTCTGGTCGAAGTGGATCGGCGTTTCCATGAGCAGAACCGCATCGTCGACGTCAAACTCCAGCGCGTGGTCTTTAAGTGCCATTTTATTCTTGTCCTGTTCCGAGTTCGACAACAGGCCCAAGCGGCGCGGGTCCCTGGCTACGCTCAAGCCCAACCTAGTGCTGGAACAGGCAGGCGACAGGTCAACGTCTTGGCAGGTATTGCAGCGGGTCTACGGGTTTGCCCTGGCGACGAATCTCGAAATGCAGCTTCACCCGGTCGGTACCCGTCGATCCCATCTCGGCGATACTTTGCCCAGCCTTGACTTGTTGACCCTCCCGCACCAGCAGCCTGCGGTTGTGTCCGTAGGCGCTTACATAGGTATCGCTGTGCTTGATGATCACAAGTTCGCCGTAACCCCGTAATCCACTGCCGGCGTACACAACAGTCCCATCAGAAGCAGCCAGGACAGGCTGTCCCAAATCCCCAGCGATATCAATTCCTTTATTCAAACTACCGTTTGAGGAAAAACGACCGATGATCGTGCCGTTCGCTGGCCATGCCCAACCGCTTGCAGAGCGGGTCACAGGTGTGACCGGAGTGCGCGCCGGCTGGCTAACCGCAGGCTTAGGCTGTGTGGTGATCGCCGGCTGGCGCGGCACCGGATTGGCGACCACGACCGGGGTGGATGGGGCGGGACTGGAAGAAGGCTTAGGCACCGGCTGCGGTGTAGCAGCCGCCGTTCGGGTGGCGCCGCCGCTGAAGCGAATCCGCTGACCGGGATAGATGACATGCGGCGGCTGAATGCCGTTTACGCGGGCCAGATCGCGCCAGTCCCAGCCGAAGCGGAAAGCGATGGACCACAACGTGTCGCCGCGGCGCACGATGTACTGCCCGCTGGTGACACGATCACGCTGGTTGCGATCGACGACCTGCACACCACCGCCCGGAGGCGAGGATGCGCAACCGACCAGCGTGCCGGCGATCACCAGCACGCCGACCATCGAGCGGACCAAAGGGTCGCGAATCCACCGCCGTACTGCTGTGAGCCTCAATGCCCGCTCCCTTTCATAGACACGTGCGTCAAACGCCTTCCGTCATCGGCTGGCGTCGCCCGGCGAACCACTCGAGACCCAGCACCAGGACGATGCCGCCCACGGCCAGCAGTATGGCCAGCAGCAACTGTGGGTCCTGGCCAGTCAGATCGCCATAGGCGCCGGGCAGCAGATTCTGCTGCAGGACCGGAACGTTCTCGCCGCTGGAGTTGGTACGCCAGGTCAGCGTTTCCTTCCACGGCCAGACCTTGTTCAGCGAGCCGAGCATCAATCCGGTCAGAAACGCCAGGGTCAGGTCGCGCCAGCGCTTGAGCAGCCAGCTGAGGAACTTGGCAAAGCTGAGCAGACCCACCAGGCAACCGGCAGCGAAGATCGCCATCACGCCGATATCGAAGTTCTTTACCGCACCCAGCACCACCGGATACAGCCCCAGCAAGACGAGGATGAAGCTGCCGGAGATCCCCGGAAGGATCATGGCGCAGATGGCGATGGCACCGGCGAAGAACAGGCTCAGGCCGTCACTGCCCCATTGCACCGGGGCCGCCACCGTTATCCAGTAGGCGAAACCGATACCCAGGCAGAAACTCACCAGCCGCGACAGGTTGCGCCGCTGGATCTCCTTGCCCACCAGATGCACGGAAACCAGGATCAGGCCGAAGAAGAAGGACCAGACGGGAATCGGATGCTCTTCCAGCAGGAAGGTAATCAGCCTGGCCAGGCTGAGGATGCTGGTCAGGATGCCGGCAAACAGCACCACCAGAAAACTGCCGTTGGCGGTCTTCCACGTCTCGGCGACGCGCCCCCGCAGCAACGGGCGGATGGCATAGGGCACCGCACTGATCGAACGCAGTAGCTCGTCGTAGATGCCGGTGATGAAAGCCACCGTACCGCCCGAGACACCGGGCACCACATCCGCTGCGCCCATGGCCATGCCCTTGGCGTACAACAATAAAGCGTCTTTCATGCTTTCTTCCGCTGAATGATCAAATCACGGGGCCATTGAGCAGCGGCACGAAACGTACGGTATCCAGAAGATGACGCGAAAAGCCGTTCTCCTCTCGAATGATCAGCATGAGTTGCTGGACCTCGCCGGCCCCTACCGGGATCACCAGACGCCCACCGGGCGCCAACTGATCGAGCAGGGCCTGCGGCACATCGGCTGCCGCTGCGGTGACGATGATCCCGTTGTAAGGCGCCAATGCTGGCCAGCCTTCCCAACCATCGCCCCAGCGAAAGACCACATTGCGCAGCTTGAGTTCGGCGAGGCGCTCCTTGGCTCGGTCCTGCAGCGCCTGAATGCGCTCGACCGAGAAGACCCGCTCGACCAGCTGCGCCAGCACGGCGGTCTGGTAGCCGGAGCCGGTCCCGATTTCGAGAACCTTGTCCAGCGGCCCGTCGGCCAGTAGCAGCTCGCTCATGCGTGCAACCATGAACGGCTGGGAAATGGTCTGGTTGTGTCCGATCGGCAGCGCCGTATCTTCATAGGCACGGTGCGCCAGGGCTTCGTCTACGAACAGATGACGTGGCGTGCGGCGGATGACTTCGAGCACCTGGGCGCTGGAAAGACCTTCCTCGTACAGGCGCTGGATGAGGCGATCACGGGTGCGTTGGGAGGTCATTCCCGACCCATGCAGCAGGCTGTCTTGTTCGCGATGTCTCACAGCACGTTCTCCAGCCAGCTCTCGAGACCGTTGAAGGCCTCATGAAAAGTTCGATCCAGCTGCAGCGGGGTAATCGATACGTAACCCTGCATCACCGCATGAAAATCGGTACCCGGTCCGCCATCCTCGACGTCCCCGGCCACGGATATCCAGTAGCCCTCCTTGCCCCGAGGGTTGGCCTGCTTGACCGGCGGCTTGGCACGGCTGCGATGCCCCAGACGAGTGAGCTGGATACCACGAATGTGATCAAGCGGCAGGTTCGGCACGTTGACGCTGAGCACCGTGCGCGGCGGCACTTCGAGCTGGTCGTGCTTCTCCACCAGCAGGCGCGCGATATGCGCAGCGGTCGGCAGGTTTTCCGTGGAGCGAGAGACCAGCGAGAAGGCAAAGGCCGGGCGGCCGGTGAAGCGGCCTTCGATGGCCGCGGCAACCGTGCCGGAATAGAGCACATCGTCGCCCAGATTGGCGCCGAGGTTGATGCCCGAAACCACCATGTCCGGTGTTTCTTCGAGCAGCCCGTTCAGGCCCAGATGCACGCAATCGGTGGGCGAGCCGTTCAGCCCGATGAAGCCGTTCGGCATGCTGACAGGATGAAGCGGGCGGTCCAGGGTAAGGGCGCTGCTGGCGCCGCTCATATCCTGGATCGGGGCTACCACCTTGCACTCGGCATAGTCGGCCAGCGCGTCATAAAGCGCGGCGAGCCCGGGTGCATACACCCCGTCGTCGTTGGCGATCAGAATACGCATCAGATGTCCGTCTGCCCTGCCAGGCTGACCAGCTCACGCACCACGGCGGTGGCGAAGCATCCGGTCGGCAGGACGAATTCCAGTTGCAGAATGTCAGGCTCGGGATAATGCCACGACAAACCGCCGATGGGGAGGCGAAGAATGCGCCGTTCGTGCTTCATTCCTGCCTGCGCCAACCAATTGACGACCGCAAGTTCAGTTTCGGCGACAGCGTTTTCCAGTGCCTGAATTTCGTCACCTGCTGGAGAGCCTTCCATGCCCCATAAAGGGCCGGTCGGATGTAGATCCAGAATCGTCAGGCGCGGGTCGCCGCACTCCTCCGGCCCGGCCGGGAAAAAGCTGCGACTGTCGGTGAATGCCAGGAGATCGCCTACCCGTGCCTGATCCCAGCTGCCATCCCCAACCCGTTCGGCGAGCACACGGTTGAACAGGTAACTGCGACCAGCCGAAAGCAGCCGCGAACGCATGTTGCGCTGCTCCGGAAGCTCACCTTTCGCCGCGAAGTGCCGAGCACCGTGCAGGTTGCTGCCCTCATAGCCGAAACGCTGCAGGCCGAAGTAATTCGGCACGCCGGAGGCCTTGATCCGCTCCAGCCGCTCATCCAGCGCGGCATGTTCACCGCGCAGCTCCGTCAAGCGTAGGCGGAAGCCATTGGCCGAGTGCGCGCCGCGCTGCAGCTTACGCTGATGCCGGGTGCGCTTGAGGATCGCCAGGCCGTCGCTCTCGGCAGCGGCAAGATCCGGATCGCTCTTGCCCGGCAGATGCAGGCTGAACCACTGGCGAGTCAATGCCTGGCGGTCCTTGAGCCCGGCGTAGCTGATCATCTTCAGCGGCACGCCAGCGGCGCGGGCGATGCGTTTGGCGGCTTCCTCGGTGTTCAGATTGCGCTTTTCCACCCATAACCAGAGGTGCTCGCCTTCGCCGGACAGCGGGATATCGAGCACTTCATCGACCTGAAAATCCTCGGCAATCGCTTTCAGCACGGCACTGCCACAGGGCTCGCCATGGGCGCGCGGCCCAAGCAGCTGATCTTCGGTCATGCGCGGACCAGCAAGGCAACCGCGTGAACGGCGATCCCCTCCTCACGCCCGGTGAAACCCAGCTTCTCGGTCGTGGTGGCCTTGACGTTGACCTGGTCCAGCTCGACCTGCAGGTCGGCCGCGATCAACGCGCGCATGCTGTCGATGTGCGGTGCCATCTTCGGCGCCTGGGCGATGATGGTGGCGTCGACATTGCCGACGACGTATCCCTTGGCCTGGACCTGGACGAGCACATGGCGCAGCAGAGCGCGGCTGTCGGCGCCCTTGAATTGCGGGTCGGTGTCCGGGAAGTGCTTGCCGATATCGCCCAGCGCAGCGGCACCGAGCAACGCGTCACTCAAGGCATGTAGCAGCACGTCACCGTCGGAATGAGCCAACAGCCCGAACCTGTGTGGAATCCGCACGCCGCCAAGCGTGATGTGATCGCCCTCGCCGAAGCGGTGCACGTCGTAACCGTGGCCGATACGCATAGATGCAAAACCCTGAAAATCTCGAGGCGGCGATTCTACAGGAGCCGGGTGCTGCTTGAGTGTCCGCGGCACCTCCCGATCATCGACACAGCCAATAACCACCATCAGTCGAATCGATCTCATATCGGAAAACAACGATATATAGTTCGCCTCATTCCGATATACAGCCCAGAGCCATCCCATGCCGGACGACTTCGACGACATCATCAAGGCCCTCGCCCACCCGCTGCGTCGCGACATCCTGCGCTGGTTGAAGGAGCCGCAGCGGTATTTCTCCGAGCAGCACCATTCGCTGGAAAACGGCGTCTGTGCCGGGCAGATCGACCAGCGTGCCGGCCTGTCGCAGTCAACCGTATCGGCCCATCTGGCGACCCTGCAGAAAGCCGGGCTGATCACCAGCCAAAAGGTCGGCCAGTGGCACTTCTTCAAGCGCAACGACGCGATCATCGAGTCGTTCGTCGAGCGCATCGGCCAGGAACTCTGAGTCCCTTTTCGCACCACCAGTAAAGGAGCGGTATTGCTATGCCCACACTTTTCGACCCGATCAAGATCGGCGATCTGGAACTGAACAACCGCGTCATCATGGCTCCCCTGACCCGCTGCCGCGCCGAGCCCGGCCGCGTTCCCGGCGACCTGATTGCCGAGTACTACGCCCAGCGCGCCGACGCCGGCCTGATCATCAGCGAAGCCACCTCGGTGACCCCGATGGGCGTCGGCTACCCGGACACCCCCGGCATCTGGTCCGCCGAGCAGATTCAGGGCTGGAAGAAGGTCACCGATGCAGTGCACGCCAAAGGCGGCAAGATCGTCCTGCAGCTCTGGCACGTCGGCCGTATCTCCGACCCGATCTACCTCGACGGCCAGCTACCGGTCGCACCCAGCGCCATCAAACCAGCCGGCCATGTCAGCCTGGTGCGACCAATGAAGGATTACGAGACGCCTCGTGCGCTGGAAACCGCTGAGATTCCGGGCATCGTCGAGGCCTACCGCAAGGGTGCGGAGAACGCTAAGGAAGCTGGTTTCGATGGGGTCGAGATTCATGGCGCGAACGGCTATCTGCTCGACCAGTTCCTGCAGGACAGCACCAACCAGCGCAGCGACGCCTACGGTGGCTCGCTGGAAAACCGCGCCCGGCTGATGCTGGAAGTGACCGATGCCGCCATCTCCGTGTGGGGCGCAGGGCGTGTTGGCGTACACCTTGCGCCGCGTGCCGACTCCCATGACATGGGCGATTCCAACCGCGCTGAGACCTTTGGCTACGTTGCCGGTGAACTGGGCAAGCGCGGTATAGCCTTCATCTGCACTCGCGAAAAAGCCGGTGAAGACAGCCTCGGCCCACAGCTGAAGAAGATATTCGGTGGCATCTATATCGCCAACGAGCGCTTCACCAAGGCACAGGCCAACGCCTGGCTGACTGAGGGCAAGGCCGATGCCGTTGCCTTCGGCATCCCGTACATCGCCAACCCGGACCTGGTCGAGCGCCTGCGTCAGGACGCAGCGCTGAACGAGCCGAAACCCGAGCTGTTCTACGCCCAGGGTCCGGCTGGCTATACCGATTATCCGTCGCTCTAAGCTCCTGGCGATGGAAAGGCCCGACCGGCATGTCCGGACGGGCCTTCTTTATTTTTGCCGCACGGTGTCGACCAGCCTCGTAGCGTGGAAAACCGCGAAGCGTTTTCCACGCGAACAGGGTCATACAAAACACCCCGGCGCCGACCAAAACAGAACAGACGCGTGGATGAGGCTCCACCGTCATCCACCCTACGCCTTCAGCGCCTCGGCATGATGACGCAGGTGATCATCGATAAAGCTGGCGATGAAGTAGTAGCTATGGTCATAGCCCGGCTGGATGCGCAGCGTCAGCGGGTGCCCGACAGCGTCCGCAGCGGCACGCAGCGCCTGCGGTTTGAGCTGACCCTCCATGAAATCATCGCGATCGCCCTGATCGACCAGCATCGGCAGCTTCTCGCCGGCATCGGCAATCAGCGCGCAGGCATCCCACTCGCGCCAGCGCGAATGGTCGGCGCCCAGGTAGCGGCTGAACGCCTTCTCGCCCCACGGGCAGTTGAGCGGATTGCTGATGGGTGCGAAAGCCGAAAGCGACTGGTAGCGACCCGGATTCTTCAGCGCACAGATCAGCGCGCCGTGGCCACCCATCGAATGCCCGCTGATGCCCCGGCGGTCGGAGACAGGGAAGTTCGCCTCGACCAGTGCCGGCAGCTCGTCGACGACGTAGTCGTACATCCGGTAATGCTGTGCCCAGGGCTTCTGGGTGGCGTTGAGGTAGAAGCCGGCGCCGAGGCCGAAGTCCCAGGCGCCATCGGGATCGTCCGGCACGCCGGCGCCACGCGGGCTGGTATCCGGCGCAACGATGATCAGGCCGAGTTCGGCAGCCAGCCGCAACGCCCCGGCCTTCTGCATGAAGTTCTCATCGGTGCAGGTCAGCCCGGACAGCCAGTACAGCACCGGCAGCTTTTCGCCCTGCTCCGCCTGTGGCGGTAGATAAACGGCGAATACCATGTCGCAGTCAAGGCTGCTGGAACGGTGGCGGTAGCGCTTGTGCCAACCGCCGAAGCTTTTCTGGCAGGAGATGTTTTCAAGGGTCATGGGCCCCTCCGGGGCAGCTACAAGCCGCAAGCCACTAGCTGCAAGAAGGCAGGCTTGTCGCTTACAGCTTGAAGCTTGCCGCTGTTTTAGAAATGGATGACGGTCCGGATGCTCTTGCCTTCGTGCATCAGGTCGAACGCTTCGTTGATCTGGTCCAGCGGCATGTTGTGGGTGATGAAGGTGTCCAGCGGAATCTCGCCGCTCTGCGCCTTCTCCACGTAGCTCGGCAGTTCGGTACGACCCTTCACGCCGCCGAACGCCGAACCGCGCCAGACGCGTCCGGTGACCAGCTGGAACGGACGGGTGCTGATCTCCTGCCCCGCACCGGCGACGCCGATGATGGTCGACTCGCCCCAGCCTTTGTGACAGCACTCCAGCGCTGCGCGCATCAGCTGCACATTGCCGACGCATTCGAAGGAATAGTCGACGCCGCCATCGGTCATCTCGACGATCACATCCTGAATCGGCTTGTCGTGCTCCTTCGGATTGACGAAGTCGGTGGCGCCCAGCTCTTCGGCGATGGCGAATTTGCCCGGATTGATGTCGATGGCGATGATCCGGCTGGCCTTGGCCATCTTCGCGCCGATGATCGCTGCCAGGCCGATGCCGCCCAGGCCGAAGATCGCCACGGTGGCACCCTCCTCCACCTTCGCAGTATTGAGCACGGCACCGATACCGGTGGTGACGCCGCAACCGAGCAGGCAGACCTTTTCCAGCGGGGCCTCTTTAGGAATCTTCGCCACCGAGACCTCCGGCAGCACGGTGTATTCGGAGAAGGTCGAGCAGCCCATGTAATGGTAGATCGGCTCGCCGTTGTAGCTGAAGCGGGTGGTACCGTCGGGCATCAGGCCCTTGCCCTGGGTGGCGCGAACCGAGCTGCAGAGGTTGGTCTTACCCGACTGGCAGAACTTGCACTGACGGCATTCGGCGGTATACAGCGGGATCACGTGATCGCCGACGGCGACCGAGGTGACGCCCTCGCCCACTGCCTCGACGATGCCGCCGCCCTCGTGTCCGAGGATGCAGGGGAACACGCCTTCCGAATCCTCGCCGGAAAGCGTGTAAGCATCGGTGTGGCATACACCGGTGGCGACGATGCGGATCAGCACTTCGCCGGCCTTGGGTGGGGCGACGTCCACTTCCACGATCTGCAAAGGCTGATTGGGGCCGAAGGCAACGGCGGCGCGCGACTTGATGGTCATGGACATCACTCTCGATGTGATTGGAAAGCAGAGAGTGTAATTCATGGCCAAATGGGGATTAACGAAGGCTTCAGGAAAACATTATTGCGACTGAGGGACAATCGACACCTGGCACGTTACGATCCGTCCATTGCTGAACCCTCGATGCCGGAGAACCCATGAGCCGCTGGGAAGGCCTTGACGAATTCGTGGCTGTCGCCGAATGCGGCAGCTTCATGCGCGCCGCTGAGCGCCTGCGTGTTTCGTCCTCACATGTCAGCCGACAGGTCGCGCGCCTTGAAGAGCGCCTGCAGGCGCGCTTGCTCTATCGCACCACCCGTCGCGTCTCGCTGACCGAAGCCGGACATACCTTCTTCGCCCGCTGTCAGCGCTTGATCGAGGAGCGCGACGAAGCCTTTCTGGCCATCAGCGATCTGCACAGCGCACCGACCGGGCTGTTACGCATGACCGCTGCGGTGGCCTATGGCGAGCGCTTCATCGTGCCGCTGGTGAACGAATTCATGGCCCAACACCCGCAACTTCGCGTCGATATCGAGCTGTCCAACCGCACCCTCGATCTGGTTCAGGAGGGCTACGACCTGGCCATCCGCCTCGGCAAACTCGGTGAATCGCGCCTGGTCGCCACACGCATCGCGCCGCGAGCGATGTACCTGTGCGCAGCACCGAGTTACCTCGAGCGCTACGGGCGACCACACACCCTGTCGGAGCTGACGCGACACAACTGCCTGATCGGCACGAGCGACATCTGGTCGTTTCAGGTCGAGGGCCGCGAGCAGCACTTCAAGCCCAGCGGCAATTGGCGCTGCAACAGCGGCGAGGCGGTGCTGGATGCAGCCCTGCGTGGCTTTGGCCTGTGCCAGCTGCCGGACTACTACGTGCAAGGGCCGCTGCGTCGCGGCGAGCTGGTTTCGCTACTGGAAAGCAACCAGCCACCGGACACCGCCGTCTGGGCCGTTTACCCGCAACGGCGTTATCCGCTACCGAAGGTTCGCCTGCTGGTCGAGGCGCTCAGGACCGGCCTCGCCAAGCGCTCCGAGTACGCGGGGACTGGCAACTTGAACAGACGCTGAACCGCGCGTCAGACGCCCGTAATGACGCGGAACCCGCCTTAATCCCCCACGTCGTACCCTGTGTAGCTGCTGCTCTTCGAGCCCCGCGCTGGACGAGCGCAGCGCTGCAATCAGGAGGAAACCATGCAGGTTCTGGTGAACAGTAACCATAGCATCAGCGTCACCGCCGATCTGGAAGAACGAGTGAAGGCCACGGTCGAGACCGAACTGGAGCGCTTCGATGATTATCTGACCCGAGTCGAGGTTCATCTCAACGACGAAAACAGCAACAAGAGCGGCCCCCATGACAAGCGCTGCCAGATGGAGGCGCGGGTCAAGGGCCACGATCCCGTATCGGCCACCCACAAGGCCGAAACGCTGGACCTGGCAATCAACGGCGCCGCAGAGAAGCTTAACCACGCGCTGAGCCACGTTCTGGACAAGCTCAACCGCCACTGACCTGGCCCTCGATGGCCAATGAGCGCGCCATCGACATTTCTGCGAGGGACCGAACCACCGCTACTGGAGGCCACGCATGAACCGACTACTCGACCGCGAAACCCTGACCAAGCTGCTGTCACAACGAGACGGGCCTTGCCTGTCCATGTACCAGCCCACTCATCGCAGCTTCCCCGAGCGCCAGCAAGACCCGATCCGCTTCAAGCACCTGGTCAAGCAACTGGAAGAATCACTCAAACAGCAAGGCCATGGCGACAAGGCACACACCCTGCTCGAGCCGTTCTACGCCCTGATCGATAACAGCGACTTCTGGAACCACAGCCTCGACGGCCTGGCCGCATTTGCCGCCAAGGACTACTTCCAGGTCTATCGACTGCAACGCAGCGTGCCGGAGATGGCCGTGGCCAACGCGCGCATGCACCTCAAACCGCTGGTACGCATTGCGCAATCGGCCGACCGCTTTCAGATCCTCTGCCTGTCGCGCGACTCGGTACGCTTGTTCGAGGGCAACCGTGATGCCCTTGACGAGGTGAAGCTGCACGATGGCGTGCCCCGGACACTCGCCGATGCCTTGGGCAGCGACCTCACCGAGAAGGGTCAGAGCGGGTTTCCCCAGGGTTATGGCCGCTCCAGCGAACGCGGCGACCCGATGCAGGTGGAGGCTGGCGGAAGTGGCAAACAGGCGGAGATCGACCGGGACCGTGATCGCTACTTCCGCGAAGTCGACCGCGCCATCACCGAACATCACTCGCGCCCGTCCGGTCTGCCGTTGATCCTCGCTGCGCTGCCCGAGCAGCAGTCGCACTTCCGACGCCTCAGCCACAATGAGTGCCTGCTGCCGGAAGGCATCGAGACCGGCCAGAACGCATTGAGCATCAATGAGCTGCGCGAGAAGAGCTGGATGGTGATGCAGCCGCGCTATCTCAAGCGCCTGGAAGGCTTGCTCAACCAGTTCGGCGCGTCCCATGGCCAGGGGCTGGCTTCCGACCATCTCGAGGATATCGGCCAGGCCACTCGCCAAGGCCGGGTCGCCACCTTGCTGGTGGAGGCCGAGCGGCAGATTCCGGGCCATGTGGACAAAACTGACGGAACGGCGACGCCGACCAGCGAGGATGACGTCAACACACCCGACCTGCTGGACGAGCTGACCATCTGGACGCTCGAGCAAGGTGGAGACGTGGTCGTGGTACCGACCGAACGAATGCCGACCAGCACTGGCGCGGCGGCGATCTATCGCTTCTGAAGGTACATGGCGGGCAGGCGATCCCTGCCCGCTCTCAACACTCGCGGCCTGTCTTCCAGCGCTGCGTCAGCCACTCAAGATCTTCGGGGCGGGTGACCTTCAGATTGTCCGCCCGCCCTTCTACAACCTTCGGCGAGTGACCCGCCCACTCCAGTGCCGATGCTTCGTCGGTAACCTGCACACGGGACTCGAGTGCGGCTTCGAGCGCGTCGCGCAACATGCCCAGACGGAACATCTGCGGAGTGAAGGCCTGCCAGATGACACTGCGGTCCACCGTCTCCAGCACACGCCCATCCGGACCGACGCGCTTGAGGGTGTCCCGCGCCGGAACGGCCAGCAAGCCCCCGACCGGATCATCCGCCAGCTCAGCCAGCAGCCTGTCCAGATCCTCACGTGCAAGATTGGGACGGGCCGCATCGTGCACCAGAACCCAGTCACCTTCATTCACGCCCAGCTCATCGAGGCGCTGCAGTCCGCTGAGTACCGAATCGCAACGATCACGACCGCCCGGAGCAAGCTGCACGCGACTATCGCGAGCGCAGGGCAACGCCGGCCAGTAAGGATCGTCAGGCGCAATGCAAACCACCAGTCCAGCAAGCGCCGGGTGGTCCAGGAAACAATCGAGGGTGTGTTCGATGATGCTGCGCTCGCCCAGTAACAGATACTGCTTGGGACGGTCAGCGCGCATACGACTGCCGACGCCGGCAGCCGGGATGACGACCCAGAAGGCAGGCTGCTCGCGCGGGCTCATTCGATCAGCTGATAGAGGGTTTCGCCCTCTTTGACCATGCCGAGCTCCTGGCGGGCCCGCTCTTCGACGGTCTCCATACCCTGCTTGAGCTCCAGAACCTCCGCCTCGAGGATTCGATTGCGCTCCAGGAGCCGCTCGTTCTCACCCTGCTGTTCGGCGATCTGCTTGTTCAGACTATTGACCTGAGCCAGGCTGCCCTCGCCCACCCAGAGACGATACTGCAGACCACCCAGCAGCAGTATCAGTACGACGAACAACCAATAGGGGCGACGCATAGAAGGCATGAAACGACTTCAGCTGAAATTCGGGATTGGCAAACAGCCACGGCTCAGGACGCACGAGGCGTTTGCACACGGACACGGTGCCGATTGAAACAAAAAAGGGCGGCTTGCGCCGCCCTTTTTTAAGTGCCGCGGATCAACCGCGGAATTCGGCGCGACCGTTGTACGGCGCCTTGCCGGCCAGCTGCTCCTCGATGCGCAGCAGCTGGTTGTACTTGGACACACGGTCGGAACGGCACAGCGAACCGGTCTTGATCTGACCAGCGGCAGTACCCACGGCCAGGTCGGCGATGGTGCTGTCCTCGGTCTCGCCGGAGCGGTGCGAGATCACCGCGGTATAACCGGCGGCCTTGGCCATCTGGATGGCTTCCAGCGTTTCGGTCAGCGAGCCGATCTGGTTGAACTTGATCAGGATCGAGTTGCCGATCTTTTCGTCGATGCCGCGCTTGAGGATCTTGGTGTTGGTCACGAACAGGTCGTCACCGACCAGCTGCACCTTGTCGCCGATCTTGTCGGTCAGCACCTTCCAGCCGGCCCAATCGGATTCGTCCATGCCATCTTCGATGGAGATGATCGGATAGCGCTGGGTCAGGCCGGCCAGGTAGTCGGCAAATCCGGCAGCGTCGAACACCTTGCCTTCGCCGGCCAGGTCGTATTGACCGTCCTTGAAGAACTCGGAGGAAGCGCAATCCAGAGCCAGGGTCACGTCGTCGCCCAGCTTGTAGCCGGCATTGGCCACGGCCTCGGCGATCGCGGCCAGGGCGTCCTCGTTGGAAGCCAGGTTCGGTGCGAAGCCACCCTCGTCGCCTACGGAGGTGCTCAGGCCACGGGCCTTCAGCACGGCTTTCAGGTGATGGAAGATTTCCGCGCCCATGCGCAGCGCGTCGGCGAAGGTCTTGGCGCCAACCGGCTGGACCATGAATTCCTGGATGTCGACGTTGTTGTCGGCATGCTCGCCGCCGTTGATGATGTTCATCATCGGCACCGGCATGGAGTACTGGCCCGGGGTGCCATTCAGATCGGCGATGTGCGCGTACAGCGGCACGCCCTTGGCCTGCGCAGCAGCCTTGGCGGCAGCCAGGGACACCGCGAGAATGGCGTTGGCGCCCAGCTTGCCTTTGTTCTCGGTGCCGTCGAGTTCGATCATCGCCCGGTCCAGCGCTTTCTGATCGAGCGGATCCTTGCCCAACAGCAGGTCACGGATCGGGCCGTTTACGTTGGCCACGGCGGTCAGTACGCCCTTGCCCAGGTAACGGCTCTTGTCGCCATCGCGCAGTTCCAGAGCCTCGCGCGAACCGGTGGATGCACCAGACGGCGCGCAAGCGCTGCCGATGATGCCGTTGTCCAGGATCACGTCGGCTTCCACGGTGGGGTTGCCACGGGAATCGAGAACTTCACGCCCTTTGATGTCGACGATCTTTGCCATTGTTGTTAACACTCCGTAGATAGCTGCAAGGCTTCAAGCAGTTTCGATTGGCGGGAAATTCTTGACGAGATCATCCAGCTGCTTGAGCTGGGTAAGGAAAGGCTCGAGCTTGTTCAGGCGCAGAGCGCACGGACCGTCGCACTTGGCGTTGTCCGGATCCGGATGCGCCTCGAGGAACAATCCGGCCAGGCCCTGGGACAGACCGGCCTTGGCCAGGTCGGTAACCTGGGCACGACGACCACCCGCCGAGTCGGCACGACCGCCCGGCATCTGCAGGGCGTGGGTGACATCGAAGAACACCGGGTATTCGAACTGCTTCATGATGCCGAAGCCGAGCATGTCGACGACCAGATTGTTGTAGCCGAAGGAGGAGCCGCGCTCGCAGAGGATCAGCTGATCGTTACCGGCTTCCTCGCACTTGCGCAGGATGTGCTTCATCTCCTGCGGCGCCAGGAACTGCGCCTTCTTGATATTGATCACCGCGCCGGTCCTGGCCATCGCCACCACCAGATCGGTCTGCCGCGAAAGAAAGGCCGGCAGTTGGATGATGTCGCAGACATCGGCCACCGGCTGCGCCTGCCAGGGCTCGTGCACGTCAGTGATGACCGGCACGCCGAAGGTCTTCTTCACTTCCTCGAAGATCTTCATCCCCTCTTCCAGGCCGGGGCCACGGAACGAGGTGATCGAGGAGCGATTGGCCTTGTCGAAGCTGGCCTTGAACACATAAGGGATGCCGAGCTTCTCGGTCACCCGCACGTACTCTTCGCAGGCTTGCATGGCCAGGTCGCGGGATTCCAGCACGTTGATGCCGCCGAACAGCACGAACGGCTTGTCGTTGGCGATCTCGATGTTGCCTACGCGGATGGTCTTCTGGCTCATGCCTTCTTCGCCTTGTGTTCCAGCGCCGCATTGACGAAACCGCTGAACAGCGGATGGCCATCACGTGGCGTGGAGGTGAATTCAGGGTGGAACTGGCAAGCGACGAACCAGGGATGATCCGGAGCCTCTACCACTTCCACCAGCGCGCCGTCGCCGGAACGCCCGGTAATCTTCAGCCCCGCTGCCTGCAGCTGCGGCAGCAGGTTGTTGTTCACTTCGTAACGATGGCGATGGCGCTCGACGATGCGCTCCTGGCCGTAGCACTCGAATACGTTGGAGCCGGCTTCGAGGCCGCATTCCTGCGCGCCAAGACGCATGGTACCGCCCAGATCCGAGTTATCACTGCGGGTTTCCACGGCGCCACTGGCGTCTTCCCACTCGGTGATCAGACCGACTACCGGGTGACCACTGTCCTTGTCGAACTCGGTGGAGTTGGCATCGGACCAGCCCAGCACGTCACGAGCGAACTCGATGACCGCGACCTGCATACCCAGGCAGATGCCCAGATACGGGATCTTGTTCTCACGGGCATAACGTACCGTAGCGATCTTGCCCTCGACGCCGCGCAGGCCGAAACCGCCCGGCACGAGAATGGCGTCGACACCTTCCAGCAGGCTGGTGCCCTGATTCTCGATGTCTTCGGAGTCGATATAACGCAGATTCACTTTGGTACGGCTCTGGATGCCAGCGTGGCTCATCGCCTCGATCAGAGATTTGTAGGCGTCCAGAAGTTCCATGTACTTACCGACCATGGCGATGGTGACTTCCTTCTCCGGGTGCAGCTTGGCATCGACGACACGATCCCATTCGGAGAGATCGGCACCACGACACTCCAGGCCAAAGCGCTCGACCACGTAGTCATCAAGGCCCTGGGCATGCAGGATGCCTGGAATCTTGTAGATCGTATCGGCGTCCGGAAGGCTGATCACCGCGCGCTCTTCGACGTTGGTGAACAGCGCGATTTTGCGGCGCGAAGAAACATCGATCGCGCGATCGGAGCGGCAGACCAGAACGTCAGGCTGCAGGCCGATGGAGCGCAGCTCCTTGACCGAATGCTGGGTCGGTTTGGTCTTGGTCTCGCCGGCGGTGGCGATGTAGGGCACCAGCGTCAGGTGCATCAGCATGGCGCGCTTGGCGCCCACTTCGACGCGCAACTGGCGGATCGCCTCGAGGAACGGCTGCGACTCGATGTCGCCAACGGTGCCGCCGACTTCAACCAGCGCAACGTCGGCGTCGCCGGCGCCCTTGATGATGCGACGCTTGATCTCGTCGGTGATGTGAGGAATGACCTGAATGGTCGCGCCCAGGTAATCACCCCGGCGCTCGCGGCGCAGCACGTCTTCGTATACGCGACCGGTGGTGAAGTTGTTGTTCTGGGTCATGCGCGTGCGAATGAAACGCTCGTAATGGCCCAGGTCGAGATCGGTCTCGGCGCCGTCGTGGGTGACGAACACCTCGCCGTGCTGAAACGGGCTCATGGTGCCCGGATCGACGTTGATATAAGGGTCCAGCTTGAGCATCGTGACCTTCAGGCCCCGCGCCTCCAGGATGGCCGCCAATGAAGCCGAGGCGATGCCTTTCCCCAATGAAGAAACAACACCACCCGTGACGAAGATGTAGCGCGTCATGAAAAACCCTAGAAGTCTGCGTTAAGCGGCTAGCGCCGCGAGGGGAAAGCGAAGGTGCCATCGCGCCCGAGGCGGCAACGGCTCAGCTGCTACGGTTCGGAAGATCCGTGAAAGCTGTATTGAGACGGGAGCGTAGTCTACTGGATCAGCCCCACATGCTCAAACCTCAGTCAGCCGGCGGCAACGTCCAGACCAGCGAAACGGCAGCTGCGTCGAGTTGCGGCAGATTGCCCACCGCGATCAACTGGTCTTCGCAGAAAAGCAGCGGCAGGCGCGCCCGAACGAAGCCCGGCACGCCGTTCTCATTGAGCAAGCGCTTGAGGTCACGCCGGCCGCGGCCGGGCAGTACCAGCCACTCGCCGCCGGCTCGGTAGCGCACCTGCAGTCGGCCTGCCGGGGCCGTACCGATCAGGTGCAGGCTGCCATTGCCGGGCAACGACAGATCGGTCGATGGCTGCGGCCAGGCGAGCGGCCCCTCTGCCGGCAGCAACCATGAATTGCCCACCCACCAGACCCGCTCGCCGGTGCGCTGCAACTCGCCACGCCCCAGCCGCCAGCGTGGCGTGGCGTCGCCTCGCGCATCGCGCAGCGACTCCCAGCCGCACCAGTGATCGCTGTCCGGAAGCTCGGTGAGGTGCGCCAGCCAATGACGCAGGGCGTTGCGCTGTCGGGCTGGCGACAAGGCACGCAGCGCCGGCAGACAGAGACTGGGCAGTGCCAGCCAGTCGACCGGAGATGGCTGCTGCGCAGCAGCAAGGTCTGCCTGCGCCAGCTCATCCAGCAACGCCTGCGCCTCGGCCATGTGCGCGGCAGTGCGCGCCATGTTCGCCGACGCCTGTGGCCAGCGGCGGCTGATCGGCGGCAGCACCTGCAGACGCAGGTAGTTGCGCGCGTGATCATCACACTGGTTGCTCGGGTCTTCGATCCAGCGCAGGCCCTGGGCGTCGGCGTAGGCCTGCAGCTCGGCGCGCGAAACGGCCAGCAGCGGCCGCAGCAGCCTGCCCTGCCCCAGCGGCCGCTCCGCCGGCATAGCCGCCAGCCCGCGCACGCCGGCACCACGCAACAGACGAAACAGCAGCGTCTCGGCCTGGTCGTCGCGGTGCTGCGCGGTCAGCAGCAGATCACCTTCGCCGAGGCGTTCAGCGAAGGCGGCGTAACGCGCATCCCGCGCGGCACGCTCCAGGCTTGCGCCGTGCGCGACCTGCACCCGCACGATTTCGAGCGGCACGCCTAGCCCCTCGCAAACCTGCCGGCAGTGCTCCGGCCAGGCATCGGCGACCGCCTGCAGGCCGTGATGCACATGGACGGCGCTGATTGGCGGCAACCTTCGGCCCTGCGTCAGTCGCACCAGTGCATGCAGCAGCACCGTCGAATCGAGCCCGCCGGAAAAGCCGACCAGCCAGCGCCGCGCGGCTAGCCACGGGCGCAGTGCATCGAGCAGTTTGGATTCGACCGGCATGGAAATCGACTCATTCAGGCAAGGCGGCCAGCATAAGGCAGCGCACGCCACGACTACAGCCGCCAGCGGTGCGCACCTTTCAAGAGCACGACGCAAACACAGCGGCGCACCTTCGTTGACGCCCTCCGCACCGCGCCGCTCCAAAACAGTGCACACCCATGGCTATCTGAGATCGCCGCAAACAGATCGAGGCATTCAAATTCGAGCTAGGCCTCTGTAATCGTTGGCTTTCTCGTAGTTGGCAAGGGAAATGCAAAAGTCCGCTCAGCTTATTCCAAAAGCTGTTGCTGACTTACCAGCCGGGCTACTGAATACCCGGCGCCACCTTTAGGGACATACCACCATGCTCAAGAAACTGACCCTCGCCATCGCCGCCGCCAGCGCCGTGACTGCCAGCAGCTTCGCCGTCGCGGAAACCGTCTCCAGCCCCGTTGGCGACTTCGACGTCAGCATGAACGTCGGCCTGACCTCGGACTACATGTTCCGCGGTATCTCGCAAACCCAGGGCAACGGCGCCATCCAGGGCGGTCTGGACGTAGCCCACGAGAGCGGCCTGTACGTTGGCACCTGGGCGTCCAACGTCGACTTCGGCGGTGACGCCTCGGTGGAATTCGACTACTACCTGGGCTTCGGTAACAACATCACCGAGAACATCTCCTACGATCTGGGCTGGATCAAGTACGACTACCCGGGCGAAAGCGCGCTGAACTTCAGCGAGTACTACGGCAGCCTGAGCGCCTACGGCTTCACGGCCGGCGCGGCCTACTCCGACGACTTCGCCGGCGACGACACCACCCTGTACTCCTATCTCGGCTACGAATACGCCCTGCCCTACGACGTCGGTCTGGCCCTGCAGTACGGCAAGTACGATTTCAAGGACGCCACCTTCGGCAACGACGATACCTACAACGACTGGTCGGTCGGCCTGAGCAAGACCATGGCCGGTCTGGACTTCGGCCTGACCTACTCCGACACCAGCTTGAGCGGCAGCGAATGCGCAGGCTTCGTCGGCAAGGACGACTACTGCGACGCGACCTTCGTGGTTTCGGTTTCGAAGAGCTTGTAACTCCTGTCGGGACCGCAACAAAGGCCTGACCCAGTCACGTGTCGCATGGTCTGCAGGACGTAGAGCGGGTGACACCCGCCGAACGTGGCCCTCCGCCTTGTTGTAAGAGCGATGCAAGGCCCAGAAAAAACGAAACCCCGCCGCGAGGCAGGGTTTCGTTTGTCGGGCGGTGAGGTGTAACCGCGCGGGTTTCACCCGCCCTATAAAGCTACATACGCCAGGGGTTCAGCGCTCGCCGATGATGCCGCTGCGCCTGTTGCTGGACCCCGTCTGAACAGGCCCGGAAACGAAAAACCACGCCGGGTAGGCGGGGTTTCTGCAGCGGACAAAACGGCATCCGATCAGGCGATACCGTAGCTCATCAGGCGCGCGTAGCGGCGCTCCAGCAGCGCGTCGGTATCCAGCGCCTTGAGCATTTCCAGCTGAGTCCTGAGTTCGTCACGCAGCGAAGCCGCGGTGACGGCCGGGTTGCGATGCGCGCCGCCCAGGGGCTCGGAAATCACCTTGTCGACGATCCCGAGGTCCTTCAGGCGCTCGGCAGTCACGCCCATGGCGTCGGCCGCTTCGGGTGCCTTGTCGGCGGTGCGCCAGAGAATCGAGGCGCAGCCTTCCGGCGAGATCACCGCGTAGGTGGAGTACTGCAGCATGTTCAGCTGGTCGCAGACGCCAATAGCCAGGGCTCCGCCAGAACCGCCCTCACCGATCACGGTGGCGATGATCGGCGTCTTCAGACGTGCCATGACGCGCAGGTTCCAGGCAATGGCCTCGCTCTGGTTGCGTTCTTCGGCATCGATACCCGGATAGGCACCCGGAGTGTCGATGAAGGTCAGGATCGGCATCTTGAAGCGCTCGGCCATCTCCATCAGACGGCACGCCTTGCGGTAACCCTCGGGGCGCGGCATGCCGAAGTTACGGCGTACCTTCTCGCGCACCTCACGGCCCTTCTGATGACCGATGATCATCATCGGCTGTCCGTCCAGACGCGCAGTACCGCCCACGATAGCGGCGTCATCGGAGAAGTGGCGATCACCGTGCAGCTCTTCGAACTCGGTGAACAGGTGATTGATGTAGTCGAGGGTGTAGGGGCGCTGCGGGTGGCGAGCCAGGCGGGCGATCTGCCAGCTGGTCAGATTGCCGAAGATGCTTTCGGTGAGCGATTCGCTCTTGTCCTGCAGGCGGGCAATCTCATCGCCGATGTTCAGCGAGTTGTCGTTACCAACCAGGCGCAATTCTTCGATCTTGGCTTGCAGGTCGGCGATCGGCTGTTCGAAATCCAGGAAATTCGGGTTCATAGGCATCCGTCATGCGTCGACGGCCAGGCGGCCGGGAGGCTGTTCCGTTTTTTGCGCCTTACCTTACGGGACGGGCGCATTCAGGTCGAACAAAAATTGTTCTGAACCATGACCCGGTCATCACCGGGCCGTTCGGGCCTGACCCGGAAAGCGCCATCGGCGACCTTCCGGGCCTCGGCCCTCTATCGGTATTGCAGGAAGACGTTGTCGCGTCCGAACTGGTCACGCAATGCCTGAATCAAGTGATCCGCCGGATCGATTCGCCAGCTCTCGCCAAACTGCAACAGCGCCTTGGCGTCGCTACCGGTGTACTCCAGAGTGATCGGGCAGGCCCCGCGATGACGACCACAGACGTCTGCCAGCCAGCGCACCCGGTCACCCCTGAGCGCATCGCTGCCGACCTTGACCCGCAAGCTCTCGGCCAGACCGGTGCGCGCTTCTTCCAGGCTCATCACCCGCTTGGCACGCAGACGCAGGCCACCGGAGAAATCGTCGTTGCTGACTTCACCTTCGACCACCACCAGCGCATCGGTCTGTAGCAGTGCCTGAGCCGTATTGAAGGCTTCGGCGAACAGCGAGGCCTCGATGCGCCCGGAGCGGTCGTCCAGGGTGATGAAACCCATCTTGTCACCCTTCTTGTTCTTCATCACCCGCAGGTTGACGATCAACCCGGCGACCGTCTGGGTATCGCGAGCCGGACGCAGATCGATGATGCGCTGACGGGCGAAGCGACGTACTTCTCCTTCGTATTCATCAATCGGGTGGCCAGTGAGGTAGAGACCCAGGGTGTCCTTCTCGCCCTTGAGGCGCTCCTTGAGCGTCAGCTCCCGCGCCTTGCGGTGATTGGCATAGACATCCGCCTCGGGCTCTGCGAACAAGCCGCCAAACAGATCCATATGGCCGCTATCCAGGCTGCGCGCAGTCTGCTCCGCCGCCTGAATCGCCTCTTCCATGGCTGACAAAAGCACCGCACGATTCTGATCAATGCCGGCCTGGTAGAGCTTCGGGTCATCGGAAAAATACGGCCCCATGCGATCCAGCGCACCGCCACGGATCAAGGCCTCGAGGGTGCGCTTGTTGATGCGTTTGAGATCGACCCGACTGCAGAAGTCGAACAGGTCCTTGAACGGCCCGCCTTCACTGCGGCATTCGACAATGGCCTCCACCGGCCCTTCACCGACACCCTTGATCGCACCCAGACCGTAGATGATGCGCCCGTCGTCGCTGACGGTGAACTTGAATTCGGAGTTGTTCACGTCCGGCGCATCGATACGCAGCTTCATGCTGCGACATTCTTCGATCAGCGTGACCACCTTGTCGGTGTTGTGCATGTCCGCCGAAAGCACCGCGGCCATGAACGGCGACGGGTAATGCGCCTTAAGCCAGGCGGTCTGATAGGACACCAGACCGTAGGCCGCCGAGTGCGACTTGTTAAAGCCGTAACCGGCAAACTTCTCTACCAGGTCGAAGATGTTGCCCGCCAGATCAGCATCGATACCGTTGTTCTTGCAGCCCTCAATGAAACCGCCGCGCTGCTTGGCCATTTCCTCGGGCTTCTTCTTGCCCATGGCGCGGCGCAGCATGTCGGCGCCGCCTAGCGTGTAGCCGGCCATGACCTGGGCAATCTGCATCACCTGTTCCTGATACAGGATGATGCCGTAGGTGGGCGCAAGAACCGGCTTGAGGCCTTCGTACTGGTAATCCGAATGCGGGTAGGAGATTTCCGCGCGACCATGCTTGCGGTTGATGAAGTCGTCGACCATGCCCGATTGCAGCGGGCCGGGACGGAACAGCGCCACGAGGGCGATCAGGTCTTCCAGGCAGTCGGGTTTGAGCTTTTTGATCAGCTCTTTCATGCCACGCGATTCGAGCTGGAACACCGCCGTGGTTTCGGCCTTTTGCAGCAGCGAGTAGGTGGGCTTGTCATCCAGGGGGATAAAGTCGATGTCGACCGGTTCGAGACCCTTACGCGCCTGTTCGCGGTTGATGGTTTCCAGCGCCCATTTGATGATGGTCAGCGTGCGCAGGCCGAGAAAGTCGAACTTGACCAGACCGGCAGACTCGACGTCGTCCTTGTCGAACTGGGTGACCAGGCTGCCGCCCTCGTCATCGCAGGCGATGGGGGCGAAATCGGTGAGTTTGGTCGGCGCAATCACCACGCCGCCGGCATGCTTGCCGGTGCCGCGGGTGATGCCTTCGAGCCTGAGCGCCATGTCCCAGATTTCCCTAGCGTCTTCATCGACGGCAAGGAAGTCGCGCAGCGGCTCTTCCATCTCGTAGGCTTTTTCCAGCGTCATGCCTACTTCAAAGGGGATCATCTTCGACAGGCGATCCGCCAGCCCGTAGGACTTGCCCTGCACCCGCGCCACGTCACGCACCACCGCCTTGGCCGCCATGGTGCCGAAGGTGATGATCTGGCTCACCGCATTGCGACCGTATTTCTCAGCCACGTAATCGATGACCCGGTCGCGGCCATCCATGCAGAAGTCGACGTCGAAGTCGGGCATGGAAACCCGCTCAGGGTTGAGGAAGCGCTCGAACAGCAGATCGTAGGCCAGCGGGTCCAGGTCGGTGATTTTCTGCACATAGGCCACCAGCGAGCCGGCACCCGAGCCACGGCCTGGCCCTACAGGCACCCCATTGCTCTTGGCCCACTGGATAAAGTCCATGACGATCAGGAAGTAACCCGGAAAGCCCATCTGGATGATGATATCCAGCTCGAAATTCAGCCGATCGACATAGACCTGCCTCTTCGCCTCGTAATCGGGCGTATCCCGGGGCAGCAGCACTTCCAGCCGCTCTTCGAGGCCGTCGAACGAGACCTTGCGGAAGTAATCGTCCATGGTCATGCCGTCCGGCACCGGGAAATCGGGCAGGAAGTAGGTGCCCAGCTGCACCTCGATGTTGCAGCGCCTGGCGATCTCGACGGTATTTTCCAGCGCCTCGGGGAGGTCACTGAACAGCTCGTACATTTCCTCGGGCGTTTTCAGATACTGCTGATCGGAATAGTTGCGCGGTCGTCGCGAGTCGTCGAGGGTGCGGCTTTCGCCAATGCAGACGCGCGTTTCATGGGCTTCGAAATCATCCTGCTTGAGAAAGCGCACGTCATTGGTCGCCACCAGCGGCACAGCGCAGCGCTCGGCCAGCGCTACTGCCGCGTGCAGATGCTCCTCATCGTTGACCCGGCTGGTGCGCTGCACTTCCAGATAGAAACGCTCGGGAAACACCGATTGCCACTCGGCCAGCAGCGCCTCGGCCAGCGACTCCTCGCCGTTGAGCAGGGCAAGTCCGATCTCGCCCTCCTTGGCGCCGGACAAGGCAATCAGCCCTTCCGAGGACTGCTTCACCCAGTCACGCTCGATGATCACCAGGTCATTGCGCTGACCTTCGGTCCAACCACGCGAAACCAGCTCAGTGAGGTTGCGATACCCCTTGGGATTCATCGCCAGCAAGGTCAAGCGGCTGAGAGGACCGTCCTCGTCACAACCAGCCATCCAGATATCGGCACCGCAGATCGGCTTTATGCCGGCGCCCTGCGCGGCTTTATAGAACTTGACCAGCGAGCACATATTGCTCATGTCGGTCACCGCCACTGCCGGCATGCCACCTGCCGCGACCGCCTTGATCAGCGGCTTGACCCGAACCAGCCCATCGACCAGCGAGTACTCGGTATGCAGACGTAGATGGACGAAGGAAACAGGCATGAACAGACCTTGAGCTGGCAGAACGACAAGCGCGGAATTGTACCGGAAAGCACGGACGGGCTGGCGACCGCGCTAACGGTAGCCGACACGGTAAAAGGGTGTTCGGCGGCCCAGGACCTCATGAAGCACCTGGCTGGCCCGCGTACAGTTACCCGCTAGACCAGCAGCACGCTGGCCGGGATGTCGGTCTCGACAACTGCCTGCTCAAGCAGCGTACGCACGGGGGCGAAAGAGCGCCGATGAATGGGCGTTGGTCCTAGCCGACGAAGCGCTTCCAGATGGCTTGGAGTCGGATAACCCTTGTGCCCGGCCAGCCCATAACCCGGATAGCAGAGATCCAGGGCCTGCATTTCGCGGTCACGACTGACCTTGGCCAGGATGGATGCCGCAGCGATAGCCGGCACCTGACCGTCGCCCTGGATCACCGGTGCGCTGGGCACGTTCAGCTGAGGGCAGCGATTGCCATCGATGAGTGCCAGCCGCGGCGTGACACTCAGTCCATCAACCGCACGCTGCATGGCGAGCATCGTGGCGTGAAGGATATTCAGCTGATCGATCTCTTCGACCTCCGCTCGGGCAATGCACCACGCCACCGCCTTTTCGCAGATCTCGTCGAACAACGCTTCACGACGGGCTTCGCTCAGCTTTTTCGAGTCGTTGAGGCCTTTGATCGGACGCGCCGGATCGAGGATCACTGCAGCGGTCACTACAGGACCACACAGCGGCCCGCGCCCGACCTCGTCGACGCCGGCAACCAGCTCTTCGACCAGATTGAAATCGAGTCCGAACTGCATCAACGAACTCCAACCAGGCGCAACACGGCATCGGCGGCCTGACTCGACGCATCGCAACGCAGGGTGCGATGAATACTGTCGAAGCCTTCGGTTTGCACGTCACCATCGTCCAGCAGTGGCGACAGAGACTGCGCAAGCGCTTCGGGGGTAGCGGCGTCCTGCAGCAACTCGGGAACCAGCAGACGCTGGGCCAGCAGGTTGGGAAGCGCAACATAGGGGCTCTTCACCAGCCGCCGGAGGATGCGGTAAGTCATTGGCGCTACGCTGTAGGCCACCACCATAGGACGTTTGAACAACAGCGCCTCAAGCGTTGCCGTACCGGAAGCAATCAACACGGCGTTGCAGGCGGCCAATGCCTCATGGGACCGGCCATCGAGCAGGGTCAGCGGTAAATCACGCGTAACCAGCATCTGCTCAAGCTGCAGCCGCCGCTCGGGGCTGGCGCAAGGCATGACAAAACGAATCCCGGGACGCATGGCGCGCAACCGCTCGGCAGCGGAAAGGAACAGATCCCCCAGTCGAGCGACTTCGCCGCCCCTGCTACCGGGCATCAGCGCGACGACCAGGCCATCCGCTGGCAATCCGAGCGCTTGCCGTGCCGCGGCACGATCAGCGCAAAGCGGAATGGCATCAGCTAGGGGATGACCGACGAAGCGAACCGGTACCTGGTGCTCGTCGTAGAACCTGGCCTCGAACGGAAACAGCGTGAGCATCAGATCGCAGGCGTCACGGATCTTCAGTACCCGCTTCTGACGCCAGGCCCAGACCGACGGACTGACGTAGTGCACGGTCTTGATTCCGGCCCGACGCAGCTTGAGCTCAAGCCCGAGATTGAAGTCCGGCGCGTCGATGCCGATGAATACATCCGGCCGCTGCTGGATCAGCGTGTCCACCAGGCGTTTGCGGCGGGCCAGCAGCTCCGGCAAACGACCGAGCACTTCGACCAGGCCCATCACTGCCAGACGCTCGAGCGGAAAGTACGACTGCAACCCTTCGGCCTGCATGCGCGAGCCGCCGACGCCGATGAATTCGACATTCGCGTGCTGAGCCTTCAGCGCCTGCATCAGGCCCGCACCAAGGATGTCACCGGAGGACTCCCCGGCTACCAAGGCAACCCTGAGCGGCCGGTTCATCTCAGCGAGTGATCCCACGAGTTGAAGCCTGAATCGAGTCGCGGAAGATCGCAACCTCGGGGAATGCCGCTGCACTTTCGGCCAGCTCGGTGAGTGCGGCCTCCACGGTCAACCCCTTGCGGTAGACGACCTTGTAAGCGTTGCGCAGGGCGTGAACGGCTTCGGCGCTGAAGCCACGACGACGCATGCCCTCGAAGTTCATGCTGCGCGCCTCCGCCGGATTGCCGAACACGGTGACAAATGCCGGTACATCCTTGCCGATCGCCGTGCCCATGCCGGAAAAACTATGGGCGCCGATATGGCAGAACTGATGTACCAGGGTGTAACCGGAGAGAATGGCCCAGTCGCCCACATGGACGTGACCGGCCAGCGCGGTGTTGTTGACCAGAATGCAATGATTGGCGATCACGCTGTCGTGGCCGATGTGAGCATAAGCCATGATCAGGTTGTGATCACCGAGGGTGGTTTCGGAGCGATCCTGCACGGTGCCGCGATGGATGGTGACACCCTCGCGAATCACGTTGTGATCGCCAATCACCAGGCGCGTCGGCTCACCCTTGTACTTCAGATCCGGCGTATCTTCGCCAACCGAGGAGAACTGATAGATGCGATTGTGCCGACCGATACGGGTCGGCCCTTTGATGACCACATGCGACGCGATCACCGTACCCTCGCCAATTTCGACGTCCGGACCAATGATCGACCATGGGCCGACCTGGACGTCATCCGCCAAGCGAGCCGCAGGGTCGATGATGGCGCGAGGGTCGATCAAACTCATATCTTCTGTTCCGCGCAGATGATTTCTGCCGAGCAGACCGGCTTGCCCTCGACGCTGGCACGACAATCGAACTTCCAGATGCCGCGTTTGGCGCTGATGAAGGAAGCTTCCAGGACCAGCTGATCGCCCGGAACCACCGGCTGACGGAAGCGCAGCTTGTCAGAGCCGACGAAATAGTAAAGCGTGCCATCGGCTGGCTTGACGCCCATCATCTTGAAACCAAGCAGACCGGCCGCCTGCGCCATGGCTTCGATGATCAGCACGCCTGGCATGATCGGATGCTGTGGAAAATGCCCATTGAAGAACGGTTCGTTGATGGTCACGTTCTTGTAGGCACGAACGCGCTTGGCCTCGACGTCCATCTCCGTCACACGGTCCACCAGCAGGAACGGGTAGCGGTGAGGCAAATATTCGCGAATCTCGTTGATATCCATCATGTCAGGAAAGAGCCTGTAAAAAAGTATAGGGCCGCCTGCGCTGAAAGCCCGCGCGAGCACTGACAGGCATTAACCCCGAAAAAAACCGGATCAGACGGTAAGCTCAGGCATCAGAAGCCGGATTCTGACCCTGAGTCACGGTAGCCAGGCTTTTCTCCAGCTGTTGCAGCCGGCGAGCCATGTCATCCAACTGACGAATACGCGCCGCACTCTTTCTCCAATCGGCAGCATTCTGCATCGCCGTGCCCGAGGAGTAGCTTCCGGGTTCCGTGATCGAGCGCGTGACCATCGTCATACCCGTCACGAACACGTTGTCGCACACTTCGATGTGCCCAACCATGCCGACGCCACCGGCGATCATGCAATTGCGTCCGATCTTGGTGCTACCGGAGATGCCGGCACAGCCAGCCATCGCCGTGTTGTCACCGATCTGCACGTTGTGCGCGATCATGATCTGATTATCTAGCTTCACGCCGTTGCCAATCAGCGTATCGGAAAGGGCGCCGCGGTCGATGGTGGTATTCGAGCCAATCTCCACATCATCCCCGATACGCACACCGCCGATTTGAGCGATCTTCTGCCAGGCACCTTTTTCCTTGGCGAAGCCGAACCCCTCACCACCGATCACGGCACCGGACTGGATCACCACGCGCTTACCGATCTGCACGTCGTGATAAAGCGTGACTCGCGGCGCGAGTCGCCCGCCAGTGCCGATTCGACTACGGGCGCCGACGAATGACTGCGCACCGATCACCACATCCGCCTCGATGGTTGCGCCGGACTCGATCACCACATAGGGACCAATGCTGGCCGACGAATCTACATAAGCATCGGCAGCGACCACCGCCGTCGGGTGAATGCCGCTATTCGCTACCGGTCGAGTCTCGAACAGGTGCGACGCGCGCGCATAAGCCAGATAAGGGTCGCTAACGACAATTGCCGCGCCTTCGTAGCCTTCAGCATCAGCGGGAGCCAACAACACCGCGGCGGCCTGGGTGGTCGACAGGTACTTGCGATACTGAGCATTGGCAAGGAAGGTCAAATGCGCCGGGCCCGCCTCCTGCAGGGTAGCGAGCCCGCTAATCGTCTGGTCAGCATCGCCGCGCAGGGTGCCACCCAGTTCCTCGGCCAGCTGGCCGAGTGTATAGACTGCGCCTGCCATATCAGCGCAGCTGATTCATGCGCTCGATGACCTGGCGGGTGATATCGAACTGCGGTTTGACATCCACCACGGCACCACGCTCGAACACTAGGTCGTAGTTGCCCTTCTTGATGACTTCTTCGACAGCCTGATCAAGCTTCGGCTTGAGCTGCTTGAGCATGTCCCGATCCGCCACAGCCTTTGCCTCGTTCAATTCCTTGGACTGGAACTGGAAGTCACGGGCCTTTTGCTTGAATTCGAGCTCCAGACGTTCACGCTCGGCCTGCTGCATCTTGTCGCCGTCCTTGACCAGGCGATCCTGAATACGCTTGGCGTCGCTTTCGAGTGTTTTCAGCTTGCTCAGTTGGGGGCCGAACTTCTTCTCCGCGTCGACCGCGTAACGTTTGGCCGCATCCGACTCAAGCAGCGCCATCTGATAGTTCATGACGGCGATCTTCATTTCGGCAAATGCTGGGGTCGCTACCAGCGCGGCAACGACGAGAAACAGTTGAGTCAACTTACGCACGGTAAACACCACTCCTGAAAGAAAGCACTGAGGCATCACGCCGCAATGTTAGAACGTTTGTCCCAGCGAGAACTGGAATACCTGAGTATCGGCTTCGTCCGGCTTGACCACCGGCATTGCCAGACTGAAGCTCAGCGGGCCCATTGCGGTAATCCAGGTCAGACCGACACCCACCGAGCTGGCCATATCGCCGAAGTCGATATCGCTGCAATTACTCGACTCTGTTGGGCAATTGGTGTTGTACACATTACCTACGTCCCAGAACACCGAGGTACGCAGCGAGCGCTGATCCTTAACGAACGGCATGGGGAACAGCACTTCCAACCCCCCCTGGATGAGTACGTTACCACCGAACGGCAGAGGATCCTGATCCGGGTCGGCGATGGTGCCTGGGCGCGACCCGTCACTCGGCGTGCTACGAGGGCCGAGGCTGCTATCCTCGAAGCCGCGTACCGAATTGAAGCCGCCGGCATAGTAATGCTCGTAGAACGGCAGGCTCGAGGTCGAGCCATAGGCGTCCCCGTAACCCAGGCGCGTATGCATGCGCAGGGTGTAATCCTTGCTCATCGGTACGAACAGCTGGCCGTTGTAGTCGAGTTTATAGAAAGACAGGTCGCTACCCGGAATAGTACTTTCGAATACCAGGCTCTGCGAATGGCCGCGAGTTGCGAGCACGCCGCGATTGAGGGTCGACTCGGACCAACCTGCAGATGCCTTGAAGTTGAGGAAGCTGTCGCCCTCCTCCTCCATGAAGTCGAAGATCTCGTCCACGGTATAACGGCCAGTATCAAGATCATCCTGCTGCACAGTCAGGCCGAATGACAGTCGAGACGTCTCGCTGATCGGGTAGCCGATGTTGATGCCGCCACCAAGGCTATCCACCGAATAACTGGAAACGTCGTAATCGAGCTCGTCGTAATCGGTGGTGCGATAGAAGGCGTTATACCCCAGGCTGACACCGTCTTCGGTCCAGTAGGGGTCGACGAAACCGAAGTTGTAACGCGTCTGGTATTCGCTGCGAGTCAAGCCCAGGGAGACCCGGTTCCCGGTACCGAGGAAGTTGTTCTGGCTGATGGAGCCACCCAGAATCAGGCCTGCGTTTTGCGCAAAACCGATGCTGGCCATGATCGAACCGGACGGTTGCTCCTCGACGCTGTAGTTGACGTCGATCTGGTCGTCCGTACCTGGCACCTGCGGCGTTTCTACGTTCACTTCCTTGAAGAAGCCCAGGCGCTCGAGACGAGTCTTGGATTGGTCGATCAAATAGGTCGACGCCCAACCACCTTCCATCTGGCGCATTTCGCGACGCAGCACTTCATCTTCGGTCTTGGTATTCCCGCGGAAATTGACGCGATTGACGTACGCACGCTTACCCGGATCGACGACGAACGTGATCGACACCGTATTGTCTTCGTCGTGAGCTTCAGGAACACCGTTGACGTTGGCAAAGGTATAGCCTTCGTTACCCAAGCGCCGTGTAATCAGCTCGGAGGTGGTGGTCATCACCTTGCGCGAGAACACCTGACCTTCTTTTGCCAGCAACAGCGCCTCGATCTCTTCCTGCGGAACCTTGAGATCACCGCTCAGCTTGACATCGCGCACGGTATAGCGCTCGCCTTCGTCGATGTTCACGGTGACATAGACGTGCTTCTTGTCTGGCGTTATGGATACCTGGGTCGAGGTGATATCCATGTTGATGTAACCGCGATCCAGGTAATACGAGCGCAGGCGTTCCAGGTCACCGGAGAGCTTTTCACGCGCGTACTTGTCGTCGTTGCGGAAGAACGACAGCCAGTTTGTGGTCTTCAGCTCGAACAGATCCACCAGATCTTCGTCCGCGAAGACAGAATTGCCCACGATATTGACGTGCTTGATCGCCGCCACCGAGCCTTCGTTGATCTTGATCTTCAACGCCACCCGATTACGCGGCTGCGAAATGACCTCGGTTTCGATGGTCGCCGAATAGCGCCCCTGGGCAACGTACTGGCGCTGCAGTTCATTACGTACACCCTCGAGCGTGGCCTGCTGAAAGATTTCCCCTTCGGCCAGACCGGACTGCTGCAAACCTGACAGCAGATCTTCGGTCTTGATCGCCTTGTTGCCTTCGATCTCGATGCCGGAAATAGATGGTCGCTCGACTACGCTGATGACCAGCACATCGCCATCCCGCCCCAGCTGAATATCCTGAAAGAAACCGGTTCGGAAGAGCGCACGAGTGGCATCGACGAGGCGATTGTCATCGGCGGGCTCACCCACGTTCAAAGGCAGAGCGCCGAATACGCTGCCGGCGGAAACCCGCTGCAGGCCATTGACCCGGATATCGGAAATAGTGAAGGACTCAGCGTGAACTTCGGCGATCATCAATGCGGAGATAACCGCAGGTAGCAGCAGACGTTTCATGAAGTCCTTTCTTATTCAAACCTGATAAATGAACCGGCGATTCGGCATGGCGACACTACGGATTCGGCATTACAGACGGCCAAGGTCATTGACCAGTGCAAGCAGCATCACCCCAACCACCAGGCTGATGCCGATCTGTACTCCCCATCCCTGTACCCGCTCCGACAGAGGACGTCCGCGGACCCACTCGACGACATAGAAGAGCAGATGGCCGCCATCGAGCACCGGGATAGGCAATAGATTGAGAACCCCCAGACTAATGCTCAGATAGGCGAGGAAATTGAGGAAATCCCCCAGGCCCGACTGGGCAGAAGCGCCCGCCACTTTAGCAATGGTTATCGGACCGCTCAAGTTTTTTACCGAGAGCTCCCCGAAGAGCATTTTCTTCAGCGAATCGAGGGTCAGCAGGCTCATGGTCCAGGTGCGCCTTACGCCTTCGACCACCGCTTCAAGAGGACCGAAGCTGACTTCGCGCAGCATTTCCGCTGGCCACTCACCACCTTCGACACCCGCCCCCAGATAACCGCGGCGCGCATCGCCTTCGCCACGCGCGGCCAGCGTCAACGACACATCGAGTCGCTCACCGGCGCGCTCCACCTGCAGCGATACCGGCTCACCGGGCAGTACCTTGACTGCGTCGATCACCTGCTGCCAATCGTCCAGTGGCTGCTGATCCATACTCAACAGGCGGTCGCCGAGACGAATACCTGCGGCCTGCGCCGGGCCTTCAGGATCCAACTGAGCGACCACTGGGACAATCTGAGGGCGCCAGGGTCTGATTCCGAGCGAGGTGATCGGGTCCGGCTCCTCCACGCCTTTCAGCCAATTTTGCAACGGGATCTGCAGGTGCTGCTCGCCAGAACCGCCAAGCTCTCGCACCGTCATATCGAGCTGACCGCTCTCGCCCAGGCGCCGTACCAACTGTAAATTGACCTCGGACCAGCCACTGACTGGCTTGCCATTGACCGCAACGATCTCCTGATCGACCGCCATCCCCGCCTGAGCAGCGAGACTGCCTGGCGCGACAGCACCGACAACAGGCCGCACCTGTTCGCTGCCAAGCATCGCCAGCAGCCAGAAGAACACCATAGCTAACAGGAAATTGGCCAACGGCCCGGCGGATACGATAGCGAAGCGCTGGCGGACGCTCTTGCGATTGAATGCACTGTCGAGCAAAGCGGGAGGCACGTCGCCCTCACGTTCGTCGAGCATCTTGACGTAACCGCCAAGCGGTATCGCAGCGATGACGAACTCGGTGCCCTGCCGGTCATGCCAGCGAAGCAGCGGACTACCGAAGCCAACGGAGAATCGCAGCACCTTCACGCCACAGCGGCGGGCAACCCAGAAATGACCGAATTCGTGAAAGGTCACCAACACCCCGAGCGCAACGAGGGTGCCGATGATCATGTAGAGCGCGCCCATATTTCCTCCGGGAGTGGGTCTGTTGACGTTTCGCTGCAAGCCGCGAGGCCGGCAGACCCTATCGCCCGCGGCAGCTCAACCAATTTTCGGCAGTTTCCCGAGCCTGGTTGTCAGCCGCCAATACATCTTCAAGGCAGACAGTCGGAACCGACGCCTCACGATTCAATACGTCGTCGATGATACTCGCGATCTCGGTAAAGCGGATGCGTCGATTAAGAAAGGCGTCAACCGCCACTTCGTTCGCGGCATTGAGCATCGCCGGCGCCGTACCACCGGTCTCCGCGGCCAGGCGAGCAAGCCGCAGACAAGGAAAGCGCAGGTCGTCCGGTGCGTGGAAATCCAATCGCCCAATCTGCAACAGATCCAGCGCTGGAACGCCGGAATCGATTCGCTCCGGCCAAGCCAAGGCATGCGCAATCGGCGTGCGCATATCAGGATTGCCTAGCTGCGCAAGCACCGAGCCATCCACGTAGTCCACCATCGAGTGGATAACGCTTTGTGGGTGAATCACCACCTCGACCTGATCTGGTCGTGCATTGAACAGCCAACAGGCCTCGATGAGTTCGAGGCCCTTGTTCATCATGCTGGCCGAATCCACGGAAATCTTGCGCCCCATCGACCAGTTGGGATGAGCGCAGGCCTGTTCCGGCGAAACATCCGCCAGAAGCGGCGGCGCGATATCTCGAAACGGCCCGCCGGAAGCGGTAAGCAATATCCGCCGCACGCCGACAGCACCAAGCCCCTGGGCATAATCGGCTGGCAAGCATTGGAAAATCGCGTTGTGCTCGCTATCGATCGGCAGCAACACCGCATCGTTATCGCGCAGCGCCTGCATGAACAGGGCGCCGGACATTACCAGCGCCTCCTTGTTCGCCAGCAACACTCGCTTGCCTGCCTGTACGGCGGCGAGAGTCGGCTTCAGCCCAGCGGCACCGACGATTGCAGCCATCACGACATCGACCTCGGGATGCCCCGCCACTTCGCTCAGACCGCCCTCACCGCTCAGCACTCGGGTGGTAATGCCATCGGACTGCAACTGGGCCTGAAACAGACCGGCTTGCGCTTCATCACCGACCACGGCGTAGCTCGGACGATGCTTGAGACAGAGCGAACGCAGTTCGTCAAGCCGGCTGAAGCCGGTCAGCGCAAATACGTTATAGCGATCCGGATGACGAGCGATGACGTCCAATGTGCTAAGCCCGATCGAGCCGGTCGCCCCCAGCACGGTGATCTGTAGAGGTCGCGTCACAGCACGCCCCAGCCAGCAAGCCACAAAAGCACCGTGAAGATCGGAATGGCTGCGGTAAGACTGTCTATGCGATCCATGACACCGCCGTGCCCGGGCAGCAGCTGACTGCTGTCCTTGATGCCCGAGCTACGCTTGAACATGCTCTCGGTGAGATCGCCGATCACCGAGATCAACACCACCACCGCCGCACCCAACAGCGCAAGCACCAACTCCCGCACCGACCAGCCGCGGTAGATGCCGACCGCCAGCGTGATCAGCAGACTGGTCAACAGCCCCCCTATCAGCCCCTCCCAGCTCTTGCCAGGACTGACCTGCGGTGCAAGCTTGCGCTTGCCGAACGTCTTGCCGGAGAAATACGCACCGATATCCGCAGCCCAGACCAGAACCATCGCGGCAAGGATCAACCAGTTACCCAGCGGCCACTGCTTGAGCACGACCAATGCCTGCCACGACGGCAGCAGGATCGCCAGACCGATCACCAGGCTGCCAGCGGAACCGCCCCAGAGACGACTGCTCTGCGGATAGGTCAACACCAGATAGGTCGCCGCCAGCCACCAGAGCACGGCAAGCGCCAATAACCAGGGGGCCAGCGCCGGAAGCTGATACAGCACGGCAAGCAACACCACGACCAGCGCCGCATAAGCGATTCTCACCGGCTGGCCGGCGAATCCAGCCAACCGGGCCCACTCCCAGGCACCGAGCGCAACGACCAGCCCAATGAAGATGGCGAAAGCGAGCCCATGAAGGAGGAAAAACCCAATGATCGCGACGGGCAGAAGAATGGCGGCGGTGATGATGCGCTGCTTCAGCATTCGGCCTTGACCTCGCTTTGGACCTGTTCACCCGTTTTGCCGAATCGCCGTTGTCGAGTGGCGAAATCGGCGAGCGCCTTGCGCATGGCAACGTGCTTGAAGTCGGGCCAATAAAGGTCGGAAAAATACAGTTCCGCATAGGCAAGCTGCCAAAGCAGGAAATTGCTGATGCGCCGCTCGCCGCCGGTGCGAATGCACAGGTCGGGCAACGGCATGTCACCAGTCGCCAGATAGCTCTGAAACAGAGCGGGCGTAATTTCCGCCGGATTCAGACGCCCGGACTGCGCTTCGGCAGCCAAGTGCTGAGCCGCCTGAAGAATGTCCCATTGCCCGCCGTAATTGGCGGCAACCTGGAGCACGAAACGATGATTGGCGGAGGTCATCTCTTCCACCTCCAGCATCGCGGCCTGCAATTCGGGATGGAAACGCGTGCGATCTCCGATGATGCGCAGGCGAATGCCATTCTCATCGAGCTTGCGTGCCTCACGCCGCAGCGCCGAGAGGAACAGCTCCATCAGCGCACCGACTTCATCCGCCGGGCGCTGCCAGTTCTCGCTGGAGAAAGCAAACAGTGTAAGCACCTCGACGCCGGAATCAGCGCAGACCTCAATCACGGCGCGAACCGCATCGACACCGGCTTTGTGCCCGGCCACACCGGGCAGCAAACGCCGCTTCGCCCAGCGGTTGTTGCCATCCATGATGATCGCCACGTGACGGGGTACGTTCCGCCCGGCGATCTGCCTGACCTTTTCCATGAACAACTCTACTTGCGCTAAAACACGCTGCGAACCAAAAGAAAAAGCTGCAAGCAACAGCTCGGTGGCATCAGCGCCGCCGCAGCACGAACCGGCTTCTGCGATTCAGGGCACGGCGGCAGCGATTCGATGCCGGCCTTATACGGCCATCAGGTCGCCTTCTTTGGCTTCGAGAGCCTTGTCGATCTCGGCAACGTACTTGTCGGTTAGCTTCTGGACGTCATCCTGGCCACGACGTTCCTCGTCCTCGCTGATTTCCTTTTCCTTGACCAGGTCCTTCAGCTGTGCAATCGCATCACGGCGGATATTGCGCACTGCGACTCGGGCGTTCTCGGCCTCTGCACGCGCCTGCTTGGTGTAGCCCTTGCGGGTTTCCTCGGTCAGCGCCGGCATCGGCACGCGGATCGTGGTGCCAGCGGTAGCCGGATTCAGGCCCAGGTCCGAGGTCATGATCGCCTTCTCTACCGCCTGGATCATGCTCTTGTCGAACACTGTCAGCGCCAGGGTGCGGGAGTCTTCGGCGATCACGTTGGCAACCTGACGCAGCGGCGTGTCGGCACCGTAGTAGGACACCATCACGCTGTCGAGGATGCTGGGGTGGGCGCGGCCAGTACGAATCTTGGCAAAAGCGTGATCCAGCGATTCCAGGGATTTCTTCATGCGCTCCTGCGCGTCCTGCTTGATCTCGTTGATCATTCGTTCGATTCCTCGATCAGAGTTCCTTCAGCGCCACCTAGCACGATGTTGAGCAGGGCGCCGGGCTTGTTCATATTGAAGACCCGCAGCGGCATGTTGTGATCGCGGCACAGGCAGATGGCTGTCAGGTCCATCACGCCGAGCTTGCGGTCCAACACTTCGTCGTACGTGAGTTCGGCAAATTTCTCCGCATTCGGATCCTTGAATGGATCTGCGGTGTAGACGCCATCGACCTTGGTGGCCTTGAGCACGACATCCGCCTGGATCTCGATAGCGCGCAAACAGGCGGCCGAGTCGGTGGTGAAGAATGGGTTGCCGGTACCGGCGGAGAAGATGACCACCTCACCGGTCTTCAAATGACGCATCGCCTTGCGACGGTCATAGTGATCGGTCACGCCGACCATGGAAATGGCCGACACGACCAGCGCCGGAATGTTCGAACGCTCGAGCGCGTCGCGCATGGCCAGCGCATTCATCACCGTGGCCAGCATGCCCATGTGGTCGCCGGTGACCCGATCCATTCCGGCTGCGGAAAGCGCCGCGCCGCGGAACAGGTTGCCGCCACCGATGACCAATCCCACTTCGACGCCGATGCCTACCAGCTGGCCGACTTCCAGAGCCATACGGTCAAGGACCTTGGGATCTATGCCGAAGTCTTCGGAGCCCATCAGGGCCTCGCCGCTCAATTTGAGCAGAATGCGTTTATAGCGAGGATTGCGTGCACTCATCTGCTGAGCCATTGGCGTGTTATCTCCTGCGGCGTGCTGTGACCAAGTCTGAATGACTCAGACCAAAAAATATCTGCGCTTTGACAGCTCAACCAGCGGTTGGTGCCAGGCGATGACTATAACGTGACAAAAAAACAATTCCGCTGCCCAATTCGACAAAGAGGCCGCGCGCGTGAGCGGGCAGCCTCTTTGCCAGAACCACCGAAGCGGCCTTATTTCTTGGTCGCAGCGACCTGAGCAGCAACTTCGGCAGCGAAGTCGACTTCGGCCTTCTCGATACCCTCGCCTACTTCGTAGCGAACGAAGGATACGATTTCGGCACCGGCTTTCTTGGCCAGCTCACCAACCTTGATTTCCGGGTTCTTGACGAACGCCTGCTCAACCAGACTGGCTTCGGCCAGGAACTTGTTGATACGGCCCTTGACCATGTTCTCGACGATGTTTTCCGGCTTGCCGGCGATCTTGTCGGCGTTGAGCTGCAGGAAGATTTCCTTTTCCTTGGCAACCAACTCTTCGGAAACATCAGCCGGGCTCAGAACGGCTGGGTTGCTGGCAGCCACGTGCATGGCGATATCCTTGGCCAGCTCGGCATCGCCACCCTTCAGGGTGACCAGCACGCCGATGCGGTGACCGTGCAGATAAGCACCAACCACTTCACCTTCCACCGCGGTCAGACGACGGATGTTGACGTTCTCGCCGCACTTGGCGACCAGCGCCTCGCGAGCGGATTCACGAGAAGCGATCAGCGGGGCCACATCGGTCAGCTTCTGCTCGAAGGCCTCGTCCAGGCTTTCCTTGACGAATGCCTTGAAGTCGTCCTGAAGAGCCAGGAAGTCAGTCTGCGAGTTAACTTCGATGATCAGGCCACGGCCACCTTCGACGCGAACGGCGATCGAGCCTTCAGCAGCGATGTTGCCCGACTTCTTGGCGGCCTTGATGGCGCCCGAGGCACGCATGTCGTCAATCGCCTTTTCGATGTCACCACCAGCGGCGACCAGAGCCTTCTTGCACTCCATCATGCCCTGACCGGTACGCTCGCGCAGTTCTTTGACCAAGGCTGCAGTGATTTCTGCCATGTTGGGAATCCTCTCGATTTGGTTTCTAAACCACTCACCCAATACACGGGTGATCAATTCGCAAGAGACAAAAAGGGGGCCTAGCCCCCTTTTTGTTCATCGGGTGTCACGCTGCAGTGCGCCGCACTCAGCCCTGAGCCGCTTCGGAAGCAACTTCCTCGACGAACTCGTCAGCGCCACCGGCACCGTTCTGGCGACCGCGCAGAACAGCGTCAGCCATGGAGCCGAGGTAGAGTTGCACGGCACGGATGGCGTCATCATTACCAGGAATGATGTAGTCAACGCCTTCCGGGCTGCTGTTGGTATCGACGATGCCGATGACCGGGATACCCAGCTTGTTGGCTTCGGAAATGGCGATGCGCTCGTGATCGACGTCGACGACGAACATGGCGTCCGGCAGGCCGCCCATATCCTTGATACCACCCAGGCTGCGCTCGAGCTTCTCGAGGTCACGGCTGCGCATCAGGGCTTCTTTCTTGGTCAGCTTCTCGAAAGTACCATCCTGAGACTGTACTTCCAGCTCGCGCAGACGCTTGATGGACGCACGAATGGTCTTGTAGTTGGTCAGCATGCCGCCCAACCAGCGATGATCGACATACGGCGAGCCGCAACGAGCAGCTTCTTCGCGAACGATCTTGCCGGCGGAACGCTTGGTACCCACGAACAGAATCTTGTTCTTGCCTGCAGCCAGCTTCTCAACGAAACGCAGCGCGTCGTTGAACATCGGCAGGGTTTTTTCCAGGTTGATGATATGGATCTTGTTGCGCGCGCCGAAAATGTACTTGTCCATTTTCGGGTTCCAGTAACGGGTCTGGTGGCCGAAGTGCACACCGGCCTTCAGCATATCGCGCATGGTGACTTGAGACATGATCAGTCCTCGAATAAGTCGGGTTAGGCCTCCACGCGTCCCGATATCCAACTCTTGCGAGCACCCAGGATACCGTGTCGACACGTGTGTGGGGTTAGGCTCGGCGGGGCCTACCCCGCTGAGCGGCGCGTTTTATAGCACAAAGGTCATCGCGAGGCTACTGCTTTGCACTTTCTCGGCGCCGAGCTCAGCCACTGACCAGCCCTGACCTGCAGGCCGCAGGTGCTTTGGTTTATCATCGCGGCTTTCCTTAATGCCTTCGCCTGCGGGCGCACAAGAGGTTTGCATGACTGTCACCATCAAGACGCCCGAAGATATCGAGAAGATGCGCATCGCCGGGCGCCTCGCCGCCGAAGTTCTCGAGATGATCGGCGAGCACGTCAAGCCAGGCGTCACCACCGATGAACTCGACCGCCTCTGCCACGAGCACATCGTCAACGTTCAGCAGGCGATCCCGGCCCCCCTCAACTACAAGGGCTTTCCCAAGTCGATCTGCACCTCGATCAACCACGTCGTCTGCCACGGCATTCCGAACGACAAGCCGCTGAAGGACGGTGACATCCTCAATATCGATATCACCGTGATAAAGGACGGCTATCACGGTGACACCAGCAAGATGTTCATGGTCGGCAAGGTGCCCGAGTGGGCCGAGCGCCTCTGCCAGGTCACCCAGGAATGCCTATATAAAGGTATCGAGCTGGTTCGCCCGGGCGCGCGCCTCGGAGATATCGGTGAGGTGATTCAGAAACACGCCGAGAAAAACGGGTTCTCCGTGGTCCGTGAATACTGTGGCCACGGTATCGGCAAGGTCTTCCACGAAGAGCCGCAGGTGCTGCACTACGGCCGTGCCGGCACCGGCATGGAACTGAAGGAAGGCATGACCTTCACCATCGAGCCGATGATCAACCAGGGTCGGGCGGAAACCCGCCTGCTCGGCGATGGCTGGACCGCCATCACCAAGGACCGCAAGCTGTCGGCGCAATGGGAACACACCATCCTGGTGACCGCTGACGGCTACGAGATCTTCACCCTGCGCAGCGACGACACCATCGCTCGCACCTCCGCCTGAGATTTCACAGCCGCAGCCCCCACGGGAGGACGTTCGCATGCCCCAGGTTGACCCGGAGCTGTTTGACCGCAGCCAGTTTCAGGCGGAGCTGGCGCTGAAGGCCAGCCCCATCGCTGCGTACAAGAAGGCCATACGCCAGGCGCGGCAGGTACTGGACGAGCGGTTCAAGGCAGGTCGGGACATCCGTCGCCTGATTCAGGATCGCGCCTGGTTCGTCGATCAGATTCTGCGCTCGGCCTGGGATCGCTTCGACTGGAACAAGGGCGCCGATATCGCGCTCGTCGCCGTGGGCGGCTATGGCCGAGGTGAACTGCACCCCTACTCCGATATCGACCTGCTGATCCTGCTCGACGCCAACGACCAGGAGATCTTTCGCGACTCGATCGAGGGCTTCCTGACGCTGCTCTGGGACATCGGCCTGGAAGTCGGGCAGGCCGTGCGTTCCGTCGCCGAATGCGCCGACGAGGCGCGCGCCGATCTAACGGTCATCACCAACCTGATGGAAAGCCGGACGATCGCCGGCCCGGAGCGCCTGCGCCAGGCGATGCTGCGGGTCACCAGCACCCAGCAGATGTGGCCGAGCAAGGAGTTCTTCCTCGCCAAGCGCAACGAGCAGCGCGCGCGACATGCCAAGTACAACAACACCGAGTACAACCTGGAGCCCAATGTAAAAGGCTCTCCCGGCGGCCTGCGCGACATCCAGACCATCCTCTGGATCGCCCGGCGCGAGTTCGGCACGCTCAATCTGCAGGCCATGGTCGACCAGGGATTTCTTACCGAGGGTGAACACAGCCTGCTGACCGCCGCCCAGGAGTTTCTCTGGAAGGTGCGCTACGGCCTGCACATGCTTGCCGGCCGTGCCGAGGACCGCCTGCTGTTCGACCATCAGCGCAGCCTGGCCGCGCTGCTGGGCTATGAAGACAACGATGCCAAGCTGGCTATCGAGCGCTTCATGCAGAAGTACTACCGAGTCGTCATGAGTATTGCCGAACTCAGCGATCTTGTCGGTCAGCACTTCGCCGAAGTGATTCTCTGGGAAGGCGAATCGGGCCCGATCGTGCCGCTCAACAGCCGATTCCAGGTGCGCGACGGCTACCTTGAGGTGAGCAACGCAGCCATCTTCAAACGCACCCCTTTCGCGATTCTGGAAACCTTCGTGCTGCTTGCCCAGCATCCCGACATCCAGGGTGTCCGCTCCGACACCATTCGCCTGCTCCGCGACCACCGCTATCTGATCGATGACATCTTCCGCCAGGATCTGCGCAACACCAGCCTGTTCATCGAGCTGTTCAAGTGCAAGGAAGGGATCCACCGCAATCTTCGGCGTATGAACCGCTACGGCATCCTGGGCCGCTATCTGCCGGAGTTCGGCCACATTGTCGGCCAGATGCAGCATGACCTGTTCCACATCTACACGGTCGATGCGCACACGCTCAACGTCATCAAGTACCTGCGCAAGCTGACCAAGCCAGGCGTCGCCGAGAAGTATCCGTTGGCCAGCAAGCTGGTCGAAAGGCTGCCCAAACCAGAGCTGATCTACATTGCCGGGCTCTATCACGACATCGCCAAAGGCCGTGGCGGAGACCATTCGGAGCTGGGCGCGGTGGATGCAGAGCAGTTCTGCAGTCGTCACAAGCTGCCGGCATGGGACACCCGCCTGGTGGTCTGGCTGGTGGAAAACCACCTGGTCATGTCCACCACAGCCCAGCGCAAGGACCTGTCCGACCCGCAGGTGATCAACGATTTCGCTCAGCTGGTCGGCGACGAGACACACCTGGACTACCTTTACGTCCTGACCGTGGCCGACATCAACGCCACCAACCCGACCCTGTGGAATTCCTGGCGCGCGAGCCTGCTGCGTCAGCTCTACACCGAGACCAAGCGCGCCCTGAAACGCGGGCTGGAAAACCCGCTGGGGCGCGAAGAGCAGATCCGCCAGACCCAGCGCGCTGCGCTGGATGACCTGGTGCGCCACGGCACCGACCCGGATGACGCCGAGCAACTCTGGGCGCAGCTGGGCGACGACTATTTCCTCCGGCACACCGCTACCGACGTGGCCTGGCATACCGACGCGATCATCGAGCACCCGGCCAACGGCGGACCACTCGTCCTGATCAAGGAAACCACACAGCGCGAGTTCGAAGGCGGCACGCAGATATTCATCTACGCACCGGACCAGCATGACTTCTTCGCCGTGACCGTGGCGGCGATGGATCAGCTCAATCTGAACATCCATGACGCACGCATTCTCACCTCGAGCAGCCAGTTCACGCTGGATACCTACATCGTGCTGGACGCCGACGGCAGCCCGATCGGCAACAATCCGGAACGGATCGAGGAGATTCGCAGCGGCCTGATCGCCGCCCTGCGCAATCCGGACGACTACCTGACCATCATCCAGCGCCGTGTTCCACGGCAACTCAAGCACTTCGCCTTCCCGCCGCAGGTCACCATCCACAACGACACACAGCGACCGCAGACCATCCTGGAAATCATCGCACCGGACCGTCCCGGCCTATTGGCACGGGTAGGTCAGCTGTTCCTCGATTTCGACCTGTCGGTGCAGAACGCCAAGATCGCAACCTTGGGCGAACGCGTGGAAGACGTGTTCTTCGTCACCGATGCGGACAACCAGCCACTGTCCGACCCGCAGTTCTGCCTGCGCCTGCAGCAGGCGCTCGTCAAGGAATTGCAGCAGGAGAACGAACAGCAGCCGTCGCCGAGCAGCATCCTGATCTGAGCTGCCCTCGCCTGCGCACCTACCCAGAGCTACAAGACAGGTATAGGCGCAGGCTCAATCCCAGGGCTGACCACGGGTCTGCTCGACGGCTGGCAGCTTCTGCTGCATTGCAGCCTTGGCCAGCATGTGCGCACTGACCGGTGCAGTGAGGAAGAGAAACAGCGTGATCAGCAGCTCGTGCAGGCTCAGGCCATCGTTCTGGCTGCTGAAAAAGATCATCGACGCGATCACGATACCGCCGACCCCCAGCGTCGTCGCCTTGGTCGGGCCATGCAGGCGCGTGTAGAAATCCGGCAGCCGGTAAAGGCCAATCGCACCGATCAGCGCGAAGAGGCTACCGATGATCAGGAACACGCTTACCAGCACTTCGATCCAGAATGGCATGTCGCTCCCCTCAATCAATGATGTCGCCGTGCAGCAGGTGCTTGCCAACTGCCACGGTACTGACGAACCCCATTACGGCAATCAGCAGTGCGGCCTCGAAGAACAGGTCAGAGGCGAGCCAGATGCCGAACAGCACGATAAGCGCGAGCGCGTTGATGTACAGCGTATCGAGCGCGAGCACTCGATCGGGCATGTCCGGCCCCTGGACCAGACGCACGACATTCAACACCGCCGCCAGCCCCAACACAGCCATACAGAACGGAATCACGTAGGCGAGCATTCGAAGATCTCCAGCAGTGGCGCTTCATAGTTACGTTTGACGTCAGCGATCAGCGCATCGACATCCGGCACGTCCAAGGCATGCACCATCAGCATCTGGCGATCCTGACTCAGGCAGGCTGATACCGTTCCGGGAGTCAGCGAGATGATGCTGGTCAGAGTGGACAGAACGAACTCGTTCTCGATGGCCATGGGCACCTCGATGAACGCAGGACGCAGGTTTTTCTTCGGCCCCAACACCAGTTTGGCAACGTGCACATTGGCCACGACGATGTCATAGAGCACCTTGAGCGAGAACACACACAGCTGCAGCGGCTTGCGTATGCGCGGCACTTCGATGAGAAAGCCCCGGACCAGAAGAGGAATCGCCCAGCCGAGAAACAGGCCAAGCAAGAGCTGCCCGAAGCTGAACGTGTTGTTCAGCAGCAGCCAGAGAATGGCCAGCATCAGCGTCAGTGCGGGATTGGGTAGCCAGCGTGCTTTCATGCCGCACCTCCCTGAAGGATCTGCAGATAAGGCGCAACATCCAGCAGCTGCGCAGCAGTGGCCTGCATGAACGCCTGCAGCGGGCCAGCGGCGACAACCAGCATCACACTACCAAGCAGCAGGCCGAGCGTCGCCAGAACCCGAATGGCATCGGCCGGCTGTCCCACCGCCTCGGAACTGGGGCGCCAGAACACCAGGCTGCCGGCTCGGCTCAGTGAAATCAGCATGCCCAGCCCGCCCACCAGCACCACGGCCCACAGCGCGATCGCGTCAGCACCAAGCTCGATGGCGCGCAGCAGCATTACCTTGCCGAGAAAGCCGGAGAATGGAGGTAAACCGGCGACGGAGATGGCGCCCATGAAGAACAGCGTGCCTAGCAGTAACGGCTGACGCAGCGCAGGCGCGGAAATCAGATCGGTCCCCAGGTCACCGCGCTGACGGGCTATCAGATCGGCGAGGAGGAACAGGCCGCCCGCGACCAGCGTACTGTGGACCAGGTAATAAAGTGCCGCAGCAAGCCCCGCCTCGCTGCCGAGCGCGATACCGGCCAGAAGCGTGCCCACCGACACGACCACCAGATAAGCCAGCAGTACCTGCAGACTGCGAGCGGCCAATGCGCCTATCACGGCCGCACCGAGTGTCAGCAGAGCCAGCGGCCAGAGCCAAAGATCGACCATGCCGCTCAACTCGCCCGCTTCGCTGCCGAAGACCAGGGTGAACACGCGAATGATCGCGTACAGGCCGACCTTGGTCATGATCGCGAACAGCGCTGCGACCGGCGCGGTGGCGGATGCATAAGCCCGCGGCAACCAGAAGTACAGCGGCAGGATTGCGCCCTTGAGTGCGAACACCACCAGCAGCAGATACCCAGCGGCCGCCAGCAGCGGCGCATCGGCCGGTTCGGCCGCAGCCACACGGGCAGCCATGTCGACCATGTTCAGGGTGCCCAGCAGCCCGTAGAGCATGCTCACGCCGATCAGAAATAACGAGGACCCGAGCAGGTTCAGCACCACATAGTGCATGCCCGAACGCACCCTGCGCTGGCCATGGCCGTGCAGCAGCAAGGCATACGAGGAGATCAACAGGATCTCGAAGAACACGAACAGGTTGAACAGGTCGCCGGTCAGGAAGGCACCATTGATGCCGAGCAACTGGAACTGGTAGAGGGCGTGAAAGTTCGGCCCGCGCTCATCATCACCACGGCAAGCGTACAGCGCTGCAAAACCAGCCAGCACGGCTGTCACCAGCAGCATCAACGCACTCAACCGGTCCAGCATGAGAATGATGCCGAATGGCGGTTGCCAGCTACCCAGCGCATAGATTCGCAGCTGGCCATCATCGGCAAGCAGGACCAGCCAGATCGCAATAGGGACCAGGGTCCAGGTTGCCGCCAATGAAAGCAGGCGCTTGGTCGACTTGTCCGCGCGATGGGCGAACAGCAACAGCGCCCCCATGAACAACGGCAGCAGCAGCGGAAGAATCAACGCATGATTCATTTGCGCGGCTCCTCACCATCGACATGATCGGTACGCAGCTCGCCGATGCTGCGCAACGCCAGTACCACCACGAAGGCGGTCATGGCAAAACCAATGACAATGGCCGTAAGCACCAGCGCCTGCGGCAGCGGATCGCCGTACTCCGCGCTCTTGCCGATCACCGCCGGAACGCCGGTCGCCAGTCGGCCCATGGAAAAGATGAACAGGTTGACCGCATAGGAAATCAGCGTCAGCCCCATCACCACCGGAAAGATCCGGGCACGCAGGAGCAGATAGACGCCGCTGGCCGTCATGATCCCCAGCGTGATCGCGAACAACGCTTCCACTACAGCACCTCCCTGTTGGAATCGTCCTGGCTGACCTGGCCGATGTTGGAAAGAATCAGCAATGTCGCGCCGACAACCACCAGATAAACCCCCAGATCGAAGAGCATTGCGGTCGCCAACTCGAACTCACCGACGAGAGGCAGATGGAAATACCCGAATGACGACGTCAGGAAGGCGTAGCCGAACGCCCAGCTGCCCAGACCCGTCAGCCCCGCAATAAGCAGGCCTGCACCGCAGAGTGCGTGATAGCTGATCGGTTGCCGCGCTTGTGCCCAGCTCACGCCGTGTGCGATGTATTGGAGAATCAGCGCCACCGCAGTGATGAGACCGGCAATGAATCCGCCACCCGGCAGGTTATGCCCTCGCAGGAAGACGAAAGCGGAGATCAGCAACGCCATCGGTAGCAGCGCGCGGGCAAGCGTATCCAGCACGATGGGGTGCCGATCAACCGACCAGGGACGCCCGCCGTAGTCGCGAACCGGGTGCGGCAGGCGCAGGCCTTTGAGCAACGCATAGATGCCTACGCCGGCGATCGCCAGCACCGCGATCTCGCCCAAGGTATCGAACCCGCGGAAGTCCACCAGAATCACATTCACGACGTTCTTGCCGCCGCCCCCGGAAACGCTGTTTTCGAGGAAGTACGACGCAATGCTGTCATAGGGCCGGGTCAGCACGGTGTAGGCAAGCAGCGCGACCATGGTGCCGCTGCCGCCCGCGAGAATGAAATCGCGGAAGCCGCGCAGGCTGCTCGACTCGGCAGGCGTACGGTCAGGCATGAAGAACAGCGCGAGAATCAGCAGGATGATCGTAACCACCTCTACCGAAAGCTGAGTCAGGGCCAGATCCGGAGCGGAAAAACGGGCAAACCCGAGCGCGACCATGAGACCGACGACACTGAGTACGATCAGTGCGGTCAGGCGGCGGCGATGGAAAAATACGGTCAGCAGCGAAGTCAGCGCGAGAATCGCCATGCCCAGCACCGTGATGCCATCGAGTGGTGTCAGCACGACCGGCCCATGCAGCGTTTCCAATGGGGTCAACGCATAGATCACGAGCACCAGAGTGCTGAACAGCATGAGGGCGATGTAACGTTGCAGCGAGCCGTTTTCCAGCAGACAGGTGACGTGGCGGGCAGCGAGGGTCAGTCCGGCCATTACCCGCTCGAACACCTCCAGCGAATCGACCGTCGGCAGTCCTTCATACCAGCGGAACGCCCACTTGCGCAGTGAGTAGATCAGTATTCCGCCAATCAGCGCAGCAAAGCTCATGGCCAGCGGCAGGTTGAAGCCGTGCCAGATCGACAGGCTGTATTCAGGCACATTGCCATTCAGCGTTCCCGACACCGCCGCCGCCAACAATGGGCCTACGGTGAAAGCCGGCAGCATTCCCACCAACAGGCAGAGCAACACGAGGATTTCCACCGGAATCTTCATGTAGCGAGCTGGTTCATGCGGCGGGTACTTCGGCAGATCGATCGGCTCGCCGTTGAAGAACACGTCATGCACGAAACGCAGCGAGTAGGCCACCGAAAACGCGCCGGCCAATGTCGCCGCAGCGGGAATCGTCCAGTAGAAGCTACCGAGCAGGTGCTGATCGAGCGTCTCGGCGAAGAACATTTCCTTGCTCAGGAAGCCATTGAGCAATGGCACGCCGGCCATCGCCAGCGACGCCACCATGGCGAGTGCCGCGGTGTGCGGCATGTACTTCCACATGCCATTGATGCGGCGCATGTCGCGAGTGCCCGTCTCGTGATCGATGATCCCGGCGGCCATGAACAGCGAAGCCTTGAAGGTCGCGTGGTTGATGATGTGAAAGATCGCCGCCACCGCCGCAAGACGCGAATCCAGGCCGAAAAGCAAGGTGATCAGGCCCAGATGACTGATGGTGGAGTAGGCCAGCAGGCCTTTCAGGTCGTGCTGGAACAGCGCCATCACTGCACCCAGCAGCAATGTCGCCAGCCCGGTGACGCTGACCATGTAGAACCACCACTCCGACTCGGCCAGTGCCGGGTACAGCCGAGCAAGCAGGAAGACACCAGCCTTGACCATGGTCGCGGAATGCAGGAAAGCCGACACCGGTGTGGGGGCCGCCATTGCCTGCGGCAACCAGAAATGAAACGGGAACTGCGCCGATTTGGTGAACACACCGAGCAACACGAGAATCAAGGTCAGCGGATACAGGGCATTGGCGCGGATCAGATCGCCCGAAGCGAGCACGGTTGTCAGCTCGAAGCTGCCTACGATATGGCCAATCAGCAGAATCCCCGCGAGCAAGGCGAGGCCGCCGCCCCCGGTGATGGCGAGCGCCATGCGTGCACCCTGGCGGGCATCGGCGCGGTGATTCCAGTAACCGATCAGCAGGAACGACGACAAGCTCGTCAGCTCCCAGAACATCAGCATCAGCAGCAGGTTCTCGGACAGCACCACACCGAGCATGGCGCCCATGAACAACAGGAAGAAGCCGAAGAATCGCCCCATCGGATCCTTCTTCGACAGGTAGTAGCGTGCGTAGAGAATGACCAGAAGACCGATGCCGAGAATCAGCAGGGCGAAGAGAAAGCCCAATCCGTCGAGGCGCAGGCTGAGGTTGAGACCGAGCTGCGGCAGCCACTCGTAATGGATGATCTCGGTCTGGCCGGCAAATACCTCGGCCCGTTTTGACAGCAGCAGAACCAGTGCTGTCAGTGGCGCCAGGCCCGCACCGAAGGCGCAAGCGGAGCGACCGAACCGCTCCAGGAACAAAGGCAGGAAGATGCCCAGAAATGGCAAAGCGATGATCAGCGCAAGCGCCATGAACGAGACCCCTTAAGCCACCTGTCCGGAGGCATTCTTATCCTTGCAGGCACAGCAACTGCCTGAAACACCACACAAATGTGCGGCCGATTATCCATACCGATGATGCTGGCGTCATGGATTCATGTATTTCGAAAAACAAAAAGCGCTGTCACCGTTCCGTTTCCAGAACGGCGACAGCGCCCTGACTTCAGCCCCGGACAGTCGCTGCCGTGGTCAAGGCGCCACGCGACTGGTGCCACTGACGGTCATGATGCGAACCCGTTGCCCAACGCGAAATACCTGATTGGGCTCCACCGCCTGCACATAGGCACGCATGTTTCCATCATCCTCGCGCACGGTGATCTCGACACCTTGGGTACGGGTTACCCCCTCTTCCGCCGCCGCACCGAGCATGCCACCGGCAACCGCACCGATCACGGCAGCAACCGCACTGCCACGACCGCCGCCGATGCCACTGCCGGCAACGCCACCAACCACGGCACCGGCGCCGGTGCCGATGGGGGTCTTGGTTCCCTCGATCTGCACCGGACGCAGCGATTCGATGGTTCCGTAACGCACGGTCTGTACGGCTCGCGCCTCGTCCCGGGAATAGGTATCTCCGGTCAGGCTGGAGGCGCACCCGCTCAGAGCGAGCGTCAAGGCTGTAAAGGAAGCGACATAAATGGACCTACGCATTGCAATTCTCCTGCGGACAGCTGTTTCGTTCTGAACGGCGGCATGAGCAGTAGCGACAAAAAAGCGCTTGGCAACTTCTCCGTCCTGACTCAGCATTTACTACTTTCCAAGCATACATATGCGAGTCGAACCCTGCGCACCGGTTCCTCTCGACGAGACGATCCATGGATTACTTCATCATAGCCGTCACCACTATCGCGGGCCTGGCTTTTCACGGGTGGCTGATCGTGCGCTTCCGGCGCTGGGCCGATCGGGACCTGGCGCTTTCGATCGCTGGAGGCGACCCAGACAAGCGCAGCTGGATGCTACAACGCCTCGCCGATGCAAAGAGCCAGAAGATCAAGCGGCGCGAATTGCAAAGCTGGCTTGAGCAGCAGGCACAGCATTACCCCGGAGCCTGATTTCGGACAGTTTGCAATAGACCAGCCCGAACAAAGGGCCGCGCCTTCAAGGCCTCTGACCATCGGAAGACACATTCCTCGCATCAGGTGATCGCTTGCTGGTTACTGAACGTTACCAGCACCGCGCGCGCGAGCTTTGCTCGCTGGCGTCCAGCGAAGCGCCGCCCTGCGCGGTACAGGCAAACTTGGAACAACTTAGTTCGTTGTTTGGAGACCCACTAGGGCGCCAAGCGCTCCCGCTGCCAGCTGTTTGCGATCAATCGATAGTCGAGACGGTCATGCAGGCGGCTAGGCCGGCCCTGCCAGAACTCCATCCGCTCCGGCAACAGGCGATATCCACCCCAGTGCGGCGGACAATGCGGCGCAGTGTCGAGAAAGCGCTGCTCGGTTTCCGCCAGCAAACGCTCGAGTTCGGCGCGATCGCGAATCACCTGGCTCTGCGGCGACGCCCAGGCACCGAGCCGGCTACCCAATGGGCGGACCTGAAAATAGGCATCCGACTCTTCCAGAGTGACCTTCTCCACCCGCCCCTCGATACGAACCTGGCGCTCGAGTGTCGGCCAGAAGAAGGTCATGGCTGCATAAGGCGCTGCATTCAGTTGCTCGCCCTTGGCGCTCTCGTAATTGGTGAAAAAGGTAAAGCCGCGATCATCCAACGCTTTGAGGAGCAGGATGCGACAGTGAGGACGACCGTCGGAGTCGACCGTGGCCAGGGACATCGCGTTAGGCTCCACCGGCGCCTGTTCGGTTTTCGTAGCCTCGGCGAACCACTGACGAAACAATCCGAACGGCTCGGCTGGTGCATTGGCCTCGCTGAGTCCGTCACGGGTGTAGTCACGGCGCATATCGGCCAGGGTCTGGATCATCGCGGGGCTCCTTGTAGTCGAATAAGCAGGCTTCAGCCTACCAGGCGGCCATTCGCCGGGCGACGGTGGTTGAACCCAGCCGGCCTGTATGGACTAGCTTATCCGCGTGCTTAGGCAACTCGCTTGATTCAAGGCAACCATGCCCAACGAAAACAGGCCCGCATGCGGGCCTGTCGATATCCAATGCCTGGCAGTGTTACTTGGCGACCTCGGCTTGCGCCACCTGCGTCGCCGACGGCGCCGGCTGCTCGTAATTGGCGATCAATGCAAGCATCGTCGCCTGCGGCGCCAGTACCATCTCGACCCGACGGTTCAGGGCCCGGCCTTCCTTGCTGTCGTTGGCAGCACGCGGCATATCGGAACCCAGGCCGCGAATGCGCAGGCGGTTATGTTTAAGGCCACTCAGGCGGAAAATGGCCGCCACGGCACCAGCACGCTCGCGACTGATGGTGCGATTGATGTCCGCAGAGCCCGTGCTGTCGGCATGACCAAGTACGACTACGGCCGTCTTGTCGTCCTTCTCGACCAGCTTCGCGACGCGAGTGATCGGCCCGAGGGTTACCGGCAAGAGCATACCGGGACGATCCGGATTGAACGAGGAATCTACCGGCGCCGTCACTACCAGTACGCTGTCCCTACGCTCCACCTCGAAACCACTCCCAATAAGGGCATCCTTCAACTGCGGCTCATACTCGTCGAGCCAGGCGTAATCCACCTTGACTGCGACCGAAGCAGCGACCTCGCTCGGTTTCTCGCTCTTCGAGCTGCAGCCGGCAACGACGATCATGCAGAAAATCAGGGAGGTGCTCTTCAGCAGGTTCATGAGGCAGGTTCCGTCAACCAGAGGCGTTCTAGGAGGGAGCGACCAATCGAGGTGAGGCCACTATTGAGTTCGAGTTGAAATTGTGGACGCAAGCCCTTCTTTTGAAAAGCCTGTGAGGCCAGAAGTGACGAGTGGTTCAACGCAGGCATGTCGCAACACTGCGCGCTAGCGATTGCGCACGCGGGTCCATCAGCACGTAGGGGCCGAGGGTATTGGTCACGAAACCGAACGCCAGTTCCCGCTCCGGATCGGCAAAACCGACACTGCCACCGGCTCCGGGGTGGCCGAACGCCCGCGGGCCCATGCCAAAGGTGGCGTTGGCGACGTTCGGCTGATCCAGCCAGCAGCCCAGCCCGAAACGCGTGGCGGCCAACAGCGTGCGGTCTTCTCCGGCGCTGTGCTCGCTGGTCATCTCGCGCAGTAGCGACTCACCCAGAAGCTTGCCCTGCAGCAGCCCGGTATAGAAACCCGCCAACGAGCGGGCATTGCCATGGCCATTGGCTGCCGGTTGCGCCATGCGTCGCCATTCCGGTTTGTTACCACTGCTCATGATGGACGGTGGATTGTTGAAGGCCCGGACACTTATCGACTCAGGCTCGCTCATCAAAGCCTTGAACAGGCGCTGCGCGGCAGCGTCACCGAAGTCGTTCTTGGTGCGAGTGAGATAAGCGACGCGATGAGCCTCGGAATCGTCGAGGCCGACATGGAAGTCCAGCCCGAGCGGCACCGCCGTCCGACGAACGATCGACTCGCCAGGGCCGCAGCCATCGACACGACGCAGGAGTTCACCAACCAGCCAGCCGTAGGTCATCGCCGCGTAGCCCTGATCGGTGCCGGGCGTCCACCATGGTTCTTCGGCAGCTAGCGCGGCGGTCATGATATCCCAGTCGTACAGCGCTTCTGCGGCCAGCGGTCTGCGAATCGCCGGCACCCCTGCCCGATGACAGAGCAGCTGGCGCAGGGTGATGGCCTCCTTGCCATTGACCGCGAACTCCGGCCATACACGGCCGACGGGCTCATCCAGCTGCAGCTTGCCTTCCTCGACCAACTGCAGCGCAGCGACCCCGGTGAAGGTCTTGGTGCAGGAGAACAGGTTGACCAGCGTATCGCTGTGCCACACCTGCTCGCCCTGGTTGTCGGCAACGCCGGCCCAGAGGTCGACGACCGTCTCGCCACCGATCTGCACGCAGAGTGCCGCGCCGCGCTGCTGGGTGCCATCGAACAGTGCGCCGAACGCATCGCGAACGGCCTCGAAACGAAGATCGAAATAGCCCTGAATCTGCACGCTGTCACCTCTCGCAATCAATTCTCGGGATTCTTGCAACCGCCGCTACGCAACGGAACCGCCAGACGAAGCGCTGATGGGTGGATATCGCGACCGGTTATCTCGCCCAGTCAACCGATCTCGCGACGGAACGGCGGCAGCGCATTGAGGATCGCCTTGCCATAGCGCTGCATCACCACCCGCCGGTCGAGCAGCGTGATGGTTCCACGGTCCGCCTCGGTACGCAGCAGCCGGCCACAGGCCTGCACCAGTCGCAGAGAGGCATCGGGAACGGCGATCTCCATGAAGGGATTGCCGCCGCGCGCCTCGATCCACTCTGCCAGCGCCGCCTCGACCGGGTCATCGGGGACTGCGAACGGAATCTTCGCAATCACCACATGTTCGCAGTACGCCCCCGGCAGGTCGACGCCTTCGGCAAAGCTGGCAAGCCCGAACAGCACGCTGGACTCGCCATCGTCCACCCGCGCCTTGTGCTTGTTCAGCGTTTCCTGCTTGGACAGATTGCCCTGGATCAGCACCCGCCGACGCCATTCACGCTCAAGGCCATCGAACACGTCCTGCATCTGCTTGCGCGAGGAGAACAGCACCAGTGTTCCCCGCGCCCCTTCGACCAGCCCCGGCAGGTCGCGGACGATGGCTGCCGTATGTGCTGCAGCATCGCGCGGATCGGCCTTCAGGTCCGGGACGCGCAGGACCCCGGCATCGGCATGATGAAAAGGACTCGGCACCACGGCGGTGACCGCCGCCCTGGGCAAGCCGGCGCGCATGCGATAGCGGTCGAAGCTGTTCAGCGCCGTGAGCGTCGCCGATGTCACCAGCGCACCAAAGGCGACATTCCAGAGATTGCGCCGCAGTGTTTCCGCTGCGAGGATCGGACTGGCATTGACCTCGATATCGAACAGCGCCCCGCCTTCCGCCAGGGTCAGCCAGCGCGCCATTGGCGGGCTGTCCTCCGGATCTTCGACGGTGAATGCGGTCCACAACTCCCAATTGTTCTGCGAACGCGTCAGCAGACTGCCGAACAGCGGGTACCACTCCTCGGCCTGATGGCTGGCGATTCCGCCACCTGCTTCTCCGTCCATGGCCTCCTTGAGCAGTTCAGCGATGCGACTGAACAGATCGGTCAGCTTGGAAAAACCCTTCTTCAGTTCGGTGCCCAGCTCGATCAGATGCTCCGGCACCACGCCACCGACGAAACGGTGCCGAGGCCGTTCACGGCCCTCCATGTCCTCACCAGCCTTGAAGTCGGCCAACTGCTCACAGGCACTGAACATGAACTGCTGCTGAGTACGCAGATCGCGAGCCAGTTCGGGGATGCCCTCCATCAATCGGCCGAGCTCGCCCGGCAGCGGATGCTGGGCGAGCAGCTTGGTCAGATTCTTTTCCACCTGCCCGAGCCAGTCAGCCGTGGAACGCAATCGGGTGAAATGGGCGAAGTGACCGATGGCCTTGTCCGGCAGGTGATGACCTTCGTCGAAGACGTAGATGGTGTCACGTGGATCGGGCAATACCGCACCGCCGCCAAGGGCCAGATCAGCCAGAACCATGTCGTGGTTGGTGACGATCACGTCGACCTTGGTCATGCCCTCACGCGCCTTGTAGAACGCGCACTGCTGAAAGTTGGGGCAATGCCGGCCGGTACATTGGCTGTGATCCGTAGTGAGCTGCGACCAGTCCGCATCACCCAGCTCCTCCGGCCAGCTGTCGCGGTCGCCATCCCAGCGATTACCCGCCAACTTCTCGATCATGCCGGTGAACAGTTTCTGACTGCGCTCGTCGACCTCGATCCGGAAGCCTTCTTCCTCGAACAGCTGGGCTGTCGCGCTCTGCGCCTGGCCCTCCTGCAGCAAAAGATCCAGCTTTGACAGGCACAGGTAACGCCCGCGGCCCTTGGCCAACGCGAAACTGAAATTCAGCCCGCTGTTGCGCATCAGGTCTGGCAGATCCTTGTGCACGATCTGCTCCTGCAGGGCAACCGTGGCGGTGGCGATCACCAGCCGCTTGCCAGCAGCCTTGGCGGTGGGGATCGCCGCCAGACTGTAGGCGACTGTCTTGCCTGTACCGGTGCCCGCCTCGACCGCGACGACCGCGGGCTCGCTCTCGCGGCGCCCTTCATCGTCGGTCTTGATAGTGCCGAGCACCTTGGCGACCTCGGCGATCATCAGACGCTGGCCATAGCGGGCCTTGAGCCCTTTGGCTTCGAGAAAGCGGGTGTAGGCGCCCTGGATCTGGGACTTGAGTTCGGTGCTGAGCATGGGCGCGGAGCTGTATATATTTTCAGTACTTCAATGGGGCGGCTATGATAGCGCGCGTTCGCCCTGTCGCCACCGGAGATTTGCCACATGACGTCATTTGCCCTGCTTTATACATTGCATTTACTCGCCGCAACGGTCTGGGTGGGCGGAATGTTTTTCGCCTGGATGGTCCTGCGCCCGGCGGCGGTGGCGATGCTGCAGGCACCGGAACGCTTGACATTATGGGCAGATGTTTTCCGACGTTTTTTCGTCTGGGTCTGGGTAGCGGTGCTGGTATTACCGGTGAGTGGCATCGGCATGTGGCACATGCGTTTCGGACCGCTGGAAAGCGCACCGCGCTACGTGCACATCATGGCCGGCCTGTATCTGGTGATGCTGGCGCTGTTTCTACGTATCCAGCTGCTGCAGCTGCCAGTCCTCAAGCGCGCAATCGAAGCCGGGCGGTGGCCGGACGGTGGTGCGGCGCTCGGACAGATCCGCCGACTGGTGGGCATCAACCTCGTGCTCGGCCTGCTGGTGGTCGCACTGGCCAGCGCACGGCCGCCGTTCTGACAGCTTAAAAATAAAACAGCCGGGCACAGGGCCCGGCTGGATCTGTTACCGCACTCGACTCAAGGACGTGCATCGACCTCGGCCTCTACGCGACGGTTGATCGCGCGACCTTCTTCGGTTGCGTTATCGGCCACCGGGCGCGATTCGCCGTAGCCAACCGCATTAACCCGATTACCCTCGACGCCATACTGGTCGACCAGCACCTGACGAACCGCATTGGCGCGGCGCTCGGAGAGACGCTGATTGTAGGCATCGGTACCGACGGAGTCGGTGTGGCCTTCGAGCACGGTTGTGGTCTGGCCGTATTCCTTCATGAAATCAGCCAGATTCTGGATGTCGCCATAGCTGTCCTGCTTGACCACATCACGATCGAAGTCGAACTTGACGTCCAGCTCGACGCGCACCGGCTCTGCCGCTGGCTCCGGTTCCGGCTCGGACTGAGGCATCGGCTCGACCGTCTCGACAACGGCGACGGTTTCCTCTTCCATACCGTTGGCCCAACAATAGGCTGCCGCGACACCACCGCCGATCAGCGCACCCCAACCAGCATAGGAGCTGCTCTCGATGGCCCCCAGCGCGGCACCGGTCACGCCACCCACGGCCGCACATGTCGGCCAATCCTGTTTCTGCACGCCTGCACAACCAGCCAGGAACGTGGTCATGACAATAACGGGTACTGCTGTCCGTAATGTACTCATCGATCAAAACCTCCAGTATGAACATTCAGCCAGAATCGCCACGTACGGGAATCCGGGCGGCTCCGGTTACTTTCAGACTAGGCCGACAAACGGCACCGCGCTAGTCTTCACCTTTGAAACGAGGATTCTCGATTGACCGAAAACCCTGTAGTGCACACGCCACAACAAGCGCTTGCGGCGATGCTCGATCACTATGCCCCAAGCCATCTGTTGCACGTGGGACGTAGCGATCAACCTGCCCTGGCTGCCTACGCCGAATGTCATCCGGAGTGTCAGCTAGAGCGCGCCGATGCTGCACCGCTACCAGAACAACTGGCCTCGCGGCGCTACGATCTGGCCCTGTTCGTCGACTGCCTGGAGCACTTGCCCAAGCGTAACGGCCTGGAGCTGCTCGGCAGCGTTCGCAATCTGAATGCCAGCCGGATGGCGGTACTCGTGGATCTCGACGCATGCGAATGGCAGACAACAGACTTCTACGCACTGGCCCTGCAAGTCAGCGAGCGCTTCCAGCGCGACGGACAGACCTTGACGCTCTTCACCTACGACCTGCTCCAATACAAGCAGGTTCCGGACTGGCTGAATGCCAGGTTCTGGGCCAACCCGGAAAACTTCGGAAAGTACTGGTGGTGACATGAGCGAACAGCGAACCCTCGCGCCGAACTGCCCTTGCGGCAGCGGCAATGCGCTTGATCAGTGCTGCGGCCGTTATCACGCTGGCACGCCCGCACCCAGCGCCGAACTGCTGATGCGCTCGCGCTACAGCGCCTACGTGCTGGGTCTGGTCGACTATCTGCAGGCCACCACGCTGCCGGTACAACAGGCGGCGCTGGATTTGGAAGGCATGCGCCGCTGGAGCCTGGACAGCACCTGGTTGGGGCTGGAGGTGAGCGAGAGTGCGGTACTGGGCGGCAAGCCAGAGCATGCACGAGTGACCTTCACCGCCCGCTGGCACGACCAGGCGGGCGAGCATGCGCACCAGGAACGCTCAGCGTTCGTTCAATGTGACGGCAAATGGTATTTCATCGATCCGACAGTGCCACTCAAGGCCGGACGTAACGATCCCTGCCCGTGCGGCAGCGGTTCGAAATTCAAGAAGTGTTGCGCCGCCTACGTCTGATGCCAGACGACGCGGCGGAATAGCCGCCGCACGAGGCGGCGGCGTGGAGCGGATGCGCTATTTCTCGACGAACGCGCGCTCGATCAGGTAGTGCCCCGGGTCGCCCATGCGTGGCGAGACGCTCAGACCGAAGCTGTCCAGCACCTGACTGGTTTCGTCCAGCATACTCGGGCTACCGCAAATCATCGCGCGATCGTCCTGCGGATTGATCGGTGGCAGACCAATGTCGTTGAACAGTTTGCCACTGCGCATCAGCTCGGTCAGGCGGCCCTGATTCTCGAAAGGCTCGCGCGTCACGGTCGGGTAATAGATCAGCTTTTCCTTCACCGCCTCACCAAAGAACTCGTTCTGCGGCAAGTGCTCGGTGATGAACTCGCGATAGGCGACTTCGTTTACGTAACGAACACCATGCACCAGCACGACCTTGTCGAAGCGCTCGTAGGTTTCCGGGTCCTGGATGACACTCATGAACGGCGCCAAGCCCGTGCCGGTGCTGAGCAGGTAAAGGTGCTTGCCAGGCAGCAGGTCGTCGAGCACCAGCGTTCCGGTTGGCTTTCGGCTGACCATGACCTGGTCGCCCTCCTGCAGGTGCTGCAGACGTGACGTCAGCGGGCCGTTCTGCACCTTGATGCTGAAGAACTCCAGGTACTCTTCGTAGTTGGGACTGGCGATACTGTAGGCACGCATCAACGGACGGCCCTCGACCTCGAGACCGATCATGACGAACTGGCCGTTCTCGAAGCGCAGGCCTGCATTGCGGGTGGTCTTGAAGCTGAACAGCGTATCGTTCCAATGGTGCACACTGAGAACGCGCTCTACGTTCAGATTGCTCATGCTACGAATTCCTCGTGGTGTCGCGACGGCGTCGTTACGTGATGCCAGTCTAGCGATAGCGGCCTTATTCCTTAACTGGATAATAAAGATATAGGTTATCGGTTATATAGATATGCATTTCACCCTCCGCCAGATCGAAGTGTTTGCCGCCGTCGCCCGCCAGGAAAGCGTGTCGCGCGCGGCCGAAAGCCTCTCGTTGTCACAGTCCGCGACCAGCACATCGCTGGCCGAACTGGAACGCCAATCTGGCTGCCAACTCTTCGACCGCGCCGGCAAAAGGCTCTGCTTGAATGCACTCGGACAACAGCTGCTGCCGCAGGCGGTTGCCCTGCTCGATCAGGCACGCGCCATCGAGGACCTGCTCAACGGCAAGAGCGGCTTCGGTTCACTGGCGGTTGGTGCGACGCTGACGATCGGCAACTACCTCGCCACGTTGCTGATCGGCAGTTTCATGCAGCGCCACCCGGAGTGCCGAGTGAAGCTGCACGTGCACAACACCGCGCATATCGTGCATCAGATCGCGCAACATGAACTTGATCTGGGTTTGATCGAGGGTGATTGCCAGCACCCGGACCTTGAGGTCCAACCGTGGATCGAAGATGAGCTGGTGGTGTTCTGCGCACCGCAGCATTCGCTGGCCGGACGCGACGAGGTGGGTCTGGACGAACTGACCAGCGAAGCCTGGATTCTCCGCGAGCAGGGCTCCGGCACGCGGATGACCTTCGAGCAGGCCGTGCGGCATCGGCCAGGCAAGCTGAACGTGCGACTCGAGCTGGAGCACACCGAAGCGATCAAACGCGCGGTGGAGTCGGGACTGGGGATCGGCTGTATTTCTCGGCTGGCGCTGCGGGACGCCTTTCGCCGTGGCAGCCTGGTACCGGTGGCGACCCCGGAGCTGGACCTGCGCCGCCAGTTCTACTTCATCTGGCATTCGCACAAATATCAGACCGCGGCCATGCTCGAGTTCGTCGAACAGTGTCGCGCCCTGACCTCAGGCGTGCGCCGCAGCGATGAGATCCAGCTGCCGCCGATCGCCTGAGGCCATATCTGGCTTCAGCTGGTGGGAATGGAACCCATCTGCTGCAGCAACAAGGCCGCCTGGGTGCGGGTACGCACGCCGAGCTTGCGGAAGATGGCGGTAACGTGGGCCTTGATGGTCGCCTCGGAAACGCTGAGCTCGTAGGCGATCTGCTTGTTCAACAGCCCGTCACAGACCATGGTCAGCACTCGGAACTGTTGCGGCGTCAGGCTGGCAAGCCCGGCGCTGGCGGCCTTGGCTTCATCGCTGACGTTGGCCACATCCTGGATGTTGCTCGGCCACCAGACATCGCCATCCAGAACCGCACGTACCGCTTCCTGGATGGTTTCCAGAGAGCTGGACTTGGGAATGAAACCGCTGGCACCGAACTCACGCGAGCGCGCAACGACCGCTGCATCCTCCTGTGCCGAGATCATGACTACCGGTAGATGCGGATACTGCCCCCTCAGCAGTACCAGCCCCGAGAAACCATAGGCTCCAGGCATGTTCAAATCCAGCAGCACCAGATCCCAATCGGCGCCCTGATTCAGCAAGCTTTCCAATTCGGCGATGCTCGCCGCTTCCACCAGACGTACGTTTTCCCCAAGCCCCATGGTGAGCGCCTGTTGCAGCGCGCTGCGGAAAAGCGGGTGATCATCGGCAATGATTATTTCGTAAGCAGCCATTGGCAGACCTGTAGTTTTTATTGGCGCTTTTTCATCGGCTTGAGCAGCCGATGCCGACAAGATGACGGCAGAAACCCCGAGACAACGCTCCGGGGATGGTCCGATGTGAAATTTCGGCCGGCTCGATCGAATATCGACCGCCCGCCACAACAAATCAAGCGGCGCAAGCATGCCCACCCATGAATAAGTGGTCAAGCGCAGCGCTTTGTAGCAAAGTCTGCGATTTTTCCCGACCGAGCCGAAACATGCGTAGCCAAGCCCTCCGCGCCGACTTTCTGATGCTGATCACCGCCATGATCTGGGGCACGGCCTTCGTCGCCCAGCGCGTCGGCATGGACAACATCGGTCCCTTTCTATTTACCGGCCTGCGCTTCACCCTGGGCGCTCTCGCGCTGCTGCCACTGGTGATTTACCAGGGTCGCACCAAAGCCCGGCACGAACCCTTTCTGCAGCGTGGCCTGCTGCTGGGCGGCCTGAGCATGGGGCTTGCGCTGACTGTGGGAATCAACCTGCAGCAGGTCGGCCTACTGTTTACCAGCGTGACCAACTCAGGATTCATTACCGGACTGTACGTAATCGTGGTGCCGCTACTGGGACTGATCATTGGCCACAAGACCGGCCTCGGAACCTGGCTTGGCGCCTTTCTCGCCGTCGCCGGCATGGCGCTGCTGAGCATCGGCGAGGACTTCACCGTAGCCTCTGGCGACTGGATCCAGTTGGCCGGCGCCTTCGTCTGGGGCCTGCACGTGCTGCTGGTGAGCTTCTTCGTCAGCCGCCACGACGCGATCCGCCTGGCCTTCCTGCAGTTCGCCACCTGTGCCGTGGTGAGCCTGCTGCTGGCATTGATCTTCGAAGAGATCGAGCCAGCCAGCATCTGGCTCGCCGGGCCGGCCCTCATCTATGGCGGATTGTTCGCCGTTGCGGTTGGCTACACGCTGCAGGTCGTTGCACAGAAGCATGCGATAGCCTCCCATGCGGCGATCATCCTCTCGCTGGAAGCGGTGTTCGCCGCCATCGCGGGCGCACTGTTCCTCGAAGAAAGCCTGACGCTGCGCGGCTACATGGGCTGCGTATTGATGTTCATCGGCATGCTCGCCGCACAACTCTGGCCACGCAAAGCCGAGCCGCTAACAACGGCGAGTCCAGCCAAGGCCTGAAGGCCAATCGCGTCAGCGCACAGGCTTCAACGCCAGATGCGCGGCGTTCTGCAGGTCCGGCTGGCGATGATACTTGGCACCCAGATAGTGCTCGGTGAACACGTCGAGCAAGGCGTCGAGCATGTTCGCCGCGTTCGAATCACCAGCCAGATCCAGACAGAGTGCAGCGACCTCGGCAGTGCACAGATGGTCACTGCGGGTGGACCGACGCAGCCGGTAGCGCGATAGCACCTCGGGGCGCAGGCTCAGCACCGGCAGGCCATCGAGGTAAGGGCTCTTGCGAAACATCTTGCGCGCCTCGGTCCAGGTGGCATCGAGCAAGATGAACAGCGGGCGCTTACCGTCCTCCCGCTCGACTTGCTCGATCACTCTCCGCGATTCGGCGTATTCGCCCGGAAAGATCACCAGTGGCTGCCATTGCGGATCGGCCAGCAGCGCCAGCAATCGCGGGTCCACGCCCGTGCGCTGCCAGGTGAAGGCGAAGGTATCGCGTACTACATCGGCAATCAGCCAACCCGTGTTGCTCGGCTTGAGCGGCTCGATATCGTGCATCAGCAGACAGACACCGCAATCGCTCTCGATCGTCGGCAACCAGGGACAAAGGCAATGGCTGGACGGGACCCGGCAGCGTTCGCAGCGCGGCGCCCGGGAGCCGCGGGCAACGAAGGGCTTGAGGCTTTTCGCCAGGCGTTCGCTGCGCAGACGGGCTACGGCATGGGGCATGAATCGACTCGAGGGTGACGATGAAGCGCGGCAGTCTACCAGCGCGCAGGCATCTGCTGCCCGGCACCGTTAAATGAACCGCACCACAGGCAGCCGGTCGAAATAGCGCAGTCAAAAGGAGACCGCCATGTATCGTCTGACCACCCTGCTCGCTCTGAGCCTCGCCCTTCCCGCTGCCCACGCCGCCTCGTTGCAGGAGCAACAGCTGAATCAGCTGCTCGAGCAGGTCGCCCGCGAAAGCAGTGTCGGAACGCCCCGCGCGATCAACGAAGACATTCTCGACCAGGGCTACACCGTAGAAAACAACGTGTTGGTAAACCACCTCAGCGTGCAGCCACGCCATGCGGCGCAAATGCGCGACAATCCCGCCGATGTGCGCAGCCAGCTCGCCGTCAGCGTTTGTGGCAACGAAGGGCTGCGCAAGCTGATGAGCCAGGGCGCGGTGCTGCGCTACGACTTCAGCGAGTACCAGAGCAACAAGCCCATCGCCAGCGAGCGCTACAAGGCCTCGGACTGCGGCCGCTAAAAGGTGAAAGCAGGCGGGAGCAGGCCACGGCCCATCCCGCCAGGCTTATTGATCAAGCATCGCCCCGCAGTATCTGCGGATCACCCCTGCCGGCCACCGCGGCAGCCTCGTCCCTGGTGAGCAGTGCCGTGCGCGGCACGTTGCGCAGGCGTGCGCAGGCCGCGAGCACATTCGCCCAGCTGGCGCGGTTGGCGAACTGCATGCCGAACTCATCCAGCGTACCGCCGCGGTTGCGATAGCCGAGCGCCGAACACTTGCGCGCATCCGGCAGAATCGGCCACAGGTGACCACGCGCCACTTCCGGCCGCATGTGCGTCAGCAGCACGCGCATCTCCATCGCATCCGGGAACAACCGCTCAGCTACACCTTCGCTGGCGCGCGCCTCGACTTCCCAATGATCGCGCGGCCCGCGGAAGCGACCCGGCTCCTGCAGATAGACCAGTCGATAAGCGCAGTCGGCCTCCTTGAGCCGCTTGGCCGCACGGAGCATCTCGCCCAGCTGATAGCTGCCGTTGGCAATCAGCAGCAATGCCTCGTTGCCCGGCTGCTCCTCGACCACGATGGCACCATCGCGCGCCAACTGCTCGGCCTGGGCCTGATCGAAGTAGCACGGCCGGTCGCGTTTGGGCATGACCAGGCAGGCCAGCTCGCCACGCGCCTGGTAGATCGATGGCAGCAGCGCCAGGGCGCTGTTGTGGTCGGCCGGAAACAGCACCCGGACCATATCGCTCATCTCACCAAGCAGCGCCTCGCAGAAGGTGGTGTCCTGGTGCGACTGCTGATTCTTGCCGTTCTCCCAAGTGTGCGACGTCGCGATCAGCGGCCAGCCGAGCCAGCCTGCTGGCCTGCCGATCTCCTTTTGCTGCCGGGAAAAGATGATGCTCTGCCGCACTACGCCCAGCATCTTCACGCAGAAGGCCTCGTAGCTGGCCACCAGATTCAAGCCGCCCTGGTTGGCAAGGCAGGCGGAGACCACCGCCTCCTCATTGAGGGCGGTAATGATGGCGCCATCCACGGCCTCCAGCTCGCTTTCCGGCTCGATGACGCGATGCTTGAGCGCCTTGAGCACGCCGCCCAAACGGTTGCTGGCCAGCTCGTCCGGGTTACCCACCCGCGGCCGCAACGCGGGGTTGGCGGCCGTCAGCTCGACGAAGAAACGATCGACCGCTGCCATGGGTGAACAGGCGTCGTCGCGGTAATTCAGCTTCGGCATGGTCGGCGCAGGCGGGCGACGCGAAGCGAGCGGATTATCGCGCTCCAGCTCTCGCCCCTGGCGACTGCGCGTGAACAGCGCCAGTGAAGCAACCAGCTCCTGTTGCGGTACGAACAGACGCGCCGCGTATTCGTTGAACAGGTCGCGCGACTGCTCATCCCGGCTCGGATTACCCGGCAACGGCAGGTTGTGCGCTGCGTTGCTGCCGGCACCATAGAAGCCGAAGCCTTTCACCGTCTCGGCGATGCCATAGGGCATCGGTAGCGGATAGTTGAGAATGCCGCGTGCCTTCTCTTCCACGCGCCGTTCCAGGCGCAGCTCCATCTCCCACAGGGTGGTGACGAAAGCAGCGGGATCACGCCCATCGAACGGCATCGGGTCGAAGCCGCACTGGCTCAGGTGCTGGCGGAAATCCTCGAGCCCTTGTTCGGTGCCAAGCGCAGTGCGCTGCTCGATTCGCCGGCCGTTGGCGATCATCACCGGCAGCGCGACGCCGCAATCTTCGGCACGCCACCAGCGGGGAATCCAGTCACTGCCGCGCTGTTCTTCCGCCGCACCATCGGAGAGGAAGGCCACCAGCGTCTCGCCCGGCAGCGGCATGTGCGCATATTGCAGCTCGGCAAAACCGAGATAGCCGCCCTCGGCGATGCCGCCAGCAGTGTGCGGATTGACATGGCTACCCAGCGGCGCGAGTGGACTGCCGTCGGCCGCCTGGCCGTAACCGTAGAAATCCTGCAGCAGGCGATTCATGCCCGCCTCGCCGCCGACATAGGTTTGCGCCTGCTCCGGATGCAGGTTGCCCGTCAGCAGGTTGAGCGCATCGACGGCCGCCACACAGTGGCCCTGCCCCATAAGCCAGGCGCGGGTACGGCCAGTCAGCGCATTCAGGGCCAGGTAACCGGCATAGGCCGGCACCATGTTCAGCGCGCCGCCGGTATGTCCTTCGGGGTTCTGTTTGAAATCCTCGGCCGTCAGCGGCGAGCCGTCCAGACGCACCTGGCGCGCGTAGGTCATGTGCACCACCAGCCAGAGTCCGGCGCTGGCGACCCGATCGACCGCCTGCAGCAGCCGGTACACACTGGCCAAATCCGGCTGATGACCTGCCTGTACCAGCTGATGGGCCAACCGGAACACCGCCGCCTGGGTCTCCAGCGCGTGCTCGAACGGCCCGAAACCTACACGCCAGGTGGCGAACTCCGGTTCGGCTTGCGCGTGTTGATCCAGCTCGACAAGGCTGGGCAGTAGCTGACTCATGGGTTCACTCCGTTGGTAAGCGGGTTGTGCTGTAGTCTAGGCAGCGCTCGATTCGTTATCTCTGATATGTATCAAGTGGTCATGGCAACCGAGCGGGCAAGGTGGACATCATCGTACAGACAGGAAGGCAACATGGCTTTGCTCAGTTTTCTAGGCGCCATTCAGCAGGTCACCGGCTCCTGCTATCTCATTGAGACCCATGATGGTGCAAGGGTTCTGCTCGAATGCGGCATGCATCAGGGCCGCCGGGAAGAAGCCGGCGGCGACCGCAGCGCGTTCGCCTTCGACCCCAAGACGCTCGATGCGGTGGTGCTGTCTCACGCGCATATCGACCACAGCGGCCTGCTGCCGCGCCTGGTCGCCCTCGGCTACCGCGGCGCGGTGCACTGCACCGATGCCACCGCTGAGCTGCTCGAACTGATGCTGCTGGATTCGGCGCAGATTCAGGAAAAGGATGCGGAGTGGGAAAACAAGTGGCGCGCACGGATCGGCAAACCCATGATCCAGCCGCTCTACACCCGCGTCGACGCCGAGCGCATGTTGAGCCAGCGCACCCCCCACGCCTATGGCGAGACGTTCGATGTCGCGCCAGGTGTCGCGGTGGCCTTCCACGATGCCGGTCACATCCTCGGTTCATCGATCGTGCAGTTGGATGTGCACGACCATGGCCGAACGCGGCGCGTGGTCTTCTCGGGCGACCTGGGCAACGATTGCTCGCCGCTGATGCATGCGCCAACCGTGCTCAAGGAAGCCGACGTGGTGCTCATGGAATCCACCTATGGCGACCGCAATCACCGCAGCCACGAAGACACCATCGAGGAGCTGGCCGGCATCCTGCAACAGGCTCACCGCGATGGCGGCAACGTGCTGATGCCCTCCTTCGCCGTTGGACGCACCCAGGACCTGATCTACTACCTCGGGCGCTTCTACCGTGAGGGCCGCCTGCCGCAGCAAGCGGTTTTCCTGGATAGCCCCATGGCCATCGGTGCCAACGCTATCTACTCACACTACAAGGATCAGCTGGATCTCGATGGCATCGACAATGCCCTTGGCGGAGCCAGCGGCAAGCTGTACGCCGAGCGCTGGTTGCCGATCCTCAGACCCACGCCGACACCGGAAGAATCGATGGCAATAAACCGCTTCAAGAGCGGCGTGATCATCATCGCCGGCAGCGGCATGTGCACCGGCGGGCGCATCCTTCACCACTTCAAGCACAACCTCTGGCGCGAGGAATGCCATCTGGTGATTCCCGGCTTCCAGGCACGCGGTACGCTCGGCCGTGCCATCGTCGACGGTGCGAAAAGCGTCAAGCTACTGCACCAGCGCATCGCCGTGAATGCCAAGGTACATACCCTCGGCGGGTTCTCCGCGCACGCCGGCCAGTCCCAGCTGATCGACTGGGTCAGCAACTTCGAAAGCCGTCCGGAGCTCTACTTGGTGCACGGCGAGCTGGAGAAGATGCAGGTACTGCAACAGACCATCCGTGAGCGTCTCGACTGGGAGGCACGCATTCCGGAGCCCGGCGACCGAATCGCCCTCTGAAGGCGGCACGCCGAAGCCGCTTGCGGCTTCGGTCAGCTACGCGCCACGCAACCGGCTTGAGCCGGTTGACCGCACCCTATAGCCTGAACGCGACGCTCATACATGGAGATGTTGTATGTCCTTTGATTCGGATGACTACCTGTCGCGGCATTTCAAGACCAGCGGAGCCGAACTGGAAAGCAAGCTCGATGAGCTGACCGCGTTGGTCGTTCCGGAAAACAGTCCGAACCTCTCCCTGTACCGGGAGATGCTGGTAACCGTAACGCGCATGGCCCAGGCCGACCGCAGCCGCTGGGATGCCAAGATCCTGCTGCAGACGATGCGCGAGATGGAGCACGCGTTCAGCCGCCTCGACCAGTTCAAGCGGCGCCGCAAGGTAACGGTGTTCGGCTCAGCCCGAACGCCGGTCGAGCATCCCCTGTATGCGCTGGCTCGGCAGTTGGGCTCCATCCTTGCGCACTACAACTTCATGGTCATCACTGGCGCCGGTGGCGGCATCATGGCCGCGGCCCACGAAGGTGCCGGACGCGACAGCAGCCTGGGGCTGAACATCACGCTGCCTTTCGAGCAACATCCCAACCCGACGGTCGGCGGCACCGAGAACCTGCTGTCATTCCACTTCTTCTTCGTGCGCAAACTGTTCTTCATCAAGGAAGCCGATGCGCTGGTGCTCTGCCCAGGCGGGTTCGGCACACTGGACGAAGCACTGGAAGTGCTGACACTGATCCAGACCGGCAAGAGCCCGCTGGTGCCGATCGTGCTGCTCGACGAGCCTGGCGGCACCTACTGGAAAGATGCACTGCAGTTCATGCGCGATCAGCTGGAGGAGAATCGCTACATCCTGCCCAGCGACATGCGATTGATGCGTTTGGTGGACGATGCGGAGGAAGCAGCCAGGGAAATCGCCAACTTCTATCGCAACTTTCACTCGAGTCGCTGGCTGAAGGATCGTTTCGTACTGCGCCTTAACCACGCACTGAACGACCAGGCGATGGACTACCTGAACGCGGAGTTCACCGATCTGTGTCTGAAGGGCGTATTCGAACAGCAGAACTGCTGCGAATCGGAACTGGACGAGCCGGAACTGCAGCGCCTGCCGCGCTTGAGCTTCGTCTTCAACGGCCGCAACCACGGTCGCTTGCGAGAGCTGACGGACTACATCAACGAACCGGCCAACTGGGCGCGGCCGCTGGCGAGCGAGGATTGATGCCCTTTGCTGGCCCGAACTCTGGGTATGGCGAGTGCTTGTAAGGCTAGTCGGCTTCAGCGTTGACTGCTCGCCGACGCGCACAGCCAGCCATAAAGCCCCACCTCCGGTTCAATCTGCCGAACTACCGCCGCGCAACATTCGGCTGATCAACTCCAGCGGATAACCGCGATAGCTGAGAAAACGCCCCTGCTTGGCCCGCTCTTTGGCGTCAGCAGGCAAGCGTCCAGCGAACTTGCGCTGCCAGAGCTCGCGCAACTGCTCACCCCAGTCGAAACCACTGTCACGCAATGCCTGTTCGATATCCGTTCTGGGCAACCCGCGCTGGGCCAATTCCTCGCGGATGCGCAACGGCCCATAGCCGGCATTGGCCCGGCTTCTGACAAAGCTTTCGAGATAGCGGGATTCGGAAAGCAACCCCTGCTCGCATAGACGATCCAGGGCCTGCTCGATCAACTCAGGAGGGGCGCCACGCTGGCGCAGCTTACGGGCCAGCTCGACGCGACCATGTTCGCGTCGAGCCAGCAGGTCCATGGCCGTCCGCCGTACCGCGACGGGATTATCGAGCACGGCAGCCATGGGGATCAGAGATCGGCGTCAGCCAGATCTTCGCTTACCGCGTTCGCCTTGCTACCACCGGCGACCACTAGCAGCTTGTCGCGGATCTGCTGTTCGATCTCGCGACCGATTTCCGGATTGTCTTCCAGGTACTTGGCGGCATTGGCTTTGCCCTGGCCGATCTTATTGCCCTTGTAGGCGTACCAAGCGCCGGACTTCTCCACCAGGCCCTGCTGCACGCCAAGATCGATGACCTCGCCATTGCGGTAGATACCCTTGCCATAGAGGATCTGGAACTCCGCCTGACGGAACGGTGGCGCCACCTTGTTCTTCACCACCTTGACACGAGTCTCGCTACCAACGACCTCGTCACCTTCTTTAACCGCACCGGTACGGCGAATGTCCAGACGAACCGAAGCATAGAACTTCAGCGCGTTACCACCGGTAGTGGTTTCCGGGCTGCCGAACATCACGCCGATTTTCATGCGGATCTGGTTGATGAAGATGACCAGGCAGTTGGCGTTCTTGATGTTGCCGGTGATCTTGCGCAGCGCCTGAGACATCAGACGGGCCTGGAGGCCGACGTGTGCGTCGCCCATCTCGCCTTCGATTTCGGCTTTGGGCACCAGCGCCGCCACGGAGTCGACGATGATCACGTCGACCGCATTGGAGCGCACCAGCATGTCGGTGATTTCCAGCGCCTGCTCGCCGGTATCCGGCTGCGAAACCAGCAGGTCGTCGACGTTCACGCCCAACTTGCCGGCGTAGTCCGGGTCCAGCGCATGTTCGGCGTCGACGAAGGCGCAGGTGGCGCCCATCTTCTGCGCCTCGGCGATGACCGAGAGGGTCATGGTGGTCTTGCCGGACGATTCGGGACCGTAGATCTCGACGATTCGTCCCTTCGGCAGGCCGCCGATGCCCAGCGCGATATCCAGGCCCAGCGAGCCTGTGGAGATGGCCGGAATCGCCTGGCGATCGTGATCGCCCATGCGCATCACTGCGCCCTTGCCGAACTGCTTTTCAATCTGGCCCAGGGCTGCAGCCAAGGCGCGCTTCTTGTTCTCGTCCATCGAATCCTCACTTGATCAAGAGGGCCAGAGGCCACAACAACTGTATAAGTAGCCAGTATTAGAACATAGGCAAATTTACTCGCCTAGCCCCGAAACTGTTTTTCTCCGGCCGTCAGCGCAAGCAGCCCTTGCAACGCCGCCGCGACTGTCTGCTCACGTACAGCCTGGCGATCGCCGGCGAACAGATAGCGTTGGACCTGCAGATGAACGTCATCGGCCCAGGCAATCCAGACCGTGCCCACCGGTTTTTCCGCTGAGCCACCACCAGGCCCGGCGATGCCGCTGACGGCCACTGCGAAGCGCGCACCACTGTTCTGCTGCGCTCCGCGCGCCATCGCCTGCACCACTTCGGCGCTGACCGCGCCGACCTGATCGAACAGCTCCGCCGGTACGCCGAGCTGGCATGTCTTCTGAGCGTTGGAATAGGTGATATAGCCGGCCTCGAACCAGGCCGAGCTGCCGGCGATACGGGTGATGGCCTCGGCGATGCCGCCACCGGTGCAGGATTCCGCGGTGCTGACCTGCGCACCCAGTCGTTGCAGCGCCTCGCCCAGCTGCGCGGCCAGTTCAGTGAGATTCATCAGGGCTCCGGCCAAAGGAAAGTGGCCGATACCCTACACCAGCGGGCGACCGAGTTCAGCCCATCCGCGTTGCCAATGGTCGAGATGCGCCTCGGCGATCAGGCGTCCTGGCGAACCGGCAGGACGGCAGGCTCGCCGATACGCCGTCCGCGACGGCTTACCACCGCATCACCATAGCGCTGGATGGGATCGGCAAGGGTTCGCTTGACGAAGAAGCCGAACAGCGTCACCAGCAGCAGCATCGCTGCGATATAGAAAGGGCCGGGAATGGCCAGCGCGCCGGCACCGAAGCCCAGCCGCTCGGCGATCGCGAATACCGACGGATGGGACAGGAAGACGATATAGCCAATCCCGCCTAACGGTGCGATCCAGCTCAGCCCCTTGCCGCTGATGCGTGTCGCGGTAATGAAGACCGCAATACCCACCGCGTAGCTGATGAAGTAGCGATACCAGGTTTCGCCGAGACCGGTATCGCGCGAGTAGGCCAGCACGCAGATCGGCAGCAGAAACAGGTAGAACAAACCGACCGCGATGCGTGCGTAATATCCGGTATCGGCCGCGCGACCATTATCCGTGGCTTTCCACAGCGCACCGAGGAAACACACGCTCAACATCAGAGGCAAGGCCACCGGCAGCTTCATTTCCAGCTTGTAGCGCAGGAACGCGAGCAGCAGGGTGAAGCCGTACTGGGCCAGCAGAAACAGCAGATCGCGCTTGGCCGAACCGCCCAGGCGCAGCGCGAACATGACGATGCACAGCACATAGAAGGTCAGTTCTATCTGCAGCGTCCAGTACAGACCGATCACGTTTTCGACGAATACGAAGCCTTGCAGCATCGTCGCGTTGACGGCGATGACAGCCGGACTGAATACCCGTGCCGGATCGTCCCAGGGAAACATCACGCCGAGCAGCAGTGAGAGCCAGTACAGGGGAAACAGCCTGAAGAAGCGCTGATAGACGAACGCCGCGACAGGCCGTTCGTAGCGATGGCGACTCTTGTACAACGCCGCGACGACGAAATAGCCACTCAGGGCGAACAGCACCAGCACGCTGATCTTGCCGACATCCAGCACCGTTTTGCTGACAAGAAACAGATCGCTGGTCAGTCCATCGAATTGGCCGTCACGCTTCATTTTTGCGATCAGATGAGAATAGGCGACGCACAACGCCGCAACGCCGCGCAGGGCGTCGAGTCCGAGTAGTCGAGACATGTCTGCTGCTCACTTGACCAGGAAGGTCGCCAGCATTACTGCAGGAAGAACTGACGCGAGGGGGTAGACAGGCATTCGCCAGAGTGGGACGGCCGGGGCTGCAATCCACCGGGCGGCGAAGCATGAGCGACAATCAGGCAAGCTACCGCGACAGGCACCGAGGCCTGCACAACTGCGCAATCGAGGTCGCAGGCTTGGCGTACAGGAGGCACAAGGCGCACCGGCAACCTGTCGACAGGCCAGAGTTACCAACAGCACCGGTTCGCTTGTCAACGCGTTCTGCGCGTCGCCCGACAGATGACACCTGACCAAGAACTGGCCCACGTCGTCACCTGTCGAGCCGCTCAGCCCGTGTTAACCTTGCCGGCTTTCCCGCGGGAACCTGCCGCCCCGGACGGCTCGACCGAACGTTATCCGAGCAGCCTTCCCCGCCACTCAACGAACCGCACGCAAACCGATGACCAAGCCCAACGCCGACCTCTCCGCCCATACGCCGATGATGCAACAGTACTGGAAGCTCAAGCGCGAGCATCCGGACCAGCTGATGTTCTACCGCATGGGCGATTTCTATGAGTTGTTCTACGACGATGCCAAGAAAGCTGCCGCGCTGCTCGACATCACCCTGACTGCGCGCGGGCAGTCGGCGGGCACGGCGATCCCTATGGCGGGTATTCCTTTTCATTCCGCCGAAGGCTACCTGGCGCGGCTGGTGAAGCTTGGCGAATCAGTGGTGATCTGCGAGCAGATCGGCGATCCGGCGACCAGCAAAGGGCCGGTGGAGCGCCAGGTGGTACGTATCATCCCCCCTGGCACGGTGAGCGACGAGGCGCTGCTCGATGAGCGCCGCGACAACCTGCTGGCGGCGGTGGTCGGCGATGAGCGCCTGTTCGGCCTGTCGGTGCTGGACATCGCCAGCGGCCGCTTCAGCGTGCAGGAACTCAAGGGCTGGGAAACCCTGCTCGCGGAACTGGAGCGCTTGAGCCCGGCGGAACTGTTGATTCCCGACGACTGGCCACAGGGCCTGCCGCTGGAGAAACGCCGCGGCGTGCGCCGCCGCGCCCCCTGGGATTTCGATCGTGATTCAGCATTCAAGAGCCTCTGCCAGCAGTTCTCCACCCAGGACCTCAAGGGTTTCGGCTGCGAGAACCTGACCCTGGCCATCGGCGCCGCCGGCTGCCTGCTCGCCTACGCCAAGGAAACCCAGCGCACCGCCCTACCCCATCTGCGCAGCCTGCGCCACGAGCGCCTCGACGACACGGTGATCCTCGACGGTGCCAGCCGGCGCAACCTGGAGCTGGACGTCAACCTGGCCGGCGGTCGTGACAACACGCTGCAATCGGTCATGGATCGCTGCCAGACCGCCATGGGCTCGCGCCTGCTGACCCGCTGGCTGAACCGCCCGCTGCGCAACCGCGAGACCCTCGAAGCGCGCCAGGACTCGATCACCTGCCTGCTGGAGCACTACCGCTTCGAGCAGCTGCAGCCGCAACTCAAGGACATCGGCGATCTGGAGCGCATCCTCGCCCGGATCGGCCTGCGCAACGCCCGTCCGCGTGATCTGGCGCGCCTGCGCGATGCCCTGGCCGCACTGCCGCAGCTGCAAGCCGGCATGCAGGAGCTGGTCGCACCACATCTGCTGGCACTGGCAAAAAGCATCAGTACTTACCCGGAGTTGGCCGAGCTGCTAGCGCGCGCCATCATCGACAATCCGCCGGCGGTGATCCGCGACGGTGGCGTGCTCAAGACCGGCTACGACGCCGAGCTGGATGAGTTGCAGTCGCTCTCCGAGAACGCCGGCCAGTACCTGATGGACCTGGAAACCCGCGAGAAGGCGCGCACCGGGCTGGCCAATCTCAAGGTCGGCTACAACCGCGTACACGGCTACTTCATCGAGCTGCCGAGCAAGCAGGCGGAATCGGCGCCGGCCGACTACATCCGCCGGCAGACGCTCAAGGGCGCCGAGCGCTTCATCACCCCTGAGCTGAAGGAGTTCGAGGACAAGGCTCTGTCGGCCAAGAGCCGTGCCCTGGCCCGCGAAAAGCTGCTCTACGACGAGCTGCTGGAAATGCTCATCGGCCACCTGGCACCGCTGCAGGAAAGCGCCGCCGCACTGGCCGAGCTGGACGTACTGAGCAACCTGGCCGAGCGCGCGCTGAACCTCGACCTGAACCGCCCGCGCTTCGTCGAGCAACCGTGCATGCGCATCGAGCAGGGTCGCCATCCGGTGGTCGAGCAGGTATTGGAGACACCTTTCGTCGCCAACGATCTGGGACTCGACGACGCCACCCGCATGCTGGTCATCACCGGGCCGAACATGGGCGGTAAATCGACCTACATGCGCCAGACCGCGCTGATAGTGCTGCTGGCGCAGATCGGCAGCTTCGTCCCGGCAGCCGCCTGCGAGCTGTCGCTCGTGGACCGCATCTTCACCCGCATCGGCTCGTCCGACGACCTGGCCGGCGGGCGCTCCACCTTCATGGTGGAAATGAGCGAGACCGCCAACATCCTGCACAACGCCAGCGATCGCAGCCTGGTGCTGATGGACGAGGTGGGTCGCGGCACCAGCACCTTCGACGGCCTGTCGCTGGCCTGGGCGGCGGCCGAGCACCTGGCCCGCCTGCGCGCCTTCTCCCTGTTCGCCACCCACTACTTCGAGCTGACCGTGCTGCCGGAAAGCGAGCCGGTGGTGGCCAACGTGCACCTCTCGGCCACCGAGCACAACGAGCGTATCGTCTTCCTTCATCACGTGCTGCCGGGGCCGGCCAGCCAGAGCTACGGCTTGGCGGTGGCGCAATTGGCCGGCGTACCGGGCGAGGTGATCCAGCGCGCGCGCGACCATCTGTCGCGGCTGGAAACCACCAGCCTGCCTCACGAAGCGCCGAGAATAGCGCCCGGCCAGCCGGCACCACCGATGCAGAGCGACCTGTTCGCCAGCCTGCCGCATCCGGTGCTCGAGGAATTGGGGCGGATCAATCCCGATGATGTGACGCCGCGCCAGGCGCTGGACCTGCTATACAGCTTGAAAACTCGCATTTGATACGCCGCGAAAGCTGCTAGAATCGCGCGCATTTTTTTGATAAGCGGCATTTGCCTGTGCCGCCTACTCGCAGGGGCGTCACCGTAACGCCTACCTGACACGCCTGAGGAGATAGCTAGACATGACCTTCGTCGTCACCGACAACTGCATCAAGTGCAAATACACCGACTGCGTGGAAGTCTGCCCGGTGGACTGCTTCTACGAAGGCCCGAACTTCCTGGTGATCCACCCGGACGAGTGCATCGACTGCGCACTGTGCGAGCCCGAGTGCCCGGCCCAGGCGATCTTCTCCGAAGACGAGGTACCGGAGGATCAGCAGGAGTTCATCGAGCTCAACGCGGATCTGGCGGAAGTCTGGCCGAACATCACCGAGAAGAAAGACGCCTTGGCCGATGCCGAAGAGTGGGATGGCGTGAAGGACAAACTGCAGTATCTGGAGCGCTGATCGCCAGCCGAATCCAGACAAAAAAATGCCCGCAGCGATGCGGGCATTTTCATTTTTACTACCGTAAGACGTCGACCGGTCAGGCCTTGTCGATGCCTTTTTTCAGGGTGTCTTTCACATCACCCTTGACCTGCTGGGCCTCGCCCTTCACTTCCTGGCGCTGGCCTTCGGCTTTCATGCGCTCGTTGTCGGTCGCCTCGCCCACGCCTTGCTTGATCTTGCCGACGGCTTCGTTGGTGTTGCCCTTGATCTTGTCTTCAGTACTGCCCATGGCGAACTCCTGGCTTCTCATTGGTGACATAGGGTGGACCGCCCACGCGAAGCGTTAGTTTCCCCCGGCCATCGGAACGGAACGGCTCACGCGTGGCGCGAAGGCAGCAGACGACGCAGCAATGGCCGCCCCGCCAGGTGCAGAAAGACCGGCGCGCCCACGATGAGATAGAAGTAATAGGTCACGAAACGCCAGATCAGAATCGCCGCCGCCGTCGTCGACTTGCCTACCATCGGGGTCAGCAGCGCTGCCGATGCCAGTTCGGCACTACCGGCACCACCGGGCAGCAGGCTCAGTTGGCCGGCGGTCAGCGCCAGTAGCTGGACGAGAAAGGTCCAGGCCCAGGCCAACTCGCTGCCCAGGCCGCGCAGCGTCAGATAGAGCACGCTGAAGCGCAGCAGCCAATGCAGCGTGGTCAGCCCGAACACCGCAAGCAGAAGACGACGCGGCAGGCGAAAACAGTCGACCAGCGCATTTCGGAAGCCCAGCACCTTGCGTGCCCAACGGCGCTTGCGTGACGGTTTCATGCCAAACCGGCCAACCAGCCAGCCATTGAGCAGAAATACCTGCCGGTGGAAGCGGCCGAGCAGCGCCAGCAGCACCATCACACCGATCAGTAACGCGACGCTGAAGCCCAGCAGGCTGGCGATGTGCGCGTTGAGCTTGTGGGTCAGTGCATAGAACAGCACACCGACCAGGGCGCAGGCGAAGAACAGCAGATCACTCAGCTGCTCGACGGCATAGGTCGCCGTGCCCTTGGCCGGCGCCACGCCCTGGCGCATCAGCAGCGCCATCAGGGTCAGCGGCCCGCCGGCTCCCCCGGGCGTCGCACAAATGGCGAATTCGGTGGCCACCACGATGCCGAATGCGCGGCGCTGCCCCAGCTTTCGCCGACCGAGCAGCAGGCGCAGGCGCAGCGCATTCAGATTCCAGCCGACCAGCACCATGGCAAGCATGGAGGCCAACAAGCTGCCCGGAAAATGGCGCAGCCGTTCGAACAGGCCGGTGCCGCCAAGCAAAAGCGGCACCATGGCCGCCGCGAGCAAAGCACCGCCCAACAACCACCAGCGCCGGTTCATGCCACGGCGCTCGTCTGGCGGTATCGGCGCAGCCAGTCGATCTTGGTCAGCGGGGTCCTGCCGTCCCGCAGCAGACGCTCGAGCACATCGAGCCAATAGCCCCGGGAGAACTCGTGGCGCATATCCACCGGATGCAGGCCCAGCCGCAGCAATGGCGCCTGCCGGCTCTGCCGTAGCTGCCGTTCGCTGACCAGCCAGGACACACCACGGCGCCAGGGGCTGCGAGCACTCCAGACCAGCCCCGGCGCCCTGATCGGAGAAAAATCAGGCAGCAGATAAAGATGGCCTGGATCACTGGTATAGGTCAGCCCGCTACGGGCCAGTACCCGCCGCGTGCCCTCGCTCATCAGCCAGGCGGGTGCGACGAAGCCATGCAGCGGCCATTGCTGGCGCCGGAACAGCTCCAGGCCACGCGCCAGCCGCTCGCCCGCAGCCTGTTCGTCGAGGCCGTAGAACTCGCCTTCATGGGTATATATCCGGCGCATGAACCAGTCCCGCGGCGTCTTCGGTGCGGGCTCGAGATCGGCGTGGTAGCAGCCGTGCAGCACCAGTTCGTCACCGCGCTGCACGCGCTGGTCCAGCAGCCGGCGGAAATCCGGCTGTCGCTCCAGCGGATTGCGCTGATGAAAGTCCGGGACCACCAGCCAGGTGATCGGCACACCGCCGATGGCGTCCACCGCCTCGACGAAGGGCCGGTAGTCCGGCCAGGTTTCCGCGGCCACGTCGTGCAGCACCAGCGTCAGAGCCGCCTCAGCCATGTACGGCTACCGGCAGGTCCGCCGTGCCGAGCACCGCGTGGTAATGGGCGAGCAACCCCGCCACCACGGCATCCCAGGCATGGTGCGCCTCGACATGCTGGCGCGCCTGCTGCCCGAGCAGCCGTGGATCGTCCTCGAACAGCTCGCGCACGGTATGCGCCATGGCCCTCGGGTCCAGCGGCCGGCACAGGCGCCCACTGTAGAACGGCACCAGCTCCGGCAACGCACCGGCACGCGCGGCGATCACCGGAATACCGCTGGCCATGGCTTCGAGCGCCACCAGGCCGAAGGTTTCCTGATTGCCGGCATGCAGCAGCACATCGCTACTGGCCATGTAGCGCGCCACTTCGCTGGCACAACAGAAGCGGTCGATCACCGTGACGTTGTCCGGCACCCGCTGTGGCATGCTCGAACCCACCAGCAACAGGTGATAGGGCTTGCCGAGCTGGCGCGCGGTTTCCAGCAGGATGTGCAGGTTCTTCTCCCGCGAACCGCGTCCGGCAAAGATCATCAGCCGGGTGTCGTCGGCCAGGCCCAGCTCGCGGCGCAGACCGGCATCGCGCCGCTCGGGGCGGAAGGTGTCCAGATCAACCCCCAGGGGCTGCACGAAGACATTCTTCACGCCGAGATGAATGAGCTTGTCGGCCATCACTTCGCTGGGTGCCAATACCCGATCGAAACTGCCGTACAGCTTTGAAACGTAGCCGTTGAGGTTGGTACCCAGCCAGCTGCCGATACGGTTGCTGACCAGCAGCGGCAGATCGGAATGATAGAAACCGATGACCGGAACATTGAGCCGGCGCCCGGCATCCAGTGCCGCCCATGCGGTCATGTAGGGATCGCCGACCTCGATCAGATCGGGGCGCAGCGAACGCAGCAGATTGCGCCAGGGCGCGCGGCGGATTGGAAAGCGATAGCCCTTGCCAAAGGGCAGAATCGGTGCCGGCACCTCATAGAGGCCATCGTTGTGACTGTAGTCGCCGCCCGGCACCAGAATGCTGTGTCGCACGCCGGAGTAGAGCTGCAGCCTGCGATGCTTCGCCTCGAGGTAGGTGCGCACGCCACCACTGGCGGGCGCATAGAACATGGTCATATCCGCGATATGCAAGGTACTTCTCCGTCGGTCCCATAGCAGAACTCCGGCGCACCGGGCATGTCGCGCGCCGGCAACATGCTCCGCAATCCCTGCGGAATAATTCTGTAATGAAATAGATGACCGTTACGTAGAAGGGTTGTTCGCAGCGGAGCGCCAGACGGCGTCTCAGGCGTTCGGCACCTTCTCGCCCGGATCCTTGCCTTCGACCGAAGCGTGTTCGATCACCGCGTTCAGTTCGGCACCGAAGAGCAGCACCGCCGAGGAGATATACAGATAAAGCAGCAACACGATGATGGCGCCGATGCTGCCGTAGGTCGCGTTGTAATCGGCGAAGTTCTGCACATAGATACCGAACGCGATCGAGGCGAGAATCCACACCAGCACAGCCAGCACCGAGCCCGGCGTGATAAAGCGAAACTCCTGCTTCACATCCGGCGCCACGTAGTACAGCAGGGCTACCACCAGCATCAGCATGAGCACGATCACCGGCCAGCGCAGCCAGGTCCAGAGCAGCACGACGACGTCCTTCAGGCCGACCTGAGAGGCCAGCCACTCCATCACCTGCGGCCCGACGATCATCAACCCGGCCGACAACAGCAGCAACACGGCGGTACCCACCGTGTACGCCAACGAAAGCAGGATCAGCTTCCAGCTCGGTCGCCCCTCCTCCACGTCGTAGGCACGATTCATCGCATTCATTAACGTGCGAAAACCGACCGAAGCCGTCCACAGCGCCACGACGATACCGAACGACAGCAGCCCTGCCTTCTGTTCCTGCAACTGGTCAATGACCGGATTGATCTGCTCCATCGCCATCGGCGGCAAGGCCAGTGCGGCCTGCATGCGCAACCAGTCGAAGAAATTCTGCAGATCGAGAAAGCCGAGCAAGGCGATAAGAAACAGCAGGAACGGAAACATCGAGAACAGGCCGCGGTACGCCAGCGCCGAGGCATAGGTCGACATGTCGTCGTTGCCGAATTCCTTGAACGTACGCTTGAGCAAGGTCACGGCCCCGATACCGCGGGTGTCCAGCATGGCCATCGATGTGTCCCCAATCAGTGAAATGTGCGGTCTAGAAAATGGGACGACCGCTCTGCTGGAGAGTTCGCTGCTGAACATCTGACGCAGCCGGTGCACCGGGAACGTTTTCAATGCGTGCCCTGTCACACAAGGGCAGATTGGCATCAGCCCATTCCGGGTTGATTCGCTCGACGAGCGTAGGCCACTACCCGCAGAGGACGACAGGATGTTTTCCAGCTATCTCTATGAAGCCGCACTCATTTATGGCCTGGTCTTCACTTCGGTGGGGTTCGTGCTGGGCATGTTCTATAACAACCGCAAGGTCTTCCAGCTGGAAGACAAGGTGCAGCGCCTCAAGCGCACTGTGCGGCACCTGCAGCGCAAGGTCGAGCCACCCGCCGCCTCGATAGGCGTTCAGCGCGCGCGAAGCAGTGCAGGGTTGAGCAGCGTCCGCTGAACGACAGGCGTGCATTCCCGGGTGGTCAGCTAGATATCGCAAGCAGTTCGTTGGCGCTCGAATTTACGAAGCCCAAGAACGCCTGGGAACTTTCCCGACTGACGGATATAAGCCGCAGGCCAGGCCAGCCGGGGACTTTGTGGCCTGCGACAATAAAGCGCCCGGCGGCACAACAAACATTGAAACTTTTTCTTACACGTTCACGTCCGAGCCAAAGGAGCTCAGGGGAAGGCGGCCACGATGGCCGTAGCCCGAGCGAGCACCCAATGATGGACCGAGGATGCCGCAACGCCGATCAGGAAGAATTGCCGGCGATGTGGCGCCAGGACTGAATGGATGACTCGCCCCGCCTTGCCGGCGGCCTGAGCAGCGATGCACGTATGCTGAGCAGGGATAGGGAAGATGCTTTTCAATTCAGTGGAATTCATCGCCGGCTTTCTTCCGGTGGTGTTGATTGGATTCTTCGTGCTGACCGGATCGGGCCGACAGCGGCTCGCGGTGATCTGGCTGACCGTCGTCTCGTTGGTGTTCTACGGCTGGTGGAACCCGGTCTACGTACCGCTGCTGGTCGGCAGCATGCTGGTCAACTATCTGCTCGGTGGCTACCTGCGCCGACACCCCTCACGTCTGGTGCTCGGGCTGGCGGTCGCGGCCAACGTGCTGCTGCTGGTCTACTACAAATACACCGGCTTCCTGCTCGGTACGCTGGATGCGGCGCTGGATCTCGGTTGGCGGGTGGAAGACATCATCCTGCCGCTGGCGATCTCCTTCTTCACCTTCCAGCAGATCGCCTACCTGGTCGATGCCCATGACGGCGTGGTGGAAGAACACGACTTCGCCAACTACTGCCTGTTCATCAGCTTCTTTCCGCAACTGATCGCCGGGCCGATCACCCACCACGGGGAAATGCTCGCGCAGTTCAACGACCGCGACAGCTTCCGCGCGCGCATCGACAACCTGTCGCTGGGCACCACGGTGTTTCTGCTCGGGCTGTTCAAGAAGGTGGTGATCGCCGACACCCTCGCGCTGAAAGCCACGCCGGTCTTCAGCCTGGCTGCCGACGGCAGCATCCCGGCGTTCTACGATGCCTGGACCGGCGCGCTGACCTACACGCTGCAGATCTACTTCGACTTCTCCGGCTACAGCGACATGGCCATCGGCCTGGCGCTGCTGTTCGGCATCAGCCTGCCGGCGAACTTCAACAGCCCGTTCAAGGCGCGCAACGTCATCGACTACTGGTCGCGCTGGCACATGACGCTGACGCGCTTCCTCACCGCCTACATCTACAACCCCATCGTGCTGCGCGTGACCCGCGCGCGCATGGCGGCCGGCAAGCCACAGCCACGGCGCGGCAAGATGACGGCCGGTACCTTCTTCGCACTGGTCGCCTACCCCACCGTATTCACCATGTTCATCTCCGGTATCTGGCACGGCGCCGGCTGGCACTTCGTCGCGTTCGGCCTGCTGCACGGCTTCTATCTGGTGGTGGCCCATGGTTGGCGGGCCTGGAAGGCGCGTCAGGGCTGGAAGCTGGACAGCGATATCTGGTGGCACAAGGCCGCGGCCGTTGCGCTGACCTTTGGCTGCGTGGTGGTGGCGATGGTGTTCTTCCGCGCCAGCGACGTACCGGCGGCCATGGCGATCCTCGCCGGCATGCTCGGCCTGAGCCCGACCAGCACGGCGATGGATCGCTCCGACTTCGTCTATATCGCCGCGTTGCTGGTGTTCGTCTGGGGCATGCCCAACGTGCAGCAGTGGATGGGCCACTTCCGCACCGCGCTCAACTTCCAGGCCCAGCCGCACTGGACCGAACGGCTGCTGCCGGTCAGCGCCTGGCGCCCATCGGCGATCCACGGTATGGCGGTCGGTGTGCTCGGTTTCTTCGCCCTGGCGATCGCCTTTTCCATGGCGCCGACCGAATTCCTCTACTTCCAGTTCTGACCACGACAAGGAGTCCCAGGCATGCAACAACTTCACTGGCTGCCGGCGCACCCGGACCTCTCCGCCGCGATCAGCCAAGCCAAACGTATCGATGATCCGCTGCAGCGCCTGTATGAAGCCGTCCGACTGGCATCCTATCAGCGGGATTTCACCCTGACCGCACGGCTGGACAAGCTGGCCGCCGCGGGTATCGAACAGCATGCCGCGGCGGCACGGCTGACGCCGCTGCGGGTGGCGCTACTGTCCTCGCATACGGTCGATCACCTGCTGCCGGCCATCCGCGTGGCCGGGCTGCAACGGCGTCTGGCGCTGTCGCTGCACGTTGCGCCCTATGGCATGTACCGCCAGGCATTGTTGGCCGATGATCCGGCGCTGAACGCCTTCGCCCCGCAAATGGTGCTGCTGGCGCTGGACGCCCATGACGCGCCGCTGCAACTGCCCCTGCAGGCAAGCCAGGCGGAGGTGGATGCCGCCGTGGCGGAACGCGTCGATGAGCTGCGCATGCTCTGGCGCCGGGCCCGCGAGCGCTATGCCGCGCAGGTGGTGCAGCAAACGCTGGTGCCGGTCACGCCGCCACTGTTCGGCGCTTACGAAGCACTGGTGCCGGCTTCGCCGCGGGCAGTCATCGAACGGTTGAATGCCGCCATCCGAGCCGCTGCCCGTGGGGATGGCGTGCTGCTGCTCGATCTTGCCTGGCAGGCGGCTGCCTATGGCGACGGGCTGGCCGAGCCGGTGCGCTGGCACCAGGCCAAGCAGCTGGTCAGCCCGACCCTGGCACCGCTTTATGGCGAACACTTTGCGCGGATCGCGGCAGCCACTGCCGGGCTGTCGCGCAAATGCCTGGTGCTGGATCTGGACAACACGCTCTGGGGCGGCGTGATCGGCGACGACGGCATCGACGGTATCCAGCTCGGCCAGGGCAGCCCCAGCGGCGAGGCATTTCTCGCCTTTCAGCGTTATGCCGCGCAGCTGGCGCGCCGCGGGGTGATCCTCGCGGTGTGCAGCAAGAACGACCTGCACGTTGCCGAAGCAGCCTTTGAACATACCGAGATGGCACTCAAGCGCAGCGATATCGCGGCCTTCGTCGCCAACTGGGAAGACAAGGCCGGCAACCTGAGGCGCATCGCGAGCATCCTCGATATCGGCCTGGACAGCCTGGTCTTCGTCGACGACAACCCTGCCGAGCGCGACATCGTGCGCCGCGAGCTGCCGGAAGTCGCCGTACCGGAGCTGCCCGAGGATGTCGCCGACTACCCCGCGCGCATAGCCGCGGCGGGCTATTTCGAGGCCGTGTCCTTTACCTCCGACGACGCCGAACGTGGCCGCAGCTATGCGTTGAATGCCGAACGCAAGGCCGCGCTGAGTCAGGCCACGGACATGGACGGCTACCTGCGCGGGCTGCAGATGGTGCTGCGCGTCAGCCGCATCGGCACCGCCGAGCAGGCCCGCGCCACCCAGCTGATCAACAAGACCAATCAGTTCAACCTCACCACCCGCCGCTATACCGAAGCCGAAGTCGAGCGCATGGCCAGCGATCCGCAGGCCATCGCGCTGGCCCTGCGGCTGGAAGACAAGTTCGGCGATAACGGCCTGATCAGCGTGGTGCTGGCGCGACCGGATGCAGCCATCGAGGCTGACGAACTGCTGATCGACAGCTGGCTGATGAGCTGCCGGGTGCTGGGACGCGAGGTGGAGCAAGCGGTGCTCGAGGTGCTGGCCGATGCGGCAGCGGCTGCCGGCTGGCGCGCCCTGGTCGGCGAATACCGCCCCACCGAACGCAACGGTATGGTCGCCGAACACTACCCACGGCTGGGCTTCGAGCAGCGACCCGCGCCTGCCAACGCCACCAGCGATGCAAGTTTCTGGCGCTACGAGCTGGCCTCGCGCGCCCTCATCCATCATCACATTCAGGTGCAAGCATGAACGAAAAGGACATTCTCCAGGCGCTGACCCAGGTCTTCCACGACGTGTTCGACGATGACGACATCGTCCTCACCCCCGAAACCACCGCTGACGACATCGATGGCTGGGATAGCCAGACCCATGTATTGCTGATCGTGGCCGCCGAGCAACGCTTCGGCATCAAGTTCCGCACCGCCGAATTGGAGTCGCTGAAGAACGTCGGCCACTTCGCCCAGTTGATTCAGACCAAACTCGGAGGACGTTAAGTCATGGCCAGGTACGTCGATACCTGCCCGGACGGCGTTGCCGACCAGGCCGAAGCAGATCAGCGGCGGATACGTGCCGGTTACCTGCTGGGCATGTTCGCCGGGCTGTTCGGGATGCTCGGCGGCTTTGCCGTCCTGCTCGCCTGGCTCAATCACACCGACAACCTGCCGCCACCAGCCTTCTCCAACAGCCTGTGCGTGGACGAAAAGCTGCATTTTCTACGGCACAACCCCATCGCCGATCCGAACCTGCTGATCGTCGGTTCCTCGGTCGCCTGGCGCCATGTCGATGGCGACGTGCTGATCGAGCAGACGCCCGGCTTGCGCCCGCTCAACGGTGCGTTCTGCGGCCTGCACGCCAACCAGTCGAGCTATGTCGCCAACTGGCTGCTGGACCGCGAACCAAGCATCCGCCAGGTAGTGATGATCGTCGATCCGCTGGACTTCGCCGGCTGCTGGAAGGTGCCGGATGCGGTGTTCGACCGCACTCACGCCGACCAGTACGTCTATCAGCAGGCCTCGCGCTGGGGCTACTACATGCGCTACTTCTCGCCGCGCTCGCTGCTGCGCAATGCGCAGACGGTCAAGGCGCAACGGGCCAACGAGATCGAATGGGACCCACTGGTGTTCACCCGTCACGGCGACGGGCCGCTGGAACCGCAGGGTGACCGTGGCCTGTTCTACGACAAACCGGACCCACTGGATGACAGCTGCTTCGCCGCGCTGGGCCAGTTGTCGAAACGCCTGGAGGACGAACAACGCCAGCTGCTGGTGGTTTCCACGCCACTGCATCCGCAGTGGAAGGCCAAGGTCGATGGTGATGGCAGCTTTCTCGCCCGCTTCGACGCCAAACTGAACGCCGCCATCGCCGACAACACCCACGCGCAGTACTGGAACGCCGACCGGGAATGGGTTGCCCCACCGGCCGCATTCGTCGATGCCATTCACTTGCGCTGGTCAGCCGTGCAGGGCTTTACCGTGGCACTGGCCGAGCATCTGCAGGAAGCCAGGCAGCAGATGGTCAGCGAGTCGGGGCTGGCTAGAAACGGCACATACGACGCGCCTTGAGCAACAAGCGAACCGCTGGAAGCGGTGATGGTCCGAGAAAGAACATACAAACAAGAACGTAAGCCAGGAGTTTGATCATGCATTCTCGTTCTTTGCCGTGCTTGTGCCTGCTCGCCGCATCCATCACCGCCCCCATCGTCAGCCATGCCGACATCCTCGCCATCAAGGTGGAGAACGACATCATCGCCTCGGGCAGTGATGGTCATTACACCAATGGCCTGGAAGTCATCTGGGGTTTCGAACCGGACGAACAGAGCTGGACGCGACGCTTCGCCGATCTGCTGCCCGGCTGGTCGGGCAGTGCCGTCGACAACGTCTCCTATCGCTTCGGTCATCAGATCTACACGCCGGAGGAAATCGAAACCCGAGCGCTGATCGAAGATGACCGCCCCTACGCCGGACTGCTGTTCGCCGGCATGTCGATGTTCTCCGACACCCAGTACGACGGCTGGCGCGCCGCGCAAGGGCTGCACCTTGATGTCGGTATCGTCGGCCCGGCCGCCGGTGGCAAACGCCTGCAGCGTGCCGTGCACAAGGTGACCGACAGCGACGAACCCAACGGCTGGGACAACCAGCTGGAGAACGAGCCCTTCGTCAATCTGGGCTATCAGCATCGCTGGTGGCTGCAGGAGCGCTTCGCCGGGCTGGAGCTGGAATACGGCCCGAGCGTGGGCTTCGCCCTCGGCAACCTTTATAGCTATGGCTCGGCCGGGCTGGGCCTGCGCCTGGGGCAGAACCTGCAGCGCAGCTTCAGCATCCCCGCGGTAACGCCGGCGCAAAGCGGCAGCCAGTTCTTCCGACCGGGTGGCGATTTCGCCTGGTACGGCTTCGCCAATGTCGAAGGGCGCTACATGGCGCACAACATGCTGCTGGACGGCAACACCTTCGAGGACAGCCATTCGGTGGACCGCCGCGAGTGGGTCGGCGACGCCAAGCTTGGCGTGGCACTGACCTGGAGCCGCTGGCAGCTGGCGTTCGCCAGCGTCTGGCGCACCCGCGAATTCCAGGGCCAGCAGGAACACGACCAATTCGGCTCGATCACCCTGTCTACCGCGCTCTGACTCCGTGACGGCGGGCGTTCACGCCCGCCGTTCAGTTACGCGAGATGCCGTGCTTGCGCAGCTTGCGATAGAGCGTGTTGCGACTGATCCCGAGCTGTTCGGCCACCCGACTGACCTGCCAGTGCCGCTCGCGCAGTACGCTCAGCAGCGCCTCGCGCTCGGCCGACTGCAACGGATCACGCGGTGCCTCGACCTCGCCCATTTCGGTCGGCAATACAGCAAGCACCTCGTCCAGCCCAATACGACCCTGTTCGCTCAGCGCCACCAACGTGCGCAACAGATTGCGCAGCTGCCGCACGTTGCCCGGCCAGCTGTAGCGCAGCAAGGCCTGCCGTGCAGCCGGCTCGAGGCAGATAGCCTCGCCTTGCGCTTCTTCCGCCAGCAGATGATCAAGCAACGCCGGCTTATCGCTGCGCTCGCGCAACGGCGGCAACGCGACCATCAGCCCGCCAAGGCGGTAGTACAGATCCTCACGGAACGCGCCGCTGGCCACCAGCGAGCGCAGGTCATGATGGCTGGCGCTGATCAGGCGGATGTTCAATTCGGCCGGTGCGGCAGCCCCCAGCGGGGTGACCTTGCGCTCCTCCAGCACACGCAGCAATCGCGTCTGCAGCGCCAACGGCATGTCGCCGATCTCGTCGAGAAAGAGAATGCCGCCGTTGGCCTGCTCCAGCTTGCCGACCATGCCCTCGCGACGCGCGCCGGTGAAACTGCCGCCGCGATAGCCGAACAGCTCGCTTTCGATCAGCGTCTCCGGAATCGCCGCGCAGTTCAGTGCCACGAATGGCCGGCCGGCGCGGCTGCTGGCGCGATGCAACGCACCGGCGAACGCCTCCTTGCCGGTGCCGGTTTCGCCTTGCAGCAACACCGGTACGTCCCGCTCGAGCACCTTCAGCGCACGGCTGAAACCGCTGCGCATTGACGGATCGAGCAGGCACAGGCCCGCCACGTCGGCCGGCTCCTGACGCGGCGCGGCAACCACACGCATCTGCGGCCCGCGCAGCTGGCAGAACAGCCGCTGACCGTCATGGGTATGCAAGGGCCAGCAAGCCCCCGGCTGCGGTCGCGCACGCTCCAGCAACTGATCCAGACGCACATCGAGCACAGTTTCCAAGGGCCGGCCTAATAGCGCCTCGCGGCTACTGGCGAGCAGGTTGAGCGCGGTTTCGTTGATCGCGGTGATCCGTCCCTCGCCATCGAACGCCAGCAGGCCTTCGCTGAGCAGGCCGATGTATTCGGGCTGGGCATGGAAGCGCAGCAGGTAGTTGCCCTCGCAGTGCTGCAGGAAGAAACAGCTTTCGATGAGCTTGGCCGACAGGTTGGTCAGCGCCATGGTGTGAAAACGCCGCTGGCGCGACAAATCCTCACGCGCCGACGACACGTTGAGTACGGCGAGCAACCCACCCTCGGCATCGAACACCGGGCTCGCCGAACAGGTCAGTGCTGCGTGCCGGCCACGGAAGTGCTCGTCACGCCGAATGGTCAGCGCCTGGCGCTCCAGCAGGCACAGGCCGACGCCATTGGTGCCCTCGGTCGCCTCGTTCCACACCGCGCCGAGCCACAGTCCGGCGCGCTGGAACTGCGCACGCTCGGCCTGATCGGCTACGCTGTCGATCACTACGCCGCTGGCGTCGGTCAGCAGTACCGCATGTCCGCTGCTGCCCAGCTGCTGGTGCAGGCTGTTCATCTGCCAGTGGGCGACGGCGATAACCCGGTCCAGCCGCTCGCGGTGCTCGTTGAGTCGCGGACGCTCGATTACGCAGGGCGCGCGCAGGCTGGTGGGGTCCAGCTGATGCTGCTCCAGGCAACGGCGCCAGGAACGTGCAATGGCGGGATCGGCAGCCGGGCCCTGGCTGGCGGACGTGCCTTCACCGAAGCTCAGGACCTGGTGCACATGCTGACTGAGTCGAGAGGTCATTCTTGTTGTTCTCCGCGATGTTTCGAGGCGGTTTGCGCCCAGCATAGGCCAATCACCCGGCCGCCGCATGCTGTGCCACGCTTGGTACAGAGTGTCACCCCGACCGCGCCAGGGATGGTACAGCGCAGTCTCGACCGGCCAGTCCCGATACGACTCCAGGCCAGCCACGACGCTGTGCGCCGCGGGCTGGCCCGGCGCTTGCTCTGCTGGAAGCACGGTATCCCCGTGAATAACAACAAAGACCAGGAGACCCCCCATGCGTCCCAGCAACGACGTTCCCTTCGATCTGAAAACCGATAACGGCAGTGACCTCGGCGGCGACAGCCAGGCTACTACCGCCCGCACCGCCACCGAACAACTGGCCGCCTGGGTCGAACGCCTCGGCCAGCACCTGGCCCAGCGTGACATCGATGGCACGCTCGAGTTGTTCGCCGAAGATTGCCACTGGCGTGACCTCGTGCTGTTCAGCTGGAACCTGATCACCCTCGAAGGCAAGGCCGACATTCGCGACATGCTGGAAAGCCGCCTGCAAGCCACCCAGCCGGACAACTGGAAGCTCGAAGGCGAAGCGAGCCTGGCCGGCGGCGTGCTCGAAGGCTGGATCAGCCTGGAAACCGATGTTGCCCGCGGCAAGGGTTATGTACGGCTGAAGGACGGCCTGTGCTGGACACTGCTGACCACCATGCGCGAGCTGAAGGGGCACGAGGAACCGCTCGGGCGCCGAACATGGCCACGGCCTGGCCGACAAGCGCAACTGGCTGGAAAAGCGCCGCGACGAGGAAGCCGCGCTGGGCATCACCGAACAGCCCTACTGCCTGGTCATCGGCGGCGGCCAGGGCGGCCTCGGCCTCGGCGCACGGCTCAAGCGCCTCGGCGTACCAACGCTGATCGTCGACAAGGCCGAGCGTCCCGGCGACCAATGGCGCGGCCGTTACAAGTCGCTGTGCCTGCATGACCCGGTTTGGTACGACCACATGCCTTATCTGCCCTTCCCCGATCACTGGCCGATCTTCACGCCCAAGGACCAGATCGGCGACTGGCTGGAGATGTACGCCAAGGTCATGGATCTCAATTACTGGGCGAAAACCGAGTGCATAAAGGCGAGCTTCGACGAAGCCGAGGGCCGCTGGACGGTCGAGGTGCTGCGCGACGGCAAACCGATGACGCTCAAGCCCGCGCAGCTGATCCTCGCCACCGGCATGTCCGGTGTGCCCAACGTGCCGGTCTATCCGGGTGCGGAGACCTTCGCCGGCCAGCAACACCATTCCAGCCAGCATCCCGGCGGCGACGCCTGGCGTGGCAAGCGCGCGGTGGTCATCGGTGCCAACAACTCGGCCCACGATATCTGCGCGGACCTGGTGGAGAACGGCGCGGACGTCACCATGGTGCAGCGCTCCAGCACCCATATCGTGCGTTCCGACACCCTGATGGACGTGGTCTTCGGCCCGCTCTATTCGGAGGATGCGGTCGAGAGCGGGCTGACCACCGACAAGGCCGACATGCTGTTCGCCTCGATCCCCTACAAGGTGCTGCCGCAGTTCCATCGCCAGGCCTTCGAGCAGGTCAAGGAACGCGACAAAGCCTTCTACGATCGCCTGGCTGCAGCCGGCTTCATGCTCGACTTCGGCGATGACGAATCCGGCCTGTTCCTCAAGTACGTGCGCCGCGGATCGGGCTACTACATCGACGTCGGCGCCTGCGAGCTGATCGCCGACGGCACCATCAAGCTGAAAAGCGGGCCCGGTCTCGGCGTCGCTCACATCGAGCCGGATGCCGTGGTACTCGACGATGGCAGCCGCCTGCCGGCCGACCTGATCGTCTACGCCACCGGCTACGGTTCGATGAACGGCTGGGCGGCGCGACTGATCTCCCAGGACGTCGCCGACAAGGTCGGGCGCTGCTGGGGCCTCGGCTCCGGCACCACCAAGGACCCGGGCCCGTACGAAGGCGAGCTGCGCAACATGTGGAAGCCAACCCAGCAGCAGAACCTCTGGTTCCACGGCGGCAACCTGCACCAGTCACGGCACTACTCGCTGTACCTGGCATTGCAGCTGAAGGCACGCTTCGAGGGGCTGGACACCTCGGTCTACAAGCTCGCGCCGAGCTATCACCAGGGCTGATAGCCGCCTTGACCACCAGACGAAACAGGCCCCGCCGGTGCGGGCCTGTTTCGTCATCAGCCTGCCACCGCCCAGACCAACAGCCACAACGGAATACCCGCGACAGGGAAGACCACGGCGGCCCGCGCCTGATACGGCAGCAGCCACGCCACTAGCAACGCCGCCAGCGAGATCGCACCAAACCAGCCCACCGGCCCCATCGCCCAACCCCAGGCCCAGACGCAACTAGCGAAACTGCCCGCCAGCAAGACTGTTCCGAGCACGCGCAATGCATGGCGCAGCACCCGCGACGGCTCGCGCTTCCAGACCAGCTTGAAGTTGCGCTCCATGCCCTGACACAACCCGACCATGCCGCCATAGGCGAGCAGCAGGCCAGCCACGAACGGCAGCATCATGGGTGCATCTCCTTCAGCTTCATCGCCGCGCGGCGCGGTCGCTCCTGCACAGTGCCCGTGCGCAGCGTGACCTTGCGCATCAGCCACAGCAGGATCGCGCCCATCGTCACACAGGTGAGCTCCAGCCATAGCCGCGTCGGATCCGCCCATGGCGCGCCGCCAGCAGTCACCATGTTCAGTAGCGGCAACGTGACACAGAGCAGCGCCAATAGCGCCAGCTGTTCGGCCCAGCCGCGCAGCGTCGGTCGCCACAGCGCATGGGCCAGCGCGACCATCCAGATCAGGAAGAACACACGCACTTCCCATTCGCCACGCTGGGCCAGCTGAACCGGCAGCAGCCGATTGGCCCAGAGCAGGCCGATGCAGGCCAATGACAGGCCGACCACCACTGCCAGGTTGAGCGACTCCACCAGGCGATGGAAACGCTGCGATGCGGCGCTCTGCTCGGCGTACTTGCGTCGGCGCTTGATGCAGAAGTGCAGCAGGCCGGTGGCGATCATGGCGCAACTGACCATGCCGCAGAGAAAGTACAACCAGCGCATCGGATAGCCGCCGAACTGGGCGAAGTGCAGCCCCGCCATGACTCTTTGCGTGAGCAGGCTCGGCCGGCTCTCGTCGGGCTTGCGCAGCACGACGCCGCTGACGCCATCGAATGACATGCTGCGGCCTTTGGTCAGCTCGATTCGGTTACCGAGCACGGGGCGCACGTCGATGCGCGCATCGGGCCGCCCCGGATTCTGGATGGACAGCCCGCCGACCGGGCCCATCGCCGCTTCGGCCTGCGCCAGGATCGGCCCGAGCGGCGCCAGGGGCACAGCGCTTGCCGACTGCGCAGTGACGTCGGAGCGCCCTGCCATTGCCTGATCCATACCGGCATCGCGTTGCTGGCCACGCCCGCCGGCTGGCGGACGCTCGGTTCGTTGCTCCGCAGCGCCGCCTCGCAGATCGCGGCTGGCCGCCTGCCGGTCACCGTCATACAGGACGTCCACCGCAGCGGGCATATAGAGCAGGTAGAAGATCACCAACCCGGTGTAGGTGATCATCAGGTGAAAGGGCAACAACAGCACGCCACTGGCATTGTGCGCGTCGAGCCAAGAGCGCTGCCCCTTGCCGGGGCGGAAGGTGAAGAAATCCTTGAAGATCTTCTTGTGAATCACGATACCGCTGATCAGCGCTACCAGCATCGCCATGGCCGCCAGCCCGACCACCCAGATACCGATATTGCGCGGCATGTTCAGGGTGAAATGGAAACGAAAGAAAAACCCGCCACCCGCCGTTTCCCGCGCCGAGATCGGCTCGCCGGTCGCCGGATCGAGCAGTTGCCCGCCGCCGCGGCGCTGCTCACCAGTCGACACGCTGAGGTTCGACGAGCGCTCGCTGGGCAGATTGATGTTCCAGTTCGGCGCATCGGCGTGGCGCGCCCGCAGATAATCGACCGCACGCTGCAGCGCCTCCTCCTGACTGCCCGCGTAAGCAGGCACCTCCGGGCGCATCCAGCCATCGATTTCCTTGTCGAACACCGCCAGTGTGCCGGTCAGAAAGATGGCGAACAGCACCCACCCCAACAGCAGGCCACCCCAGGTATGCAGCCAGGCCATGGACTGCGTGAAGCTCTGCTTCTTCATCCGATGCGCTCCAGCAATTGTGGCCAGAAGCCAATCAGAGCCAGCGGCAGGGCCAGCGCTATCACGGCCCAGGCACGCCATGCGCTGCGGCAACCAAAGGCCCAGAGGATAGCCGCCGTATAGATGATAAAGGCTGCCAGCGTCGCGACTACTACCGCATCGGATTTTGCCAGAGGAAGCAAGCGCGCCAGCGCCGCCGTGCAACAGTAGGTGAACACGTAGCCGCCCAGCACGGCCGCGAGGGTTCGCGATACTACCGGCCAGGGCTGTGAAGGGGCTTTCATCGGTGCGTTCTCTTCATTATTGAACAGGATACGAAGTTGGGGCCGGGCGAAACGTACAGACCGAAACGAACACCACGCTGTGTTGCGTCATCGTTTTTCATGAGTTGCCAGCCAGGTAGTTAACGGCTGTTCCGCAATCCTCCACAATTTTCAATTTCAGTTGGTTCCGCTCGATCCATGCTTTCAATTTGCTTGCCTGGTCGCTGCAGCTGAGGCCATCCGGACGTTGCGGATGGATATGGCCCTGCCACATCAGCATCTGCAACGCTTGCGATAACGTGCCGAGCTTTTCGGTAAAAGCGGGCAGCTGTCTTAGCTCGGCAAAAGTGGTGGGGCGTTCGGCTAGCTTTTCCAGCAGGGGTGAGAAAATGTCGTCAGGGCCTTGGATTTCCCCGATTGGCGTTTGGAACGACAGCGCGCCTGAGCGTGGCGCTTGGGGCATCAGCTGTAGCCGAAGGGCATCGACCTGCTGTAGAACGTCCTGCTGGGCCAGTCGAACCGGAGTACGCTGAAACAGATCGCTGCGCTGATGCTGATTCTTCGCCAGATCCTTGACCGTTTCCCTTAGCGCGGGCGATGCCAGCTTTGCCAGAAGCGGCTGTACGGCGCCCGGTACGGACAGGCTGTCCAAATTGTCGAAGGCACTGGCACTGCCTATATAGGTAACGCCGGTCTGTGCCACCGATTGATGAACATCGGTCGAATGCTGCGGAGCCCAATTGTCGGTCAGGAAATCATGGGCGAGATAACAGGCAGGTTTCTGCTTGAGTGACTTTATCTTTTCGCTCAAGTTGGGCTGATCTATGAAAGTGCCGGCGACGTCCAGCTCACATACGAAATCCAGCGCAGCTTGCAGCTTCTGCTCGGAAGAGCCTGGCAACTGTCGAGCCAGGTCATTCAGCAGCTTCTGCACCGGCATCATTTGAGTCGCGCCTGGATGGCACATGTAGTGCAAATAGAAGAGCCCCTTGGGCTTTAGGAATTTGGCAACCACCTGAAGGATGTGCTTCTGTTGGTTCGGCGCAATCCACGACCAGACACCATGGCTGACGATGAAATCGAAAAATAGATTGTTACTCTGCGCAAAGTGGGCGAAATCTGCGTGAACGAAGTGGACGTTCGTCAGACCGACTGATTTTGCTGCCTCTCTGGCGATGGCCAGCGCCTTCTCGTTGGCATCCACACCAACGAACTGGCCTAGCGGATTCGTCGCAGCGGCGACCAGCAGGTTGATGCCCATGCCACAACCCAGCTCGCAATAGGAGTAGGGCTTGGTGATATCGGGAGCAGCCGTGCCCAAGAACTGAGCCAGGCTGGCTAGCCAGACGGGCTGGATTTCCTTGTGGAAATGCGGCGGATAAGCGACGTCCATCACGTAGCCATCATATGTATTCATGTCGACTTGAACCTCGTCGAGCCGAGCGATCGGAGCTCGATACGTTAATGCCATACACGCGAATGCTCCCTGGCGAAAGCAGATCGGCAGGGAGCATCGCTTGCAGCGCTTTAGAACGCTTGGGTCAACGAGAAGATGAAGCGTCGGCCGTCCAGGTTGTAGGCGTACTCGCCATCCGTGGTGACTTCCTTGTTGCCAAGGTTGTAGACACCCGCCTTCAAGGTCAGGTCGTTCGTCGCTTTGAAGGCTACGCCAGCGTCAACGAAGCTGTATGCAGGGTAACGGAAACCGTTGGTTTGGGAACCGCTGGTGCCGGTCTGCCAGCGACCGGAGGTCTTGCCGCGGTAGTTGTACTGGGTCCAGACATTGATCCGGCCGGTGGCCTGCCAGTCAAGCGAGGCGTTGAACATGTGCTTGGCTACATCGTTGAGCGGCTTGCCCTTGTAGTCGCCCGACTTCTGCTCGGTCTCGGTGTAGGTGTAGCTGTGCCGATAGGTCAGGTTGTCGAGCAGACGGTAGTCCAGGGTCCACTCGATACCGCGCAGCTCCGCCTCGTCGACGTTCTCGTAGGCGGTGTAACCGAAGCGATGGCCTGGGTACGTCGTGCCGTTGTATTCACATGGGACGCTCTCGGTGGGGTCCTGAGGGCAAACCCGGCCGGTACGATTGATCTTGTCCTCGTAATCGATCACGTAGGCGGTCAGGGTGGTGAGCAGCCCAAGGTCCTGCTCTTCGTAAGCGATGCCGATTTCACGGTTGAGGCTGGTTTCTGGTACCAGATCTGGGTTGCCGATGATCACGCCGCCCATTGAGGTGGAACCGAAGTCAGTGGCGCTGGAGCGCAGGTCAGGCGCTTTGTAGCCGGTGGTGACGCCACCCTTGATGGTGAAGTTGTCGTTCAGGTGGTAGACGCCATAAACCTTTGGACTGAATTGGCCACCAAAAGCCTGGTTGTCGTCGTAGCGTCCGCTCAGAGTCAGGATGAAATCATCGGTCAGGTTCCAGTTGTCCTCCAGGAATATGGAGTTCTGATAGCGATTCATTTCGACGGTGGCGTTGGCGTCTGCAACTACCGGCTCTCGCAGGCCGTTGGAGTTGTGTTCCAGGTTCTCGTATTTGTGCGTCAAACCACCCGTGATGGCGTGAGAGCCGATGAAGTAAGTCGCCTGGGTATTGGCCGTGATTACCTCGTACTCGATGCCCTTACCAGTTACGGGATTTAGCGTGGTGGCATTTTCAGAGTTGTCGTAGTTGATGTACGTCTTGGCCAGCACGTTGCCGTAATTTCCATCATGCTCGATGAAGTAATTCTTCTTGATGGACTCGGTGTAGCTCGGATCGTCAGTCTCGAGCAGGCTTCTACCTGGGTTTTTCCAGCGTTCCTGCTTGGTATAGGTGTGGCCGAGCGTCAGATTGTTTTGCTCGTTGATATTCCAGGACAGTTTTCCGCCAACATTACGCTTTTCGTATTCGGGATCGGTGGCCGCGGCGTCGCTGCCACCTACGAAGTTGCTCTCGTCCTGATCGTGGTAAGCACCGGTCAGCTGCAGACCCAGGACATCCTCGATCAGCGGTACGTTGAGGTAAGCACTGGTTTGCCAGGTATCCTCATTGAGCTCGTTGGACTTGGACGGCACCGTATATTCGGTGGTGATGCTGCCGCTCAGCTCGTTCGACACCTTCTTGGTAATGATATTGATCACGCCGCCCATGGCATCGGAGCCATATAGGGACGATGCCGGGCCGCGGATGACCTCAATGCGCTCGATGGACTCGAGCGGCGGCAGGAAGTTGATAGGGGTACCCTGCTGAGAACCCCTCTCGGAGAACGCATCGTTACCTTGGGCAGGGCGACCGTCGATGAGGAAGAGGGTGTAAGCCGAAGTCATGCCCCGGACCATGATCGACTGTTCAACGCCGCCGCCAACAATCTGCACCCCCGCCACGTTTTTCAACGCATCGGTGATGTCGGTATAGGAACGCTTCTTCAACTCCTCGGCCGTGATGACGGAGATCGTGGCTGGCGCATCCTTGATGTTTTGCTCGAAGCCCGAGGCAGTAACTACAATCGAATCCAGCTCCAGCCGTTCCTGTGCTGAGGCTGAATATGCCAATGTGGCCAGCGTGGCTGCGATGAGGGTTTTCTGGAACGTGGGATGTGGCGTTGCGATAAGAGGGCTTTTGAGGGTTGGCATGTCTTTATCTCTGGTTCTTCGAATATTCCCCGGCCCGTAGGCATGCCTTCCATGCTTGGACTATTAGCAGGGCTAGGCTATGGGAATGGATAACTAAGCGTGCGTCAGCCCGCGCAACGCGTCGTTTGTATGTTGCGCAGGCAACCGAATGCTAGAGATTCTCATTTGAGAGTAAAGTGCATTTACAAACTATACAGTTTGCAAGGTCAGATGCAGGCGCAGCCCGGGATCGAGAGGTTCCGCCCAGAGCTCGCCGCCCTGCAGGCGAACCATGCGCCGCGCAATCGCCAAACCCAGGCCAAACCCATCACCACCGGGTCGGGCCGCATTGAGGCGAGTGAAAGGCTGAAAGATAAGCTCCAGCTGGTCCGCTGCCACGCCGGGGCCGCTGTCCTCGATCCACAGGTGCCAGCATCCTTCCTCTCGCTGGCCAGCCAGCCGCACGCAGCCTTCAACAGGCGAATGACGGATGGCATTGCGCAGGATGTTCTCCAGTGCCTGGGCCAGGCCGTTCAGGTTGGCGCTAACCCGGCAGTCTTCAGGCAGGTCGCACGGCAGCCGCGCCGGGCCCCAGCCGGATTCGAAACAGGCGTTGTCGCGCAGTACGTCCCACAACGCGCCGACATCGACCGCTTCGCGCGGTAGCGACGGACGCTCGGTATCCAGCCACACCAGTTCGAGAATGCCGCCGATCAGCTGCTCCATGCCCTGCACCTCCTGGTTCACCCGACGGCTGAGCGCGCCGGCGCGAGGTTCACGTTCGGCGGCCGCGCGCAGGCGACTGAGCGGTGCGCGCAGCTCATGGGACAGGTCACGCAGCAACTGGCGCTGGAAGGACACCGCGCTCTGCAGCCGCTCGGCCATGTGGTCGAACGCCTGGGCCAGCTCGCCAAGCTCATCGCGACGGTCGATCAGCGCGCCCCCACGCATGCCGAGTTGGTCCGCCCGTAGCGCATTGGCCTGAGCCTGCAGCCGCTTAAGAGGACGGATCAACAACCGATAGATCAACCCGCACAGCAGCAGCGCCAGCACGCCTGGCACCACGATATTGATGACCACTTGCAGCAGAAACATCGAGGTGCTGGGCATCAGCCGCTCGGGCAACTGCAGTATCAACTGCCCGCCATCCGGGTGCTCCGGGAATGGAACACTTATATAAGGTGGCCCTGCGCCGCGGCGGCTGATTCGCCAGTCGATCCCGCGCACCATTTTCAGCCGCGCGTAATCATCGCGGCCGAGCGAGCGGACGCTCAGCGAATCCAGGTCGGGACTGACCACGACGGCCCAGGTGTCTTGAGTCTGACGAAACGCCTCCAGCCAGCGATGCACACCTTCGCCACCACCGTTGCGCCAGCTTCGCTCGGCGTCAGCGGCGTAGTGCAGCAGTTGCTCTCGCGACTCGCTTGGCAGATAGCTGCTGCGATCACGCACATATTGCGTCCAGGACTGGCTCAGCCAGATCAACGACAGGCAGAAGCCGATCTGCAGCAGCGCCAGTTGCCAGAACAACGAATGGCGCGAAGGCAGGCTCATCGCTCGCCCCGGGTGGCCATATAGCCGGTGCCCCATACGGTCTCCAGCTGCAGCGCCGTACAATCAAGCGCCTTCAGCTTGCGCCGCAGATGACTCACGTGCATGTCCAGGCTGCGATCATGACTCGAATAATTGCGATGCAGCGCCTGCTGATAAAGGTAAGCCTTGCTCAATGCGGTGCCGGCGTGCTGCCAGAGCATCACCAGCACACGATACTCGCTGGGCGTCAGGCCGGCCCATCGATTACCCACCGCGACATCGCGCCTCAGCTCATCGAAGTGCAAGCGCTCGCAATCATTCGCAGGCTGCCCCTCCGAACGCTCATAGGCCACGCGCCGCAGCACCGCCTCGATGCGCACGCTCAATTCCAGCAGACTGAAGGGCTTGGGCAGATAGTCGTCGGCACCCTGGCTGAAACCGGTGATGCGATCCTGCTCGTTGCCCAGTGCGGACATCAGGATGACGGGCACGCCGCGGCGACGGCGTAACTGCTGCAAGACGTCCAGGCCGCTGGCACCGGGCAGCATGATGTCCATCAGGATCAGATCGAAGTGCTCGGTCTGCACCCGGGAGAGCCCCTCCTCGCCGTCCGTACAGTGACTGACCGAATACCCGATCGACTGCAGATGATCCACCAGGTGCCGGGCGAATATGGGGTCGTCTTCGACGGCCAGGAGACGCGTGGCAAGGGCGGTAGTATCGGGCATGAGCGGTAGGCGCAGGACGAATGAGATCGATTATTATCCACGAACTCATATCATCTGCCAGCCCTGTTTTTCCTCGGGGAACTGCTCCTGACGGTACGGCGCCTGTATCATGGCCTGCCTTTGGCTTCCGCTCGCAAGAAGTCTGCACGATAAAACTCCATTGGCCCGCGCCAAGCACGTATTTAGAGACTGAAGCTGCATGTCCCGGCTGGATCTACAGAAACTCACGCTGCTGCTGGCACTCGTCGCTGGCCTGCTGACCTTCGGTAACAGCTTCTTCGCCGGCTACAGTTCGCAGCGTGACCAGTTGTTCGAGCAGACCCTGGAGGCAAACCGGGCCTATGCACGCAAACTTGCCGACACCACCGATCAATTCTTCCTTAATAGCCGTCGCGAGCTCGCCTATGCCGCAGAAGAGCTGTCGACCCGCTTCGCCGACCCGATCGCACGGGACAACGAGACCGAACGGCTCAAGCTCAAAAGCGAGCAGTTCAGCCGGGCGGTCATCGTCAGCGCCGCCGGGGAGATCGTTTCGGCGTCGCCGGAAAGCGCCGGCCTGGTTGGGGTCAAGGTCAACAGCGCAGGCGCGACGCGTGCGCTTAAAGAGCGCCAGCCGCTGACCACCGATCCCTACGTTGCCACCGATGGCATCTATCTGATCGCGGTGACCCATCCTATCTTCGCCCCCGATGGCAGCTACCTCGGCTACATCAGCGCCTCGCTGTTCCTGCTCGAGCGCAACGCGCTGCACGGCCTGCTCGGCGTGCATTACTACCGCGACGGCTCCTACCTGTACGTGGTCGATACCCAGGGCCGATTGATCTTCCACGAAGATGGCAAGCGGGTCGGCCAGAACGTATCGGACAATGCGGTGGTCCGGGAAGTGCTATCGGGCCAGGAGGGCAGCCAGCGCGTCATCAATACACTTGGCGTCGACATGCTCGCCGGCTTCGCGCCGGTGCAGAGCACCGGCTGGGGCATCATCGCGCAGCGCCCGACCGCAGCCATCACGGTGAAGCTCCAACAACTGACACGTACCACGCTACTCAATGCGGTGCCGTTCACCCTCATCTCGCTCGCGGTGTTCTGGTGGCTGTCCAGACTTATCTCCAGACCCATTCGCGCCCTGGCCGACACCGCCGAACACTGGGGTGCGCCGGAAGCGGCCAGCCGTATTTCGACGGTCAATTCCTGGTATTTCGAGGTCTCGCGATTGAAGGTCGCGATGCTCGCCGGCGTCTCCCTGCTGCAGCAGAAGATGGGAGCGCTGGAAGCGGCGTCCATGACCGACCCGCTGACCGGTCTGCGTAACCGCCGCGGCCTCGACTTGGCGCTCAAGCAGTTCGAGCTGCTCGACCAGCGCTACGCGGCGGTGACGCTGGATCTCGATCACTTCAAACAGGTCAACGACCAACACGGCCATGACGTGGGCGACAAGGTGTTGCGCTTTCTCGCCGAGATCATGAAGGACTGCTCACGCCCCACCGACGTGCTGTGCCGCATGGGTGGCGAAGAGTTCCTCATGCTGCTGCCCGAGACCGACGCCGCCGGCGCCGGCATTGCGGCAGAGCGCCTGCTCGCTCGCCTGCGGCAATCTGCAAGTCCGACTGGCGCACCGGTGACGGCGTCCATCGGCATCGCCTGCAGCGACAATCATGCATCGCCCGAGGCGACCTTCAAGGCCGCGGACGAAGCGCTATACCAGGCCAAAAGAGCCGGCCGCGACCGCGTCGTTCTCGCCGCCATTTGAGCGCCCGGGCCGCTTGGCAACCGTAGTTCATCCGCGTTGCGCAGAGTGCTAGATCGTCGAAGACATCGGCACAACGCGCCTTGAAGATGCGCTCGATTACGCCAGCGGCGTGGAGCACGGCAACAACTTCGGCGGTCAGAGCCTGACCGAGTTGCTCGTACGCGGCTTCAGCCCCCAGGAGCTCTACCGCAACGGCTTCGCGGTAAACCGCGGCTACTCCAACATGCCCGAAGCCAGCACGCGGGAAGCCTGGGGCAGCATCTGCGCCTACCCGGGCGCCCCCGCACCCTGCAGGCAGGCATCGCGACGCTGTAACGAAGAAGGGCGCAGCCACGTATGGCTGCGCCCCTCACCGCCCCCAACCTCGGCCCAGCTGCGGCCGGGCTTACGGATTCAGCTCAGCAGACGCACGCGTCAAGCGACCTTGAAGCGACCAACGAGCTGCTGTTGCTGCTCGGCCAGGCGCGCAAGCTCCAGACTGGTCATCGCCGTCTGCTCCGCACCGGCGCTCACCTGAATCGCGACATCGTTGATCTCGACGACGTTGCGATTGATGTCTTCGGCCACCGCGCTCTGCTCCTCCGCCGCCGTGGCAATCTGCAGGTTGCGATCACTGATAGCAGACACTCCCTCGGCAATCTCCGCCAGCAATTCCCCGGCCCGCCCGATGTTGCTCGAGCCGTTCTGAGCCTTGGAGAGCGTCTCCTGCATCGAGCGCGCGGCCCGGTCGGCCCCGCCCTGGAGATTGGCAATCATGTCCTGAATGCTGCCGGTGGATTCCTGTGTTTTCTGGGCAAGCGTGCGCACCTCGGACGCAACGACAGCGAAGCCGCGGCCATGCTCCCCTGCTCGCGCCGCCTCGATAGCCGCGTTCAGAGCGAGCAGATTGGTCTGGTCGGCAATGCCGCGGATTACATCCAGCACGGACGAGATCGAATCGCTCTCACGCTTGAGGTCCGCAATGATGCTTGCAGTCTGATCGGCCTGGCTCGACAACTGGCGAATGAGCTCGATGGTGTTCTCGACTTCGGCTCGGCCTTGCGCAGTATTGGCGTTGAGGTGCTGCGAGAGTTCGGCGGCATCGCTGGTGCTTCTCGCAACATCGCGCACGGTCGCGCTCATCTCGTTTATCGCGGTAACCACCAGCTCGGTTCCCTGCCGCTGCCGATCGATGCTCTGGCTCGTTTGCACGGTCACCGCGGAGGACTCCTCCGCCGCCGTGGCCACCTGCGCGGTGGCGTTGCTGATCTCGCCCACGACCTGCTTGAGCTCGACAGCCATGAGATTGAGGTTACGCGAGATTTCGCCAAACTCGTCCCTGCCTTCGTAGTGCGCCGTTGCGGTCAGATCCCGAGCCGAAAGCGACAACAGCGCATGATTCACATCCTGCACGGCCCGTTTGATGTTGCGCATGATCAGGAAGGAAAGGCCTGTCACCACCAGCAGCGCAATGATCACCGCGGCGAGCGTCAGCCAAAGCGCGTTGCGTGCCTCATCGCGAGCCTGAGCGGCCAGTGTGCCCACATCCTGCGACAAGGCCTGCTCCAGCTCACCCATAAGGTCGATCCGGCTGGTCGCCGTATCGAACCAGTTCTCGCTATCGATACCCAGGCTCTGCCCGGTCGGCACCTCGAAAGCCAGACGTTGCAGACGTGCGACTTCAAGGGCGCTCGGCTGCTGCAGCTTTTCGTCGAGCAAACGGACGAAGCGCTCCGAGGCCGCACGACGGAAGCCATCCATATAGGCCGAGAATTCACCCAGGTTCCGGCTGAAGGAGGCAAGCAGCGCCGCGTCGAACCTGTCCTGACCGAACACCACGCCCAACAACGCGCGCTCGCGACCGGCCCGCTCCTTCATCTCGACGAACTGATTGAGCCCGCCTAACGCTCGTGCAAGCGTGACGTCCTGCACGCTGCGCTCAACCTTGTGGGTAAAACCGATCAACGCCTTGATGTAGCCAGTAAAGCGAGAACCGGAGTCGATGCTGTTGATTGCGAACGAGTCGATTTGCGAACGTGTTGCCTGAAGCTCATCGAGCGAAGCCAAGACGCTCCCGAGCTGCGAGCCGTCCTGTTTGGCAAGCGCTTGCATGGCGCTGAACGCTTCATCAGTCGCTTGCCGCATTCCCGGCAGGCGCCGCGCCATGGTCCGCCCCTGGCTCCCCAGATAGACGCCGCTCGCACCACGTTCACGCTGCAATGCGGTAATCAGCCGACTCACGTTCTGCGCAGCCACGCTGACCTCGACGGTGCGCTCCATTTGCCTCAGGGTGGCGTAGCTGTCAGCGACATACAGACTTGCCAGCCACAGAAAACCGAGCATCGGACACGCCAGGATCAAGAGAAGCTTCGCACTCAAGGGAATGTTTCTAAGCATGTGTACCTCAGTACTCCAGGTCATGGAGCTACGAGTGGCAGAAGGCAGGATGTGCGCGCACCGCTCGGCACGCGCGTGGAAGCGATTTATCGGTGATCGATTGCTGACGCGTCGCAGGAGAAACGGCCCCACAGCGCTTATCAGCGACTGTCTCGAACAGGCAGGTATTCTTTCTGGTGCACAGGCGTGCATCCCTGACCAAAGTCAATAAATTAACGTCAATCTAATGCCGGTTGTCGGGTACAACGGCGGCTGCCAACTAGCTGCCAACCTCGTTGGGGGCTGGCCAGCTTGGGAGAAGGGATTGGGAGCTCGAGGTTTATGCAACGAAACAAGCCTTCCTTGAGCTGGAAGCCTAGAGGTGAAGGAGGCAACGCAGCCTGAGGCTGGCAAGAAGGGAGATCGGCCCAAAAACAAAAGGGCTAGCCGAAGCTAACCCTTTGATTTCATTGGTGCGGAGACAGGAGTCGAACCTGCGACCTTCGCATTACGAAAGATCGGCACCTGTCATCGCAAAAGCTGGAAGTCAGTAAAAACGGGGCCTCCAGCTTGCCTTCGTCGTCGCCCTGCCCCGCTCTCTGTAGATTTCAGCCCGTTTTGGGACACCCAATCGCTGCACGCCTCAAGGGCATAAAGCACATCAAAAAACATCTTACAGAGTGCTTTTCAGAGTGCTACGCTATGCGCGCTTACCCCATTCGCACAAATGACCTTACGAAGACCTTAATCAAGATAGCTCGGCCCACAGTAGAGAACCCACATTCGCTCAACGAAGCGTGACGGTTCGGCCCACAGATAGAGCTCAGGCACCCTAGAAGCGCGGATAGCAGAGAACAGGTGGATATGGCGATGACTTACACGGTACTGGCTGACGTTGCGGCGTCGGTGACAGAACTAAAAAAGGACCCAATGGGCACCATCCGCGAAGGTGGCGGCGAAACGGTCGTGATCCTCAATCGAAACGAGCCAGCCTTCTATGCCGTGCCACCCGCACGCTATGAAGCCATGCTGGAGCTGATTGACGATCTGCGGCTGGCTGAAATCGTACGCGCCCGCGCTGGTGAACCTACTGTACGAGTAGATATCGATGCCCTCATCGCGCAAGCCGGCGGAGCCGACTAAGTACGCGCTGGAGTTCAACACTCAAGCGCTCAAGGAATGGGGCAAGCTGGGCAATACGATCCAGCTGCAGTTCGCCAAGAAGCTGAAAGAACGCCTTACGAATCCCCGAGTGGAAGCCGACAAGCTTCGGGATATGCCCAACTGCTACAAGATCAAGCTCCGCTCCATCGGCTATCGTTTGGTTTATGAAGTAATCGACAGCCGACTCGTCGTCACGGTGATCGCTGTAGGTAAGCGAGAGCGAAGCAAGGTTTATGGCAGTGCTTCCAAGCGCATGTAATGAACTTCTTCCCAAGTACACCCCATCAACCCTAGCGGGTTCATCGCTGACACCTACCCCTGAGGCTTCCCATGCTAGAACTTCTCAAATTCCTATTTGAAAAGCTCGATTTTATAGCCATAGCGGAGTATGTCCGTAAGCGTGGAAATCGACGCAACGCCGCGCGACTGCATCTTATATTGATTCAATCTTACGAAATATTAGAGCTATACGAGGCTTTGCTAGATGAGCTAGAAGCCGCTCTCGAATCACATAAAAAGATCAGCAACCGTCATTGCTTCTATCTTAGCCCCTATTACTTATCTTCTTTGATCGCTCGACAATCATCAAACATCACAGTAATGGAAACCCTAACATACGATTTGTTAGACGAGCTTCGCTTAGTCGACAACAACTTTGCTGAAACTTATAGGAGCCTTATTCCAGGCAAGACAGGAATTCTATTTGAAGCTCAAAACCTACTGGCTACGGGGCGCCTTCCGCTAGCAGAGACAGATCCAGGCACATTTCCAGCCTCGCCTGATGGTACGTATCGAACTCTTTGGTTCTCCCCAGAACCAACCACCGAGGACCGGCGCGAGATTGAAAAATTTCTATATGGCTGTAACGGTAGGGAAAAAACGATATTGGATGTCAGCATCCATGATGGCGATGCTTTCTTCGATGCTTTAGAAGAATATTTGCTCAAAGAAAAACCAGCTGATCGCCTGCAAGAACTAAAGAAGATTACAGAAAGCTACCGCGAGGCACTTCTCAAAAGCTTTACAACGGAAGATTTATTGTCTGATATCTCCACCGTGCGCAAGCATTATGGTCGTCCGCGGTAGTACCTCCTTAGAAGAAATAGTACGACTGTCGTAGCCGAACAAATCTATGTTCTGACAAACCATCGCCGGGCCGCTTCCGCTGTTATTTGCTGCCCGCGTTTTGTACTGCCAACTTTAGGTCCGCTTCGGCGTAGGTCGGGCTGATCTGACCCTTCGCGGGATCTACGCCCCCTTCCAGATCCACAGCTCGTATTCAGGAAACGCATCAAGCAATGCGTCCATGTCCTCGATGCGTACCCTCACCTTCAGGTTGTGCGCAACAGCCCCCCCCAGCGCCGCCGGTCAAGGCCTGTCTTTTTAGCAACGACTGCTGGACTGAGATATTTCACCCTGGACGAATGCCGGTTGGTGTTGAATAAATGCGCCGCGTCGACCAACAGCCACACCCTGCCCGTCGCCAAGCTCTGTCTGGCTACCGGTGCTCGATGGGATGAAGCGGAGTCGATCACCCGTAACCAGTTGCTGAACGAGCAAGTTCGCTTCGCCAGGACGAAGAATGGCCGCGTACGGACCATCCCCGTGCCGGACGATGCGGTACTCACATCTGGCGCCGGATCACTTCGCGACTGTGCTGACGCTTTCGCCGCTTTCACTCTTGGCCCAGAATCACCGCTAAAGCGAGGCGAACAGCGTGTCCGACATTTTTTTGGAAGCAAAGCGCGCGTATTACGCACGGGTCCGTCGATCCAGCTACATAGCGAGCCTACGCCTCGTGGGATTCGACGTGACGCCCGCTGATGCAGACCGCGAGCTCCCGACCCGGCAAGCCGCGCTGGAAGCATTACAGAACGCAGGACAAGAAAGGGACACTTGTGGGACACCAGCCCAAAAACAAAAGGGCTAGCCGAAGCTAACCCTTTGATTTCATTGGTGCCGGAGACAGGAGTCGAACCTGCGACCTTCGCATTACGAATCGGCGCGCGTCACTTTTGTGAAGATTTGGTTCGAAGCAAAAATTAGAACGGAAAATCGCTTACAGCATTGAAAATGCTCGACTTAATAGGGTTTCGAGCTTGTTTTGCCTGGCCTGAACACAGGTTTCATGGGGCAAAAAAGCGTGTTTATGCTTTGTTCGGAGCACCTATTAATGAAAGCCAAAATCACCCAAGCCCTGGTCGAACGTGTTTCGGCGGTGACTGATAAGACCACCCTGTATGCGGACCCAGAACTGCGCGGTTTCTACCTTATCGTCTCTAAAAGCAAGAAAGGCTTCTACGTCCAAAGCCTCGTCAACGGGAAGCAGGTCAGGGTCAAGCTGGGCGACCATCCGTCTCTGACGGCAAAGGCCGCAAGAGAGCTTGCTATGCAGACGCTGGTGACGATGCGCTCAGGTGTGAATCCAAATGAAGAGAAGCGCAAAGCGAGGGTAAAAGGCATCACCCTCAGGGAGGCGCTGGACCTTCACCTTGCCGCCAAAAAGCTCTCCCCTCGCACCGCCTCGGACTACAGGTACAACTGCGAGCAATACCTCTCCGACTGGTTGGATAGGCCGCTGGCCGATATTGGCAGCAACAGGGCCGCTGTCAGGGAGCGGCACAAGCGGATCACCAAAGAGAATGGCGCCCCCTCGGCAGACAATGTTTTCCGCATCTTCCGCGCCCTCTATAACCGAGGCCTTCGCGAGCATCCCGACCTTCCGGCCAACCCCTGCTTGAACGTGGACTACCACGGGCTAAGGCGTCGCAAGGTGGATGCCAACGCGGAACAGCTTAAAGAGTGGGGCAAAGCCGTCCTGGAGCTGAACCCAGTGAGGCGAGACCTTCATCTGTTCATGCTGCTGAGCGGCATGCGTCGGACCTCAGCCTGCGAAGCTCGCCTTGAGCACCTGTCCGATGGATGCCTGCATGTGCCCAACCCTAAAGGCGGCACAAATCGAGCATTCGATCTGCCTCTGTCAGGCCCGTTGAAAGACCTGCTCGGCCATCGGGCAACCGAAGCGCCTCGCATTAATCGCAAGACAAAGTGGCTCTTTCCTTCGGACTCGAAGTCGGGGCACGTCACCGAGGTTGCGCAACACGAGCTGAATGGGCTGACAGGTCATGCCTTGCGGCATGTGTTCTCCACCTTGGCCGTTGAGTCAGGCGTGCCCTTGCTGGAACTGAAATACCTGCTCAACCACGCAGCCAGCAACGTGACCATGGGCTACATCCATGTCGGCCCTGAGCACCTTCGGCCCTACCAAGAAAAGGCTTCCGGGCACATTCTCGAACGGCTCGGGCTGCAATGGACGCCTGGTGTATGGCCACCAGTGCTCAAAGAGGCGGCAGCTGAACAGAAGGCTGCCTAATCCGCTGTCGGTGCCCTTCGAAACGTAAGCTGCTGAAACAACAAGGCCTCCGGGGTGGAGGCCTTTTGTTTTTCCACGGCAGAAACATTCACTCGGCGGGTGGGGTGACCGTCACACCTGCCAGCCACTCCGCCGAATCCTCTTCGTTCAAGTCAGCGGAGAAGTGCTTCTTCCTGGCGGGCACGTCGATGCCAGCCTTTCGCATTTTGCTGGCATACCATGCAACCGACTTAGGTGATGCCGAAGCGCCGTCCACCTGGGCGTTTACCATTGCTGCGATCAGCTGATAGGGATAGCCGGCTTCATCCATGATGAGTGCTCGGGCGAGGTCACCCACGCCTTTGCCGCGCTTCGGCTTTGTCTCTGTCGTAGCCTCTGGCGCTTCGGTGCGCTCGGTCTGTTGCTCTGCATCCCTGACGGCTACCTCAGGCTCGCTACGCTGCCTGAAAGAGCCCAGGTCGATGCTTTTCGCCTCCGCCGTCTTGGTTATTCGCTCGATCAGCTTCGCTTTGGACGCGAACGTCTTCGGTCCCGCCTTCGTGTCGGCCAGCTCGTTGTGGATATCCAGCAGCTCGGCCATGCTCATGCTTTCAAGGTCCATGACGACCCTCCGTATATACGAGCCTCCATCATGCTGTGAAAGCCTGGAGACAGGAGCCCCAGCGCTTTGTATAGTATCGAAATAGTGGCAATCAGCTTTCCGAACACTACGTATAAAAGGAGTTGAACGTGGCAGAAGACAAAAAGCGCAGCTTCCCCAAAATCCCTAAATCATCTTGGTTCACGCTTCGCGAAAAGTTTAAGCAAAGGGTTCCCGCCGAAGTTTCCCCTAGCTACGTCGCTAGCGCACTATCCATGTCAGAGCCATCCGCGAGCGCAAACATTCTCCCTTCGCTGAGAACATTTGGCCTAGTGCTCGAAGATGGGAAGCCCAGCGACCTCGCGTACGAGTGGAGGGATGACTCCAAATACCCCGAGGTATGCAAAGAGATTTTAGAGAAGATATATCCCCAAGAGCTCCTAGACCTATTTCATGGCCCCGACGTTCAGGCGCAGGACGTAAATTCTTGGTTTGCCCGCTACTCCAAAGTTGGCGAAAGCGCTGCACGGATGTATGGAACGACTTTCCTAATGCTATTGGAGGGCGATCTCGAAAAAGCAGAATCTAAGCAAGCAAAAAGCCCACGTGCAGCTAGCCAGGTGAAGCAAACGGTACGCAAATCGACACCCTCCCAAGTGAATGGCAAGAGCACTGAATCAAAAATCCCGGCAGTTCCCGAAGCTCCGAGTGAAAACTCAAGCGTAGGCGTAACTGGATTCACTCCCAAGCTCCATATCGATATACAGATTCATATCTCGCCAGAAAGCCCACCTGAACAAATAGACAAGATATTTGAAAGCATGGCTAAGCACCTTAAGGACTTCCGAGCGTAAATAGTAATGACTATTTCTCGAACCTTAGCAATTGCGAAAGAACTGCGCGACGCAGTAAGAGCCAAAAATCCTCCACCGGAGGAAGGCGCACCTAGCCACGATGAGCCCGTTGTATATGTGTCCCTCGTAAGGGGGACACGCCCTTATCTGGAAAAGATTGTTCACCAGATCAACGGGTCATACGAAGGAGGCTGGTACGACGCCTCGGCCGTCATGACAAGAAGACTGATTGAGACCTTGATTATCGAGCTTTTCGAGGCTCGAGGGATAGCAGACAGAATTAAAAATGGTGGTGGCGATTTTCTCTATCTAGGTGACTTAATATCGAAGCTTCTCGCCGAGAACACATGGAACCTAAGTAGAAATGCCAAAGCCGCGCTTCCTAGATTGAAAGACGTCGGGGACAAGTCAGCTCACAGCCGATATTTTGTAGCCCACAGGCAAGACATTGATAAGTTAATTCCTGATTTGCGAGTCGTGATTCAGGAATTAATAACCCTCGCAGGATTGAAATAGCACGACGCCTCATGTTTGATCGGCGCGCGGGTGGCCGCAAGCGGCTGAAATGAAAAGGGTCGCCACGATGGACGACCCTTTTAAGCACGACAGGAACAGGCCTCAGGCGAAGGCATTGGTGATTTGATGCCTCGGCAGACGCTCTGCCTTGTCCTTTACCGCCCGAGGGACGTACAGGTCCAGCTTGTCGCAATAAGGCACACCCAGTATTTCTGCTGCCTCATCGAACACGTCACTTCCGATGGCGATTCCCTCCTGCTTCGCCTGTTGGGACAAGGCAGCAAACCGACTGCCCTTGCCCATAAGCACCATCACGAACGCGGTGATTGCCAGGGTGAACGGATGGCCTGCAGGGTAGCAGCCATCCTCTCGCCGATACTTATTCGTCCTGTCCATGATCGTCATCCTCCAGCGAGTCGAGCACGTTCATGTCGAGCTGCTGGCTACGCAGCGCCAGACTCAGGGTGTTGATGGGGTTGGAGCGCCCCTGCTTCCAGGTGCGGATGGCGACAATGAGCCCCTGGAAGCGCAGTTCACCAATCTTCAGGTACTCGCGCGCCTTGATGTAGGCATCGAGTTCCATGGCAGTGGCAAACTCGTTAGGCGTAAACGGGCGCTCCTTCATGGGAAGCGCGTCGAGGCGGGACAGTACAGCTGCGCCCAACGCTTTGTTCTTGGTGCCGACTGCAAACTGGCCGAAGTGCGCCAACTCGGCGGGACCTGCAAGGGAAAGCTGTTGGAGGTAGGCCGAGCGGCGCTCATCTCCAAGGGCTTCACGAGCAAGCACCTTCACAGGGCTTTCGTAATAGAGCCTCTGAGCTACCAGCGGGTTATACAGGGCGCCGGCTTGCTTGTAGAAGGCATCGACTTCATCGGTAGCGGCGTCCCTGATCTGCCCGATAGCTGCGGAGGTCTCTTGCTCGGCGAAGCGGTTACGCTCTGCAGTGGTCAGGTTCAGGTCAACCAGCTTCCAGCGCTCGGCAATTGCAGCCTTGCGGGCGTCTACGTCTGACTGCAGGCGTTCGATGGTCTTGAGGACACGACCATGCAGGCTATCAAGGCCGGAGGCGAGTTCGCCGATTTCAGAGACGGTGAGGAATGGGGTTTGGACGAGTTCGACTTTCATGCTCATTGCTCCAGTGGTTGGGGGGCCACCGGTCGCGTTAACGAGCACTCTCCCAGGCCACTGGGAAGGTCGACGCCAATGTCGACCGGTTGAATGCCAATTTGTCGAGCAAGCTGTTCAGCGTAACCCCACGTTGTTCAGGCGTGTTCGGCCAGTGTTGCAGTCTATGTGGTTGCTTGCAGTTCAAGGGCTTGGGCTGAGGGACCTGCTAACGATCAATCAGCCTTTGTGCAATTTATCGCCACCGTTGCCGCCGCAGGGACTGCAAATTCGCACCCTCGCTACGTCTTGAGAGAAGTGGTAACGCCTGCAGGCCATGCAGCGAATCCAACCCATCTTGCGAATGACGCGGGGCGGATTAAAGTTGGGGTTGAGCACCTGAGCGCGTCGAACTCCTCCATCGAACGGCCACGGTTTGGGTTCAATCAGCGGCTTCGCTATCGCCCTCTCCTCGAAGGTCTTCACGAGGCATCGGGTGGTCTCGCCCAGCCTGCGGTAATTTGGAAAGTTGGGGCTACTAACTCGATAGTTCACAAGCGAGTAGTAGAGGCCGAGTTTCTGCGCCGCCTCACTAATGCTGGAATACGCTACTCCGTCTATTTCGACGGATATGGCGTTATTGCTATTAGCTTCCATAGCCGCCTTTCCCGGACCACCACCGGCGGTCCTCATACTCATTGCTCAAGCGCTCCCATTCGGCCTGTGGCAGCCGAGGCACCGGACCGATGCAAGTCATCTCGCAAAGCGGTGAAAGCGCATCACGGCCGCCGAGCGCAGCGACACCTTCAGGTGCGGTCACTTCCCAGGCATCCAGGGTGCGATCGATCATCTCGGCCCGATGAAGGGCTTCGGCCACGGTTAACTTTTCATTCGCCATCGTCTTCACCCTCGTCTTCGCTCGCCTTGTACTTCGCCAGAAGGCCTGTCAGAGCCTTACGGTCTTCGCTGCTCATCTTCAGGAGTGCATCGGCGCTGAGGCCTGTGTCATCTACCTTCACGCGGAGTCGGTCGGCCAGCTGGTCGCCATAGCGGAACTTGAGCATCACTTCCAAGAGCCGATCACTATGTTTCCGCATAGTCAGCGGGCGCTCTTCACCGGTAGTTGAATCGCGAGTCATAGAAACTTGGCCCTGGTAAATAACAGGCTCTTCCACCCCGATGCAGGCGCGTCGATAGGCTTCGTCCAACAGGGCATCCATCGCGACATCAATTGCCTGTTCCCAACGGCGGCGAAATTCCAGGTCGTTTCGCTTGTACTCGAATGCCAGAGTACGAGAGATGCCACACGCCGCTGCCGCCTGTTTAGGCGATGCGGTGTCTTCGAGTATCTGAATAAACAGGTCCTGAACTTCAGGGGTGAACTTCTTAATGGTCATGGCACGACCTCAGTTAACTGGTTTTAAAAGTTATCGTGCCGTGTTTATGCGCGCGGGCATGCCCTCATATATCAATGAGAAACAACAGCTTAGATTGAGGGGCGCTCAGATCATTGATTAGACGGCCAGGGTCTACGCACGTGAGGGTAAGGCCTGGCACGGTAGAGAGGACAATATTTATAGCGATTCAGCGTAGAGGCTTATCGGGCAGGAGGGAGGATTGCGCAAGTGCCCCTTGATTCACCGACGCCCCGCTAAGGTCGGCCACGGTTGATCGCTCGATTTAAGTTCAGACCCACACGGACTATTGTCCGTGCCCCTTAATAAAGTCCGTGCGTCCCAAAGCCTTGTTTTTCTTATATTTCACTATCTTCACTATCTTCACAAACAATAAATAAGATATAAGAATAGAATAATCCATAAATAAATACTAAATGCTACCTTGGCTATTTAGTATTTAGCTATTTAATTTCGGCTCGTTATCCGGGCGAACGCAAGACTCGTTAGTGCGAGCGAGCGTTAGTGCGTTCAGAGCATAAATTATTGATCTATAAAGAAAAACGGCCGACCTATCATTTCGATAGGTCGACCGTAAGTCCGTGGCCGGAATTGCCCTCTGTGCTGTCAGCCGCGTCCAATTGATTTCGCCCAAGTAGAGCGAGCCTCGTCAAGGCGGGGTAATACCCATCTCCAGACCCTATGCCCACCGTCAAGGGAGACCTGCCGCTGGCCGATGCCCGCTTTGCGCTTGATCTTCATGGCCCACCCTTTCTTATCCCTGGGCCTCACACCAAGCATCTTTGCGTACGCCACGTAGTTCAAATAGAGCTCTTCGGTGTCCGCTTCTACCGCCTCCTCACTCCAAGGCAGCTCGTCCATCAAACCAGGTAAACGCCCACCCTCCAATAAGCCGTCCCACCAAGACTCTTCAGCCCCCTGGCTCATCTCGATCTGCTCAGCCAGTGCTTCGGTCCTCGGCACGTTGTCCCTAGGGTGCCAGCCCCTGATATCTCGTTGAAGCATGTCGAACAGCAGACCGGCAAGCCCTCCTTCATCGAGCTGCTTGTTCAAAGCGAGAAAGAACTCTCGATCCCCTAAACGGCGCTCGTTCACGTTGAACACTGCGAACCTTCGCTCCCCGTCCATGCCGGCAGGAACGACCCAATCGTTATTGGACGCCATGATGATGTGAACGTGGTTCTTGCCTGTTACCGCGTCGCGCCCCTTGCCCTCGTAGGTCAAAGTGGGCTCGGTCACGAGCTGTTTGAGCACCGCCTCCCCCGCCTTGTCACCAGCCCAGAATGCTTCATCGGCGAAGAGGCATACGCAGTTCTGTAGGTGTGAATTGAAGCGCCCAACAAGATGCCCAGGTGAGCTGATGTGAAGCCCGCTTGCACCGGATAGCTTGAACAGCGCGCGGCCCAGGGTGCCCTTGCCAGTACCTTTCAACCCCCTGAATGCAATGGCAACTTCCGCAACCTTCTCAGGGTACTGGAACATGAACGCCATCCAGTTAAGGACATATTCAAACGATTCCGCATCCCCATCGGTAAGAACGTCACGAATGAGCTCGCGCAGTAGCGACCAGTCGCCTGGTTTTGGCTCGACGGCCCAGCCTTTCCACATATTCAACCAACCTTCGTGCTCACGCGAAGGGTCAAAGATGATGCCTTTATAAGCCCTACGTTGGGGGCTCTTGAGCCACAGGTCGGCCTTCGTCACCAGCTTGTCGCCCTTCTCTACAAGCTGGTTTTCATAGGCTGAACGAAAGTCGCTCTTGGACAGGCGTTGATAACGGACACGTCCATCGAAAATTGGATCGCGCTCCTCCGTGATAACTTGGAATCCGCTATCCAGCACAACGTAATGCCGCGCGTTCATTTCCTCGATGATGGCATCGAGAGCGGACAGCTTCGGCGGCTGACGCATGAGAGCGTCATCCACGCCGAGGCCAAACTCTTCATCCTCCCAGACTTCGAAGTCACACTCTGGCTGGACTCGTGCGACTTCACCGCCGGCAGCCTGAACGACCTTGTACAGGTACTTAATGGTTACGGGGCGGCCTCGCCGGCCAGCTGATGGGTTGGCATGCAGCGAATCCCAGCGGCGACCGATCAGGTAGCCGTGGTCTTCATACCCTGAGGCCTGAGTGGACCAGTCGATGAACTCCTGACGACCTTCGCCGGCAGTTGCGTGGTGACAGGCCATCATCAGCGGCAGCCACTCAGAGTCATGGTCCTTAAAGTCGTCAGGGTCGAGCTGATCCAGGGTCTCGGCGAGCATCTCGGGCGTCAATTCGCCGTAACCTGCAGCCTCTCCGTTTGCCCTGACAGGCCGCTTCGCCAGAGAAAGTAGCGATTCAGGCATTTGAGGTGCTTCGATGGGCGGGGGCGTTAGGTCGTCCCACTCATAGCGCTTGCCGCACGGATGGATTGAGCCAGGAGCCACCACTTGACGGCCGAGACTCTTAAATTCGATCCCCGGATAGTTCTCCAGGCTGTCCATGAGCGAAAGGTCTTCAGGCTTGCGGAAGTAATAATGGTGGCCGCCTGAGCCCGTGATGACGTGTGGCGCGGAGGACAGGTCGATCCCTGAGTCGGCCACCAGCTTCGCAAGGCTATCAACGCCACCTTCGAAATTCCGCGGGTCCACGTCGAGAACTACCCAGCTAGCCGGCAGGCGTACTCCTACATTCAAGCCGTCCCGCTTAGCGCGTTCCAGTACCGCCTCGTTGCAGTAGTCCTTCACTTGCCAGCTGCCGTCGATAGGGGATTTGCCACGAGGGCGCCCCCTTGTGTCTTTAGCATTCCAGCGATGGAGGGGAATCAATGTCAGCCCAGCGCGGATCAGACTGTCAACGTCAATCAACGGTGTTTTTTGAGGAAGTGCGGCGGCATCATTGCTTCCGTAAGTCCCCTTTGATGTGTTCCCCTGGAGCCCGCCTTGCCCGCGGGCTTCTTTTTGCCTGTTCATTGGCCACCCCCTTTCCGCTTCGCGTTACTGGCGGCGAGATAGGCGCGCAGATCGCCCAGGCGGTAGCGGATAGCTTTCGAGCCAACGCGAACGTAATTGGGGCCACCGCCGTAACAGCGGTACCAGTTAAGCGAGTTTGGTTTGAGGGACAGGAAGGCAGCAGCCTCCGCTGAGTTGACAAGTACATCGTCGGGAAGAGCGTGAAGTACAGCCAGCTCTTCGAGGGTAAGGGTTTTCGGGTGGTAAGCCATCTCAGGGCACTCCAGCTCAGTCGTGCGGCATAGCCGCGGGAAGACTGCCCGCTGTACGTCGCGGAAAAGAACCCGTTGCTCCCTTCAGTCAAAGGGCGGGTCTCAGCTGTTCTTGCCACTGAAAGCACTTCTGGCTGGCCTGATGGCAAGCCCTCGAGCCATTGAAGCTCGATTGGTTCATATCGTTACATGGATTTTGATCGATGAAAACCAGCACTTCCCCCGACCGTCCAGGTGCCCGCATGTCGCGTCGAAACAGACCTGATAGCTCAGCGTCAGGCGAAGCTGCGCCGCAAGCGCCACACGCGACCTGAGGAGACCGAAGGCTGCAATGTCGGCCACCGCCGGGGCTGTCGAGGCTGAAAACAAAAAAGCCACCCATTGCAGGTGGCCTTTTATCGACAAAATGGTGCCGCTTGCCCGACTCGAACGGGCCACCCCATCATTACGAATGATGTGCTCTACCAGATGAGCTAAAGCGGCATCGGCTGTCGGTGTTGTTCAATTCGTGTTTGGGACGCTCCCTTGTTTCGAACCAAATCGGCTGCAAGCCTAGTGCCGCAAGGCTTACAGCCGATTTATCGAGACAAAGTGCACCGATTACGAATGCGCTGCTCTACCTACTGAGCTACACCGGCGCCAGGCCGCGGATTATCGGGGGTTCTGCGGTTGGACTCAAGCCCGTGCGCATCGCCCTCGATACTGCAATCCGCATCAGGCGATCAGTGCGGTCGCGACGCGGGCTGGCCGTGGTCGCGCTCCAGGTCGTGCTTGACCTGGCCGGCCAGTTGCTCGCCTTCGGCGCTGGCCATCGCGTAGCCCTCTCGGGCCTTGTCCTTGATCTTGCCGGTCAGCTCGTCACTCTTCCGGCCCATCAGTTCGTCTTCACGACGGGTCGGTGGAACCGAGGCCGCCAGCAGCGCGCCGAGAGCGATACCCATGGCGCCAAGTGCCAGCGGTTGTTCGTTGAGTAGTTGAGTGAAACCGCCGCGTGCACGGTCTGCGGTGTGCCTCAGGCTTTCCGCGGCGTGCCGGCTGGAGTCGCTGACACGATGACGGGCATTGCCCAGTGAGCTGGAGGCGCTATGACTCATCTGCGCCGCCTTGTCTTTGATGCCACTGCCCTGCTGCTTGAGATTAGAGGCCTTGTCGGCCAGTTTATCGGTCATCGACGGACCGGTTGAAACGCTGTCGCTGTAGTCCGGGCGGCGGTTCTGCCCGGCCATCAGCCATACCAGACCGATAGAGGTGAGCAGCGTCGGTACCGGGTTGGCCTTAACGGTATCGGTGAGGTTGTGCAGGAACTCACCGCCGCCGCCTTTGGCATAACCGAGGGCGGTATCGATCATCTGTCCGGGGGAGAGCTTGCTTTCCAGCGCGTGGACGATGTTGCCGATTTCGGCGCGCTGCTGGTCGATCTCGCGCTCCAGCGTGTCCGGATCCTTTTGTGCTTCTATGTCAACCTGGTTATGCGTGCTCATGCGTGCCCCCTTACGACTTCTTTATCCTTTTGCAGCGAATGGATGGTGCGGTCGGGTTTGAACGAAGAGGCTTCGAATTTCTTCTTGCCGGCCGAGACCATGATCAGGCCGATGACCACCACGACCACGCCGACGATCAACGCGGCCAGCCAGGGTTCCATCATGGTGCTGAGGAAGTAGACCGCCGACATCAGCAGGATGATAAAGCCAGCCAGGAGCACCGCACCGCCAGTTGCGACGCTGGCAGCGCCAGCCTTGGTGGCACGCAGCGATTCGTTCAGTTCGGCCTTGGCCAGCGCCAATTCCTTGGTGAACAGCGACGGCACTTCGCGGGTCAGCTGCCGTAGCAAACCGCCGACAGAGTTATCGTGCTCGGAGTTGCCGGGTTCGTAAGGCGAATTGAGGTTGCGTTGCTCGTTCATCGATTAAGCCCTCCGTTTGTGCCTTTACCAGTGCCGCCTATGCCATTGGTGCTGCCCGTGGACGGCGCCATGCCAGCGTTGCTTACGCTGCCGACGGTATTGCCCGGTGCGCCACTGGAAATACGCGAGTCCAGTTCGGACTGGCTTGGCAGGGTCTCGGCGGTCACGTCTGCCGGAACGCCGAGCGGCGATGTCGGATGCGGGCGACTGGCGTCGGAATGACCGTAGTCGGTCGTCGGTTCGCGAGCAGCGGATTCAGCCCGGTGGCTGGAAGCGCGGGCGAAACGGGTCAAGCCGAATCCAAGCGCAACGCTGCCGGCAATGAACAGGCCCGGATTGTTGCGAGCCAAGCGATTGACCTCGCCTACCAGTTCATCGACGCTCTTGCCGCGCAGGTTGTCAGCCAGGTCGACCATGCTCTGCGCCATGTCGGAGACGTAATGGGACAGGCCCGTGCGATCCTGGTTTTCAAGTTCCGCCGCTGCCGCCTTGGCACTTTGGGCAACCTTTTCCAGCTCATCGGCGGCCGTACCGCGGTAGCTGTCCAGCTGTGCCTTGCCCTGGTTCTTGACCTGCTCGCCGGCTTCGCGCGCCTTCGCCTTGAGCTCCTCGGCACTCGGAGCGGAAGCTGAGCTGCTCGTCTGCGTGGTGCCAGCCTGGCCCGTCTGGCCGGTGGGCTGAGCGGAAGTGCTCGTTGACTGGACGTTGGCGTCGGTTCTGGCTTGACCGCCGTAACCTGTGATCTCTTCATCGGGTGTCGTCATTTTGTCCACCTTTTATAGGGTCATAGGGTTTGGCCGGATGACCACGGTCCGTGAAGCACAGCAATGCGGGGTTCCGCGGCTGTGCGATTTCAATACGCACATAAATGGTGACCGGACCCCAATTTTCGAGTTCCGTGATTTTGGCCAGGCGGTACGGGGCCTCGAGGCCGATACTTACCTGCGGCGCTCGACAGAGAGCGAAGACGTGTAACGGCGAGATCCAATGACGATCTGCCTGCGATGGCGCGCAGCCGGCGTGCGGCTTGGCTTACGACAATGTGTGGGCCGAACAAGCGAAACGGCAAAAGCACTGCAGCTGTGACCAGCGGGTCAGCTCAATAGGCAAAACGACCCGTTACAGCGAGCCGACGAGCTGTAACTGCCATACAAGTACCGGAACGCAAAAACGGGCCCCCAGGGGCCCGTTCTTGCTTGCGCGGATTGTCGTTACAGCGGACCGATGCTGGTGCAGCTGTTTGCGGTTTTGGCGTGCTTCTGCAGAACCGGCAGCTGCGGACGGTGCTTGCCGCTGCTTACGTCCAGGGACATCGCGTACTCGCCCCACCAGGGACCGGCAGCCCAATAGGTGCTCGGGATGCAGTTCTGACGCAGGTAGGCCAGCAGGTTATCGGTTGCGACGATGGCCGAGGGCGAGAAATCCGGTACGCCGTGCTCACCGATGTAGCCGCGCAGTTTGTGCTGCTTGAGCCAGTCGACGAAGGGCTTGACGCGGTTGACGCCAATCATCGGGTCGAACTTCTCGGCCTTGTCGAAGTAGTTGCCCGAGAAATCCTTGTCCACGTACATGTGCGCTTCGTAAACCAGATTGTTCTTCGGATCGCGCATCCACGGGTTGGTGACCAGCTGAGTGTTGTAGTGCGGCCAGTGGAAAGCGCTCGACCAGCGATCGCCTGCTACGTAGATCCAGCGCTTGGAGTCGACGGTGCGGATTGCCTGAGCAGCCGCCAGGGCAGCCTGCGGCCAGAGCCCGTTGGTCGAGTGCGGCTCGTTCATCAGGCCGTAGCCTTCGACGGCCGGGTGGTTCACTACTTGCTGCACGATCTGCTTCCATACCGCGGCGAAGGAACTGATGGGCACTTCTTTGGAGCCGATCAGCTTGCCGTAATAACGGTAGTAGTTGTGCAGGTCGAGAATCACCTTGACGTTGTGCTTCTGCGCGAAATCCAGCGACTGCTTCAGACGGGCGAACTCCTCGGCGTTCAGCGGAGAGTTCAGCTTGGGCTGGATACGCTCCCAGAGGAACGGCAGGCGAACCAGCGGCATGCCCAGGTCGGAATACTTCTTGTAGTACGACTCGGCAGGATAGGTGTAGTTGGTGCCATGCTTGCCGGGAACAACCGAGGGACCGAAGCCGGCGCCGGACAGATTGACGCCAACCAGCAGCGGCTTGCCATTGGTGGTGTCAGGTGCGGTGGGCACCGGAGCCGGTGCTGGCTCTACCGGTGGGGTAGTCAGAGCAGGAGACGAAGGAGTGCCGGTCGACGTACTGACCACCGAGATGGTCTTCGGATAGCCCAGGGTCGTACCGTTGATTACCGCGCCGTCAAGAAAGACGCTCATGTTGCTGCCGACCAGCTGAGCGCGCAGCACCTTGCGGGTCTGACCATCAGCGAGCCTCACCAAAGCGCCAGCCTTGAATGCCGCCACGTTGGCGCTGCTTGCCTGGATGGAGAAGCCTGCAGCGGTACGGTACATACCGTTGAGCCATTGAGCATTGGTGTAGTTGTTCAGGTTGCTGGTGGCGATGACCGAAGGGGTCGGAGCACTGGGCGCCGGAGTCGGAGCCGGGCTGGTAGTCGAAGTTGTAGCCAGCGCCAACTTGTTGGGTGCGCCGACGACACTTCCGTTAACTGCCGCACCTTCCAGATAGACGCTCATATTGGCGCCAACAACTTGTACCTGGGTAATTTTGCGAACCTGGCCATCTGCCAGTTTTGCTGTCGCTCCAACTTTGAAAGCAGCCTTGTTGGCAGCGCTTGCCGGAATGGAGAAGCCCGGCGACTTACGCCATACACCATTGAGCCAATCATTGTTGGTGAATGCGTTGATGCTGGTCGAGTGCGCAGTAACGGTAGGCGGTGTAGTGATCGGAGCAGAAGTGTCCGGGGCCGTTACGGCCGTGCTGCCGATGGTGACCACTTGCGGTGCGCCAACCTTGTTGCCGTCCAGCTTTGCACCTTCCAGGAAGATGCTCATGTTGCTGCCGACGATTTGCGCGCGGCTGATCTTGCGTACCTGACCGTCTGCCAGTCGTACCGAAGCGCCGGCCACGAACGCGGCGCGGTTTGCGGAGGTGGCGGGGATCGAGAAGCCGGCGCCGGTGCGCCAGATACCGTTCAGCCAATCGCTGTTGGTGAACGCGTTGATCTTGGCGGAAACCGATACAGCGGCAACCGAGGATGCAGCGGCATAAGGCGTGGTTACAACAGTGGCGCCACCCAGCAGAACAGCGGCAGCGATGGAAGCGACGAGTGCCTTGCGGGCACCGGAAAACAGGTTGGTGGACATTGAGTCTCTCCGGAACTTACTACTTCAAAGGCGGAGCCTTCGAAAAGAAACGGGAGGTCGATAAGTCGTGGGGCGTTGCTCTTGAAGAGGGTCGCGGTGTCACAACAAACGAACCGTTCACAAGAAATTTCCCGCCGTCCACCCCCTGAACAAACCGGTCAATCGTCTTGCGTGGCGGCTTTATAATAGGTTCAAAAAATTAATGGAAATTTTTTTGCCAGTAATAGATCGCCAGAAAAACGCCATAAACAGAAAATAACATTAATATGCCATTACGCACACGGCGGTAGATGTCGAATTGATATTGCGTTTAACCGCCCTAGTTGGTTACTTGACGCAAAAACAAGCGCCGACTTTTTGAACTTTGGCAATTATTAAAGGGATTAACCGCTATCGATCTTGCCGACGAACGGTATATGGTGGAGAGGTGAATAGCCCTCTGCTTGGGATAAAAACCAAGTGTCGGAAGCAACCGATTTTCGTCGGCCGATGGCTGTCCGATGCCTTACCGAACGACGAAACGGAGGCACCATGAGCCATAAGTACAAAGTGGGCGATCACGTCAGCTGGAATTCGGAAGCGGGACGGGTCAGCGGCCACATCACCCGAGTGCACACGGCCGACACCGAATTCATGGGCCGCACACGGCGCGCCAGCCCGGACGCCCCGCAATACGAGATCAAGAGCGACAAGACCGACCATGTGGCGATGCATAAAGAGTCGGCACTAAGGAAGCTGAGCTGAGGCATGGCTCAACCAGCCACGGTGTGGACCATCGGCCACTCGACGCGCTCGCTGGAGCAACTGATCGAGATACTGCGCCACCATCAGATCGAGGCCATCGCCGACGTCCGCCGCTTTCCCGGCTCAAGGCGATTGCCGCAGTTCAGCGAGGCAGCCCTGCGCGAAGGTCTGGAAGCGCACGGGCTGCACTATCAATGGATCGAGGAACTGGGCGGCAGACGGCGGCCTCTGAAGGATTCGTCAAACCTGGCGTGGCGCAACAGCTCCTTTCGCGGCTATGCCGACCATCTGCGCAGCGATGAATTCGACCGCGGCCTGCAGCGCCTACTGGAAATGGCGGCGCAACGACGCACGGCGATGATGTGCGCCGAGCTGCTCTGGTGGCGCTGCCATCGTTCGCTGGTCTCGGACGTGTTGAAAATCCGCGGTATCGAAGTCCTGCATATCCAGGACGAGAAGCCGCCGGCCGCCCACCCGTTCACCGCCCCCGCCCGCCTGGTCGACGGGCAGCTGAGCTATGCGGAGGGCAAAGGCGAGTCGTTGAGAAAGGATGCCGGCAGCGGGCAGATCAGCCTGGATCTGTAGCAGCCGCCGGGTGGTCATTGCGACCACCCGGCTATGGGATTGGCTCAGGCGCGTTCGATGCGATCCGGGTGGATGACGATACGACCCTGCTTGTAAAGACCACCGATGGCCTTCTTGAAGTTGCCCTTGCTGACGCCGAAGCGACGGGCTATTTCCTCGGCCGGGCTCTTGTCGCTGACGTCCAGCGAGCCCTGGTTTTCTTCCAGTTTCTGCAGGATCAACGCTTGCAGGGCATCGGTCGCCTCGCTGCCCACCGGCTGCAGGCTCAGGCTGATCTTGCCGTCGGGCCGCAGCTCCTTGATATAGCCGCGCTCACGCATGCCTCCACGGAGGAACTTGAACACCTCGTTCTTGTGGATAAGCCCCCAGTGCTGGCCATTGATGATCGCCTTGAAACCGAGCTCGGTCGCCTCGACGATCAGCAGGTCCACCGCCTCTCCTACCTTGTAATTCGCCGGGGTCTTGTCCAGGTAGCGATCCAGGCGTGCCGTGGCGGTAATGCGCCGGGTGCGCTTGTCGATGTAAACGTAAACCACGCAGTAATCACCGACCTGCAGCGGCCGCTTCTCTTCCGAGTGCGGCAAGAGCAGGTCCTTGGGTAGTCCCCAGTCGAGAAACAATCCGACCCGGTTGATCTCGGCCACCTTCAGACTGGCGAATTCACCGACCTGCACCTTGGGCTTTTCGGTGGTGGCGATCAGCTTGTCCTCGCTGTCGAGGTATATGAAGACGTTCAGCCAGTCGTCCACCTCGGTCGGCATGTCCTTGGGGATGTAGCGGTTGGGCAGCAGGATTTCGCCGTCCGGGCCGCCATCGAGGTAGAGGCCGAAACCGGTGTGCTTGACGATCTGCAGGCTGTTGTAACGTCCGATGGCGGCCATGTGGGCGGTCCCGAGTGTAAAGGCGGCGATTCTAGCGCCAGTCAGCGTGGCAATGCATAGGCGATCACCGAATCACCGGCTTTGGTGCCCAGCGAGCCATGTCCGCCGGCGACCACCACCACTATTTGCCGACCAGAGCGGCTCTCGTAGGTCATCGGCGTGGCCTGACCGCCGGCCGGCAGACGCGCTTTCCATAGCTCGCGACCGGTGCTGACATCGTAGGCACGCAGGTAGTAGTCCAGCGTCCCGCTCAAGAACGCAACGCCACCGGCGGTGAGCATCGGCCCGCCAAGGCTCGGCACGCCCATCTTGAACGGCATCGGAATCGGCGCACGATCGCGCACCGTGCCGTTCTTGCGCAGCCAATGGGTCTTGCCGGTACGCAGATCGGCGCCGGCCACGTAGCCCCACGGCGGCGCGGTACAAGGCAGGCCAATGGGCGAAACGAAGGCCTTCAGCTCCACGGCGAAAGGCGAACCGAAGTTTTCGTTGAGGAACGGCTCCTGCTCCGACACGTAGGTCGTCTCGTCATCCTCACGAGGGATCAGCTTCGAAGTGAAGGCCAGATAGGCCGGCGTACTGAAGACCATCTGCCGCACCGGGTCCACGGCTACACCGCCCCAGTTGAACACGCCGAAATTGCCCGGATGGACCAGGGTGCCCTGGGTCGATGGTGGCGTGTAACGCCCTTCGTAGCGCAGCGAGTGGAACTGGATGTGGCACATCATCTGGTCGATCAGCGTGGCGCCCCACAGATCCTTGCCCTGCAGCTTCGGTGGCTCGTAAGACAATGCCGACTCTGGCTGCGTCTTGGCGACCCAGTCGCCCTCGGCCGCGCCCTGCGGCGCCGGCACCTCACGCACCGGCAGGATCGGCTCGCCCGTGCGGCGGTCGAGTACATAGATGTCGCCCTGTTTGGTCGGCGCCACCAGCGCGGGTACCGGGCCGTCCGCGGCCTGGATGTCGATCAGGCTCGGCTGCGCCGGCACATCCATGTCCCAGAGGTCATGGCGCACGGTCTGGAAAACCCAGCGCAGCTGGCCGCTATCCAGATCGAGGGCAACGATGGACGAGGAAAAACGCTCGCTGTTCTCGCTGCGCTGTCCGCCCCACTGATCCGGCACCTGATTGCCCAGCGGCACGTAGATCAGGCCCAGCACCTCGTCTGCACTGGAAATGCTCCAGCTGTTCGGGCTGCTCGCGCTGTAGGTCTGCCCGGCGGCGATCGGCGCTGTTTCATCGGGATTGCCCGGATCCCAGTTCCATTTCAGCTCGCCGGTATAGACGTCATAGGCACGGATGACGCCGGACGGCTCGTTGGCGCGAACGTTGTCATTCACCGCCCCGCCGACGATCACCAGATCACGCGCGACCACCGGCGGCGAGGTGGAATAGTAAAAACCTTCCTTCACGTGGGGCATGTTCGCCCAGAGATCCACCGCACCGTCATCGCCGAAGCCGGGGCAGATCTCGCCGCTCTTCGCATCCAGCGCGATCAGCCTGGCATCGGCGGTCGGCATGAACAGGCGCTGCCGACAGACCTGGCCCTCGGCCGTCGGCGGCGATGCATGGTAGGAAAGCCCGCGGCAGGTCAGGTGCTGGCGATTGACCGAATGCGGCACCTCGGGATCGAAGCGCCAGCGCTCCTGGCCGGTTTCGGCGTCCAGCGCGATGACCAGATTATGCGGTGTGCACAGGTACAGGCTGTCATCGACCTTGAGCGGCGTGACTTCATAGGTGGTTTCATCCGGGTCGTCCGGACCGCGCAGATCACCGGTCTGGTAGTGCCACACCGGCTCCAGCCGCTCGACGTTGTGCGGCGTGATCTGCGCCAGCGGCGAGTAGCGCTGACCCTGCTGGGTGCGTCCATAGGCGTGCCAGTCGCCGGCCGGTACGGCATCGTCCATGGCAGGCGCTTCGGCCAAGGGCCGCGGCAGCATGCCCTTGATGTCGTGGCTGTCATGACCAACCGCGTACACCGCTGCGGCCCCCCAGAGCACGACCGCCAGCATCAGCGGCAGCGCGGCGCCACCCCAGGCGCGAAAACCGAAGTGCTGCCAGCCCAGCCGCTGTGCGATCCAGGGCGTCAGCAGCCACAACCCGAGCGGCGCGATGATGCTGCCGCGCGGCGCCAGTTGCCACCAGTCCAGCCCCACTTCATACAGTGCCCAACCGAACGCCCCGAGCATCAGTAGCGCGTAAACCCACAGCGCCGCACGGCGGCGCATCAGCAGCAGGATCCCGGTCAGCAGAAATCCCCCTGCGACAATGGCGAAATACCAGGTACCGCCAAGGCTGACGACCTTCGCTCCCCCCGCACCGAGCGCAAGCCCGACGATGATGCAGAACACTCCGCTGATGACCACAGCCACGGCCTATCTCCCTCGATCTTGTTATTCGAGCCACCACACTGCGACGGCCAGCAAGGCTGGCCATCATGAAAGTGGGACAGGCGACGGGCGGGAATGCTCCGTGCACAACGGAGATTGGCGTGATGTGACTTGCCGCGACGGGGTGGAAGCCCCGCCTTTTGACGTTTACTGAGCGTCCAGACCAACCTGAAGCAACTTACCGTCGCCCGCATCGGTCAGCAGATAGAGGTAACCGTCGGGCCCGACGCGTACGTCGCGGATGCGCGCGCCCAGGTCCTTGAGCAGGCGCTCTTCGCCGACCACGCGGTCGCCGTCGAGCTGCAGGCGTATCAGCGACTGATCCACCAGCGCGCCGATGAACAGGCTGTGCTGCCAACCGGGGAAACGCTCGGCATCGTAGAACGCCATGCCGCTGACGCCCGGCGATTTCTTCCAGACGTGGTGCGGCGGCTCGGTGCCCTCGACCGTTTCGCCCTCCGCTTCAGGGATCGGCAGCATGCTGTAGTTGATGCCGTGAGTCGCCATCGGCCAGCCGTAGTTCTTGCCAGCCTGCGGAATGTTGACCTCGTCACCGCCGCGCGGGCCATGTTCGTGAGTCCAGAGCACGCCGCTCCAGGGGTTGAGAGCGGCTCCCTGCTGGTTGCGATGGCCGTAGGACCAGATTTCCGGCCGCACGCCGTCCTGGCCGACGAAGGGGTTGTCCTCCGGCACGCTGCCGTCCAGGCCGATGCGCACCACCTTGCCCTGATGCTTGTCGAGGTCCTGCGAGGTAGGCCGCTGGTTGTTTTCGCCAAGCGCGACGAACAGATGTCCGTTGCCGTCGAACACCAGCCGCGAGCCAAAATGCACTCCGGTGGAGAGCTTTGGCAGCTGACGGAAGATCACCTCGAAGTTTTCCAGCTGACTGGCATCGTCGCTCAATCGGCCGCGTCCGACCGCCGTTCCGGCCTTGCCCTGATCGCCGGCCTCGGCATAGGTCAGATAGACCAGGCGATCCGCTTCGAAGGCCGGCGACAATCTCACGTCGAGCAAGCCACCCTGGGAGCGGGCGAAGACGTCCGGCACGCCGGCAAGCGGCTCGGAGAGGCTGCCGTCCAGACCGGCCACGCGCAGGCGACCGGGCCGTTCGGTCACCAGCATGCGCTTGCCATCCGGCAGAAAGGCCAGCGCCCAGGGATTCTCGAGGCCGCTGACGATCTCCTTGACCGTTACCGGGCCCGCCTCGCTGGAGTGGCGTTCAGTTTCGGCGGCAGCCTGCAGCGAAGCGGCGATGGCAAAGCCACAGAGCGTGGTGCGAATGGCATGGCGCAGCATGGTCTTCCTCTCAGGTATCGATGTCGAGAAACGCTTATTTCGCGGCTAATTGAAGACCAGACGGCTCGTCGGATGGTTGCAAAAACGCTTCAAGAAATGACGGCCAGCAAAAACCTGAACAAATTTTGATCAAATCTGTATAATGCCCGGTTCGACTGATTAAAGGAAAAGCGATCCATGGCCACTAAAACCACCAGCGCCAAGCGCAAGCCCGAACCCGCCACCGAAACCAGCCAGTCCCTCGCTGCGCAAATGGCCGCTTTCATCAAGGCCGGCGGTGAAGTCCAGACCATCCCCAACGGAGTGAGTGGTCAGACCCAGGGCCCATCCCGCCAGATCACCATCAGCAAGAAGTGATCTGAACCGCTTTCGGCGAGCCGGCTTTATCATGGCTCGCCGCGTTCTACCCCCTCCTCTTTCTCGTCTCCGAGCGCACCATGACCGACCCCGTACGCCTTGCCAAACGCCTCGCCGAGCAACTCGGCTGTTCCCGGCGCGAGGCCGAGCTGTATATCGAGGGAGGTTGGGTAACGGTCGACGGAGAACTGGTGGAAGCGCCGTTCATCAAGGTGCGCCCCGAACAGCGCGTCGAACTGCGAGCCGGTGCCACCGCGAGGGAAATCGCGCCTGTGACGCTGCTCCTGCACAAGCCCGCCGGACTGGTGATCGGTGCCGATGTCGACGGCACGCGCCGCGTACTTCAGGCCAGCGAGCACTGGAGCGACGACCCCAGCCGCAACGAAGCACTGCAGCGCCATCTGCTCCAGCAGAACCTGTTGTTGCCCCTGGACGCCGACGCCAGCGGGCTGACCGTCTTCAGCCAGCAACGCGAAGTGATCCGCCTGCTCACCAGCGCACGCGACAAGCTGGAGCAGGAATACGTCGTCGAAGTCAGCGGCGAAGCCGAAGAGAACGGGCTGGCGTTGCTCGCCAAGGGCATCGGCCACCGCGGCAAGATCCTAGCCAAGGCCAAGGTCAGCTGGCAGAGCGAAAACCGTCTGCGCCTGGTGATCAAGGAACCCGCACCCGGCGAAGTCCGCCTGCTCTGTGAAGCCATCGGCCTGACGGTGCTTGCCTGCAAACGCATTCGTATCGGCCGCCTGTCCATGGCCAAACTACCGGCCGGCCAGTGGCGTTTTCTCGGCGAGCACGAGCGTTTCTGAGGCCTCGCCAGCGCCGGCCGGCGGAGCACGCTTGCTTTACCTGTTCTGCTGAATCAGTCTTGAGGGCAATTCGCCACGATGGCGTTCTCACTCAAGACAGGACCGCGATGCAGAAACTGATGCTCCTGCTGCTGACCGTTTTCCCGCTGAGCATCCTGGCTGCCGAGCCCGTCGCCGTATGGGCTTACCAACCCTCGCCTCCCTTTGCCTCCGGACAGAACCCTGGGCTCTCCGAAGCGCTGGTGCAACTGCTCAACGAGCATCCGACCAACCAGGACCGCTATCACTTCCAGCTGACCCAGTTGCCACGCAAACGGCTCGATGCGCGCCTCGAGAACAAGGAACCCGGCATCCTGCTATGGGCCACGCCGGACTTCTTTCCACAGCGCCTCACCGCCGGCGCCAGCTGGACCCGGCCGCTGCTGTGCGACATCCAGGATTTCGTTTCCCATAGCGACAAGCCGGTCGACTATGACGGCCCGAAGTCGCTGCACGGCCTGCGCATGGGCGGGATCCTCGGTCATCGCTACCGGGCGCTGGAAGACGACATCGACAAGGGCCTGATCCAGCGCGAAAACGTGCACAACGATCTGCAGAACCTGAACAAGCTGCTCAACCAGCGCATCGATGTCGCGCTGATGCCGCGCTCCTCACGGCTGTTCTTCAGCCTGACCGAGGTGCCTGACGCACCGCTGCATATTTCGCCACTTCCGCTCTACGTCTTCGACCGGCATGTGCTCATGACCGCCAGCCTGCCGGCCGAAACCACGCAGTTCGTGCATCAGCTCATCGCCGACCTGCCGCACAGCGCACGCTGGCAGACCCTGCTCAGACGCTATGGCCTGCAAGAGATGAGCGCGCCCTGCCCGAACTATTGAGCGAACGTAAGCGCCACTGGCGAATCGAAGCTGGCACGGCTCATACTGGCGAAAAGAGAACGGAGTACCAATTCAGCCATGAAAAAGGCACTGCTGGTCAGTCTGCTATTGACCCTCGGCGGCTGCGCCACTCAATCCTGCGACAGCGTCTGGAACGACCAGTGTCGTGCAGAGCGGCTGCTTTACCAGAACGACCTGATGCAGGCGAAGATTCTGATTTCGATCGGCGACGAAGACAGCTACGAGCTCGCCCAGGCGCTGCTCGATCGCAGTGCGAAGCTGGATCGGCGCGGCGAGACGGAGTTCTACCAGGCCCTGCTGCTGGTCCGCCAGGGCCCGGAGCCATCGGAGGTGCTGGACCTGTTGGAGAAGGCCAAGCGCAAGGGCCACCCCCATGCGGTGGCGCTGCTCTACAAGATCTACCACGAGCCGTACCTGCTCAACGAAGCCGATCAGGCCCGCGCGGAACGCTACCGCGACGCCTACGGCGAGCTGGATGTCGCGCGCAGTGGCTATCCCTCCTTCGACAAATCGCTGGAACTGGTCAATCAGCTGGTCGCCCCGCCACCGCCATCGGTCCCGTATCAGGCGCCCTGCCCGCAGCACTGTCTGGAACAGGCCCGCTAGCTACGGCCCCAGGCGCCTGGGGTTACCGTTTCAGGGCGCGGGGGTCTGCAAGATCCGCGGCTCCTCGTCACCATCGGCCACCGCACGCGCCTCCTGCTCGGTGGCATAGGGGCCGCCGACGATGGTGCCGTTCAACTCCACCACCCAGCACACCGCCCAGGTCGGGCGCCAGGCCTTGGGTACATCTTCGCCGCTGAGGTGCTTGATCTGAGAGGTCATGGCTTTTCTCCACTGCTGCTGGGTAAGTCGGCCGTCCCGCCGTCGCCGGACGACTCGATGTAGGGAAGACCACAGGCCAGGCGCCTTTGCTCGCCGGCACCGACGAAACGGCTCCCAGCCGAACCCCCGTCGCTGCCGTGGCTCTACAGAACAGCCGCTGACGCCCGCGAGGAAAGACGATGCGCCCCATTGCCAGCCTGCTCTTGCTGACCCTGCTCTGCGCCATGCTATTGAACGGCTGCAGCCGCGCCACCCTGGTCTATCGCAACCTGGATATGGTCGTGCCCTGGACGCTCAACGACTATCTCGACCTGGATAACCATCAGAAGGACGAGCTGCGAGAACGCCTGCGCGAGCATCTGGCCTGGCACTGCAGCACGCAATTGCCGGAACTGCTGGCCAGCCTCGAACGGCTGGAGCACGAAACTGCTAGCGGACAGCTCGATCGCCGCGACCTCGAGCCGCAGTACCGCGGCGTCCGCGACGCCATGCACAGCATTGCCGTGCAGATCACCCCCACCGCAACGGACCTGCTGCGTGCCCTGAGCGACGAGCAGGTCACCGAACTGCGCAACGCGCTGGCGGAAAATCGAGAGGAATACCGGGAGAAATACCTGGCTCCTCCGCTGGAGCGACAGATTCGCGAGCGCGCCGAGCGCATGCAGAAGCGTTTGCAGTACTGGTTCGGCCAGTTGAACGCGGACCAGCGACAACGCGTGCTGCTCTGGTCTCACACCCTGAACGAGCAGAACAGCCGCTGGCTGGGCAACCGCGAGCGCTGGCAAGAGCTGCTGTTGGCCGCGGTCGAGCAGCGCCACCGCGACGATTTCGACGATCGCATCGCGCAGCTGCTGCAGGAGCGCGAGGCGTTGCTGAGTGCGAACGATCAGGCCGCGTTGCGGCGTGCCGAGCAGGCAGGGCTGGATCTGGTGGCCGACCTCTACACCCTCGCCGATGCCGGGCAGCGGACACACCTCAGTGGGCGCCTGGAGCAGTTGCGCACCGACTTCAGCGACCTGGAATGCCTGGCACCGACAGCCTGATCCCTAGGGTCTGTTGCCGTTTTATCGCGAGCCGCGTTGCTGCGAAATGGCAACAGACCCTAGCGGCCTGAGCGGTGAGTGGGTCGAGGCCAGTTCGGATGAACATGGCTGCGAGACAAGGCGCTGCGACGAGTCGGGCTATGGTGAGGAGCAGCACGGTATCGGGGCCATGGGCGCCGACTTGACCGACTGAACTTACCAAACAGGCCACTAACGGCTCAGCGCCTGGCTGGCGTCAGCAGGCGGCGTGCTTCGCGCTGGGCATCCTCGTCCAGTTCGACCAGCCATTGCGGTTTGCCCGCCACCAGCACAGCCACCGGCAGCCCATCGCGAAACAGAATCCGGTTAGCCGCCAAGGCCGGCACCTTGACGCCCGGCAACAGGGTGCCGAGCTGATTGAGCGGATCGACCGCGGACACCGCCAACATCTCGCCGCTCAGCGGTCGCTTGCGCACCTCGCGCAGCAAGCCAAGCGCCTCCGGCAAGGCGAACTGCTCGCCCGCCACCGCCGCGACAAAGCGCCCGCCGCGAATCTCGCCACGGGCTTCCAGCCGGTGGTAGACCCGCAACAGGTCGCGCCAGGGCGGCAGCCAGTCCGCTTCGCGTGCCAGCAGGCGCCAGCACACCACGCCGTAACGGCGCAGCAGCACATGGGCGATGTGTTCCAGCGCCTCGGCATCGAACGCCCGTGTTCTTGCCTCCGCGTCGCCCGCTCCAGACTTGCGCACCAGCGCCCAGCGACCGGCGTCGTCCATGCCGCCGATAAAGGCACCACCTCGGCTTCGCCGGGCCGTGCGCGAGCGCTTGCTCGCCGGCGCCAGCAATGCGCGCAGACCGGCGAAGCTGTCGGCGTTCACCAAACCCACCGCCACCAGCTCGCCAAGGGCATCTTCCAGCTCGCTGCGCAGCAGATGCGCGTCGTGCTGCAGCTCGTCGAAGAACAGCGCGCCCTCGGCTTGCAGGCATTCGAGCACCCGCTGTGCCCGTGAAGACAGTTCCGGCGCCGGCGCGTCGCTGGCCAGCGCATACCAGGTCGGTAACTGACGCCGCGGCAGCAGCACGATCGGTGTGCCGCGCACCGGCCCGCCGCTGGCCTTGAGGCGCCCGGCCAGCCGCGTCCAGACAATGCGACCGGAGCGGCACAGCTCGTCCAGCCAGGTTCCGCCATAGTCCTTCAGGCGCGACGGCAAGAGATCGGCTTCCCACGCCGCGGCGGCGGCCTGAAAGCCCTCCAGCTGCTCGACGACCGTGGCCAGCGCCTCGCGCCCCTGCATGCGCGTAGTCGCGGACAGATGCTGCCAGTCAGCAAGAAAGCGCATGAAATCGACACGCTCGACCGGCTCGATCTCCCGCCGCAGGCGCTTGACCGTGTAGCGGTGGATACGCGCCAGCAGATGCCGCTCGCACCACTCGTCCTCCACTGCGCCAGCGCTGAAGCGCCCGCGCATCACGTAACCCTGACTTTCCAGACGGATCAGCGCCGCCGCGACGGCAGAAGCCGGCAATGCCAGCGGCCGCGCGATCAACGGCACCGGCAGCGGGCCGAAGCCACTCAGCCGGGCGCGGATCAACTCGACCAGTGCGGCATCTTCCTCGATCGGCTGGTCGTAGCCGAGAGGCGCCTGCAGGTGCGGCTCGAACGGGGCTTGCGGATAGACCGCGCGCAGCAGCATCAGGCGCTCGAGCGGCAGCCACAGGGCGCGGTCGTGCGCCACCTGCATGCGCGTCGCGCGGCCGCCACGGGCCAGCTCGGCCAGCCATTCGCCCCATTGCGGCTGCGCGACGGTCTCGGCTTCGGCAATGCAACCGAGCGCCGTCAGCGCCTCGTGCACCTCGTCGGCATTGCGCGCCTCGGGCCAGGCCTCCTCACGCACGGCGGCGATCGCATCCGGGTCCAGCGCACCCAGATCGTCAGCCGACTCCGGATCGCTCCAGCGCCGCGCGAGTACCGCCTGGGTGCGCCGCTCTTCCAGCGGTGCATCGTCGAGAAAGGCATAAGGCCGCGCGCCGAGAATCTCCATGGCCAGCGGCGACGGTGCCGGCAGATCGCACGCCAGCAGCTCGATCTCGCCGCCTTCCATGCGCCGCAGCAGCGCGAGCCAGCCTTCGCTGTCCATGGCCTCGTGCAGGCAGTCGTCGAGGGTCTGGCGCACCAGCGGATGATCGGGAATCTCGCGCTCGCCGACGATGTTTTCCAGGCAGGCGACCTGGTCGGGGAACACCGTGGCCAATAGATCCTCGCTCTTCATTCGCTGCAGTTGCGGCGCGACCTTGCGCCCACCAGCCATGCGCGGCAGCGCCAGTGCCGTGGTAGCGATCCAGCGCCAGCGCACGCCGAACAGCGGCGCATCCAGTAGTGCCTGAATCAGCACCTGCTCGGCGCTGGCCGAATGCAGGTAGCGCCAGACTTCCGCCAGCGCAAAGCTGTGACTGGTGGACAGCGAAAGAATGATGGCGTCTTCGGTGGCCGCCGCCTGCAGTTCGAAGTTGAAGGTGCGACAGAAGCGCTTGCGCAGCGCCAGCCCCCAGGCGCGATTGATGCGGCTGCCATAGGGCGAGTGAATGACCAGCTGGGTGCCGCCGGACTCGTCGAAGAAACGCTCCATCACCAGCCGCTGCTGAGTCGGCAAGGCCCCTAGTGCGGAGCGGGCACGCGCCAGGTATTCGGCGATCTGCCGGGCGGCGGTTTCCGCCAGGCCGAGGCTGCCGGTCAGCCAGTCGATGGCGGGCGACAGGTCCACCCTGCCCACCGCCGCCCCCTCACCCCAGCCCTCTCCCCGCGGGGGAGAGGGAGCCTGGTCCGCGGCTGGGACAGGCAGGGACGCTTGTTCATCACCGACGCTTGGGGCTTCGTGGCTTTGAGCAGCAGTCGCAACCCTTCCGGTGCCCGGCCCTTCGTCATTCGTTCCAGCAGCCTCGGCCTGCCCCCTCTCCCCCTCGGTGAGAGGGTTGGGGCGCCCGGCGTAGAGGGGAGGAGCACCTTCAGCCAACCGCCGATCGATCTCGTCACGCAGCCGCGCCACGGCGAAGGACAGCTCGTCGCTGCGCCCCGGTGCCTCGCCCAGCCAGAAGGGAATGCTCGGCGGCATGCCCTGGGCGTCCTCGACACGCACCCGCCCGGATTCGATCTTGAGGATGCGATACGACGTGTTGCCCAGCTGGAACACGTCGCCGGCCAGGCTCTCCACCGCGAAGTCCTCATTCACCGTGCCGATGTTCAGCCCCTGCGGTTCCAGCAGCACGGCATAGTCGGCGTTGTCGGCGATGGTGCCGCCGGAGGTCAGTGCGGTCAGCCGACCACCGCGTCGGCCACGCAGGCTGCGCGTCGCGAGATCACGGTGCAAGTAGGCGCCGCGGGTGCCATGGCGGGTGGTGTAGCCCTCGGCGAGCATCCGCAGCAGTGCCTGGAAGGTCGCTTCGTCGAGCGCGGCATAGGGCATCGCGCGGCGAAACAGCTGCAACAGCTCCTCCTCGACCCACTCACGACAGGCCACCTCCGCGACGATCTGCTGTGCTAGCACGTCCAGCGGTGCATCCGGGATCTTCAACGTATCCAGTTCACCGCGGCGCACCGCGTCGAGGAGCGCGGCGCATTCGATCAGGTCGTCGCGGGAGCTGGGAAACAGCCGCCCCTTGGAGACCCCGGCGACCTGGTGCCCGGCCCGCCCGACCCGCTGCAGAAACGCCGAAATCGAGCGTGGCGACCCCAACTGGCAGACCAGCTCGACATCACCGATGTCGATGCCCAGCTCCAGCGAGGCAGTGGCCACCAGCACCCGCAGCTCGCCGCGCTTGAGCTTCTGCTCGGCGCTCAGCCGCTGCTCGCGGGCCAGGCTGCCGTGATGCGCGGCGACCACCTCTGCGCCCAGCCGCTCGGCCAGATGCCGGGTGGTGCGCTCGGCCATGCGCCGCGTGTTGACGAACACCAGCGTGGTGCGGTGTTCGCCAGCCAGTGCCGCGAGGCGGTCATACACCAGTGACCAGGCATCGTTGCTCATCACCGCTTCCAGCGGCACCGGCGGCACGTCCAGCGCCAGGTCGCGGGCGCGGCCATGGCCGATGTCGACGATCTCGCACGGCCGCTCGACGCCGACCAGAAAGCGCGCCACCGCATCGATCGGCTTCTGCGTCGCCGACAGCCCGACCCGCACCAGCGGCCGATTGCAGAGCGCTTCCAGTCGCTCCAGCGACAGCGCCAGATGGCTGCCGCGCTTGTTGCCGGCGATGGCATGGATCTCGTCGACGATCACGCTCTGCACATCGGCGAGCATTTCACGCCCCGAGGCCGAGCCAAGCAGCACATAGAGCGATTCCGGCGTGGTGACGAGGATGTGCGGCACGCGCTTGCGCATGGCGTTGCGCTCGGCCTGCGGCGTGTCGCCGGTACGCACCGCGGTGCGTATTTCCAGTGGCGGCAGGCCCAGGCGCGCCAGCTCCACAGTGATCCCGGCGAGCGGTTCTTCCAGATTGATATGGATGTCGTTGGACAAGGCCTTCAACGGCGAGACGTAGAGCACCCGCGTCGCGTCGTCCAGACCACCCTCGGCCAGCCCCTGCTGCACCAGACCGTCGATGGCGGCGAGAAAGGCGGTCAGGGTCTTGCCCGAGCCAGTGGGCGCGGCCACCAGCGTCGAGCGTCCCGCACGGATCAGCGGCCAGGCAGCCGCCTGGGCCGGCGTGGGTGCGGGAAAGCTGCGGGAAAACCAGCCCGCCACGGCGGGGTGGAAACGGCCAAGCGGATCGACGGATGACGTGGTCATGCCGATGAATATGGTGGCGCCCAAGCCTTTGCACAAGCGACAGCCGGTCGGCGGTAGGGAAACGGCCGTCGCATATGGCGGTCAACTTGAAACATCCGCAACGCAACGGAGATGACCATGACCACTACCCCGCTCAGCCTCGACAACGCCATGCAACTGGCTTCGGAAGCCTTCCTGCCCTGCGGTTGCGTGACCAGCGCCAACCCCGAGGACGACAGCTTCGGTTTCACCGTGATGAACGGCAACGGCGAGGAAATCACGCGGGTAGCGCAGGTGCGCGACTACGCCGATCCGCTGCGCATGGCACAGGTGATCGAGCAGACCCGCCAGGAGCTGATCGACAAGGGTTGCACCCTGGAACCCTGGAACATGCCCTTTATCACCGACGACAGCGCCATTCCGGAAACCACGCCGAACTACTGAGGAAGGGCCATGAGCGATCCCGTGCTGCTGATCACCGGTGCCTCGTCCGGTATCGGCGCGGCGACTGCACGCTTGGCAGCGGCGGCCGGCTACCGTTTGGCACTCGCCGCACGCTCCGAAGACAAGCTGCAGCACCTGGTCGATGAGATCGGGCCGCAGCGCGCCCTCGCCATTCGCTGCGACGTGACCGATTACGCCGAGCAGCAGGCCATGGTGCGGCGCGTGCTGGATCACTATGGCCAGCTCGATGCCGTCTACGCCAATGCCGGCATCCCCGGCAGCGACGGCGGCTTCAGCGGTGCCGATCCCGAAGTCTGGAAAACCATGCTGCTGACCAACGTCTATGGGGTCGGTCTGACCCTGCGCTGCACGCTGGCTGCGCTGAAGGCCAGCCGCGGCCATCTGCTGCTCACCGGCTCGGCGGCCGGGCGCTTCGTCATTCCCGGATCGATGTACAGCGCCAGCAAATGGGCGGTGACCGGGATAGGACTGAGCGTGCGCGAAGAACTGCGCGGCAGCGGCGTGCGGGTCACACTGATCGAGCCGGGCATGGTCGACACGCCGCTGTTCGACGAGCCGCCGCCCTACGCGCTGCAAGCGGAAGACGTTGCCCGCGCAGTGGTCTATGCCCTGGCGCAGCCGGCCCACGTCGACGTCAACGAAATCCTCATTCGCCCGGCACCGCCCATCGACAGCTAGAAGCCACTCAATCATGCCGCGCTCAGAAACCTGAGCACGCGCAGGGCCACTTTCTTCGCCATCGCCTGGGTCCATCGCGATTGCATTCGCAGCATAGGCGTCACGGCAGCAGGCCCTGTAGCGGCAGAAACTTTTGCCCGCCGTGCCGGGTCGCTATGGGAGGCCGTTTCGGTCGTCAAACCCGAGGGGGACAGCCATGGGAAATCTGGCAGAGCAGCCACATTCGCATCCGGTACTCGCCGAACTCGACCTGTTGCTGCAGCGTTACCGGCAGGTTCGCGCCACCAGCGAGGCGATCTGCACGCCGCTGCAGGTCGAGGATTACGTCATCCAGAGCACGCCGGAAGTCAGCCCACCGAAATGGCACCTGGCGCACGTCAGCTGGTTTTTCGAGACTTTTCTGCTGTTGCCTTATCTACCCGGCTACCGGCGGCTGAACGAGGCCTACGACTACCTGTTCAACTCCTATTATCAGACCCATGGCCTGCCCTTTCCGCGGGCGCGGCGCGGTGTCCTCTCCCGCCCCGGCGTGGATGAGATCTATCGCTATCGCCGGCACGTCGACCAGGCGATGGGCGAACTGCTGAGCAATCCGCCGCGCGAGCAGGCCGCCGAAATCGTCCGCCGCGTCGGACTGGGTCTGCAGCACGAGCAGCAACACCAGGAACTGCTGCTGATGGACATCAAGCACATCCTCGCGCAGAACCCGCTGCATCCGGTCTATCGCGACGATCTCGCCCAGGCCAGACCCAGCAGCCCCGAGCGCCCGCGCTGGCACGAATACGCCGGCGGCGTACATCACATCGGGCATGCCGGCAGCGATTTCGCCTTCGATTGCGAAACCCCGCGACATCGCCAGTTCGTCGAGGATTTCCAGCTTGCCGAACGGCTGGTGAGCAACCGCGAGTACCTGTCGTTCATCACTGACGGCGGTTATGCCCGTCCGGAGCTATGGCTGTCGGACGGCTGGGACTTGATCCAGCAGGCCGGCTGGAACGCGCCGCTGTACTGGTTGCGCGAGGATGCCAGCTGGCACGAGATGACCCTCGGCGGCCTGCGGCCGCTGGACCTGGAAGCGCCGGTCTGCCACATCAGCTATTACGAGGCCGATGCCTTCGCACGCTGGGCCGGTGCGCGGCTGCCGAGCGAAGCCGAATGGGAAGTCGCCGCCGCCGACCAGCCGCTGCGCGGCAACTTCCTCGAAAGCGACTACCTGCAACCGGTCGCCGCGCCGCCCGGTCACGACAGCCCGAGACAGCTGTTCGGCGATGCCTGGGAATGGACCGCCAGCGCCTACCTGCCCTACCCGGGTTTCCGGTCGCTGGAGGGCAGCCTGGGGGAATACAACGGCAAATTCATGTCCGGCCAGATGGTCTTGCGTGGCGGTTGCTGCGCCACGCCGGAATCCCACGTGCGGGTCACCTACCGCAACTTCTTTCAGCCGGCCATGCGCTGGCAGTTCGCCGGGCTGCGCCTGGCCAGAGGGCTCTGAACATGGCGCTGGCAATTCACTTTCACGATCAGCTGCAACAGCCACACGACTCCTCGCTGCGCGACGAAACCCTTTCCGGGTTCGCCGCGAGCCCGAAATGGGCCTCGCCGAAGTTCTTCTATGATCGCCGCGGTTCCGAGCTGTTCGAGCAGATCTGTCAGCAACCCGAGTACTACATCACCCGCACCGAGGAGCAGATTCTCGCCGAGGCGGCCAACGACATCCTCGACATCGCCGGCCCTCACAGCGACCTGATCGAGCTGGGCAGTGGCGCCAGCCGCAAGGTACGCCTGCTGCTGGAGGCGCTGCACCCGACCAGCTACCTGGGCATCGATATTTCCGAGGACTTCCTGCTCAGCAGCACCCAGCGCCTGGCGGCGGACTACCCGTGGCTGGAGGTGCATGCCGCCTGTACCGACTTTTCCAACGAGCTGAACCTGCCGGATGATTTTTCCAGCGAGCACCCGCTGATGTTCTTCCCCGGTTCGAGCATCGGCAACTTCACCCCGGGCGAGGCCGCAGCCTTTCTGCAGCGTCTGCACGATGTGCTGCCGGCCGGTGGCGGCCTGGTGATCGGCGTCGATCTGGTCAAGGACCGCGCAGTGCTGGAGGCGGCCTACAACGACCGCGCCCATGTCACCGCGGCCTTCAACCTCAATCTGCTGCAGCGCATCCGCAACGAGCTGGACAGCGACATCGACCCGTCACGCTTCGTCCATCGCGCCTTCTTCAACGAGGCCGAATCGCGCATCGAGATGCACCTGATCAGCCCCGATGCCCAGGACGTGACCATCGAAGGCCGGCGCTTCCATTTCGATGCGGGGGAAAGCCTGCACACCGAAAACTCCTACAAGTACACGCTGGAATCCTTCGCCGCCCTGGCCGATGCCGCCGGCTTCGCCTGTCGTGGCCAGTGGACCGACCCGCGCGGGCTGTTCAGCGTCAACTACCTCGAGCGACGTTGAACATGCCAGCACGTGCCTCCACCCTGTTCACCCTCGGCCTCGGGTTATTGAGCGCCCTCGCCGCCTTTCCGGCAGCTGCAGAAGACCCCATCCGCATCACCCAGCTCAAGCGCTGCGGCGACCTCTTCGCCGAGGATTCGCTGGGCTGGTGCCTGAGCGCCAAAGGCCTGCCCCGCGGCGAGGTGCAGCTGTACCTCAACGGCGAGCCAGTGGCGGCCGACAAGCTCCAGCGCGACGGCGAGCAGCTGCGCCTGAGCCTTGCGCCGAATGCGGTGCGCAGCGGCCCGCTGTGGCTGGAACGCGACGGCCAGCGCAGCAATCCGGTCTGGCTCTCGGCCGGTCGCAGCCAGGTGCTCGCCGCCACGCCCGATGAAGTGGCGCGCAACATGGATGACCTGACCACCTATGTCGACCTGGTCAGCCTGATCATCGAGGAGGACCACAAGGGGCTGGAAAAGGCCCGCCAGCTTGCCAAGAAGTACGGCGCCGAGGTGGTCGGGGCCATCGCCCCGCTGAATACCTACCAACTGCGCTTGCCGGTGACAGACCTGACCGAACGCGACGCCATGGTGCTGCGCCTGGGCAACGAGGAAGGCGTGGATGCCGTGGTGATCGAGGAATCGGCCGCCGAGAACGACGAGCAGGAAACCGGCAAGACCAGGGATCAGAAGCGCCCGCAGAACCGCGAGTGGGCCGCCAACCGCTTCCTCGATGCGGTGGATTACTACCGCGAACGCATTCCCGCCGGCCAGCGCGCCGGGGAAGAACAGCCGGTGCGTATCGGCATCATCGAACGCGCGGTGGATTTCGATGCGGCGCATTTCGCCGAGTACCTCGAACCCTGCGATCCACGGCAGCAGCGCACCTGCCTCTACGCCCGCGACGCCGACCGGCCGGACAATCACGGCAGCAGCGTCGCCGGCATTCTCGCCGCCCATGCCAGCGATGCCCGCGACCAGGGCTTTCTCAGTGCGCTGGACGGCACCGGGCCGGGCTTCGAGGTGATCGTCGAGCGCAACTCGGACGCCGGCATCACGGCCAACGTCGCGGCCTCGGTGAATCTGGTCGAGGACGGCGCGCGCATCCTCAACTGGAGCTGGGGCATTCACCGCATCGGTACGGTGGATGTGGAAGGCGAACCGGTGGACTCGCTACTGCGTTCAGGGATAGCCATGAGCGGCTACGAGGAGCTGCTGGAGGAATTCTTCCTCTGGCTGCGCCGCGAGCATCCTGACGTGCTGGTGATCAATTCCGCCGGCAACGGCTCGGCCCACTCCGGGCGTGACGACTATCGGCTGCCCTCCTCGTTCATCACCGAGCAGCTGCTGGTGGTCGGCGCCCACGAGCGCAACGACCGGAAGAAGGTCTCGGTGGAGCATCCCGACTACGTGCGCAAGCGCAAGTCATCCAACGTCGACATGCGCGTGGACATCACCGCCGCGGCCTGCACCCGCGCCGCCACGCACGATCCCGAGCAGCGCGGCGACGTGCATTGCGGCACCTCCTATGCCACGCCGCTGGTTGCCGGTGCGGTGGGCGCGATGCTGTCGGTCAATCCCGCACTGGAGCCAGATCAGGTGCGCGAACTGCTGCGCCGCAGCGCCATGACCATCGGCCGTGATTCGGATTTCGAACCGGCCGAGGCGGATGACCTGACTGCACCGATCCTGCCGTCCGAGCGCGGCTATCGGCTGGATGATCGCGACGTCGGCCGCTCGGCGCGGCTGGACATGCGCAAGGCGCTGGAGCTGACCGTGGAAAGTCTGAAGAACTCGCGCTAGGGTCTGTTCCCGTTTCATTCGCGGCCGCGCCGGAGCCCGTTTTACCGCGAGGCAAGGCACGAGATGCGAAGTTTAGTCGCCTAAATAAGCCATCGAGTAACGCCGCATCGCGGTAAAACAGGCCCGGCCCTTCGGGTTGCGCGGGAAATAGCCCCCACTGTCGTTGCAGGACTTGGCAAGGGAATGACCATTACCTGCGTCCTGCGCCTAACCGGGGGCTATTTCTCGCAGCAACGCGGCTCGCGATGAAACGGGAACAGACACCTAGGCGCTTACTCCATATCGCCGCACAGCTCGGCGGCACGCAGCAGCGCGGCGGTCAGCGCGTGGCGCTCCCATTGCGCAAGGGCGGCGAAACGCGAGCGGAATTCCGGTGGCAACAGCGCCGGCGCCTGTTGCAACAAGGCACGACCGCTATCGCTGAGCAGCAGCCACTGGCGGCGACGGTCCTGGTCGTCGCGCTGGCGCTGCAACAGCCCGCGCTCCTCCAACCGATCGATCTGCCCGGAAAGCGTGGCTGCGGTAAGGCTGACGCGCCAGCTCAGGTCACTGGCGGTCAACTGCCCTTCGCTGGCCAGCACCTGCAGGATCATCAACTGCACGGGGCTCAGTCCGCCGTAGCGCGCCAGCCGCTTGGCATGCACTTCGGCGTCCTGCTGCAGCCGGCGCATGGCCTGGAACAGCGGCATCTCGAAGGCTTCCAGCCCGGCACTATTGCTTTTGTTTGAAACTGTTTCATCAGTCATATCCAGCCTTTTCCACAACAACTAACTTTGACATCAAAGCATTTTTTTGTTTTGGTGTAAAAAGCTGACTGACCCGGCCGCATCGGCGCCGCTGCGCTGAACCGAAAGGCTGAACTTCGCGGGTGACGGGCCAGTCACACTCCCCAACGGCAAAACCGGTAAGGACCTTATGTGTGGCATAGCTGGAGAACTTCGCTTCGATAACCGCCCGGCCGATCTGGCTGCGGTTGAACGCATCACCCAACACCTGACTGCGCGCGGCCCCGACGCGTGCGGTTTCCACAGCCAGGGCCCGCTTGCCCTGGGGCATCGACGCCTGAAGATCATGGATCTGTGCGAGGCGTCCGGCCAGCCGATGATCGACTCGGCGCTCGGCCTGTCGATGGTCTTCAACGGCGCCATCTACAACTACCCCGAATTGCGCGCAGAGCTGGAAGGCCTGGGCTATCGCTTCTTCTCCGAAGGCGATACCGAAGTGCTGCTCAAGGGCTTCCATGCCTGGGGCGAAGCGCTGCTGCCGCGACTGAACGGCATGTTCGCCTTCGCCATCTGGGAGCGCGACAGCCAGCAGCTGTTCATCGCCCGCGACCGTCTCGGCGTCAAGCCACTGTACCTGTCGCGCACCGACCAGCGCCTGCGCTTCGCCTCGTCGCTGCCGGCACTGCTCAAGGGCGGCGATATCGCCGGCGTATTGAATCCGGTGGCGCTGAATCACTACATGAGCTTCCACGCCGTGGTGCCGGCACCGGACACCCTGATCGCCGGTATCGAGAAATTGCCGCCGGCCAGCTGGATGCGCGTCGACGCCAATGGCGCGACCACCACCCAGCGCTGGTGGGAACTGCAATTCGGCGCCCGTGAAGAGGAGCGCAACTACAGCTTCGAAGACTGGAAGCAACGCACCCTGGACACCATGCGCGAGGCGGTGGCCATCCGTCAGCGCGCGGCGGTGGATGTCGGCGTGCTGCTCTCCGGCGGTGTCGATTCCAGCCTGCTGGTCGGCCTGCTGCGCGAGGCCGGCGTGGCGGACAACCTGCTGACCTTCTCCATCGGCTTCGAAGATGCCGGTGGCGAGCGCGGCGACGAGTTCAAGTACTCGGACCTGATCGCCAAGCACTACAACACCCGCCATCACCAGTTGCGCATCCAGGAAAAGGAAATCCTCGAACAGCTGCCGGCCGCCTTCCAGGCGATGAGCGAGCCGATGGTCAGCCATGACTGCATCGCCTTCTACCTGCTCTCGCGGGAAGTGGCCAGGCACTGCAAGGTGGTGCAGAGCGGCCAGGGTGCCGACGAGCTGTTCGCCGGCTACCACTGGTATCCGCTGGTGGACGGCGCCGAAGACCCGGTGGCCGCCTACCTCGCCGCCTTCCGCGACCGCAGCTACGAAGAGTACGCCGAGACCGTGCAGCAGCAGTGGGTCCAGGGCGACTTCTCCGGCGACTTCGTCCGCCAGCACTTCGCCCAGCCGGGCGCCGACGCGGCGGTGGACAAGGCGCTGCGCATCGACAGCACGGTGATGCTGGTCGACGATCCGGTCAAACGCGTGGACAACATGACCATGGCCTGGGGTCTGGAGGCGCGCACGCCGTTCCTCGACTATCGTGTGGCGGAACTGTCGGCACGGATTCCGGCGAAATTCAAGCTGCCCGACGGCGGCAAGTACGTGCTCAAGGAGGCCGCGCGCCAGGTGATTCCTGCCGAGGTGATCGACCGGCCGAAGGGCTACTTCCCGGTGCCGGGCCTCAAGCATTTGCAGGGTGCGACACTGAACTGGGTTCGCGAGATGCTGCTCGACCCCAGCCAGGAGCGTGGCCTCTACAACCCGCAGGCATTGGAGAAGTTGCTCGCCGATCCGGACAACCAGCTCACGCCGCTGCGCGGTTCAAAACTCTGGCAGCTGGCGGCGGTCAACCTATGGTTGAGCGAACAAGGCCTTTGACGGTGGCCGATGCAGGCGCCAGGCCACGACGGCCCCGATAACCCGCTCACGAACGGCTGCGGTTGCCACGCGCCACGGGGGCGAGCACATCGCCCCGCCGCTTGCCGGTTCGTGACTTAGCATCAAGGAACGCACCATGCAGAAGTCCCAAGCCTACGGCCAGCGTCTGTTGCGCGGACAGGCTCCGACCTACCAGCGGCTGCAGGCACGCTTCGCCGAGGACGGTCAGGAGGAGCCCTGCGGCCCGGTGATCCTGCATTGCGGCTGGGGTCGCATTCTGGTCGGCCACACCTACTCCGACCCCGCCCAACTCGCTGCCGAACTGCTCAACGAACAGGCCGGCGAGCGCGATATCGCGTTGTACGTCGCCGCCCCGCACCAGGTGCTGTCCTATGCACCGCAGCAACTCTTCCTCGACCCTTCCGATACCCTGCGCATCTGGTTCACCGACTACCGCCCTTCGCAGAAACGTTTCCGCGGCTTCTGCGTGCGTCGTGCCCAAAGCGAAGCCGACTGGCAAGCCATCAACGGGCTTTACCAGGCGCGCGGCATGAAGCCTGTCGACCCGGAGCGCTGCACACCGCGGGAACAGGGCGGCCCGGTGTACTGGCTGGCCGAGGACGAGACCTCCGGGCAGATCATCGGCAGCGTGATGGGCATCGACCACCACCGCGCCTTCAACGATCCGGAAAACGGCTCCAGCCTCTGGTGCCTGGCGGTTTCACCGAGCTGCCCGCGACCGGGCGTCGGCGAGGCGCTGGTGCGTCACCTGATCGAACATTACATGGGCCGCGGCCTGGCCTATCTCGATCTGTCGGTGCTGCACGACAACCAGCAGGCCAAGGCGCTGTACGCCAAGCTGGGTTTCCGCGATCTGCAGACCTTCACCGTCAAGCGCAAGAACAGCTTCAACCAACCGCTGTTTCTCGGCCCGGGCCCGGAAGCAAAGCTCAACCCCTATGCCAAGATCATCGTCGACGAGGCCCGCCGGCGCGGAATCGAGATCGAGATCAACGATGCCGAAGCCGGCCTGTTCACCCTGACCCAGGGCGGACGGCGGGTGCGCTGCCGCGAGTCGCTGTCCGATCTGACCTCGGCCGTCAGCATGACGCTCTGCCAGGACAAGCGGCTAACCCACCGCACCCTGTCCCATGCAGGCATCTGCCTGCCGGCGCAACAACTGGCCGCCGGCCCAAAGGAAAATGCCGCGTTCCTCGCCGAGCACGGCAGCGTAGTGGTCAAGCCGGTGGATGGCGAACAGGGCATGGGCGTCGCCGTGGATCTGCGCGATGCGACCGAAATGGAAGACGCCATCCAACGCGCCCGGCAGTACGACAGCCGCGTACTGCTGGAAAGCTTCCATCCCGGACTGGATCTGCGCATCGTCGTCATCGGTTACGAAGTCGTCGCCGCAGCGATACGCCGCCCGGCGGAAGTCATCGGTGATGGCCGTACCAGCATCGGCTCGCTGATCGAGAAGCAGAGCCGTCGGCGCCAAGCCGCTACCGGCGGCGAGAGTTCGATTCCGCTGGATGAGGAAACCCAGCGCTGCCTGCGCGACGCCGGCTTCGACTTCGAGAGCGTATTGCCGGACGGACACCGGCTCGCCGTGCGCCGCACCGCCAACCTGCATACCGGCGGCACGCTGGAAGACGTCACCGCACAGCTGCATCCCGAGCTAATCGATGCCGCCGTACGCGCCGCCCGCGCTCTGGATATTCCGGTGGTGGGCCTGGACCTGCTGGTGCCGGCGCCGGACCAGCCGGAGTACGTCTTCATCGAGGCCAACGAGCGCGTCGGCCTGGCCAATCATCAGCCGCAGCCGACCGCCGAACGCTTCATCGACCTGCTCTTCCCGCTCAGCACCGCCGGCTGAGCCTGGCGCGACCCGGCCTCATGCCGGGTCGCCGCAGGTCGCTCGCCACTTCGGTTGACTCCACTCTCCGATATTCACTCCATCCGGTGGCTGAAACAGCACCGTCAACAGGAGCTCCCATGACCGTAAAACTCCCCGAACCCGACCTCAATTACATGCAACGTGTGTTGCTGGAAATGCTCGCCATCCCCAGCCCCACCGGTTTCACCGACACCATCGTGCGCTACGTCGCCGAGCGCCTGGCCGAACTGGGCATCCCCTACGAGCTGACCCGTCGCGGCACCATCCGCGCCACACTCAAAGGTCGCCGCTACAGCCCGGACCGCGCCGTCGCGGCGCACCTGGACACCATCGGCGCCATCGTCCGCGAGATTCACGATACCGGCCGCCTGGGCCTGGCTCCAGTGGGCTGCTGGTCGAGCCGCTTCGCCGAGGGCAGCCGCGTCAGCGTCTTCACCGATACCGGAGTTATCCGCGGCAGTGTGCTGCCGCTGCTGGCATCGGGACATGCCTTCAACACCGCCGTGGACGAAGCACCGGTGAGCTGGGACCACGTCGAGCTGCGCCTGGACGCCTATACCTACAGCCGCAACGAAACCTGCGCGCTGGGGGTCAACGTCGGTGACTTCGTCGCCTTCGATCCGATGCCGGAATTCACCGAGAACGGCTACATCAGCGCCCGCCACCTGGATGACAAGGCTGGCGTCGCCGCGCTGCTGGCGGCACTGAAGGCCATCGTCGAAAGCGGTCGCGAACCACCCATCGATGTGCATCCGCTGTTCACCATCACCGAAGAAACCGGTTCCGGGGCTGCCGGCGCCCTGCCCTGGGATGTCAGCGAGTTCGTCGGGATCGACATCGCGCCGGCGGCCAAGGGCCAGGCCTCCAGCGAGCACGCGGTAACCGTGGCGATGCAGGATTCCGGCGGTCCCTACGACTTCCACCTCTCGCGTCACCTGCTCAAACTTGCCAGCGAGAACGAAATCCCGGTGCGCCGCGACCTGTTCCGCTACTACCACAGCGACGCGCAATCGGCCGTGGAGGCGGGACACGACATCCGCACCGCGCTGCTGGCCTTCGGCTGCGACGCCACCCATGGCTACGAGCGCACACATATCGATAGCCTCGCGGCGATGAGTCGCCTGCTCTGCGGCTATATGCTCAGCCAGCCGGTCTTCGCCAGCGACTCCCAGCACTCGAAGGACTCACTGGAACGCTTCAGCCATCAACTGGAACACGATGCGCAGATGGAGAACGACACCCGCGTGCCACCCGTCGACACACTCATCGGGCGCCAGCCCCCCCCCCAGGAGCGCGACAGTTGAGCATCGGCTTACGTGACCAGGCGCCTGCTTCGCACAGCAGACGCTTGCCGCTCGGCGTGTAACTCGGCAAAGTTAACCGGACAAGGACGTGCGGCACTCTGAAGGCGCCATGTAGAGCCCAAGGAAGAGGTACCGTCACATCGCTCTACTAAATATATGTCGCCCATTCGGGCGCGCCCCTTCCGGAACGAAACATGTCGCCGCGTTCATGCCTGGCTCTGTTGCTGTTTTGCCTGTCGCTCCAAGCCTGGGCAGTCTCGCCCGTCGTGTTCGATTCGCCTGATACGCGCCAGTCACTCGGTAACGGCACACTCTACCTCGAGGACCCGGATGGCATCCTGGATTTCGAGGACGTCATGGCGTTGCCGGCCGAACGTCTGCGACCTGTCGAGAGCGGGCATGTCAACCAAGGCAAGAACAGCTCGACGTGGTGGCTACGCACCAGGCTGGTCAACGATCTGGACGCACCGCTCGGCGGTTTCATCGAGATCAACTACCCGCTGCTCGACCACATCGAGGTATTCCTGCAATACCCCGACGGTAGCGTCAGCCGGCAACTGAGCGGGGACCGCTACCCCTTCGCGGATCGCCCGGTCAAGGTCAGCGACTTCTGGTTTCCCGTCGATCTGCCCCCGGGCGAAACCACGCTGCTGTTACGCATCAAGACCACCAGCACGCTCTACGTGCCACTGTATTTCAGCAGCTACAACGCCAGCGCGGCCGAGCAACAGGAGCTGAGCGGTATCAGCGGGGCCTTCTACGGCGTGCTGTTCGCGATGTTCTGCTACAACCTGTTCCTCTTCGCTTCGCTGCGTGAGCCGGCGTACTTCTGGTATCTGGTCTACACCCTCAACGTCGGGCTGTTCGCGCTCTCCTTCGACGGCCTGCTGGTCAAGTGGCTGGCCGACGACGGCGGGCTGGTGGCGATGGGCATCTACGTCCTGATGTTCAGCCACTGCCTGATCGCCATCCAGTTCAGCCGCCACTTCCTGCATACCCGCGAGCTTTTTCCACGCCTCGACCTGGTGCTGCGCTGCACGCTGCTGATCGCCTTTGGCAGCGTGATTTCCGGGCTGCTGCTGGACGTGCAGACCTGGAGCATCCTGGCCAGCATCACGGTGATCGCCGCCTCGGTCGGCCTGCTCGTCACCGGCGCCTTCGTCTGGCGCCGCGGCGTGCGCTACGGGGTGTACTACACACTGGCCTGGGGCGTGCTACTGGCCTCGTTCATCCTGGTCACGGCCGGCTCACTGGGCTTCGAGCTGTTCGGCCTGTACGGCGCGGCGGTGGTCAAGGCCAGCGTCGCCTTCGAACTGATCACCCTGTCCATTGGCCTTGCCGATCGCATCAACCTGCTCAAGGAAGAGGGCTACCGCTCGCGCGAGGCCGCCGAGCGGGCCGCCAGCGAGAACGAAGCCAAGAGCCGCTTCCTGGCCAAGATGAGTCACGAGATCCGCACACCGCTCAATGGCGTGCTGGGCATGCTGCAACTGCTGCGCGAAACGCCGCTGGACCGCAGCCAGCAGTTCTATCTGGACACCATCTCCAGTTCCGGCAACTCGCTGATGGCAGTGATCAACGACATCCTCGACTACGCCCGGATCGGCTCCGGCAAGCTCAGCCTGGAGGACATCGACTTCGATCTGGAAATCCTGATCTCCGAAACCATCCGGCTGTTCACCGCGCAGGCACTGGAGAAACAGCTGAACCTGCACGTAGGCCTGGAGCCCGGCGTGCCGCGGCGAATTCGTGGCGACCCCACGCGGCTCAAGCAGATTCTGATGAACCTGCTGAGCAATGCGCTGAAATTCACCGAGCACGGCCATGTACTGCTCGAAGTCTCCTGCCGTCAGACCCAGGAAGGCACCCGGCGTCTGGTGTTCTGCGTCAGCGACAGCGGTATCGGCATGCGTCCGGAGGTGCTGGCGCAACTGTTCGAATCCTTCTCCCAGGGTGATTCGAGTACCACGCGACGTTATGGCGGCAGCGGGCTAGGCCTGGCGATCAGCAAGGAGCTGGTGGAAATGATGAATGGCCATATCGAGGTGCAGAGCGCACCGGGCCGCGGTAGTCGCTTCTGCTTCGAAATCCCGCTGCAAGACGCCAGCGACACGGAAGACCCCCTGGCCCAGCTGCTCGGCGGTCGCCCGGCGCTGCTCGCCTCGCAGGATACCGAGGGCATCGAGGCACTGAGCCATTTGCTGCGGCGCTGGGGCATGCGCACCGAGCGCTGCCAGACCCCGGAATGCCTGCCGGACTACCTGTCGGACTTCACCGCCTCGCCACTGCTGGTTCTGCTGGCGCCCTGGCCGGGCAGTCCGGGACAGTGGCTGGAGCGTCTTCGCCCGCATCTGGAGGCGAATCAGCGGGTGCTGATGCTCTACTCGCCGGTCCACGAACCGCCACCACCATCGCCCGGCGTACGCCTGATCAGCCTGGCACTCCCCCTGCAGAGCACGCCGCTGCGTGAGGCCTTGCAGACCCTGTATGCCCAGGAGCCGCAACGGGCCAGCGAAACGACCGACGAAACGCCAGCCGAGCAGCCGCCCCGCGAGCCCTGCATTCTGGTCGCCGAAGACAATCCGGTGAATCAGATGGTGGTACGGGGCCTGCTGAAAAAGCGCGGTTACGCGGTTCAGCTCGCCGACAACGGACGCCAGGCCGTGGACCTCTACCGCCGCGATCCGGAAGCCGTGCAACTGATCCTGATGGATTGCGAGATGCCGGAGCTCGACGGCTTCGAAGCCAGCCGGCGGATACGCAAACTGGAGGCGGAGCTTGAATTGCAGGCAGTACCGATCATCGCAGTGACCGCCCACGTACTGGCAGAGCACCGCCAGCGCGGTCTGGAATCGGGCATGGATGAATTCATCGGCAAACCCCTGGAGAGCCGGCAGCTGTATGCTTACCTGGACAGCTACCTGCAGGGCGGCGCGAGTTAGCGTTCACCGCCCCAGCGCCAAACCGCCTCACCCGAAGAGATCCCATGCTCATACCGCACGACCAGCTCGAACCGGACACCCTGACCCGCCTCATAGAAGATTTCGTCACCCGCGATGGCACCGACAATGGTGACGAAACCCCGCTCGAGACCCGGGTAACACGCGTGCGCCGCGCGCTGGACAAGGGTGAAGCGGTGATCGTCTTCGATGCCGACAGTCAGCAATGCCAGCTGGCCCTCAGGCGCGATGTGCCGCGCGAATGGCTGGACTGAACGCCCCCGCTCGTTTCAGCCAAACAGACCGCTCTCGCGCTCCCAGGCACAGCGCATGCGCAGGTCGCTCTGCTGCGGGTTGTGGCTGCCGGTATCGGTTTCCCAACGAAAGGTGTGAGTGCCGTTGAGTTCGGTTTCCAGATGCACCACGGCGCTGGTCCAGTACAACTGCTTGAGCAGCTCCTCGAAGCGTTGGACCCAGAGCGTCCATTCGTACTCCACCGCACGGTAGCTGGCGCCGAAGTGGATCACCTGGGTCTGGTACAGGCCCAGTTCCTCGTTACGGCAGAAGGAAAACATTTCGCGACCGATGAAAGGCCAGGCCTCGCCCCGCGGCAGCGCCTGCACGGCGGCCAGATTGTTCGCCCGGCGCTGACGGCACTGCTCGGAGTCGGCGGACGGCCAATCACGGATGCAGCCATAAACGATGGATTCAGACTCCACTCGAAACTCCGGAAACGCAGGGATTAGGCACAACGGCGAGCTTTCTAACATAGCCCGACGGGCCGGTCACCCGCGGCTTGGGAAGTGGTGAAACAGGCCACAGCCTCGGGACGGTTCAGCGATCCTGATGCCGTGGCCGCAAGCGCATCGCCAGCAGCGACATGCATGCCGCCATGCCGGTGAGGACCAGGAACGGCATGCGATAGTCACCCGCCAGATCACGCCCGAGCCCGGCCAGTACCGGCGTCAGGCACGCCAGGCAATAGCCGGTGCAGAGCATCATCGCGGTAAGCCGGCTGACCGCCAACGGAGTGTTGGCTTCGTACATCGGCGAGATCAGCGCCAGGGAGAAGGTGCCGTTGAGCGCGACGCCGAGCAGCATGCAGACCACCAGAGGCTGCCAGCTCGGTGCCAGAGCGATTGCCGCCAGGCAAAGGGTCGCCAGCCCGCCACACGCAGCCATGATCCGATGCCGGTTGCCCAGCCGCTGCGCCAGCCAGGGCATGGCGAAGGCGCTCGGCAGGCCGATGAGCATGAAGCCACTGAAGAACGCGTTGCTTTGCAGCAGGCTGTAGCCAACCTCGTGATAACGCGCCACCAGCCAGGTGGCCAACGCATAGAACAGCCCGGCCTGAAGGGCGAAGTAGACGCTGAGCAACCAGGCCCGCGGCTCCTTCCAGGGCAAACCGGTACGACTCTCGCTGGCGGCTTCCGGCTGGTTGGGCAGGCGCGACCAGATCAGCAGCGCAGCCAGGGCCGGCAGTGCCCAGAGCGCCAGGCCCCACGTCCAGTCCTGCCCCATCACCTCGGTGGCCGGCGCGGTCACCACTACGCCGAGGGTGCCACCGACCGCCATGCTCAGCGAGTACCAGGCGGCGGTCTGGCCCATGCGTTCGAGGAAGTAGCGCTTGATGAAACCGGACAGCAGTGGCCCGGCGACGGCGATTCCGGCGCCAACCAGCCCGGCCGTGCCGATCAGCAGAACGGCGTTGTGGCCGAACAGCCGCAACAGCAACGCCACGCCGATCAGCCCGAGGCACAGCACGATGCTGCGCTCCAGCCCGAAACGCACGGCCAGCCGCGGCGCCAGGGGTGCCAGCAAGCCCATCAGCAGAACCGGCAAGGCCGTGGTGAGGCTGATCAGGCCGCGGGACAGCGAAAGCTCTTCGGCGATGCGCTCGATCAGCGGAGCGAAGGAGGTAATACCTGGGCGCAGGTTGATGGCAGCCAGGACCAGCGCCAGCATCAGCAGCCCGCGGGAGGGAGAATTCACAAGCGATCCATAGGGTTACGGCGAAAAAGCCGGACAGGCAACCCTACTCCCCGCCCCTCCCCGAGGCAACCGCAACGGCCGCCGAAGCGGCCGGGCGATCTCAGAGCGCCTTGCTCTTGGCGCGTTTCTTTTCGGCCAGCAGCGCCATCTCATCGTAGATCGCCTGCGGGTTCTGCTGCTTGACCTTCCAGGCCATGCGGCCCTCGTCGTGCGGCAGGATCATGAACTCACCCTTGGCGACCTGCTGGTGGATGTAGTCGGCGATGTCCGCCGCAGTAATCGGCGAAGACTCCAGCAACTTACCGATCTGCGCTTTCACGTTCGGCGTCGGGCCACGGAAGGAGTCCAGCAGGTTGGTCTGGAAGAACGACGGGCAGACCACGTGCACGCCGACCTCGGCCTGCCGCAGCTCGACCAGCAGGCTTTCCGACAGCGCCACTACACCGGCCTTGGCCACGTTGTAGTTGCTCATGCCCGGCGCCTGCATCAGCGCCGCCATCGAGGCGATGTTGATGATCTTGCCCTTGCTCTTCTGCACCAGCGGCAGGAACGCCTTGCAGCCCTTGACCACCCCCATCAGGTTGATCGCGATCTGCCAGTCCCAGTCCTCCAGCGACAACTCGTCGAAGAAGCCACCGGAAGCCACCCCGGCGTTGTTGACCACGACATCGATGCCGCCGAGCTTCTCCTCACAGGCCTGGGCGAAGGCGATCAGCTGGCTGTAGTCACGCACGTCGCAGCGCATGGTGAAGCCGTCACCGCCCGCTTCACGGACCATTTTCAGGGTTTCCGCCAGGCCGCCTTCGTTGACATCGGAAAGCGCCAGCTGCCAGCCCTCACGCGCCCAGCGCAGGGCAATCTCGCGACCGAGCCCGGAGCCGGCACCGGTAATCATCATGCGGTTGTGCATCGTTGTGCTGCCTTTTGTTGTTCGGGTAGTGGCAGCGAGTCTAGCGAATGCCGGGGCACGGACCGGCATCCATCAGACTGCTGAATGCCCTTGGCAAACCCACGCCTCATGGGGCTGACCGCACGGTTCCGGGCAGGCAATATGGCGGCAGTATGGGCTTGTTGCAGCTTCGCGAATTGCCTGCGGCAGGAATAAAAAAGGGCAGCCCGAGGGCTGCCCTTGTTCTTGCCGGCGCTCGCGTCAGTGCGCGACGGCGCCGGTAGCACCCAGACCGGTCTGCGAACGGACGAACTGGGCGAAGAAGCGCTCGCGCTCCTCGCCAGCACGCTTGGACTTGTCGGTGACCGAGAAGAACCAGATACCGGCGAAGGCGGCGACCATCGAGAACAGCGCCGGATACTTGTAGGGGAAGATCGCCTCGGCGTAGCCGAACACGTCGACCCATACGGTCGGGCTGATGATGGTCAGCAGCAGCGCGGTGAACAGCCCCAGCGCACCACCGAACAGTGCGCCGCGGGTGCTCAGCCCCTTCCAGTACATGGAAAGGAACAGCACCGGGAAGTTGCAGCTGGCGGCGATGGAGAATGCCAGGCCGACCATGAAGGCGATGTTCTGCTTCTCGAAGATGATGCCGAGCAGAATCGCCACCACACCCAGAGTCAGGGTGGTCAGCTTGGTCACGCGCATCTCGTCCTCTTCCCGCGCCTTGCCCTGCTTGATCACGCAGGCGTACAGGTCATGGGAGACCGCGGAGGCGCCGGCCAGGGTCAAACCCGCTACAACGGCGAGAATGGTGGCGAAGGCCACGGCGGAGATGAAGCCGAGGAACAGGTTGCCGCCCACCGCGCTGGCCAGGTGGATGGCGACCATGTTGGTGCCGCCGACGATGGCGCCGCTCACGTCCTTGAAGTCCGGGTTGGTGCTGACCAGCAGGATCGCGCCGAAGCCGATGATGAAGGTCAGGATGTAGAAGTAGCCGATGAAGCCGGTGGCGTAGAACACGCTCTTGCGCGCTTCCTTGGCATCGGAAACGGTGAAGAAGCGCATCAGGATGTGCGGCAGGCCAGCGGTACCGAACATCAGCGCCAGGCCCAGCGAGATCGCCGAGATCGGGTCGGAAACCAGACCGCCGGGGCTCATGATCTGAGCGCCTTTCTCGTGGATGCTCACCGCTTCGGCGAACAGGCTGCCGAAGTCGAAGCCGACGGTCTTCATCACCATGATGGCCATGAAGCTGGCACCGGACAGCAGCAGCACCGCCTTGATGATCTGCACCCAAGTGGTGGCCAGCATGCCGCCGAACAGCACGTACATGACCATCAGCACGCCGACCAGCACCACGGCGACGTAGTAGTCGAGGCCGAACAGCAGCTGGATCAGCTTGCCAGCGCCGACCATCTGCGCGATCAGGTAGAAGGCCACCACGATCAGCGAACCGAAGGCCGAGAGCAGACGGATCTGCGTCTGGCCGAGGCGATAGGAGGCCACGTCGGAGAAGGTGAACTTGCCCAGGTTGCGCAGGCGTTCGGCCATCAGGAACAGGATGATCGGCCAGCCGACCAGGAAGCCGATGGAATAGATCAGGCCGTCATAGCCGCTGGTATAGACCAGCGCGGAAATGCCCAGGAAGGACGCCGCGGACATGAAGTCGCCGGCGATCGCCAGGCCGTTCTGGAAGCCGGTGATGCTGCCGCCGGCGGTGTAGTAATCAGCCGTGGAGGTGTTGCGCTTGGCCGCCCACTTGGTGATGCCCATGGTGAAGACGATGAACACCACGAACATGATGATGGCGGTGTAGTTGGTGGCCTGCTTCTGGACCTCGCCGGTAATGGCGTCGGCGAGCAGCACAGGCGAGACTGCCAACAGCAGGGCAGCCATCAGGACACGCAGGATCATTATTTCTGTGCCTCGTTGAGGATTTCCTGGTTGATGCGATCGAACTCGCCGTTGGCACGCTGTACATAGACGCCGGTCAGGATGAACGCCATGAAGATCACCCCGACGCCAACCGGGATGCCCCAGGTGGTCACGGTATTGGCGGACAGCGGAATGCCGAGGATCTTCGGCTCGAAGGCGATCAGCAGGATGAACGCCAGGTAGGCGCTGAGCATGACGGCCGACAGCAGCCAGGCGAAACGGCCGCGCTTGGCAACCAGCTCCTGGAAACGCGGATTGGCATAGATCTGCCGGTAAACATTTTCATTGTGCATTGGAATCTGTCTCCACGATCGCTACCCCCCGGTGGGAGCAGGGGCGGCTACTTTAGGCCTGGGTCAGGTGAACACCACCCGACTTTGGTCTGAAGGCAGTTCACAAGAACACCCGTGCTAGAGCCGTCCAGCCGCGGAAAATGGGGCACTGCAACAAATCCAAACACAAATAGTGTGGCGCTATGTCGCACATACGAAACGTTGATTTCAGACATTGCCCGGCGTGGACCAGACTCCCCCTGACGCGAGAACGATTCTCGACTGCACAAGGAGACAGGCCATGCTCAAGACCGTGACGTTCACCCTGATGCACTTCTGCATTGCCTTTTCGGTGACCTACGCACTGACCGGCAGCATCGCCCTTGGCGGTCTGATCGCCGCCGTCGAACCGCTTTGCAACTCGGTGGGCTTCTACTTCCATGAGAAACTCTGGCAGCGCTTCGAACGTAGGCCGGCACGCAAAATGCCCATCCCCAGGCACGCCTGGCTGCACCATCACGCCTGAGGTCATCGTCATTTCTCATCCTGCGCAGGGATCGAATCCGCAAGCGTGCTGCCATAGTGACGTTGGCTTGCGTTGTGCAGCCGAAGCAGTTCTATTGGGACGGGTAGCGCGGGTTGCCGCCGCTGCCTTGCCACAGGCCAACCGGGCCTGTTAACGGAGAAGCACCATGCAGCTGTTGTTGCGCCTGACCGCCCTGCTCGCCTTGGTCGTTGCGCCAGTCCACGCCGCCGACCTGACGGTCGAAGAGTACGGTTTCCCGCTGTCCAACCCCTTCGAAGCCACGATCGCCGGTACGCCCATCGAGCTACGCGCCGCAGTTCCGACCGATGACGATATCGACCAGAGCGACTACACCTTGCGCCTGCGCCCCGAACGCGAGTTCACCCTGCCGGACAACTTCTGGCCGGTGAAGCAACTGCGTTATCGGCTCGCCCGGCAAAGCGGCCCCGCACCGCTGATATTCATCATTTCCGGTACCGGCGCGCGCTACTCGGCAGGCAAGACCGAAGCCCTGAAGCGCCTGTTCTATGGCGCCGGCTACCATGTGGTGCAGCTGTCGTCGCCGACCAGCTATGACTTCATGTCCGCCGCCTCGCGCTACGCCACGCCCGGCATCAGCAGCGACGATGCCAAGGACCTGTACAGGGTCATGCAGGCGGTGCGCGCGCAGCAGCACAAGCTGCCCGTCACCGAGTATCACCTCACCGGCTACAGCCTCGGCGCCCTGAATGCCGCATTCGTCAGCCAGCTGGACGAAACCCGCCGCAGCTTCAACTTCAAGCGCGTGCTGCTGCTGAATCCGCCGGTCAACCTCTACACTTCGGTCAGCAACTTGGACAAGCTGGTGCAAACCCGCGTCGAAGGCATCGACGATCACACCACCTTCTACGAAGTGATTCTGGAAAAGCTCACGCGCTATTACCGTCAGAAGGGCTATATCGACCTCGACGAGGCCGTGCTCTACGACTTTCAGCAATCGAACCTGAAACTCAGCGACGAGCAGATGGCGATGCTCATCGGCTCGGTGTTCCGCTTCTCTGCCGCGGATATCACCTTCACCTCCGACCTGATCAACCGTCGCGGCCTGATCACGCCGCCCGAGTATCCGATCAACGAAGGCACCCGTCTGGAGCCGTTCTTCAAGCGCGCACTGCTGTGCAGCTTCGACTGCTACATCACCGAGCAGGTGATTCCGATGTGGCGCGCCCAGTACGACGGCGGCAGCCTGACCCAGCTGATCCAGCAGGTCAGCCTGTACGCGCTGGAGGATTACCTGCGTCAGAGTCCGAAGATCGCCATCATGCACAACGCCGACGACCTGATCCTCGGCGAGGGTGACCTCGGCTTCCTGCGCCGGACCTTCGGCGATCGCCTGACCCTTTATCCGCGAGGCGGCCACTGCGGCAACCTCAACTACCGCGTAAACACTCAACACATGCTGGAGTTCTTCCGTGGCTAAAGGAATGCTGCTGCCGCTGCTTCTGGCCAGTGGTCTGGCCTTCGCCGACACCCCGAAGGTGGATGAAGACGGTTTCACCCATCCGCTGCGCAACCTGGAGTTCAATCCCGGTCTTGACCAGCGCGAGTTCGAGCGCGCCACCTTCCAGGCACTGGACGTCTACGATCCGTTCGAGTCGGTCAACCGGCGCATCTACCACTTCAACTACCGGCTCGACCAGTGGGTGATGCTGCCGGTGGTGCGCGGCTATCGCTACGTCACACCGCGACCGGTGCGCACCGGCGTGAGTAATTTCTTCAGCAACCTCGGCGAAGTGCCGACGCTGTTCAACAGCCTGGCTCAGCTCAAGGGCCAGCGCGCGGCGAATGCCACCGCACGTTTCCTGTTCAACAGCATCCTGGGTGTGGGCGGCCTCTGGGACCCGGCAACACGCATGGGGCTGCCGCGTCAGAGCGAAGATTTCGGCCAGACCCTCGGCTACTGGGGTGTTCCCCAAGGGCCGTACCTGATTCTTCCGGCGCTGGGCCCGTCCAACCTGCGCGACACCACGGGCCGCGTGGCCGACTTCGCCGTCGAGCGGCAAGTGGAGTTTCTGCAGTATTCCGAAACCACCGGCGGCGAGCTAAGCCTGACGGCGCTGCGGGCCGTCAATGCGCGGCATGTCACCAGCTTCCGCTACGGCCAGCTCAATTCGCCGTTCGAGTACGAGAAGGTACGTTACGTCTACAGCCGGGCGCGTGATCTGTTGGTGAAGGAATAATCCACCCTATCGATTGTTCATAGCGACATTACGCACCCATTGATCGAAGCTGCGCACCTATTCTTGGCGAATCAAATCCGAGAGAGGCATTCGATCATGTCCCAGCGTGAAATCCTTTCCATCAGCAGCGGCCGCGCTACGTCCGATGGCGCCGGGGTCAGCCTGACCCGCGTCTTCGGCGGCGCAGCCCCGGAGCGCTTCGATCCGTTTCTGATGCTCGACGAGTTCGGCTCCCACGATCCCGACGAGTACATCGCCGGCTTCCCGCCCCATCCACATCGCGGCTTCGAAACCATCACCTACATGCTCGAACATAGGTGCAGATACACAACGTAAATCCACCGCACTACTAATGCACACTTTCTGAAAATCGGAGTACACTCTTATTCCGTGTCGCCCCTTGCTGCGCCTGCTGTGTAGCTAGATGGCACCCAGCCCCCACCATCACAGATCGAGGGTAGGTATAGGAAAAGACTTTGATTCACAGGAGGATGTACTAGTGACTGAAGCTTCAAAGGACAAGACCAAAAGAAAATATCTCTCGATGCTCCGTGCCCACCCTTGGCTCCATCAGCATTCTGTCTTCTATACAGATGAACCAGATTCCATTGCCCTGCTCGATGACATGATCGCGTTTAAGCAGCTCCTACGCCGTCGCCATCCCGAACACCCATTCCTGATACGCATCCAGCTCCTGAACCGGGAGAAGAAGCCACAAGCCTTCCTGTCGATCTTGGCTCCTGCACGCATTGAAGACATTCAGGACATTGCAGACAAAACATTCTCTGCTGATGTGGTGGTGCTGGGACGTGTCTGCACAGAACAGCGATTAGAGCGGATGGCATCTGTTATCAAAGCTCAGAAACCACATAACCTCGAACGCTTCTTTAACAAGCATCAGGTTAGAAGGTGGTCATTGCTGAACAAGCATTTGGTAATGAATAACGACATTTAGGCTGTAGCCGTGATGTTCTGTGCCTTCCACACTACCGAATATGAAATAATTGCCAAAATAGTTGCTTTTATACCCCATATAGTATTGTAATTTTAGAAAAACATGATATACTAATCCCATCAGCTAAAGAATTGTTTTTTACACTTAGCTCGCAATAAGACATACCAGCAAATTTATGTGTTATTTATGCCAAAGTTGCTGAATCACACTTTAGAGCTATATCCAAAATCGGACTTTGAGTGTATAATATATTGCAAGCACAGAAGGAATAAAATTAAATTTATTCCTCTCTTTTGTGACTTCCTCTGCTTTTAAAAGCATCTAATTTTATATCCCGGAAAACATACCCCACTCTTGTGGGTTTCTGCGTTTTACAGTTTGTGTTCCTCTCCTCACTGGGTTCTGACATATGGTCTGGTGAGGTGTTCAAAAGAAGCTTCCCGGCTTCTCTACTTTAGCTTTCTGGTTTGAGGGAGCTTGGTAGTTGTTCAATGACGTAGGTTGCTCCTTTTGTTTTGCCGAACAGTTTAAGGAGCTTACTTTCCTCCCTAACGTCATTTTTATAGACGGTGATTCTAATTTCTTCGGGATCACCGTTTCTTTTTTGTCCGTACATTCTTATTCCACCTTAATCACAGGAGGTTGCCTTATGGCAGTAACATACCGGCCTTGCATCGTTTGCCATCAATTGATGGCGTGTGCACGAGCCAATAAATATTGTTGTTCCAATCTATGTCATTCCAAAATGCATAAGAGGCGTGCAAAGCTCGGTCTTAGTACACGAGAGATGATTGCACTACTGAAAGACGAGCTTCTAGAAGCTCAAGAAAATCAAGAAAACTAAAAACCCCTGACTCTCAACACTCATACCACAAGCCAAAAGGACATCACGAAACGTCAGATGCTGTGAACGAGAATAAAGAGTCTCCCTATAAGGAGGCCCACAATGCCCAACTATTTTGTAATCAACAAGCCATCAAACTTAGTTCTGACCGTAGTATCGCTCAAGTACACTCCCGCCGAAACGAAGGTCGAAAAGTTTATCCCTGCTTCCGACCGAGCTATCGCAGCCCTTGATAAGTGGTTAAAGGCTAACCCCGGAATGCTCATAGATGTCGGCGATTTAATGAGTCGCAGCAAATATTTAGAAGACTACGTTGTCCGTACTCGTAACGATAAGTCGCAAACTCCGAAAGCAACACCCCAGCGCATCTACTATCGAGACGAACAGATAGAAAAGCATGTAGATCGGCTGACAGCAGTATGCAATTGGATTGCCGAACATCCCGAAGCTGATGAACATGGTTTGAGTGAAGCTTTCGGTATGGGAACTGTAGCTGCAAAAGCCTATTTGGCCAAGTACAGCCAATAACGTATTAACTGGCCTGTAGAGCACTAAATGTTGCAATCCACCCCGCTGTGCTACTTGCAACATTCAGTGCTCTACACCCCGCGTATTTGCTGACTCAAAACAGCCGAAAACGCCTTATCCTAGACAATTTTATGAGGTACATAACATGCAACCATGTTGCGTATGTGGGGAACCCTTTGCCCCAACAAATCGGAAACACCGCCATTGCTCTAACACTTGCGTGGCTCGTACATATATTAGACGAGAGCGAATCAAGAAGCTGCTACGCCAACTGAGCTACGAACAGCTTGAATACATTGAAGCTGTAGCACAACTACAAAAAGAGGATCAACAAATTGAGGAATGAAATATTCATTGGCTCGAAGAGCTACACAAAAGAAACGTTGCTTTTGGACACATCATTGCTTTGCCTTCTACAGAAGATGGCACGAGATACGGACAAGAGCGTTAGCGAGATTATCAACAATGTATTAGAGCGAGGTTTGGACAATGCCACGATTCAATGAACAAGATTACAAGCGACTGAACCTGTTCATCTCAAACGAGATGTTTGCAGAATTTCAAGAACTGAATGTTGGTAAAAGCATCCCCTGCATTTGTGTAAGGTTGCTGAAAAGCCACTTACTCGACCTTCAGCTAAAAGCTGAATTTGCACGACTGAATAAGGAGCAGTAGTTATGCGCACACATCTGAACGACCGCAGTAAAGATGAGCTGATTGCAGTTATGCAAGCTCTCGGATTCACCAGCACCAACCACACACTAAACGTCATCATCACCCAAGCTTACAAACAAATCGTCCTAAACTCTCAACGCGAGGTAAACACCAATGACCACAGCAGCACCGATCACCAATAACAACAGCAACGCAATTGAAGCAGTAAAGTCCCGATTCGTTCGTGTGCCAAGTAACAACACTTACCCACGCTTCCGCGATCTTATTACTAACACAGATCAGGCGGACGCCGGGATTCTCGTTGATTTCTATCACAAGTCAGGCGGCAGGGACTCAGAAGTAAAAGAAGCGTATTTGCTCGCCTGCCTTCCTTGGGCTTATGGCGAAGGATTCAAGCCTAATGCTGGTCCTGTGCTGGATGGTGGTTTAATCAACCTTTGGCAACCCTCTAAGGTGCAACCATCTGGGGTAAAGATCACGAAGGAACAAGTGGCCCCGTTCATTGAGTTTCTGGAGCGCTGGTTTCCCGATCAACTGGAGCGACATTACTTCGGCTGGTGGCTGTCCCACACTGTCCGCCGCCCTGATGTGCGAATCATTGGAACCCCTGTTCTGCGATCAGAGCACGGCGTCGGTAAAGGCTTCTTAGTGGAAACCCTGCTGTCTGGCCTGCTGGGACGATCATCTGTCGCTGTATGCGGCCTGAAGGACGTTGTGGGGGATTTCAACGATGTTGTAGAGGGTAAAACGCTGCTGTTGGTGGATGAGGTATACAAGTCACGCAAGTCAACAACCGACGCGCTAAAGAGCTTCCAGGGTAACGCCACAATCCCGCTGCACCGCAAGCACAAGCCAACCATCACAATTGAAAATTATCTGAACTTCATCATCACCAGTAACGATCATTTGCCGTTGGTGCTGGAAAAAGGCGACCGCCGATTCTGGATTCCTGCCTTTATTCGTCGGCGGCGGCAAAAACTGAGTGCAACACCTGACCTTTCCGGTACGGTGCTGCCCCTATGTCTTATACCGAACTCAGCGTTGAAGAGCGCGCCACCATTCAAATCGGTCGTACCCAAGGCTTCAGCCTGCGCAGGATTGCCTGCTTGATCAACCGATCCCCTTCGACCATCAGCCGTGAGCTGCGCCGTAACCGAGGTGCTTGCGGTGGCTACTCGGCCCGCCTGGCCCAGCAGCAAATGCAGGCCCGCCGCCAGGTTTGTCGACCGATGCGAAAACTGTTGCCGGGTAGCGAGCGCTTCGAACTGGTGACCCATATGCTGCGTGAGCGTTTGTCTCCCGAGCAGATTGCCGGCAAGCTGCGCAGCATGAACATACCCAACCTGCGAGATGCCTACGTCTGTCGCGAGACGATCTACAACGCGATCTATGCCCTGCCAGTGGGTGAGCTGCGTAAGGAGCTGATCATCTGTCTGCGCCAAGGCAAGACGACGCGCCGGCCGCGCTCTGGTGGCGTGGATCGGCGCGGCCAGATCCCCGAGATGGTCAGTATTCATGTGCGCCCGCCGGAGATTGAAGACAGGCTGATGCCGGGGCATTGGGAAGGCGACCTCATCAAGGGTAAGGCCAACGCCTCGTCCGTCGGTACGCTGGTGGAACGCACCAGTGGCTACCTGATGTTGGTGAAGATGAACGACGCGACGGCGACTTCGGCGCTGGAAGGCTTCAGCGCCGCGCTCAATAGCATGCCGCTGGAGATGCGCAAGAGCATGACTTACGACCAGGGCCGGGAGATGGCGCGACACGCCGAGATCACCCAAAGAACCGGCGTGGCGATCTACTTCTGCGACCCGCACAGCCCCTGGCAGCGCGGCAGCAACGAAAACATCAACGGCCTGATTCGCCAGTACTTGCCCAAGGGCACAGACCTGTCGGTACATAGCCAGGAGGAGCTGGACGCCATTGCGCTGCAACTGAACATGCGACCGCGCAAGCGCTTCGACTTCAAATGCCCCATCGAGGTGATGGGAGAGGTCATGCAAAATGCCATGGCAATGCGGCATGATGCTCCGGTTTCAATTCAATAACCGTGTTGCACTCAGCTCCTGCAACCGCCGTCATAAAGAATCAGTGCAAGAAACGGCAGCTTTTCTTAATGAGACATTCAAGCCTTGGCTGCTCAATGGTGGTTTTCAGTTGGTGCGTGATTATCTGGAACAGATCGACCTCTCGAAGCATCGCCCGACAGACGCCCCGCCGATGACAGTGAGTAAACAGGAGCTAATGGGCTTCTCCACTACGGACAGGCTTGAAGAAGTGCTATCGGACATTGTAGAGGCTAATGCTGTTCTAACGGTTAAATGGGTGAAACAGCAATATGCAGATGAATTTGAACACGGCTTGTCAGACACAGCGATTGTCAATGCATTGCTTGAGATGGGTTGCAAGCAGCGCCGAACAAAGGCACAGCGTTACTACATCACCCCGTTCGGTTTTGAGTCCAACCTGTCACTTAACTCAACATCTAAGGAGCTGGAAGACGCAATGCCGAGCAGGAGTTTTTAAAAAGGTGACACCTTACGGTGACAGGGTGACAGCTTGGGTGACACCTTACGGCTACACCTGTCACCTCTGAGAAGCCCAGTATATGCGGGTTACAGAGACAGGGTGACAGGGTGACACCTTTGCATCACCTTTTTCTAATTAGATTAAGGTAAGTCAATAAGAGCGAAAGCATTGAGCGAATATTGACGTAGACGTAGCGATAGCGAAGTCTAAGATTGCTTCTCCCGCCTTTCAAAGCGTCTCCCCCCAAAAAACTAAACATCAACGAATTTAACTCGCAAGAGTTAAAGCCGCAGGTAGTTATTGCCTGCAATTTATATAAACCATAAAAGAGGAAACACAATATGACTACCAAGCAAAACACCAAGCTTCACGTCCAGCAGCCCCGCCAACTTGATAAGGGCGAGCTTGATGCTCGAATTGAAAAGGCAATCGAACGGTATAAGGGTTCTCACGCATCTTGCCAAGCAGTAGATGAGCCGATCCTTCTTCTTTATACAAAGAAGGTGATCGAGCTTCTTGCAGACGGATACAGCCTAAATGAAAAGCTCCCCTGTCGCTCCGGTCCCAATACCTATGCGGCCTATTTCAGCAAGCCAGCAGCTATGCAGGAAGCCGATATTGAAGCCTTAAAATCCGAGATTGAAGAAGCCTTAAAATCCGAGATTGAGGCATTCAACGCTGAACAAGAATCCATCCTTGCTGAACAGTTGTATCAAGCTCAGTGAATCGCCCCGGCTTTCCTAGACACTCTCCAAGCTCTGGAAATAACGCTTTTCAAACTCCACTGGCGACAGCTGCATAGCGCTGCTGTGCCGGCGCTTGGGGTTATAGAACATCTCGATGTAATCGAACACATCACTGCGGGCTTCTTCGCGAGTGCCGTAGGTTTTCCGTCGGATGCGCTCCCGCTTCAGCAACTGGAAAAAGCTTTCCGCGACCGCGTTGTCGTGACAGTTACCGCGTCGACTCATGCTGCTGATTAGGTTGTTGGCCTTTAGGAAGCTCTGCCAGTCCGAGCTGCTGAACTGGCTGCCCTGGTCGGAGTGGATCATCACCTCCTGCCTGGGCTTGCGCCGCCAGACCGCCATCAACAACGCATCGATGGCCAGGTCGCTGCACATCCGTGGTTTCATCGACCAGCCGATCACCTGGCGCGAAAACAGATCCAGCACCACCGCCAAGTACAACCAGCCCTCATAGGTGCGGATGTAGGTGATGTCGGTGACCCAGACCTTGTTCGGCTCGCTGACCTTGAACTGCCGCTCCAGGCGGTTGGGCGAAGCCACCGTCGGCTTACCGCCGTAATAGCCGGGGCGCCGACGATAACCGGTCTGCGAACGCAGCCCCTCCACCCGCATCAGGCGAGCCACGCGGTGCCGGCCACAGGACTCGCCCAGCTCACGCAGGTCGTCGTGGATCTTGCGGTAGCCGTAGACCCCGCCGCTTTCCAGCCAGGCATGCTTGATCAATCCGAGCAGGCGCTGATCTTCCTTCTCGCGTGCGGATTTCGGCTCGGCCAGCCAGGCGTAGTAACCGCTGGGATGTACCTGGAGGGTCTGGCAGAGACGCCGTACCGGGTACTCCACCGACAGCTTGCTGATGACGGCGTACTTCAGCCGGACTCCTTGGCAAAGTACGCGGCGGCCTTTTTTAGGATGTCTCGCTCTTCGGTCACCCGCTTGAGTTCCGCGCGCAAGCGACGCAGCTCGGCCTGTTGATCATCTACCTGCTGCCGCTGTGCTTGGGGCTTGCTGTAGCGCTTTACCCAGGCGTACAGGCTGTGCGCGGACACGCCTAGACGCTCCGCCACATCGGCAACGCGCAAACCGCGCTCGGTGACTTGCTTGACCGCTTCGATCTTGAATTCTTCGGGGTAACGCTGGTTGCTCATGGCACCTCCTGATGGGCCTCATTATGAGGCTTGGAGGTGTCTACGAAACCAGGGGCGATTCAGGTGCTCATCCCCACTCACCCAAATTTCCCCATTAGAAAAGCAGGTGATGGAATATTCCGCCTGCTGAAGCAATGCGTTGAGCTTGATTGGATCGTTTGCCAGATAGTCACGCTCCACGTTGATGATCGTATTGGTGGACACGGCTTCATCAGTAGAGCGATCAAGGATCAGGCGTTCGTCTTGTAGCTGCTTTCTCTGCGCCTGTAGCTGTTCGAGCTGTTCTTGTATCTCTGGCACCAGCCCGATTGCTGCGATGGTGTTAGCAAGGTTTCCGATCCTCTTGGACAGGTCTTCAAGCTCGCCTTCTATCTCGATCTTTCGTTTCTGGTGTTCAGTGAGCAACTGGCCTGCCAACGCACGTTCCACATACGGTAGAGAAGTTTTCACACGGATGTGTTCGAGAAGCTGCTTAGGGATGGATTTAGAATTGCTGCACCCGTCCAGCGTCAGACGCGCCCGGCTTGTGCATTGCATTGTGGCTCCGGTATTGGGGTGCTTCTTGACGTTGAAGTTACGCCCGCAATGTCCACATTTGACTAGGCCAGTCAGGAGGTACGCTGTTGGTGCGCTACGCTTCTGATCCTTGTTGCGGCTTAGCTGCTCCTGCACACGGTAGAACAGCTCCTTCGGTACAACTGGTTCATAGACGTTTGGAATCTCGCCCCAATTGCCAATCGCCGTGGTGTTCGTCAGCCACCTTTTAACAGTGGTGCCATTGATGGTTTGCAGCAGCTCGTGTCCTGACTCACGCAACCGGCGACAGATACGCCGCTCGCCCAACCCTGCCGCATAGTCCTCGAATGCCTGCCTTACAAGCGGTGCAACGGATTCGATTAGCTTTCCTTCCTTGTCGATCCACATCGGCGTGTGACGCTTTACAGCCTTACCTTCCTTAGCTGCTCGCCTCCTACGGTCATACGCGGCATTGATTCGACGGGACAGCGCCTCACTATAGTTATATGCCTGCTGCACCTTCGCCACGAGTAGGAACAAGTGATTGCTGTTCGCTGACTTCTGATCGTATGTCAGCCCATCGTCGAGCGTGACGATCATCACCCCTGCCTGAACGATCCTTCCTAATAGAGGAAGCATCTCTAATGGTTCAAGTCGCCCGGTGCGGTCGATAGCCTCGACAAGAATGCAGTCCCCCGGCTGGATCACTCCTGCCTCAACAGCGGCCAAGAGTTTGCCGAATCCATTCTCAAGGTGTTCGCCCTTCCAACCACTGCGCCCCAGGTCTTCAAAGCTCGTGAGGCTGAGAGTGTAATCAGGATGGGATGCCAGCCACTGAGCCACCATTGTTTGTTGGCGTTCAAGGCTCGACCCCCGCGCTTGCTTGGCTGAAGAAAAACGGACGTATGAGAATGCAGTGGGCATGGGATGCTGATTCCGAGCTAACTAAGATAGCCATTGTATCATTGCCCCGGTGCTCTCGAAGGACGCATGCGCCACGAAGACCACTTGGGCAACGTGGGGTTGCTGGAAAGCGGTGGCGTGCAGTGGATGACCGCAGCGCGCGGCGTCATCCACAGCGAGATGCCGCAGCAGCAGGAAGGCACCATGCGCGGCTTCCAGTTGTGGTTGAACCTGCCCTCCCACGCCAAGCTCGGCGATCCGGACTATCGCGATTTCGCCCCGGCCGAAATACAGCAACTCGCCCTGCCGGGCGGCGTGCAGGCCAAGGTCATCGCCGGCGTGTTCAAGGCCGGTGATATCGAGCAGCAGGGCATCGTGCAGCGACCCGATACCGAGCCTCTGCTGTTCGACCTGCAGCTTTCAGCCGGCAGTACCGTCTCGCCGCAAGTGCCGGATGGCCACCGGCTGCTGCTCTACGTCTATGAAGGGACTCTGCGTGTGGGTGAGCAGGCGGTGAGCAAGGGCCAGCTGGTTCAGATGTCCCAGGAGGGCGAACTCAATCTGTCCAGCGAACGTGGCGCCCGGCTGATGCTGCTGGCGGGCCGGCCACTCGGAGAACCCATCGTGCAGTACGGGCCGTTCGTGATGAACAGCCGCGAGGAGATCGAGCAGGCGCTGCGAGACCTCAGGGACGGGACGTTCGCCTGAGGTCCACAACGTTTTGCCGGGATGACGCCAGGTCCCAGCTGCCGTCCACTAGACGACCGAACGCGTCTTCCTCTTTCTATACAGACCGGGTTCGCCTGCCGGGCGGGTCTTGAAACGGCGATGAGCCCAGAGGTACTGCTCGGGCAACGCACTGACGGCTTCTTCCACCCACTGATTGATCCGCAGACAGTCCGCCTCTTCACTTTCACCCGGGAAGTCCTGAAGCGGCGGATGGATCACCAGTCGATACCCCGAACCGTCCGCCAGGCGCTCCTGGGTGAACGGTACGACCCGCGCCCTGCCCAGCCGGGCGAACTTGGTCGTGGCGGTGACGGTCGCCGCCTGGATGCCGAACAGCGGCACGAACAGGCTCTGTTTGCGCCCATAGTCCTGGTCCGGTGCGTACCAGATGGCGCGCCCGGCGCGCAGCACCTTGAGCATCGCCCGCACATCCTCGCGCTCGATGGCACTCGCATCACGGTTGTGCCGTTCGCGCCCGCGACGCTGGACGAAGTCGAAAAGCGGATTCTTGTGCTCGCGATACATGCCATCGATGGTGTGGCGCTGGCCGAGCAGCGCGGCGCCGATCTCCAGCGTGGTGAAGTGCAACGCCATCAGGATCACGCCCTGACCTGCAGCCTGGGCCTGCTGCAGATGCTCGAGGCCCTCTATCCTGGCCAGGCGCTGCAGGCGAGCCTGCGGCCACCACCAGCTCATGGCCATTTCGAAGAAGGCAATGCCGTTGGAGGCGAAATTCTCCCGCAGCAGACGTTCGCGTTGCTCTTGGCTGAGTTCTGGAAAACACAGCTCCAGATTGCGCCGGGCGATGTAGCGACGCGAACCGGCGAAGCGAAACATCAGTGCACCGAGCCCGCGCCCCAGTTTCAACAGAACCGAATATGGCAACTGGACCAGCAGCCACAGCATGCCCAGGCCCAGCCACAGCGGCCAGAAGCGCGGGTGCAGGAAGTACGCACGAAACTGAGGACGATCCATGAATAGCTCGACAACCGATGAAGCGACGCATTCTAGCGGCAAACGCCTGCGTTGACCGAGCCCAAGCGCACCGGCGATCGCTTCACAGGCCGCTCGCGGGTTGCAGGCAACGACGCACCCCGCTATAAGTCCTCGCCATTTACCGTAGCAGACAGACCATGAGCCAAGCCGACCTCAACGATCAGTCCCCAGCCTTCCAGCTCAAGGGCAGCATGCTCGCCATCACCGTGCTGGAACTCGCCAGCAACGATATCGAGCGTCTCGACGAGCAACTCGCGGCCAAGGTCGAGCAGGCGCCGGACTTCTTCAATAACACCCCACTGGTCCTGGCATTGGACAAGCTGCCGGAAGCGGCTCGCGAGATCGATATCGCTGCGCTGGTCAGCCTATGCCGCAAGCATCGCCTGCGGACCCTGGCCCTGCGCGCCAGCGAACCGTCCCATCTCGAGGCGGCGGCGGTGCTCGATCTACCGGTGCTGCCGCCTTCCGGTGCTCGTGAGCGACAGGTCGACCTGGACTCGAAAGCCCCGGCGAAACCGGCCGAGCCGGTGTATCGCCCGACCCGCGTCGTGACCACCCCCATCCGCGGCGGCCAGCAGGTCTATGCGCAAGGCGGCGACCTCATCGTTCTCGCTCCCGTGAGCCCCGGTGCGGAACTTCTCGCCGATGGCAACATCCATGTCTACGGTCCGCTTCGCGGCCGCGCCTTGGCGGGCATCAAGGGCGACACTTCGGCGCGGATATTCTGTCAGCAACTGACCGCTGAAATGGTCTCCATCGCCGGCCAGTACAAGGTCGCCGAGGACCTGCGACGCGATCCTCTCTGGGCTGAAGCGGTACAGATCAGCCTCTCCGGCGACGTGTTGAACATCACCCGCCTTTAACGGATACTGCCGCGAATTTTCAAGGACCAAACGGGCAATCCTGGCGCTGAAAAAACGGCGCAAGATCCCGATTTTTTTAAATATTTAGGGTGAATCACCTTGGCCAAGATCATCGTAGTCACTTCCGGCAAAGGTGGCGTTGGTAAAACCACCACCAGCGCCGCCATCGGTACCGGCCTCGCTCTGCGCGGCCACAAGACTGTCATCGTCGACTTCGACGTCGGTCTGCGGAACCTCGACTTGATCATGGGCTGCGAACGCCGGGTGGTTTACGACTTCGTCAACGTCATCAATGGCGACGCGACCCTGACCCAGGCCCTGATCAAGGACAAGCGTCTGGAGAACCTCTACGTGCTGGCCGCCAGCCAGACGCGCGACAAGGACGCACTGACCCAGGAAGGCGTTGGCAAGGTCATCGACGAGTTGGGCAAGAATTTCGAATACGTCATCTGCGACTCCCCGGCCGGCATTGAGAAGGGCGCGCACCTGGCGATGTACTTCGCCGACGAAGCCATCGTCGTCACCAACCCGGAAGTCTCTTCGGTTCGTGACTCCGACCGCATGCTCGGCCTGCTGGCCAGCAAATCGCGTCGCGCCGAAAACGGCGAAGAGCCGATCCGGGAACATCTGCTGCTGACCCGCTACAACCCCGAGCGTGTCACCAAGGGCGAAATGCTCGGCGTCGAAGACGTCGAGGAAATCCTCTCCATCCGTCTGCTTGGCGTGATTCCCGAGTCGCAGGCCGTACTCAAGGCTTCCAACCAGGGTATCCCGGTGATTCTCGACGACCAGAGCGATGCCGGCCAGGCCTACAGCGACGCTGTGGACCGTCTGCTCGGCAAGGAAGTGGCGCACCGCTTCCTCGACGTCAAGAAGCCAGGCTTCCTGCAACGACTTTTCGGAGGCCGCGAATGAACCTTTTCGACTTCTTCCGTGAACGCAAGAAGAAGGAAACCCCAGCCGCGATCGCCAAAGAGCGACTGCAGATCATCGTCGCCCACGAGCGTGGACAGCGCACCGAGCCGGACTACCTGCCGGCCCTGCAGAAGGAGCTGGTCGAGGTGATCCGCAAGTACGTCAACATCGACAGCGATCAGGTCCAGGTTGCACTCGAGGATCAGGGCAGCTGCTCGATTCTCGAACTCAATATCACCCTGCCGGATCGCTGAGAACCTTTACACGATCTGCTGCGCGTCGGCCCTGCTGCGTTAAAAACAGGCTCGGAATGCTCATTTACTTCAGTAAACTCCGCTTCCTCGCCTGTTTGATTCGCTGACGCTCACCCTTCGGGCCAGCCTTTGGCTGTTACTCCCGTTGGTCGTTGCGCCTTGCAGGACTCTAGCTCGCTAGACCGTGAAACGGTTCTGAACACCGGCAGCAGAAGCGGCGGCCCGCGGGTCGCCGTCTTCGTTTGTGGAAAAGCGAATGCCTCTAAGCGCTATCGAGATCGTCCATCAGGACGCCGCCCTGCTGGTCATCAACAAGCCGACCCTGCTGCTGTCCGTACCGGGCCGCGCCGAAGACAACCGTGACTGTCTGGTGACCCGTCTGCAGGAAAACGGCTATCCCGAAGCGCGCATCGTGCATCGCCTGGACTGGGAAACCTCCGGGCTTATCGTGCTCGCCCGCGATGCCGATACGCACCGCGAATTGTCCCGCCAGTTCCATGATCGTGAAACGGAGAAGGCCTATACCGCGCTGTGCTGGGGCCAGCCGGAGCAGGACAGCGGCAGCATCGACCTGCCGCTGCGCTACGATCCGCCGACCAAACCGCGCCACGTCGTCGATCACGAGCTGGGCAAGCAAGCACTGACCTTCTGGCGCGTGCTCGAACGCTGCGGCGACTACAGCCGCGTCGAGCTGACCCCCATCACCGGCCGCTCCCACCAGTTGCGAGTGCATATGCTGTCGATCGGGCATCCGCTGCTCGGCGATCGTCTGTATGCCCACGAGCAGGCCCTGCAAGCCCATGAGCGCCTGTGCCTGCACGCCAGCATGCTCGCACTGACCCACCCGCAAACCGGCGAGCGCCTGCGCTTCGAGTGCCCGGCACCGTTTTGATGGACCGTTTTCTCGAAGCAACCCAGGGCGCACCAGAGCACCCATCCCTTCGAAAGGTACTCGATCTGTGGCGCGGCCCACCTGGCCAGGCTCTGGACCTGGGCTGCGGCGCCGGACGCGATAGCCTGGCTCTGCTGCGTGCTGGCTGGGAGGTGGTTGCTATAGACCAGTCCGCGGATGCTCTGGAGGTCTTGCGTGTGCAGGTCGGCCCCAGCCTGTCCAGTAAGCTCACCACCCGTTGTCAGCCATTCGAGGACGAGACATCGCTACAGATCGCTGATCTAGTGAACGCGAGCTTCGCGCTGCCATTCTGCAAGCCACAGGCATTCAATGATTTATGGGCACGGATAACCCAATGCCTACGCCAGGATGGGTTGTTCGCCGGCCACTTCTTCGGCCCACACGACAGCTGGGCAGCGAAGGACTACACCATTCACAGTCGCGAGCAGCTGCTACGGCAATTCGAAAGCTGGACGCTGCTGGAGCTCAACGAGTTCGAGTTCGACGGCAAGACCGCGGTAGGTCACAGCAAGCACTGGCATCTGTTCGAGGTGATTGCCCGGCGCTACTAAGCCCCGGCCTCGTCAAGGACTGCTGCCATACATTGCAATGGGATAGACTTCGACGCTTGCAGTCCGGAGTCCGAAATGCGCAAAGCTCTCAACCAAGGCCTGATCGAATATCTGCAGGCGTCCCCTACCCCGTTCCATGCCACCCAGAATCTCGCTCAGGCGCTACAGGCCGCCGGCTACCGTGCGCTGGACGAGCGTGAGGTCTGGCATACCGAGGCTGGTGGGCGTTATTACGTCACCCGCAATGACTCGGCCATCATCGCCTTTCAGCTGGGCAGCAAGTCGCTCGTCGAGCATGGTTTGCGGTTGGTCGGCGCCCATACCGACAGTCCGTGCCTGCGGGTCAAGCCGCAACCGGAGCTGCAGCGCCAGGGCTTCTGGCAGCTGGGTGTCGAGGTGTATGGCGGCGCCCTGCTCGCCCCCTGGTTCGACCGCGATCTGTCGCTGGCCGGCCGTGTCACCTACAGCCGTGATGGTCGCATCGAGAGCCAACTGATCGACTTCAAGGTGCCGATCGCAACGATTCCCAACCTGGCGATTCACCTCAATCGGGAAGCCAATCAGGGCTGGGCCATCAACGCGCAGAACGAGCTACCGCCGATTCTGGCGCAGATCGCCAGCCAGGAAAGCCCCGACTTCCGCGCACTGCTCGCCGATCAGCTCGGCCGTGAGCATGGCCTGGTCGCCGATGTGGTGCTGGACTTCGAACTGAGCTTTTACGACACCCAGAGCGCCGCCGTAATTGGCCTGCATGGTGACTTCATCGCCGGCGCGCGCCTGGACAATCTGCTTTCGTGCTTTGCCGGCTTGCAGGCCTTGCTGAACGCCGAGCCCGAGCACACCTGCGTGCTGGTCTGCACCGATCATGAGGAAGTCGGCTCCACCTCGCTATGCGGCGCGGACGGCCCGTTCCTCGAGCAGGTCTTGCGCCGTGTGCTGCCGGACGAGGACGACTTCCAGCGCGCCATCAGCCATTCCCTGCTGATCTCCGCCGACAATGCCCACGCGGTGCACCCGAACTACGCCGACAAGCACGACGGCAATCACGGGCCGAAGCTCAACGCCGGCCCGGTAATCAAGGTGAACAACAACCAGCGCTACGCCACCAGCAGCGAAACCGCCGGGTTCTTCCGTCATCTCTGCCTGGAAAACGAAGTGCCGGTGCAGAGTTTCGTCACCCGCAGCGACATGGGTTGCGGCTCCACGATCGGCCCGATCACGGCCAGTCAGCTGGGTGTGCGTACCGTCGACATCGGTCTGCCGACCTTCGCCATGCACTCGATCCGTGAGCTCGCAGGAAGTCAGGACCTGGCTCACCTGGTCAAGGTACTGACCGCCTTTTACGCCAGCAGCCAGCTGCCTTGAGCCGCACACCGGGCAGGTCTGCAACATCTGCAAACCTGCCCGGTCGATCAAGGCAAAGCTCATCTACATCAGGATGCTGCGGCTCAGGAAAGCGCGCTATCGATCACCAGAGCCACCTTGCCAGACACGGTATTGCTGGCCAGCGTTTCGAATGCAGCCTCCACATCACCAATGGCAAAGGTCCGCTCCAGACGCGGCGAAAGCTTGCCCTGGGTGAACAACGGCCAGACCTTCTCTTCCATTTCCGCCAGCAGCGCGGCCTTGTAATCGGCGTCGCGGCTGCGCAGGGTCGAGCCGATCAACTGGATGCGCTTGGCCAGCAAACCAGCCAGATCCATCTCGGCCTTGCGTCCGCCCATCAAGCCGATCATCACCCAACGCCCATCCATCGCCAGCAGTTGCATGTTCAATGCGGCGTACTTGGCACCGACCGGGTCGAGGATCATGTCGAACGGACCGAAATCGCGCAGCGCTTCGAGCGAGTCACCTCGTAGCACACCGCCCTGGGCGCCCAGCGATTCGCAGTAGGCCAGCCGTTCGGCCGAGCCGACGCTGACCCAGCAGGGATTGCCAAAGGCCTTGCACAGCTGGATCGCCGCCGAGCCGACACCGCTGGCGCCGGCGTGCAGCAATACCTTGTCGCCGGCCAGCAATGCGCCCAAACGATAGAGATTGAGCCAGGCCGTGGCATATACCTCCGGGATCACCGCAGCCTCATGCAGCGACATACCCTCGGGAACCGGCAGCGCGTGGCGGGCATCGACTACCACCTCCTCGGCCATGCCGCCGCCAGCCAGCAGCGTGCACACGCGATCACCCACCTTCCAGCGGCTGCGCCCGTTGACCTCGGCGACAACCCCTGCGCACTCCAGCCCCAGGATGTCGGTGACACCTGCCGGCGGCGGATAGTGGCCGGCTCGCTGCAGCAGGTCCGCACGGTTCAGCCCGGCAGCGGCCACACGGATACGGATTTCACCATCGCCGCACGCCGGAGCCGGTCGCTCGGCCCACTCCAGATGCCCCTCGATACCTTGCAATGCCTTCATGCTGCCTCCATAGTGGTTCCTATCTATGCCCACCCAACTGATCGCTCGCTGGCCTTCTTTGACCACCTCAACCATCGGGCTTGTGCTTTCCACCGCCGGACGGAAACCGAACCGGCGCCTACTTTAGATGGCCTAATATGCGTTATTCCCTAGCCTTACGTCGCCCCCAAGCCATGAAACGTACGCTGACCTGCACCGTTCTCGCCGTTCTTTTCGGCCTTCACGCTTCCCTGGCGATGGCCAAAGCCGTCAGCGCGCCAGAGAACTGGGACTACCTGCAACCCGATCGTGACCAGGTCATCGCCAGCCTGAACGTCGTCGAGCTGCTCAAGCGCCATCACTACAACAAGCCGCCACTGAACGATGCGCGCTCGGCGAAGATCTTCGACAGCTACATCCAGATGCTCGATCCCTCGCGCAGCTATTTCCTGGCATCCGACCTCGAAGAGTTCGGCAAGTGGCGCAACCAGTTCGACGACTTTCTCAAGGGCGGCAATCTCGAGCCCGGCTTCATCATCTATACCCGTCATCTCGAGCGCTTGCAGAACCGCTTGAACTACGCCCTGAGCCTGCTCGACAAGGGCGTCGACAGCTTCGACTTCAGCGTCGACGAGGAACTACTGGTCGACCGCGAGAAGGCCGCGTGGGCCAAGGACACCGCAGAGCTGGATGACCTGTGGCGCAAGCGGGTCAAGGACGAGGTGTTGCGCCTGAAAATCGCCGGCAAGGAACCAAAGGCCATTGAGGAGCTGCTGACCAAACGCTACAAAAACCAGCTATCGCGCCTCAACCAGACCCGTGGCGAGGACGTGTTCCAGACCTACATCAACGCCTTCGCACAGACCTACGATCCGCACACCCAGTACCTGTCGCCGGACAGCGCGGAGAATTTCGACATCAACATGAGCCTGTCGCTCGAAGGCATCGGCGCGGTGCTGCAGAGCGACAACGAGCACGTGAAAATCGTACGCCTGGTGCCAGCCGGCCCGGCGGAGAAGAGCAAGCAGCTGGCGCCTGCGGACAAGATCGTCGGGGTCGGCCAGGCCAACGATGAGATGGTTGACGTCATCGGCTGGCGCCTGGATGAGGTGGTCAAGCTCATCCGCGGCCCGAAAGGCTCCGTCGTGCGCCTGGAAGTCATCCCGGCGAGCAACGCGCCGAATGACCAGAGCAGCAAGATCGTCGCCATCACCCGCGAAGCGGTGAAGCTCGAGGAGCAGGCCGCGAAGAAATCGGTGCTCAACCTCGAACACCAGGGGCAGAACTTCAAGCTTGGCGTGATCGAAATTCCGGCGTTCTACCTCGACTTCAAAGCGCTGCGCGCCGGGGACCAGAACTACAAGAGCACCACCCGTGACGTCAAAAAGCTGCTCTCCGAACTGGAAGCAGAGAAGGTCGACGGCGTGGTCATCGACCTGCGCAACAACGGCGGCGGCTCACTGCAAGAGGCCACCGAGCTCACCGGACTGTTCATCGATCAAGGCCCGACCGTGTTGGTGCGTAATAGCGATGGCCGCGTAGACGTGCTTGCCGATGAGCAGACCGGCGCGCTGTACAAGGGGCCGTTGGCCGTCCTGGTCAACCGTCTTTCGGCATCGGCCTCGGAGATTTTCGCCGGCGCGATGCAGGACTATCACCGGGCGCTGATTCTCGGTGGCCAGACCTTCGGCAAGGGTACCGTGCAGACCATCCAGCCACTCAACCATGGCGAGCTGAAACTGACCCTGGCCAAGTTCTACCGCGTATCCGGGCAGAGCACGCAGCATCAGGGTGTGATTCCCGACATCACCTACCCTGCCGATGTCGACACCAAGGAAATCGGTGAAAGTGCGCTGCCGGAAGCGCTGCCCTGGGACAGCATCCGCGCGGCCATCAACCCGGACATGAACCCGTTCAAGCCGTTCCTCGCCGAGCTTAAGGCACGCCACGAAGCACGCACCGGCGAGAACCCGGACTTCGTCTTTACCCGCGATCGCCTGGCGCTTGCCCAGGAGCTGATGCACGAAACCACCGTCAGCCTCAACGAAGAAAAGCGCCGTGCACAGCAGGCCGATATCGAAAAGCGCCAGCTGGCTCTGGAGAATGCACTGCGCTTGGCCAAAGGTGAGGAGCCGCTGGCGAAGCTGGAGAAGGAAGACGAGAACACGCCTCACGTGGAAGCGGACAAGCCAAAGCCGGAGGATGATGCCTACCTCTCCGAAAGCGGGCGCATTCTGCTGGATTACCTCGGTCTCAGCTCGGCGATGGCCAAGCACTGAGTGGAACGCGACGATGTCATCAAATTGACATCATGGCGTCGTGAAATGAAAGGGCCGCGCTGCGGCCCTTTTTCTTTTCATGCCCAGAGACCTCCATGACAGTCACCGAGCAGTTGAGCACGCTGGGACACATCCTTGCTCACGGCGACATCACCACCCTGTTCCAACCCATCGTCTCGCTCTCGGAGCGACGCATTCTCGGCTATGAAGCACTCAGCCGTGGACCATCCAACGGCCCGCTGCACTCCCCGATCAACCTGCTCGCCACCGCACGCCACGCCGGTCGCCTCAACGAACTGGAGATGACCTGCCGCGAGACGGCGTGCCGGCGCTACAGCCAGGGTGCGCTACGCGGCAAGCTATTTCTCAACGCCTCACCGGAAACGCTGCTTGACGCAACCCACAAACCTGGACGCACGCTCGAGTTGCTGCATACCTATGGCATCTCCGCGGACAACGTAGTCATCGAACTGACCGAACAGGCGCCCGCCGACGATCTCGAGCTACTGGACAAGGCGCTTCATCACTATCGCTCGATGGGTTTCAGCATCGCACTCGACGACCTTGGCGCCGGTTACTCAAGCCTGCGCCTATGGTCCGAGCTGCGACCGGACTATGTGAAGATCGACCGCTATTTCATCGACGGCATCCATCTCGACCCCGTGAAGCGCGAGTTCGTCGAATCCATCCTGAAGATCGCCCGCGCCTCGCGTGCTCAGGTCATCGCCGAAGGTATCGAACTGCGCGAAGAACTGGCGGTGCTGGCCGGCATGGGTATCGATCTGGTGCAGGGCTATTTGCTCGGACGTCCACTGGAGTTGCCTGCGCAGGACATCGACGAGGTCCTGCCACCGCCAGAGGTCCAGCAGGCGGTCTTAGGCGAGGAATCCGGCAACCTGTCTGGACTGCTCATCCAGCAACCCGCCATGTCCGCAGAACGTCCGGTCGCTGAAATGCTCGAGGCGTTTCGACTGCAGCCCGCCCTGAACTCAATCGCAGTCTTGGATGCCGGCGCCAGGCCGGTCGGCATACTGCACCGCAATCTCATTTCCGACGCGCTGCTCAAGCCCTACGCCACCGATCTGCTGGCACGCAAACCGCTCAGCCGCCTGATGAGCACGGATTTCCTCGCCGTCGAGCTCGACCAGTCGCTGCAACAGGTCAGCCGCTTGCTCACCAGCCGGGCCCGCCAAAGAATCGAGGAAGATTTCGTCATCACGCTGGCAGGTCAATACATCGGTCTGGGCCGCATCATCGATGTTTTGAGGTTGATAACCGAACTGAAAATTCAGCAAGCACGCCACGCCAACCCACTGACATTGCTACCTGGCAACGTGCCTATCCAGCAATGCCTGACCCGTCTCTTGCTGCAGCGACGCAGGGCGCTGGTCTGTTACGTCGACATCGACAATTTCAAGCCTTTCAACGACCTGTATGGCTACGCCAAAGGCGATGAAGTGCTGCTGTGTCTGGCCCAATGTCTGAACGACCAGGTCGACCCACAGATGGATTTCGTCGGCCATATTGGCGGGGATGATTTCATGCTGGTACTGAGCGGCCATGACTGGGAGCAGCGCATCGCCGATCTGCACAGCGCCTTCGCGCGTCGCAGCAGCACCTTCTACCAGCCAGAGCACCTCGCGGCCGGCTGCTTTATTTCCACCAGCCGTGACGGACGTGAGCAGCGCTATGCCTTGCTATCACTCTCGATCGGGGTGGTCAGCGTGCACCCGGAGCATACCGACCGCCTGGATGCAGGCAGGCTCGCCGCCCTTGCTTCGGAGGCCAAGCGCTTTGCCAAACAGGTGGACGGCCCAAGCTTCCACTTGATCGACGCCGGGAAGGCAACGCAGGATGCCTACAATCCCAGTTGCTCCGCCTTCGCCTTGTAACGATCTGCTTGATGGGAGTCTGCGGCAAGGCCGTGGCCGCCGGCACGATACAGTTGCTCAAGGCGGACCGCCGCCAGTGGATGCCCTGCCTCGGCCGCCTGGGACCACCAGCGAGCCGCCTCACTGCCATCCGGACCATGAGAGGCATCTTCGCTGAGGCTTATGACGCCCATCTGGTATGCCGCTTTCACATCCCCCGCCTTGGCCGCCAGCCTCAGCAGACGAACGCCTTCCTGCTTGGCGCCATAGCCGCGCCCGCGGAAATACAGGATATGACCGTAGAAACTCTGCGCAGACACGTCACCCAACGCCGCCATCCGCGCGAATTGCCCTTCCATCCAACGCCAGATCTTCGGCTGCTGAACCGCGTAGTGCGACGTCATCAACTTGCGGGCAGTGAAATAGCCAAGCCTCGCACGCAGCCTGCCCAGCATCAGACCTCCTCCGAATAATCGAACTCGAATACGCGCGCCACTTCTCCCGCATGCCAGGATGCAGCAACGGCACCATCAGCCGGCCCCGAGAAGCGTCCCAACCGCGCAGCGCACTCGAAAAAACCGGTGCGGGGCAAACGACTAGCACCCTGGCTGATGACCAGTGCGCTGCGCAACGGGCGCTCCGAGCGCGCATCTAGGGCCGCGAGATGCTCAAGCGCAGCGGTAAGGGTTTGCATGGCGGGTGTGGGCAGCTGGAGTCGCTCGATCAGCGCACGGTAGGTCACCAGATGTCGCTGCCGACGAGCGGCATCCAGCTCACCAAGCAGCGCCTGCCAGTGTTGTCGGCTGATGGATACTGACGTCAAGCGTCGCCCTCCCATCCGGCAATTTCCAACGCACGCGCCAGTGCTCGGCGAATCGCAGCATCGGGTTCGCGCTCTCCCGCCTCGATCAGCCCCAGGTAGGCGGGACTGATCCCCACAGAGCGCGCCAACGCTTCTTGAGAAAGCCCCTTGGCCTCACGCAGAGCACTCAGCTCGACCAGGGACGGGGGTGATTGAGTGCCATTGGATGGGACGTCAATGGTAACGGACGATTTGACACCGACCGCATTCAGAAGCGCCTGGTACTCGTCCCACGGCAGTACGGCGTATTCCGGCGAGCCGTCACGCATGATGACCTGTACATTCATCCGTATTTCCCCAGGCTTCTTCGATCAGAAGCGGGATCTTAACAGCCCTTGCCGTTCCTTGAAGCTACCAACCTGCCGCATGCGTTAGTGAATCGGGACCGAGACCGCAATTGCTCATCAGGCACCGACAAACGGCGACGCCGCGTGCCGCTGTACTATCAGCTCGGCTGGCCGCCGGCTTTCGGTTCGTCCAGCGCAGGCAAGCGTTGCAGTGATGCCTGCCGATCCGCAGTCTGGGCCTGCTTCCAGATCTTGAACGCCTCCAACTCACCAGACCACTTGCGCATTACCCAGCCGAGCACAGCCAGATCGTCAACGAATCCGAGACCGGGCAGCCAATCCGGGATGGCGTCGATAGGCGACAGAAAGTAGAGCAAGCCTGCCACTACGGCTATCAATGCGTTAGGGCTGATAGCCCGATACTCGCCGCGCCACCAGGCTACGCAAAGCGCCTGTAAAAGCGCCAGGTCTTCTCGCAATCCCTTGAGCAACCCTCTTTTCGATGAGGACTTGCGAGCAACAGCAAGGAGCAACGCAGGGATCTTTCCGCGTTTGATCAGACGCTGAGCGAGCGGAAAATATCGGATGAAATTCCAGGGAGCCTTCATCTAGATTGCCTCCAGCCTGCGTCATCCCTGACCTTGAGAAGGTTATCCACCGAAGCTGTGGATAACCTTGTGAACAGTTTATGGATGGTTGCCGCTAAAGCCCTGTTTACGGGGCTGCCGAACAGATCGGTGCTTTTTTATCCAGCCGATCTATCCCTTAATAATCAATAGGTTACAGTGACACTGAAATTGTACTGAAACATGCTCGACGAGCACGCCGCAATCTATTCCGAATGTGCATAACCGGTGAATGTCAATGCCTTTGCAAGCACTTTGACTGACGAAGACACCGGGCGTTCGGACTATAGGGGGCTAGTCGTGGCAGGGAGGAAGGCGTTGATGAAGAGCTGAAAAAAGAGGTCGATCATTGCAATCGACCTCCCTTCACTTACTGAACGCTGAGCTGCCCGCGAATCTTGTCGAGGGTCGCCGAGCCGATGCCTTTTACCTCGAGCAGCTCATCTACCGAGCTGAACGGACCATGCTCCTCCCGATAATCGATGATTGCTTTTGCCTTGGTTTCACCAATGCCTCTCAGCTCACGGGTAAGCGTCTCAGCATCCGCAGAATTGAGGTTCACTGGGGCCGGGGCGACAGCCACAGCTGTTGGGGCAGGTTGTGCCTGAGTGGCCGCATAGCCACCGAAAGAAAAGCCGGAAAGTACGGCGAACGCCGCAGCGGCAAGAATAGCTTTACGCATGATCATGTCCTTATGAAAACCAGAGTATTCGTTCGCGGGACTTCCTGCTCCGCGTCAGCCAATCTAGTCGCCTGCCAGCTGATGTCAAAAACGAGGTTGCATATTTGCGAACCTCGTCAAGCTCAGCGCATGGCGTTGAACAGATTCAGGCCGCTGATCTTTACGTAGCTCTGCTGCGCAGCCTCGAGGATGACGGTCTGGAATGACAGCCGGGACAGCGCCTCTGCGTAGTCCAGCTCACGCAACTCGGCCTGAACCGATTTGTTAACCAGGGCCACGTCTTCGTTGTCGGTCAGGGTGGTTTCGATCACGTTCCGCCGTGCGCCGATATTGCCCCGGGCGGCATCGACGCTGACCATGCCGTGGTCGAGGTTGGTCAGGCTCACCGCCACCGAGTCGCGAATATCGGCGTTGCTGGAGGACGGGTCTTCCAGGGTCTTGCGCAGGTTGGCGATGGTATCCAGAATCCCTTGTTTGTTCTGCACGGGCTCAGCCGACGCATCCCCAGTCACCGGATCTATGGTGATTCCTGCGCCGGGCATGACAACGATTCGTTCGCCGCCCACAGGCGTACCATCGAACTGCAAAGTGACCCCCCGAAACACCAGAGAGTCGCTACGCTCTGCATCGTCGTCCATCTTGAAGTTTTGTCCATCGGGAAGAGGAATATCCCCAGCGGCGCGTGGCAGGCCATAGATGGAATAACTCCCATCGTCCTCGAATAAGATTTCCACTCCCTCTGTAGGGAAGGCTGGCGAGCCGGAGAAGGCAACTTCGTCACCAACCAGCGGCTTAGATACGGCTAGAGTGGAAACGTCGCCAGGCGTTATGCCAGAGGTGTCCAGAGCGCTTGCTAGCCGCCCAGCATTAGTAACGTTCTCGAAGATCGACTTTCCGCTGTCACTGATTGGGATATTCAGCGAACTGGCGATCTGCAGTTTGCGTTGCCCTTCGTCGCCCTGATAGCTGTAGCTGCCATCGGCAGCACGCACGAAGGGCTGGGTCTTGCCCTGAAAACCCGAGAAGAGATATTCGCCTCGCGCGTTGCGAGTATTCATTAGAGACAGCAATTCATCCTCACGCTCACGTAGTTCGGCAGCGATGGATTTGCGATCTTCCGCGTCGAGAGAGCCGTTGCCGGCGCGCAAGGCCAACTCGCGCACGCGCAGCAGCACGGTGTTCACCGAGTTGAGCGTCGACTCTTCCTGGACCAGGCTGCTGTCCGCCGCAGTCAGGTTGGAGTTGTACTGGCTCAGCACGTTTTGCTGCTGCTCCAATTGCAATAGGCGCACCGACGCAACCGGGTCGTCGGCTGGCGTAAGGATGCGATTGCCGGTACTGATCTGCTCCTGGGTGCGGGTCGCATTGGCGTAGTTGCGCTGCAGTCCGGCAACGCCGTTATTGAATGCTTGCAGGGTGGAAATGCGCATAAGGCGACCTATTACCTGAAGGAGCTGATCAATGTATCGAACAAGGAGCGGGCAACTTGAATGATCTGGGCCGAAGCGTTGTAGTACTGCTCGAACTTGATCAGGTTGGCGGCTTCCTCGTCCAGGTTCACAGCCGAGAGTGAATCGCGGTTGTCCGTGGCCTGTTTGAGAATCGAGCCTGTCGCTTCGCTATCCATCCGTGCCTGTGCCGTCAACGTGCCGACTCGCTCGACCAGTTCGCCGTAGCCATCGGTGAAGCTGAAGCCAGAACCGGCGACATTGGCGCTCACACCAACAGTTTGCTTGGTTTGCAGGTCGACTAGTTTCAAGGCATTGCGGTTGTCAGAAACGCCGCTCTGGTTGAACGCCATCGCGAACCTGTCGTTATCCTTCGGCGTACCGCTCAGAGAAAACTCGAACTGGTAATTGGCATCCCCCACCACCAGCGAATTGCTTTGCCCTGGCTGGATGGTTGCGGTCGACGAGTAACTGACCGTCGGCGGCGTAGCACTGTCGTCCACAGTCCGAAATTGCGCAGTACCACCCGTAATCGTTACTGTGCCCGGCTCGGTAAAAGTAAGCGTCGCTCCATTGCTGCCGAACAACCCCTGCAGCGCCGAAATGCTGATCGGCGAAGGCCCGGAAGTCATGTCGGGCTGGCCAATCGCACCGGTGCCAGCGTTCTGCAAATTGCTTTCCGCGCGCACCGGGGCAGCAAAGGCCAGTTGATCGGCCTGATCCAGAGTCGCCTTGATATCAGCCGCGCCTCGACGAGTCGGCTGCAGACTGAATTTGTCGCCTACAGCGGGGGCTGGGTTACCGAGAACGACCTGGAAGCCCTGATCGACTCCGTTCTTGTCGGTGATCGTGAGCACACCGGTCGGCGGCGTGGTGTCCGTTACGGTCATCAGCTGGTTGTCGCTCAGGCGACGAACTTTGGGTCCGCTCGCGTCATACTCCATCAGGTAATCGCTGGTGGTGAGCACGCTGGTGTCGGTGATGTTCAGCACTGGTTGCGCGTTGCTGTTCCCGGCAAACGCATTGACGCGCAACTTGGCTAGCGCCGGATCGTTGTAGTTACCGAAAAGTGCCGAACCGACCTGTCCTTTCAGATCCAGCCCCTGTCCCAGCTGAGTATTGACCTGATCACTGACCGCCAGCGAAAGGCGCCCCAGCGAATTCATGGTCGAATCCAGCACTTCCTCGCGATAGCGAATCAGCCCGCCGAGTTCGCCACCGGTAATCTGCGATGTGATGCCCTGCCGCGAACCACCGCTGATGAATTGCACTTCATGGCGGTTGGGGTCGCCCTGCCCCGGCACCACCTCCAGCTTGGCGACCGCGCTGCCCACGACCAACGGCTGGCCGCTGCCGATAAAGATATTGAAGCTGCTATCGTCCTGCGGCACCACGGTCACGCCGATGTAACCCGACAACTGCCGAACGGCCTCGTCACGGGCATCGAGCAGATCGTTCGGCTGTTTGCCGTTGGCCGCGGCGACGGCGATCGCCTCGTTGAGGCTACCGATGCTGCCTGCCAGCCGGTTCACCTGATCGGTGACCGCGGACATCTGCTTGTTGGTGAAATTGTTCTGCTCGGAGAGACGGTCATAGACGGTGTTGAAACGCCGTGCCAAACCCTCGGCCTCGGCCAGTACCAGCTGGCGCGCCGGAATATTTGCCGGGTCTTCGGCCGCCGTCTGCAGCGCCGAAAAGAACTTCTGCAATGAGGGCGTGATGCCGGTGGTGGTGCCAGCCAACAATGAGTCGAGCTGATCGATCTGACTCTTGTAAGCCTCGACATCGCTGTTCAGCGAGGTGCTGCTGCGTAGCTGGCTGGTGAGAAATTCGCTGTATGAGCGACGTACGTCTACCAGCGAGGTGCCCGACCCGATGTAACCCGCGCCACTGAACTGCGGCGAGCGTGTCGCCTGGGTCGCATCCTGACGAGTGTAGCCAGGCGTGTTGACGTTGGTGATGTTATGGCCAGTGATGGAAAGCTGGGTTTTGCTGGCAGCCAGGCCGGAAAGGCCAATGCTCAATAGGTCAGCCATGATTTAGCCTCTGGTCCGCATGGCGGGCACCGAATTCGCGTCGGCAACGGTCTGATAAGTCTGCATCTTGCGGGCGATCTGGCTGATCTTGCGCGCGTACTGCGGGTCGGTGGCGTAGCCGGCCTTCTGCAGCTCCTTGACGAAGCGCTCCGAATCGCCGGTATTGCTCGCCACCTGAATGGCGGTCCGATAACGGTCGTTGTTTTCCAGCAGGCTGACGAAATCGTCGAAGCTCTGCTCGAACGAATCGTAGGCGCGGAAGCCCGCTCTCTCGCGGGTTGCCGTACCGTTGACGTACTCGGTGGTCATCACGGTGGCCGACGCCCCTTTCCAGCCGGTGGCCTTGATGCCGAACAGGTTGTGGCTGTTGCTGCCGTCCTTTTGACGGATCATGGATTTACCCCAGCCGGTCTCCAGGGCAGCTTGTGCGACCAGGAAACGCGGCTCGATACCCAGTCGTTCGGCCGCCTTTTCTGCCATGGGCAGCATGGTGGCGATGAACTCCTCGGACGAATTGAATCGCGTCTTGCTCGGCGCGTTGGGCGCACTTTTCTCGACACCGTTGACGACCAACGGCTTGTCCTTGGGGGGAACGAACGCCGTGGCAGGCTTCCAATCGAGGTCGACCAAAGGCTGGACGCCTTCTGCGGCAGGTTTCTGCGCAGTCGCCGATACATCTGCCACTTGCCGCTCGATCGCCCGGCCTGGCAACGCCAGGCGACGCTGATTGAGCAATCGGGAATCATCTCGTGCGGACTCGACAGCCGCGGCCGGTTTACTCGGCCAGGCGGCGCCTTCGGTCTGCGCAACCTGGGCAAAGGGATTGTTGCGTGTCGCGGTTTCGGTCTGCTTGCTCAACTGGCGCACCAGTACGTCTGCCAGGCCGATGCCACCGCCCTCCTTCGAAAGGCTGACAGACAGCTGCTGGTCATACATATCCTGGTACTGCTTGCTGGCCTGACTGTTCAGCGGATTGTCCTTGGCCAGCACCTCGGTTGCCGAACGCATCGACTTGAGCATTTCGTTGAGAAACAACGACTCGAACTCCTGCGCAACCTTGCGCACGTTCTCCTCACCGTCCCGATCCTTGCCAACCTTGAGCTGGCTGAGGCGATTGAGGTCGGTGTAGCTGCCACTGTCGAGGCCGCGCGCTCCGCTTCCGAGACGATTTTCCATATCCCTGCCCTTAGATCACGATCAGGTCGGCTTGCAGTGCGCCAGCCTGCTTCAGTGCTTCGAGAATGGCCATCAGGTCGCTGGGCGCAGCGCCCACCTGATTCACCGCCCGGACGATCTCATCCAGCGTGGTACCCGGGCCGAACTTGAACATCGGCTTGGCTTCCTGCTCGGCTTTCACCTTGCTGTTGGGCACGACGACGGTCTGACCATCCGAGAAGGGTTCCGGCTGGCTCACCTGTGGATCTTCGGTAATGGTGACGGTCAGGCTGCCGTGGGTAACAGCTGCAGGCTGTACCCGCACGTTCTGGCCGATCACGATCGTGCCGGTACGCGAGTTGATGATGACCTTGGCCACGGCCTGGCCAACCTCTACGTCGAGATTTTCCAGAATCGACAGGTAGTCCACGCGCTGACTCGGATCCAGCGGCGCGGTCACGCTGATCGAACCGCCATCCAGCGCCTGCGCTACACCCGGGCCGAGCAGATCGTTGATCTGGTCGACGATGTTCTTGGCCGTGGTGAAGTCCGGACGATTGAGATTCAGCGTCAGTGTATTGCCCTGATTGAAGCCACTCGGCACCGGACGTTCGACCGTTGCGCCACCCGGAATCCGGCCAGCCGACGGCGAATTGACGGTGATCCGCGAGCCATCGGCGCCACCGGCGTCAAAGCCCCCTACCACCAGGTTGCCCTGAGCGATGGCGTAGACGTTGCCGTCGATACCCTTCAGCGGCGCCATCAACAGGCTGCCGCCACGCAGGCTTTTGGCGTTACCGATCGACGAGACGGTGATGTCGATGGTCTGTCCCGGCTTGGCGAACGGCGGCAGTTCGGCATGAATCGACACCGCCGCGACGTTCTTCAGCTGAATGTTGCCACCGGCCGGCACCTTGATGCCGAACTGGGCCAGCATATTGTTGAAGGTCTGCACGGTGAACGGCGTCTGGGTGGTCTGGTCACCGCTACCGTTCAACCCGACGACCAGGCCATAGCCGATCAGCTGGTTGCTGCGAACACCATGGATGGTCGCGACATCCTTCAAGCGCTCAGCCTGCGCGCCCGCGCAGAGCGTGAGCAAACCCGCGAGCAGAAGCAGTTTTTTCCACATGACATCAGCTCCGGTCAGAAGGGCCACATCGGGCTCATGAAGAATCGGTCCAGCCAGCCAGGCTGGCTCGCATCGGCAAAGGCACCGGTGCCCGAATAGGTAATGCGTGCATCGGCGATACGGGTAGACGGAACAGTATTGTCAGTGGAGATATCGTCCGCGCGAACCAGCCCCGCGATGCGCACCAGTTCATCGCCGGTGTTGAGCGTCATCCACTTCTCGCCGCGCACGGCGAGGATGCCGTTGGGCAGCACTTCGGAGACAGTCACGGTGATCGAACCGGACAGACTGTTGCTCTGTCCGGCCTGTCCGGAACCTGAAGTATCTCGTGACGCGTCGTACTCGGCGCCCAGACTCATCGAGTTGCCGGTCAGCGGATTGGCCATCGACACGGCTCCGCCGAACAGCGAGCCAAGCCCGATGTTGGCACTGCTGTCCTTCGAAATCTGTGACGAGGCGTTCTTGCTGGCCTGCGTACGCTCATTGAGCGTGATGGTGATGATGTCGCCGACCCGATGGGCCTTGCGATCATCGTAGAGATTGGTCTCGAAGCCTGCCTGATAGATTGCACCGTTGTTCTGCGCCGCTGGCAGCGGTGTGCGTGGCAGCACCGGTGCGTAGTACGGGTCGTTCGGTTTCGGCGCAGGGGCAACACATCCGGCCAGCGCCAGGGCGGACGACATCGACACAACAATCAGCAAACGGCTCATAAACACCTCAAGCCATAACAGGCCATCGAAACTACTGCGAGCAGCACAAGGCGTGCGTGCCCGTATACAACGGCGAACGCGCGATCAGAGCTGCTGCGTAACGAACGACAGCATCTGGTCGGCGGTGGATATGACCTTGGAATTCATCTCGTAGGCGCGCTGAGTGGTGATCATGTTCACCAGCTCCTCGACGACGCTGACGTTGGAATTTTCCAGGGTGTTCTGCAGCACCGTGCCCAACCCATTCAGTCCCGGCGTACTCACCTGCGGCGCACCACTGGCGGCGGTTTCCAGGAACAGGTTGCTGCCCATCGCCTGAAGACCGGCCGGGTTGATGAAGTCGGCAGTCTGGATATTGCCGATGATCTGCGGCTGCGGATTGCCCACGGTGGTCACGGAGACAGTGCCGTCCTCGCCCACGGTGAAGGTCTGGGTCTCCGGCGGTACCACGATAGCCGGCTCCAGCGCATAGCCGTTGGAGGTCACCAATTGGCCATCGGAACTCAGATGGAAGCTGCCGTCACGGGTGTAGGAAACCGTGCCATCGGGCAGCAGCACCTGGAAGAAACCGCGACCGTTGACCGCCATATCCAGCGGCTGCTCGGTGGTCTGCAGGCTACCGGCGGTGAAGATCTTCTGCGTGCCGGTAACCCGTACACCGGTACCCAGCTGAAGGCCGGAGGGCAGTTCGCTGTCCTGGCTGGACTGACCGCCAGGCTGGCGGCGAATCTGATAGAGCAGATCCTGAAACTCGGCGCGGTCACGCTTGAAGCCGGTGGTGGAAACGTTGGCCAGGTTGTTGGAAATGGTCGTCAGGTTCATGTCCTGGGCGGACAATCCGGTCTTGCTGACCCAAAGTGCTGGAAGCATGAGCTTTCTCCTCGTGCGCCGCCGGCGCCACGCTATTAGCTGAGTTGCAGTACGCGCGCCATGGCAGCCGCGTCATCTTCGGCGGTGCGCATCATCTTTACGTGCAGTTCGAACTGGCGGGACAGCGCCAGGATGGAAGTCATTTCGGATACCGCGTTCACATTGCTCGCCTCGAGAAAACCCGAGACGACCCGCACGTTTGCGTCGGGCTCGATAGGCTGGCCATCCTTCAGGCGAATCAGGCCATCAGTGCCCTTTTCCAGCTGTTGCGGATCAGGGTTGACCAGCTTGATGCGATCCACGGTGACCACAACGTTCGGGTCCTCACCCAGCGCGCGAATACTGATGGTGCCGTCATTGCCGACATCCACCTTCTCTTCCGGAGGAATCGCGATCGGCCCGCCATTGCCCAGCACCGGCATGCCGTCTGCGGTACGCAACATGCCAAGCACGTCAATATTCAGGCTGCCAGTGCGGACGTAGGCCTCACTGCCATCCGGCGCCTGCACCGCAATCCAGCCCTCGCCTTCGACGGCGACATCAAGATCACGACCAGTTTCCTGCAAGGTGCCCGGCGTGAAGTCGGTGCCCGGACGCTCGGACATCGCATACACCCGCGCGGGATGGCTGTCGCCAAAGACCTGCATCGAGCGGGCTTGCTCGAAATCCCGGCGAAAGCCAGTGGTGGAAATATTCGCCAGATTGTTGGCATGGGCCTGCTGGGCCCGCGCATTCTGGCTGGCACCGGTCATGGCCACGTAGAGCATCTTGTCCATCGACATCTCCGAGACGCGAGTTTGACACTTGCGATTCTGTTGCAGATGAAAAATGCAAGGCGCGTGCCATCACCGAAAGGACCACTTAAGAAGCTGATTTATATAGGTTTTACAGAAACAAAGAAGGCCCTTACGGGCCTTCTTCGAAAGGAGCGGCGGAATAATGCCGTCAGCGGCAACCTTCTTTGCCGCTGGCTATTACCGCAGATTGATGATGGTCTGCGTGATAGCGCTTTCGGTTTCGATGGTCTTGGCGTTCGCCTGATAGTTGCGCTGGGCGACGATCAGATTGACCAGCTGGTCCGAAAGCTCGACGTTGGAGTCCTCCAGCGCACCTGCCTGCAGGGCACCGAGCGTACCGGAGCCTGGCGTGCCGACCACGGGCTCGCCTGACTCGAACGATTGCACCCACTGCGACTTGCCCACCGGGGTGAGGCCTTGGACATTGGCGAAGTTCGCCAGGATGATCTGCCCCTGCACCTTGGATTGACCATTGGTGTAACGGGCGAAGATCACACCGGTGTCGTCGATTTCCAGACCTGCCAGCTCACCGGTGGTGTAACCATCCTGAGCAACACTGTTCACCGCGAAGGCACTGGCGAACTGCGATGACTTGGAAAAGTCGAGAACGATGCCGTCCGGGTTGGCCAGCGCGCCGTTGGGCGACCATGTAGCGGGAGTACCGCCGTCGGATATGGCAGGAATCCAGCCGTCCGGATTGGTCGCGCTAGGACTATTCAAGGTAACTTTGAGATCAGCCCCAACGGTAAAAGGGCCAGCCTCCGGATTCCCAATGCTGGTTAGAGCACCGGAAGAGTTGAAAGTCAGTCCCATCACATAGGGCTCTGGCGGCTCTTGACCAGGAGCAGCCGGATTACGACCATCAATCAGCACCTTCATATCCCAGGTATTGGCGCTAGTCTTGACGAAGTACTGCGTCATGACGTGCGCGTTACCCTGCGAGTCGTAAATGTTCAGCGACGTCGAACTGTTATATGTGGTCGGATCGGTCGGATTGAATGTCGCGTCTGCTGTGCTGAGCGCAAGAAGCTTTACAGCCTCAGTCCCCGAAGCGGCCTTGGCAACCTCTACAGCCGCAACTTCCGCAGCAGCTATAGCCTCGACGACCTTTGGACCAAGCTCTTCATCAGGAATCGCGATACTTCCAACGCTGGATAACATCACGTCGTCGTAAGCTGTCCGATCAGCGGCGGGAACATTTATCAAAGCGTCCTTGTAAGCGCTTGCTCGCTCAGCGGCGGTCGGCGCTGACGGAATAACTGCGTTTGTAGTCAACCAGCTGTTCATCGCAGTCACCAACTTCGAATCAGTCGTGAAGTTGTCGCGATAAGCCTTGTCGATCACACTATCGTACGATGCCTGCCATGTTACGGGCGCTTTCTGTGTCGAGTTCAGGTTGAACGCCGTATCGATCTGACTGGTAGCCTTCGGCGCCTGATTGGTCGTCTGCACTTGCAAGTTACCCACGACGCCATTCTGTAGATTGCCGTTGTCATCTACCGGGAAGCCTTGCAGCTTGTAGCCGAAGTTATCGACCAGGAAGCCCTCACGGTCGGTACCGAAATAACCCGCGCGCGTATAGCTGACTGCGCCATTGTTGCTGACCTGGAAGAAGCCGTTGCCATTGATCGCCAGATCCAGCGCATTCTGCGTGTAGTTGATGTTGCCCTGATTGAACTGCTGAGAAATGTTGGACATCAGCACACCGCTGCCCTGCGGGTTTTTCCCGGTGCCGAGCACGGAGGCCGCATACACATCGGAGAATTCCGCACGCGACTGCTTGAAACCCACGGTGCCGGCGTTGGCAATGTTGTTGCCGGTGACATTGAGATCTTTACTCGCCGCACGCAGGCCGCTAAGACCGATATTGAAGGACATTGAATCGCTCCTTTGCCGAAGTGCCGGCGGTTATTGTCCGATGACCTGGACTTGAGAAAGCCCGATGCTGCCAACACCGGCAAGGTTGAGCATCAGCTCCCCACCGTTGTGCCCGAGGGTGACGCTGTCGACGTTAGCCGGCAGCAAGGTATACAACCCCTTGGTTTCGCCCTGATACGTAGCCTGCGCTTCGAATCGATAGGTGCCGGGCGGCAAGACATTGCCGCTGGAATCCTTGCCATCCCACATGAAGGAGATGTTCCCGGCCTCTTGCGCGCCCATGTTCACGCGGCCAACCGCAGCGCCGGTGTTGTCGTAGATATTCACGAACACGTTGCTGCTCGACGTCGGCAACACCAGGCTAGCCTTGAAGGTTTCACTGGTATCGACCACAGCCTTGTCGGCCGGCACGATCACCTTGCGACCGACCAGGGACGAGGCCTGGAGCGCCTGCGAAGACTGATAGCCGGAAAGGATGGTTTCCATGCTGGAATTCAGTTTCTCGACACCCTCGACCGTACTGAACTGCGCCAGCTGACCGATGAACTCGCCGTTTTCCTGGGGTTCCAGCGGATTCTGGTTGTTCATCTGGGCAACCAGCAGTTCAAGGAACTCGTTCTTGCCAAGGTCGTTACCCTTGACCTCGCGATCCTCTCCGAACTGGTACTGCTCGAGTATCGAACTGCTACCGCCAACGCCGCTTGTAGTGCTCATGAATGCGCTCTCGTAACGATCACTGACCCAGCGTCAGCACTTTCTGCAACATGGTCTTGGCCGTATTCATCAGTTCGGCGTTGGTCTGAAACGCGCGACTGGCTGAAATCATGTCGGCCATCTCTTCCACCACATTGACGTTCGGGTAATACACGTAGCCGGCCTCGTCGGCGGCCGGATGATTGGGCTCATAGCGCGCCTGCAGCTCGCCCTGATCCTCGACCACACCCAACACCTGAACGCCTGCACCCGCTTGATCCTGCTCCGCGAAAAGCGATTGATCAGGCTGACCGCCGGCCTGCTGAAACACGGTCGCAAATACGGGATGCCGCGCTCGGTAAGTCTGATCGACACTGGATGAAACGGTTTCGGCGTTCGCGATATTGCTGGAGATAGTGTTCAAACGGGTGCTCTGGGCACTCATGCCACTACCGGCAATGTTGAATACGCTGCTTAGAGACATGGGAAACTCCTTTACTCGCCGCGCAGGGCGCTGATCAGCCCTTTGAATTTGCTATTGAGCAGGGTGAAGCTCGCCTGAAAGTCGACGGCGTTCTTCGCATAGTGGGATTGCTCGATCTGCAGATCGACAGTGTTCTGGTCAAGCGAGGGATGTGCGGGGGTGCGGAAGCGCAACGAGGCATCGGCAATCTCCAACCCCTCGGCGGCGATATGCTTGTCACTGGTCCGCGCCACCTCGAATCCGCCCTGGCTGCGAGCGGACTGTTCGGCAAGCACGCTGCTGAAGTCCAAGTCACGAGCCTTGTAATTGGGCGTGTCGGCGTTGGCGATATTGTTCGCCAGCACTTCAGCGCGCTGCGAGCGAAAACCGAGCGCCTTCTCGTGTATACCCAATGCCTTATCGAAACTGATGCTCATGATCTGGCCCTCTGCCGGATACAAGTCTGCTTACGCAAACACCAGCAAAGCTCATGCCACTGAACGTAACTCTTTGATTTCAGGAGGCTAGCGAGAGAGCTCTCGGCTAGCGGGCGTCAAAAGCGGCAAGGCTTTACCGCTTTTTTGCCGCATCCGTCATGTTGCATGACGGTTTTCTGCCGCCGGCGTGATGCCGGCTACTTCGCCTTGTAGATGATCCCCGGACTGCATTGGACCATCTGATAAAGCTCCGGCAGGCCATTGAGCGCTTCGGATGCGCCAAGAAACAGATAGCCGCCCGGGCGCAATGTCGCATGAATGCGCTTGAGAATATCCTTCTTCACATCAGCGGAAAAATAGATCAGCACATTGCGGCAAAACACGATGTCGAACTTGCCCAGCGCGGCATAGCTATCGAGCAGATTCTGCACCCTGAACTCGACACGCGAACGGATCGCGGGCTTGACCGCCCATCGCCCCGGCGCCTTTACATCGAAGTAGCGCTGCAGGCGCTCACTGGACAGACCGCGAGCAATTGCCAGGCTGTCGTACTCTGCCGCCTTGCACGCTGCGAGCATCGCGCCGGACAGTTCGGTAGCTACGATCTGCACGCCGGTTTTCGCCTGACTGGGATTGCTGCGCTCGTACTCATCGATGGACATCGACAGCGAGTACGGCTCCTGCCCGGACGAGCATGCCGCCGACCATATTCGCAGACGCTGCCCTGCCCCAGCCTTGAGCATCTCTGGCAGCACGCGACTCTTGAGCACTTCGAAAGGATAGGTGTCACGAAACCAGAGCGTTTCGTTGGTCGTCATCGCATCGACGACCAACTCCCGAAGCCCGCTGCGTGGCTGTGCCTGAATCTTCCGAACCAGATCGCCCAGCGTCTTGATGCCCTGTTGTTCCATCAGCTTGTTCAGCCGACTGGACACCAGATACTGCTTGTTACTGCCCAGCAGAATGCCGCACGTCTTTTCAAGAAATACCCGGAACTGCTCGAAATCCAGATCGACTGACACCAATCAAAGCCTCACCATCATGAGAGGAACTAGCCTCAGTTTGCATCCGCCTGCCTGATTCGCTCGGCCACTCGAGCAGCGAGATCGTCAGGCTGGAACTTGGCGAGGAAATCATCCGCCCCCGCCCGCTTCACCATGTTCTGGTTGAACACGCCGGAAAGGGAAGTATGCAGGAGTATATGCATACCTTGCATGCGCGGATCGTGCCGTACCTCGGTAGTCAGGGTATAGCCATCCATTTCCGGCATTTCAATATCGGAAATCATCATCAGAAACTCTTCAGCAGGCTTCTTGCCCTCGTCAGCCATTCGCTTCAGATAGTTGAGAGCTTCGCGTCCATCATTAAGTTTGACGACCTCGATACCGATATTTTCCAGGCAGCGAGCAATCTGCTTACGCGCTACAGACGAGTCGTCGACTATGAGCACACGACACGAGAGCGCCTTGGCACGGGTATCCTCATCGACCACATCGGCTGATACCTCTTCGGAGGTCGGTGCGACTTCCGCCAACACCTTTTCCACATCGATGATTTCCACCAGCTTGTTGTCGATGTGAGTTACGGCCGTCAGGTAATGATCACGCCCCGCCCCTCTTGGTGGGGGCAGAATCGCTTCCCAGTTCAGGTTGACGATTCTTTCGACAGAGCTCACCAGAAAACCCAGCGTTCTGTTGTTGTACTCGGTGATGACCGCAAAAGAATTCTGTACGTCCATCAGCGCAGTCTTGCCCGTGGCGAGCGACAGATCGAGGATGGGCAAGGTACTGCCGCGAATACTCGCAACACCACGTACTACCCGACCGCATTTCGGCATCACGGTCAGGCGCGGGCACTGCAGCACCTCGCGCACCTTGAACACATTGATTCCGTACAGCTGCTCGCCTTCAAGACGGAAAAGCAGCAGCTCCAAACGGTTTTGCCCCACCAACTGGGTACGCTGGTTAACCGAATCCAATACACCGGCCATGCCAGTCTTCCTCTCTGCTTGCAGATTATTGGGGCCGACGACGCGGCACGCCCCTTGCTTTGGTTGGGATATGAACGTCCAGATGACCATTTTCCGGCGCGGCCGGCTACCGTATAGAAACGTGCTGCTATCAATGCTGTGCGTGTTTGCTCAGTACACCCACGCGTCAACCATGTCACATCCTCAACAGCTTATCGACGTGACCGAGCAGTTTCTTGAGCAGACAGTGAGCGAGTATTTGAACCGCAGTACTATCGATGCACGCTACGAGATCGAAGTTGCCAGACTGGATCCGCGTTTGCGCTTGAATCAATGCGATCAACCAATCGCGGCCAGCCTTGGCAGCACCACCATCCCAGTAGGACGCGTGAGCGTACGAGTAAGTTGCGAAGGCAGCAGCCCCTGGTCGGTATTCGTCCCCAGCCACGTTCGTCTTTATCGTCAGGTCATTGTCGCCAGCAGATCACTTCTGCGCGGCACCGTGCTGACCGATGCAGACGTGAGCCTTGCCGAACGGGACGTATCCATCCTTACTCAGGGATACCTGACCCGGCACGACGAGGCGCTGGGTAACAAACTGACACGACCGGCCCAGCCAGACCAGGTAATCACACCTAACCAGCTGGAAATGGCGAAGGTGGTACGCAAAGGCGATCAGGTGGTCATTACGGCCAGGACGGGCTCGATAAGCGTACGCATGCCCGGCGAGGCGATGGCCGACGGCGTCACGGGCAAGCAGATCCCGGTTAAGAACCAACGCTCCGGTCGCACGATCAAGGCTCGAGTGACTGGCCCAGGTCAGGTTGAAGTGGCAATGTAGGCATGAAGCAGACGACGGAGTTTTCCAGTGTGTTCGCTGGAAAAAAAGGCTAAAGTTTCATCCATTGTTGCCGAACACATGGCAAGCGTCCTGATTCCTTCGAGGTTTGCATCATGGTCATCGACTTCAATCGGCCCAATAGTCCACTGAACGCCCCTAACGGGCGCAGCAGCGTACAAGGCAACGAGCGTACTTCTGGCACTCAGCAAGGGCCAGCCAGCGAAGCGCCGAAAGCCGACAGCGTCAACACCAGCGACACCGTTCAACTGAGCCCTGAAGCCCAGCGCCTGCAGCAAGCAACTGACAAACTGAACGAGCAACCTGCAGTAGATCAGGAGCGCGTAGCGAAGCTGAAACAGGCGATCGCCGAGGGCTCCTATCAGGTCGATAGCCAACGTGTCGCATCCAAGCTGCTCGCATTCGAAAGCCAGCGCTGAACCTGAGCCGACACCTACACGCGAGCATGCCCAGAGCACGAAATGCAAGACACAGCCCTGCTTGAGCAGCTAACCGATGATATCGGCATTGCACGCCAGCTTCTTGAACTCGTCGATCAGGAGTTCACCGCGCTGGATGAACGCAACCTGACGAAGCTAGAAGCGATATTGGCGAAGAAGCAGCCGCTACTGGCACTGCTTGCACAGCATGGCGCTCAGCGCAGCCAGTGGCTTACAGGGCAGCAGCTGACTCCAGATCGCGCCGGACTCGAAGCGGCTGCAAGCAGATCGAAAAGCGGTACGCTTATTCTTGAGCAAGCGCTGGCGCTGGAAACAGAGCTTGAGCGCTGCCGCAGTGCCAATGAAAGAAACGGCCGCCTCATCCACGCCAACCAAAGCGCCCTTGGCGGGATGCTGCACATTCTCCAAGGCAAGGAGGATACACCTGGCCTGTATGACAATCGTGGCGGTGCCGCCAAGAACAAGCCGCAACGACCTCTGAGCCAAGCCTGAACGATATACGCCACAAGGACGCAACGCCATGGTGACAACAATGCGCCGGAGAGCACCGGCCCGTGTCTAGCTTATTCCTCGGCGATGAAGGTCCGCAGCCTCCCAAGGTATTGACGGCACCACTTGAGATTTACGCCAATCTGCGTCCGCTTCTGGACAACAACACTCCCCTAACGCTTCGCTTCCATGAGCGCAACCAGCGCTACCAGAGCTTTCTGGTTGAAATGAATCGTGAAACTGGCTGGATAGCGCTCGACGAGCTGATCCCCAATGACGGCGAGAGATTGCTACTGCAAGGTGAGCGGATTCATATCGAAGGATTCTACGAAGGTGCACGACTCTCCTGGACGAGCGACCAGCAGGTTCATATCGGAGAGATTGATGGCGCCCGCTGCTACTGGATCCCAGTCCCGACAACGCTCACTTATCATCAGCGCCGCAACGCGTATCGCGCTCAACTGAAAGAGCTCGCCGTCGCGGCCCAGCTGGGCGGCTCGACAGTGAGAAAAGCCCTGGAAGGCAGACTGCTCGATATATCGGCGACCGGCTGCAAGCTGAGCGTAAAGGGCGACCAACAGGCTGCGCTCCAAACGGGCCAAGTCTACGAGTTGAGCGCGAAGCTACCAATCGGCGCGATACAGACAGAAGTCGAGCTTCGTCATGTGAGCATTGATGAAAAGTCAGGGACTTCAATTTGCGGGCTGCGCTTTCACCGCCTCAGCGGACTGACGCAACGGCAGATTGAAAGACTCGTGTACCAGCTGCAACGCGACGCACGCCGCGACAATTCGGATTCACCGTTCGGCTGACGCGTCGCGCATGGCGCAGCGAACCTGAACAGCCCCCAGCTAAAGGCTTGCCGCATAGAGCGGCACAGCCGATCTCAAAACCTCGATGCCCAAGCGTGATGAGCACGCAAAATCTTATGGCGTCCCAGGCGAGGTTCGAACTCACAACCTTCCCCTTAGGAGGGGGATGCTCTATCCAATTGAGCTACTGGGACATCACGCGGCGGGCATGGTAACTAGCCAAGCATGATTTGTCATGCCCATCCTAGACCCGATGCCGAAGCGGCGTCCCACAGGTTAAACAGCCCTCCTCACGCACCGCAATGCAAATTGCATGATCACTATTGGCCATCCGTGCAAAGCGCAAGAAGCGTCCGCCTCGAACCAACACCAACTTATTGATTTATAAGAGATTTTATCCAGCATGACTTTGGCACAGCTACTGCAATAGCTAGGCAAAGTTAACGTGACGCGAAGGATAACGCTCATGATCAAGTCGGCTTTTCTTCTCACTACAGGCTTTACATTTGCCGCCCTGACAGTCTCGCAGCTGCCATTCGCCGAGCCGCAGCAAAAGCGATACGAGCCCTCTTCTCAGCTCTCAATTCAGCGTACTAGCAACTCAGAACGCGCACAGATCACCACCCTCAACTCAGGCGAGACGAGCATGCTCTCTCAACCGCAACGCTGGGTGTTTTAAGGGATTCAGCTGAGCGCGGATGGTTCCGCAAAAAAGGAGTTACTCATGTCCAGATTTGCAATAACTTGCCTGCTTCTTACCGCAGCGTGCGCGTATGGCACCTTCCTGGCCCCGCAAAGCCTGGCGACCCTGGATACCGCGTGCAAGGCGGGGCTTGGCATATTCGGCAGTTTGTCGCTGTTTGCGCTCATGATCGGACGCAGGATCAAGTTTGATCCAGTGCTTCGTTAGGCTCTCGGTCAAGCGATAACCAGACTGGTTCACAGTAAAGGCATTTTGATAGCACTGACTCTTTACTAATCAGCAGATCGTCGTACAATTGGCGCCATGAAGCCGTCTCCTAAATTTTACCTTGGTTGACGGAACAGCGAGTACTGGTGGTTGTCAGACCGGTGACTACCCCGGCAATACGCCAGCACGCCCACCTGACTAACCGGTTAATTATGCGCCCTATGAAACAGGCAGTTTATTCCAGCCGTACGGCTGACAAGTTCGTTGTTCGGCTTCCCGACGGCATGCGTGAACGCATCGCTGAGGTAGCGCGCAATCATCACCGCAGCATGAACTCAGAAATCATCGCCAGACTGGAGCAGAGCCTGTTGCAGGAAGGCGCACTGGATGAAGATCTGAGCATGCGTCTCGACAGCCCCGAGCTGTCTCTTCACGAGCGAGAGCTTCTGCAGCGCTTTCGCCAGCTCGCTCATCGTCAGCAGAATGCGCTTATTGCATTGATCGCCCAAGACACCGAGCTCGCCAAAGAAGATTGAGCCGGATCGGACGCCAGCTGGAGACAGGTGACTGCCTCCAGCTGGCGCATTTTCCTGACTTTTCTCCTGTTTCGACTGCGACTCTCAAGCGGTCAACAAGTCATCCCGCATCACCACACCAGCCCCCCCCTATCGCCCCAGCCAATCAAGACAGAGCACGACTGCGCTTCGGAAACTCGGCTGCGCCGAATCTATGGTCGATTCGGGACCAGCGCTCGATAAGAAGTTAAAACCTGGATACAGCAAGGCGCCCCCGTTGCGGAGGCGCCAATACGACTAGCCTACAAAGTTAAGCAGCACCCCGGCGGCAACCGCGGAACCGATGACCCCTGCCACGTTGGGCCCCATGGCATGCATCAGCAGGAAGTTCTGGGGGTTGGCCTCCAATCCCACTTTGTTCGATACACGTGCAGCCATCGGCACAGCAGAAACCCCAGCAGAGCCTATCAACGGGTTGATCTTGTTCTCGCTGAAACGGTTCATCACTTGAGCCATGAAAATCCCCGCCGCCGTGCCACCACAGAAGGCAACCATACCCAGCACGAGAATCCCCAGGGTTTTCATTTGCAGGAAGGCCTCGGCCGAGAGCTTCGAACCAACGGTCAAACCAAGTGCGATGGTGACGATGTTGATCAGAGCGTTGCGGGAAGTATCCGCCAGGCGGTCCACTACGCCACATTCGCGCAGTAAATTACCGAAGGCGAACATACCCACCAGCGGCGCGGCATCCGGCAGCAGCAAGCCGACCAGTAAACAGAGGACCAAGGGAAAGACGATCTTCTCGACTTGCCCAACATGACGCAGTTGCATCATGACGATCGCGCGCTCCTCCTTAGTGGTCATCGCACGCATGATCGGCGGCTGAATCAGCGGCACGAGGGCCATGTAGGAATACGCAGCCACCGCAATCGGGCCGAGCAATTCTGGGGCGAGCTTGGATGTTACGAAAATCGACGTCGGACCATCCGCCCCCCCAATGATGGCGATCGACGCTGCTTCGCGCAGCGTGAACTCCATACCCGGAATCCCAGCAGCCGTTAGAGCAAGCGCACCGAGCAGGGTCGCAAAGATACCGAACTGTGCGGCTGCGCCGAGCAGCAGGGTCTTGGGATTGGCGAGCATGGGGCCGAAATCGGTCATCGCGCCGACGCCCATGAAAATCAACAGCGGAAAGACGCTGGTCGGCAGCCCCACCTCATAGAACAGATGCAGGATTCCGGCGCCCTCGCCCATATTGGCCACAGGGATGTTTGCCAGGATGCCGCCGAATCCTATCGGAATCAGCAGCAACGGCTCGAACCCCTTTCGAATCGCCAGATAGATCAATCCCAGACAGACGAGAATCATCAGCGCCTGACCTGGCTCCAGATGGTACAGGCCGGTTCCATGCCACAGCTTGAGCAACTTTTCCATGGGACTCCCCTTAGCCGATGCTCAGCAGACTGTCACCGACCGAAACCGCGTCGCCCACCTTCACGCTGACGGAGGCGACGGTGCCGGCCTTGAACGCTCGAATCTCGGTTTCCATTTTCATGGCCTCGAGAATCATCACCAGATCACCCTCCTGAACCAGCTGCCCGGGCTGCACCAGCACCTTGAATATGTTGCCAGCCAGCGGCGCCGCCTGGGTTTCACCACTGGCAGGCACGGCAGCAGGACCACTCACCGCGCCAGTAGCGCCGTCACCAGCGCCGAGAGGCTTGATACCCTCAATGTCGCCGCCATCGTTAACCTGCACTACGAACGATTTGCCATTGACTTCGACGGTGTAGACCTCCGGTTTTCCCGCCTCCCTCGGTGGCAGATCTCCCCCGGTTGGCGCCGGCTCGAATGCGGCCGGATTTCCACGACTCTCCAAAAACTTCAATCCGATCTGAGGGAAGAGCGCATAGGTCAACACGTCGTCGATCGAATCCGCGGCGAGCTTGATGCCCTTCTCCTGCGCGATCCCCTGCAGTTCAGCGGTAAGACGATCCATTTCCGGCTGCAGCAGGTCTGCAGGACGACAGGTGATCACCTCGGCCCCCTCCAGCACGCGAGCCTGCAGCTCGGAGTTGAAAGGCGCAGGGGCCGCACCGTATTCACCCTTGAGCACGCCCGCAGTCTCTTTGGTGATCGACTTGTAGCGCTCCCCCATCAGTACGTTGATCACTGCCTGAGTGCCGACGATCTGCGATGTAGGTGTTACCAGCGGGATGAAGCCGAGGTCTTCACGAACGCGAGGGATTTCAGCAAGCACGTCGTCGAACTTGCCCAGAGCGCCCTGCTCTTTCAGCTGCCCCTCCATATTGGTCAACATGCCGCCAGGCACCTGAGCCACGAGGATCCGCGAGTCGACACCTCGCAGCGTGCCCTCGAATTTCGCGTACTTCTTGCGGACCTCGCGGAAGTACGCCGCGATTTCCTCGAGCAACTCCAGGTTCAGACCGGTATCGCGCTCCGTACCCTGAAAAATAGCGACCACCGATTCCGTCGGAGAATGTCCGTAGGTCATCGAAAGCGACGAAATGGCGGTATCGACGTTGTCGATACCCGCTTCCACTGCCTTGAGAATGGCAGCCGTCGACAGGCCAGCTGTCGCGTGGCACTGCATATGGATCGGAATCGCAAGACTGGACTTCAAGCGCGACACCAGCTCGAACGCCATGTACGGCGTGAGAATGCCCGCCATATCCTTGATCGCTACCGAGTCGGCGCCCATATCCTCGATCTGCTTGGCCAGATCGACCCACATTTCCAGCGTATGCACCGGGCTGGTGGTATAGGAAATGGTGCCTTGCGCATGCTTGCCCTGCTGCTTGACCGCACGCAGGGCAGTTTCGAGATTGCGCGGATCGTTCATCGCATCGAATACGCGGAATACATCGACACCATTTACAGCGGCCCGCTCGACGAACTTCTCCACGACGTCATCGGCATAGTGCCGATAACCCAGCAGATTCTGGCCGCGCAACAGCATCTGCTGTCGCGTGTTGGGCATGGCCTTCTTGAGCTCGCGAATGCGCTCCCAAGGGTCTTCGCCCAGGTAGCGGATACAGGCATCGAAGGTCGCACCACCCCAGCTCTCCACCGACCAGAAGCCAACCTGATCGAGCTTGGCAGCGATCGGCAACATGTCTTCCAGTCGAACACGGGTGGCGAGAATGGATTGGTGCGCATCACGCAGCACCACATCGGTTATGCCGAGCGGCTGTTTAGCAATGGTCATGGAAGGAACTCCCTTTCCAGAGTCAACCGCGTCGCGCGCGGTGTTGATGAATCGCGGCCTGGATGGCTGCAAGAATATCCGCATCTGTTTCAGCACTCGCGACTGGAACGGCCGCTACTCGAGGCGCCGGCTCAGTGACGAAGCGGCTGGCGAGGTAGGACATCAAGCGAATGCAGAGGATCAACAGAACGAGAAAGGTGAAGACGAAACCGATGCCGAACAGCATGAGTTCGACGCCTTCGAGCAGGAGTTGGCTGGGGGTCATCGGGAGTTCCCTTGTCAGCAGCTCAAGCTGCTTGTTATTCGCTGCGTAGGTTCAGACACGTTTCGCGACACACGAAACGGCCGAACCTTAGCCCGAAACAGCGAAACAAGGCAAACCCCAATAAGGCGCGAAAAGTACCGCTACAGCAGAAAAATGGTCGCCAATCCGAGGAAAATGAAGAACCCGCCACTGTCTGTCATGGCGGTGATCATGACGCTGGCCCCCATCGCCGGATCCCGCCCCAGGCGCACCAGCGTCATCGGAATCAAGACCCCCATGAGCGCGGCGAGCAGCAGATTCAGGGTCATCGCCGCAGTCATGACCACCCCCAGAGACCAGCTGCCATACAGCCACCAGGCCACCGCACCGATCACACCGCCCCAGACCAGACCGTTGACCAGCCCAACCCCGACCTCCTTGCGCAGCAGGCGGGACGTATTGCCGGTACCCACCTGATCCAACGCCATGGCGCGCACGATCATGGTGATCGTCTGATTACCCGAATTGCCGCCAATGCCTGCGACAATTGGCATCAGGGCCGCGAGAGCGACCAGCTTCTCGATCGAGCCATCGAACAAGCCGATTACCCGTGACGCGATAAATGCAGTGACCAGATTGACCGCCAGCCAGGCCCAACGGTTACGGACGGACTTCCAGACGGAGGCGAAGATGTCTTCCTCCTCGCGCAGACCGGCCATGTTGAGCACTTCGCTTTCACTCTCCTCACGGATCAGGTCGACCATCTCATCGATGGTCAGACGCCCGATGAGCTTGCCGCTCTTGTCGACGACCGGCGTCGATACCAAGTCATAGCGTTCGAAAGCCTGCGCCGCATCGTAGGCGTCTTCGTCGGGGTGAAATGTCACGGGATCGCTGGCCATCACCTCCGCGACCTGCTTGTCTGGATCGTTCACCAGCAAACGCTTGATCGGAAGCACGCCCTTGAGCACGCCGTCGTAGTCGACCACGAACAACTTATCGGTGTGACCCGGCAACTCCTTGAGCCGACGCAGATAACGCAGCACCACTTCGAGACTGACATCCTCACGGATGGTCACCATCTCGAAATCCATCAGCGCCCCGACCTGATCCTCTTCGTAGGACAGCGCTGATCGCACGCGCTCGCGCTGCTGGGCATCAAGGCTCTCCATCAGCTCATGAACGACGTCGCGCGGCAGCTCCGGCGCCAGGTCTGCCAGCTCGTCGGCGTCCATTTCCTTCGCCGCGGCAAGCAGTTCATGATCGTCCATGTCGGCGATCAGCGTTTCCCGTACCGCGTCGGACACCTCGAGCAGGATATCGCCGTCTCGTTCGGCCTTGACCAGCTGCCAGACGGTCAGCCGCTCCTCGAGCGGTAACGCTTCGAGAATGTGAGCGACATCAGCAGGATGCAGTTCGTCGAGTTTGCGTTGCAGCTCGGCGAGAATCTGACTCTCGTCGTAGACCTCGCCCTGCTCACCGTCCTGCCGGTACTCCCCATCCTCACCAAGGCGACGGCGTTGCAACAGATCGACCACCTGCGCCAGGCGATCCTGCAGGGTCTCTTGGGGCTTTTTTGCTTCTACTTCTGTCATGGCGCACTCCACCCTGGCCGGGAGCACGCCAGGGAAAATCAATCAATCAATACGTGATTGGCAAATTGGAAACGTGAACGACTACTGGGTAAGTCCATAAAGAGAGGTTGTTCCACAAACCCTGAGGGGCAGATGCGGGCATCATAACATCGCAATCAGTGACCCGACGTGCTCAAACACGGCCATCACAAGGGCTGCGTCAAAGATGCGGAAAAGCTTGCGATGGAGAAGCCGACATTCTGTCGACGCCTTCACGCGGCGAAGAGACACGAATGTACGAGCAGCTTTTATTGAGTAGCCTGAATGGACAGTTGTTCAGTCACGGAGGACGAGAATGAGAGCACTGTCTATAGGTGTTAGCCTGTTATTGCTATCCACCCCCGCGTTTTCAGCAAGCGTATTTCGCTGCATCGACCAATCCGGGCATGTCACCTTCAGCCAACAAGGTTGCCCGGAAGACCACAGACAGCAACGGCAGCGGGCAACCAATCCAACCCCCAGCTCAGGGAAAGCCGTGCCAATGGCGACCCTCAAGACCAGGAAAACCCCCGCCCGCAGTGAAAGCGAAAGCCTGGCTATAGTCGCCGAACGAGATGACGGTTGCGGCAACAGAGTAACCGGCAGCGAACGGCGCAGCGCGATCATCAACAAGCAGATCCGCGCCGGCATGACTCGCAGCGACGTCGAAAGCGCCCTAGGCCGGCCGGAGAGCATCACCAGCAGCAACGGACGAGACCGCCTGCGCTTTCGCAACAGCAGCGGCCAGGTCCGCACCGTCAGCTTCGACGAGTACGGTTGCGTCCTTGGCAGGCGCTAACGCTCGGAAACGAAAAAGGGCCTGCATCGCTGCAGGCCCTTCTCTTGGTTGGCGCACTCAGGAGGATTCGAACCTCCGACCGCTCGGTTCGTAGCCGAGTACTCTATCCAGCTGAGCTATGAGTGCATAAGTGCTTGATAGACCAGATCACTGCTGGTGGCTTGAGTGACCTGCATTCCTGCCGATCATTCGAAGTGTGGCGCACTCAGGAGGATTCGAACCTCCGACCGCTCGGTTCGTAGCCGAGTACTCTATCCAGCTGAGCTATGAGTGCGCTGAGCGTGCGCATTATAGGGAGTAAACATTGACGGTCAAGCACTTTGCCGTGGCGCTTTCTTACATGAAAGCAGGCTGCCGCGAGAACCCTAAACCCTAGAACGCAAAATGGCGGAGAAGGGGGGATTCGAACCCCCGACACCCTTTTGAGGTGTACTCCCTTAGCAGGGGAGCGCCTTCGGCCACTCGGCCACCTCTCCGCAACACGGGGCGCATAATACCCATCTTTACCCCGTTTGCAAAGCCGAAAATTACAGAAAAATTAGTGGCTTGGTTCCTGATCCTTCTCTTTCTGGATCCGTTGGTAAATCTCCTCGCGATGCACCGCCACCTCCTTGGGCGCATTGACGCCGATACGTACTTGGTTTCCTTTCACACCCAACACGGTGACAGTCACATCGTCACCCACCATCAGGGTTTCTCCAACCCGGCGAGTCAGAATCAGCATTCCTTTCTCCTTAAACGGATTCAGTTCAGTAAACAGTCTGCAAAGATAAATACGGAAAATGTCCGTAAAACATGAAGCTAGAGCCATTCAACAGGTATTGACCCGCGCGCAGGAGCCTAAAGTTCCTTTTCGCGTGACCCAATACGACAGAAGGCGCGGACTAGCGCGCCTTCTGCGAATCATTCCGCTGTATTGCCGGCGGGCGCATCGAGTTCGAACGCGGTGTGCAAAGCACGAACGGCAAGCTCGAGATATTTCTCCTCGATCACTACCGATACTTTGATTTCCGACGTCGAAATCATCTGGATGTTTATATTTTCCTTGGCCAGGGCCTCGAACATACGGCTGGCTACACCGGCATGCGAACGCATGCCTACACCGACGATGGACACCTTGGCGATATCCGTATCGCCGATGACCTCACGAGCACCCATCTCGGATGCAATGCCCTGCAATACCTGCAACGCATTGTTGTAGTCGTTGCGATGCACAGTGAACGTGAAGTCGGTGGTGTTATCGTGCGCGACGTTCTGCACGATCATATCCACTTCAACGTTCGCGGCGCTGATCGGCCCGAGGATCTTGAACGCCACACCGGGCGTATCCGGCACCCCACGGATGGTCAGCTTGGCCTCGTCGCGATTGAAGGCGATGCCGGAAATGATGGGCTGTTCCATGGATTCCTCTTCATCAAGGGTAATGAGGGTACCCGGACCCTCCTGAAAACTGTGCAGTACGCGCAGCGGGACGCTGTACTTACCGGCGAACTCTACCGCCCGAATCTGCAGCACCTTGGAGCCGAGGCTGGCCATTTCCAGCATCTCCTCGAAGGTGATCTTGTCCAGTCGCTGAGCCTTGGCCACGACCCGAGGATCGGTGGTGTAGACGCCATCCACATCGGTATAGATCTGGCATTCGTCGGCCTTCAGCGCGGCGGCCAGTGCAACGCCCGTGGTATCTGAGCCGCCACGACCCAAGGTAGTGATATTGCCCTTCTCGTCCACGCCCTGAAAGCCAGCCACCACGACCACACGCCCTGCCTTGATGTCGCGCTGGATCCGCTGGCCATCGATTTGCAGGATGCGCGCCTTGGTATGGGCGCTGTCAGTGAGGATGCGAACCTGGTTGCCAGTGTAGGACACCGCAGGGACGCCGCGCTTGATCAGCGCCATCGCCAGCAAAGCAATGGTTACCTGCTCACCGGTGGAGACCATCACATCCAGCTCTCGGGCGACCGGCTGATCGCTGATCTGCTTGGCAAGATCGATCAGGCGGTTGGTTTCGCCGCTCATTGCCGAGACGACCACGACGATATCGTCTCCGCCGTCGCGGAACTTCTTGACCTTCTCGGCCACCTGCTCGATCCGCTCGACAGTGCCGACCGAGGTGCCTCCAAACTTCTGTACGATCAAAGCCATTGTTAGCCGCCTAGAGCCCCTGAAGGGCGATCATTAAACAAACAACCCCGAAACCTGCCAAGCACCGACTCAATCAGACCCACTCGACGACAGTCGACGGGCCGCGACTCGGCAACTGAATCAAAGCCCCTGCTCGACGAACGACACCGCCAGTGCCAGCGCATCGTCCAGCTTGGCCGGCTCGCTACCGCCACCTTGCGCCATATCCGGACGACCACCGCCCTTGCCGCCAACCGCGGCAGCGGCCTGCTTCATCAGCTCACCGGCCTTCAAACGAGCGGTCAGGTCCTGGGTTACGCCCGCGACCAGCACCACTTTATCGTCCAGAACGCCGCCCAGCAGAATGACCGCGCTGCCCAGCTTGTTCTTCAGCTGATCGACCAGCGCCAGCAATGCCTTGCCGTCCAGCCCATCCTGGCGCGCAGCCAGCACACGCACGCCCTTCACGTCCAAGGCAGAGGTCGCCAGGTCGTTGCCTGCTGCGCTGGCCGCCCTGGCCTTGAGCTGCTCGAGTTCTTTCTCCAGCTGACGGTTGCGTTCGAGGATGCCACCGAGCTTGTCGAGCAGATTGTCACGGCTGCCCTTGACCAGGTTCGCCGCCTCTTTCAGCTGCTCTTCGGCGGCATTCAAATAGGCCAATGCGGGGGCGCCAGTGACCGCCTCGATCCGCCGCACCCCGGCCGCCACGCCACCTTCGCTGGTGATCTTGAACAGCCCGATGTCGCCAGTGCGGTTTACGTGAGTACCGCCGCACAACTCGACCGAAAAGCCGCCGCCCATGGTCAGCACCCGTACGGAGTCGCCATACTTTTCACCGAACAGCGCCATCGCACCCTTGGCCTTGGCGGTATCGATATCGGTTTCCTCGATCTCGACCGCGGAGTTGCGGCGAATCTCGGCATTGACCCGATCTTCCAGCGCGCGCAGTTGCTCGGGCTTGATCGCCTCGAAGTGGCTGAAGTCGAAGCGCAGGCGCTGGCTGTCCACCAGCGAACCCTTCTGGCTGACGTGCTCGCCAAGAATCTCGCGCAGCGCGGCATGCAGCAGGTGGGTTGCCGAATGGTTGAGCGCCGTGGCCTGGCGCACGGACGCATCGACAGTCGCCTCGACATCCGCACCTACGCGCAGCGTGCCGCTGTCGACGATGCCGTGATGCAAGAATGCGCTGCCAGCCTTGCTGGTATCGCGGACATCGAAACGCAAGCCCTCTGCCGCCAGATAGCCACAGTCGCCGACCTGGCCGCCGGACTCTGCGTAGAACGGCGTCTGATCGAGCACCACGACGCCTTCTTCGCCGGCGCTCAGGCTGTCGACCACCATGCCTTCCTTGAACAGCGCGAGCACCTTGCCGGCGCCGGATGTACCCTCATACCCGAGGAAGCGCGTTTCGCCCTCCACCTTGACCAGGCTGTTGTAGTCCATGCCGAAGGCGCTGGCCGAACGCGCACGCTCACGCTGGGCCTGCATTTCACGTTCGAAGCCTTCTTCGTCGAGAGTCAGGTTGCGCTCGCGGGCGATGTCGCCGGTCAGATCGACCGGAAAGCCGTAGGTGTCATACAGCTTGAACACCACATCACCAGGGATGACGCTGCCGGTGAGGCCGGCCAGATCCTGCTCGAGGATCTTCAGGCCCTGCTCCAGGGTCTTGGCGAATTGCTCTTCCTCGTTCTTCAGCACGCGTTCGATATGCGCCTGCTGCTGCTTGAGTTCAGGGAAGGCATCGCCCATTTCCGCCACCAGCGCGGCGACGATACGGTGGAAGAAGCTGCCCTTGGCACCCAGCTTGTTGCCGTGACGGCAGGCGCGCCGCACGATGCGGCGCAACACGTAGCCACGCCCCTCGTTGGACGGCGTCACGCCGTCGGCGATGAGGAAGCCGCAGGAGCGGATATGATCGGCGACGACCTTCAGCGAAGCCTGACCTTCGTTGGCGCAGCCGATGGCATCCGCCGCTGCGTTGAGCAGGCTCTGGAACAGGTCGATTTCATAGTTCGAGTTGACGTGCTGCAGAACTGCACTGATGCGCTCGAGGCCCATGCCGGTGTCGACGCTCGGCGCCGGTAGCGGATGCATGACGCCATCGGCGGTGCGGTTGAACTGCATGAACACGTTGTTCCAGATCTCGATGTAGCGGTCGCCATCTTCTTCCGGCGAGCCGGGCGGGCCGCCCCAGATGTGCTCGCCGTGGTCGAAGAAAATCTCGGTGCAGGGACCGCAGGGGCCGGTGTCGCCCATCGCCCAGAAGTTGTCCGACGCGTAAGGAGCGCCCTTGTTGTCACCGATTCGCACCATGCGTTCGGCCGGCACGCCGACTTCCTTGGTCCAGATGTCGTAGGCCTCGTCGTCGCTGGCATAGACGGTGACCCAGAGCTTCTCCTTGGGCAGGTTCAGCCACTTCTCGGAGGTGAGGAACTCCCAGGCGTAAGTGATGGCGTCGCGCTTGAAATAGTCGCCGAAACTGAAGTTGCCGAGCATCTCGAAGAAGGTGTGGTGACGCGCGGTGTAGCCGACGTTCTCCAGGTCATTGTGCTTGCCGCCGGCGCGCACGCATTTCTGGCTGGTGGTGGCGCGGGTGTAGGCGCGCTTCTCCAGGCCGAGGAAGCAGTCCTTGAACTGGTTCATGCCGGCGTTGGTGAACAGCAGGGTCGGGTCGTTCGCCGGAATCAGCGAACTGGAGGCCACGCGTGTGTGGCCCTTCTCTTCGAAGAAGCGGAGGAAGGCTTCACGGATTTCTGCGCTTTTCATAGATTTCTTCCAGAGGACTGCGGCCGAACGGCTGCAAAACGACACGGCGAGGCGAGACTACCGAAAGCCGGTTCGCAACTACCCAACGGATAGCCGGCAAAGGGCCGCATTATATCGGGCCTGCGCGCCGGGTATAGGGGATAAAAGCGATTGAATCAAGCAATTCGACGTCAGCGACGGCCCATGTTTTCGGCAAATTCGGCGAATGCATTTACCACTAGCGGAAGATGCTCGTCATTCAGGTCCATATGGGTAACCAGCCGCAGCCGCGCCGCAGGCGTCAGGCGAATGCCGCGCTGCGCGCAGAAGGCCGCCAGCACCGCAGCTTTCTCCCCTATCTCGAGATAAACCATGTTGGTCTGCACCGGCTCCACAACGAAGCCGAGTGCTGCCAGCTCATTGCCGAGCAGTTCTGCACGACGATGGTCATCGGCCAATCGCTCGATGTTGTGTTCCAGCGCGTATAAGCCCGCGGCAGCAAGAATGCCGGCCTGGCGCATGCCGCCGCCAACCATCTTGCGCAGGCGCCGGGCCTTGGCGATGAACGCCTCGCTGCCGCACAGCACCGAGCCGACTGGTGCGCCGAGGCCCTTGGACAGGCAGACCGACACCGTATCGAAGTGCCGGGTGATCTCGCGGGCATCGCAGCCAAGCTTCACCGCAGCGTTGTACAGCCGCGCACCGTCGAGGTGCAGCGCCAGGCCATGCCGATGGCTGAAGCCACGGGCCGCGGCCAAGTAGTCCAGCGGCAGAACCTTGCCGTGCATGGTGTTTTCCAGCACGAGCAGGCGGCTGCGGGCGAAGTGGAAATTGTCCGGTTTGATCGCGGCCTCGACACGCACCAGGTCCAGCGTTCCGTCGGCTTCCATTTCGATCGGCTGGGGCTGGATCGAGCCGAGCACGGCCGCTCCGCCGCCCTCGTATTTGTAGGTATGCGCCTGCTGCCCGACGATGTATTCATCGCCACGCTCGCAGTGCGCCATCAACGCCAGCAGATTGCTCATGGTGCCGGACGGCACGAACATTCCCGCAGAAAAGCCCAGGTCGGCTGCCAGACGCCGCTCGAGCAGAACGACCGTGGGATCTTCGCCATACACATCGTCACCGGTTTCGGCGGCAAGCATCGCTTCGCGCATTGCTGCGGTGGGTTGGGTAACGGTGTCGCTGCGTAGATCGATCACGGACATGAGACCTCCTCGGGCTCAGGCAGGGCCAATGATGCTGCCGCTAGGGCCGTCAGCGCAGCAGGCGCGTGTCGAGCACCTTCGAGCCGCCGCCCAGCAGCGTTTCGGTCATTTCAATGAAGGCGTCGGTGCTGACCGTATCCATACGCATCAAGCCCCGACTGACATCGTCGAGCGAATGGCGGCCCTTGCTGCGCTGGCGGATCTCCTTGTCCAGCTCTTGCAACAGCAGCACGGCACGGGCAGTGATCGGCCCTGTCGAGTGCTCGGTGCGCAAGCTATCGACCTTGCGGCTCCACTTGGTCAGATGCTCACGCACCGCCTGGTAGCGGTCTTCGCTCATGCCACCGGCGCGGCGCACCAGTTCGATGGCGTAGTACTCGGCCAGCCCTTCACTGATCCAGTCGCTGCGGTCGCTGTCCTTGATACGGCTGAAGACGTGAACAAGCTCATGCACCAGCGAACTGGTGCCGTTCTCGCTGACAATCGGCCGATCGGCGTGCATGTACAGGGAGTTCGGACCAGACAAGCCGCCGCGCCACATGGGGTCGCCGGCGCCGACGATGAGCAGCTTCGCCGGGTCGCGGGGAAAGACGTTCTGTACCTGCGGCCAGACGAAGGTCAGCATCGTCAGAATATCCATCCGCCGGACACCTTCGCCAACCGGCGCTGCGACGGTGACGTCCGTTTCGCCGAGCTTGGCGCGACGGGTACCGAGTTTGCCGGCGAGCATCCAGCCGGTCGGCCGGTCGAACAGCCGCTCACGGTTCTCCACGCGGAAGCGGTTCTTGCCGACACGCGGCCAGCCGGTTTCGATGCTCTTCCAGCCCTCGGGCAGTTCGAAGGTGATACGCGAAACCAGCTTCACACCGTCGACCTGGTCGAGCCGGGCCGGCGGCACTAAGTCATCGCCACGGAACAACGCCCAGTCACTGGTCATCCGCGCGTCGTAGCGTCCGTTGTCGCGCGGATGGCTGATACGCACACGGTAGCTGAGACGCGCCTTACCTTCGGCGGGCCGCCAGGCACCACGCTCCGGCGACGCCTGCAACCATTCGCCATCCGCTTCGAAGTCGCTGTAGTAGCCGTCATCGCCCAGATTGAACTCCAGACTACGAACCGCTTCGCCTTTCTCCAGGATCAGCTGCACCTCGGCCTGATCCTCGTCGGGCAGAAAACGCACGTGATAGTCCAGGTCGACCCGCTTGGCCGCGTGGGCCTCTGCGCTGAAGAAAAGAACAAGAGCGAACAGCGACAGCAGTCGGACAAGCATCGAAGAGAACTCCATCGGAAACGCGCGGGGGTGTGCTGATCTTGAGACGATGCAAACGAAGCTTAGATTCAACCGGCGCGGAAAATCAGGTGGTCTTCCCAGTGCTCCTCGGCAACGCTGCCTTCGGCGAGCATCCGGCCCGACTGGGAAATTCGCTCGACGTGCACCGCATCAGGGTCGCCACAGACCAGGTGATGCCAGAGCGGTAGATCCTTGCGCTCGGCCACCAGGCGATAGGCGCAGGTGGGCGGTAGCCATTTGAACTGGGCGGCATCGGAAGCGTTCAGCTGAATGCAGTCCGGCACACTGGCGCGCCGGTTCGGATAATCGCTGCAGCGACAGGTTTTCAAGTCGAGGAGCTTGCAGGCGATGCGCGTGTAGTAAACGGCGCCGTCTTCCTCGTCCTCGAGCTTCTGCAGGCAGCAGAGGCCGCAACCATCGCACAGCGACTCCCATTCCGCCGAATCAAGCTCGGCAAGGGTTTTGCGCATCCAGAAGGGTTCGACCTTGGCCGCCATGACTGTCACTACCGGTAAAAACCGGCAAGTCTAGCCACTGTCGGATATCCGGCCAAGAGCCGCCAGACGGATGCCGCCGGTACGAGCCGGCGACTACGGCGAGCGCTACTGCTTGTCGAGCATCTGTCGGTGACTACGCATCTGCTCGAGCATCTGCTCCATGTGCTGGATACGCATGTCGAGCATCTCCCTGGACGGCGCGCCCATCATGCCTGCACCACCCATGGCGCCCTGCATCGGCTTGCCGCCCTGCTTGCCCATTCCGCCACCGGGCCCACCCATCGGGCAGCCGGCCATGCCGCCCATACCGGACTGCATGCTCTGCCAATGCTCTTCGCGAAGTTTCTGCCGCTCCTGCGGGGTCTTCGCAGACTGCCAGGCCTGCCGGTACTCCTGCATCTTCTGCCAATGCTGCTGCCAGGCTTCGTCGTCGCTAGCGGGCGTCTGTGCGCCAGCCGGCATCGCCAGAGCCGCCAGTACCGAACCGATCACCAAAGAACACGTTTTCATCGTCGTCTCCTTATGCATGTACGGTCAGAAGAGCGTAGTTCCGATCCCCCTGGCGCATCTTGTCCAGCGTCAGGATCGAGCGCCGGATTACATCGGATCGTTCATGCGCAGCAGTTCTTCAGGCAGATGTTCGATGTAATCGTCCTCGGCGGGCGGCATCTGCAGGTGATAGCCCTGCGTCTGCAGATTGGCGAGCACCTTGGTGATGTCTTCGCGTGCCAGCTGGCGCTCGGGCGTCAGCACCATTTCGAAGGCCAGCTGCGGTGGCCCGAACGCGGCGATCAGCCCTTCGGGGACGCGCTTGAGCGCATCGCGCTTTTCGACGTAGAGGTACATTCCGTCCTTACGTGGGCTTTTGTAGATGGAACAGATGACTTTCATGGTCGTTTTTCCAGAGCATCGAGCAGGGCTTGCCCCATCCGCTCACGGCGCCAACCGCGCAACGATTCGGGCAGTTGATAGGGACCATCGGGGTAGCCGCTCTTGAGCAGCGCCTCGAGGGTTTTCTTGCGCAGCATCAGCTCCGGAGCGATATCCAGCGCCTGCGCTTCGCGCTGGCCGACCGCACGCAGCTTTTTCAGCACGGACGACACCTCCAGAGGCAATGGTTCCGGTAGCGGTGCCGGCCAATCCTGTTCGGGCGTCGCTGCGGCCTCGCGGATCATCTCCAGCAGCAACTCACCGTCCTGGCGCACGGTACGCGGATGCATGTCCTCGATCCGCGCCAGCGTCACCAGATCGCGCGGTTGTGCGCGCGCCAGCGGCCAAAGACTGGCTTCGCGCAGCACGCGATTGCGCGGCTGGTTGCGTGCACGGGCCTGACGCTCGCGCCAGGCCGTCAGCACCTTGAGCACGGCGAGCTGTTGCGGCTTGAGGCGCCAGGCCTGCTTCACGTCACGGTAGGCCTCGTCCGGATCGGATTCGCGCTGCAGGTTGGCCACCAGCTCGGCGCCATCCTCCAGCACCCAGGCACGCTTGTCCTCGGACAGCTTCGGCAGCAGGGCTTCATACAATTCGGCCAGATGCTGGGCATCCTCCGCGGCATAGCGCACCTGCATGTCGCTCAGCGGCCGTTGCAGCCAGTCAGAGCGCGTTTCGCCCTTGGGCAACTCGATGCCAAGCACGGCCTGGACCAAGCGCGAGTAACCCATGGAGAAGCCGATATTCAGGTAACCGGCGGCCAGCTGGGTATCGAACAGCGGCTGCGGCAAGCTGCCGGTCAGACGCAGCAGCACCTCGAGGTCTTCGCTGCAGGCGTGCAGCACTTTCACTACCGCCGGGTCTTGCAGCAACGCAGCAAACGAGGACCAGTCACGTACGCTCAGCGGGTCGATCAGATAGGCACGCCGCCCGTCACCGACCTGTATCAGCCCGGCGATGGGATAGAAGGTATCGACCCTCATGAATTCGGTATCCACTGCCACATAGGGCAGCTGGCGCCACTCGGCGCACAGGCGGGTCAGATGCTCATCATCCAGGACCCATTGCGTTTCGATGGCCACACGGCCCTCCTTTTCGGCTGACGACCGGCGCACGGCCGAACGAGGCGCGCAGTATATATCGAGCATCCGAGCGGCCGGGGCATTCATGACCGCCACGCGCGCTGGTAGTGTTGGCCGCTCAATCCGCCTGGAGCCGCACCGATGCCACTGGCCCAACTCATTACCGCCGCTGAGCTTGCCCAGCGCCTGCACACCCCCGACCTGCTGATTCTGGATTGCCGGTTCGCCCTGGAAGATCCGACCTATGGCGAGCGCAGTTACAGCGAGGCGCATATTCCCGGCGCGCAGTTCGCCGATCTGGAAGAAGACCTGTCCGGCCCGGTGATCGCCGGCACCACCGGGCGCCACCCACTGCCGGATCCTGAGCAGCTGCTGACTCGCCTGCGCGAATGGGGCCTCGATGACGGCAGCGAAGTGGTGCTCTATGACGACGGCCCCGGCGCGTTTGCGGCACGGGCGTGGTGGCTGCTGCTATGGCTGGGCAAGCGTGAAGGCGTCTACCTGCTGGACGGAGGCCTCAACGCCTGGCGGGAAGCGGGGCTGCCAACGGAAAACATCACGCCCGCCGTGCAAACTGGCCATTTCGACGGGCACGTAGACGACAGCATGGTCGTCGATGCAGCGCGACTGCAAGGACGCCTGCATAGCCCGGAGCTGACACTGCTCGACGCACGCGCCCTGCCACGCTTCCTCGGTGAGGTCGAGCCCATAGACCCCATCGCTGGGCATATCCCCGGTGCCGTTTGCGCCCCCTTCAGCGAAAACCTGGGCAGCGATGGCCGCTTTCTCGATGCCGGGCAGCTACGCGGCCGATTCGATCAGCTGCTAGACGGCAAATCACCGCGAACCGCGGTAGCCTATTGCGGCTCCGGCGTCACCGCCTGTCACAACCTGTTCGCGCTCTGTCTCGCAGGCTACCCATTGGCGACGCTGTACCCGGGCTCATGGAGCGAATGGATCACCGACCCAGGCAGGCCTCGGGCCTGATGCTGGAGCGACCCGCTGTGCCCAGCGCGCAGCGTGGCTCGCCAGTCAGAATACGCCCACGGGGTTTTCACCGAAGTTACATTTGTTTTCACTACCGTTAGTCGTCATCTTTACGAAAAATTGCAATTCATTGTCTTGCTACCTGTCGGAGAAAGTTGCTAGGTTCCGACCCGCTTTCATCCCGGAGTAGTAGAACAATGAAAACAACATGGTTGAAGACCGCGCTCGCGGTAGCCGTAGGCGCCTTGTCCAGCCAGGCAATGGCCGCCGGTTTTGCCCTCAACGAACAAAGCATCAGCGGCATGGGCACCTCCTTTGCAGGTCGTTCCTCTTCCGCCGACGACGCCACCACCCTGTTCGGCAACCCTGCCGGCATGTCCCGCCTGAAGCGTGAGGAAGTCAGCTTCGGTATGGCAGCGATTCATGCGAAGACAGATATCAAGAATACGAGCGCAGCTTCACCACAAATTCCCGCGCTCGGTGGCGCCCGCCTGCCGGTTGACGGCAGCAATGACGGCGATATGGTCCCGTTCACCGCCGTTCCGATGGGTTATTACGTCAAACCAATTGATGATAAGTGGGCGTTGGGTGTCGGTGTTTATGTACCGTTCGGCCTGATTACCGACTACGAAAGCGGCTTTCAGGGTCGCTATCACGGCGACTACAGCGAAGTGCGCGTGATCACGGTGCAGCCAACCGTCAGCTATCGTTTTAACGACAAGCTCTCTGTCGGCTTTGGCCCCACGATTAACCGTATCGACGGTGAATTGCAGAGCGCAACGATCAGCCCTATCGGAGGAAACGACGGCCGGGTCAAGGTTAAGGGTGACGACACCGCCGTGGGCTTCAATGCAGGCATCCTGTATGAGTTCACACCCCATACCCGCATGGGCTTGACTTACCACTCCAAGGTTGAATACACACTTGAGGGCGATACCGAACTCAAAGAAGGCTTCAACCAACTCGGCATCGCCGGAAAGTATGATGCCTCGCTGGACCTGACCACCCCCGAGTCAATTGACCTCTCCGTCACACACGAGCTCAACGACCAGTGGACGCTATACGCCGGCGCCATGCTGACTCGCTGGAGCCGCTTCGAAGCGATCATTATCGAAAACGAAGGACTTCCTTCCGGTCCGCTCAACCCGATCGTCGAAGATCAGGAATGGCATGACACTTGGTCCTATGCGCTCGGCGCCGCGTACAAGCTGAATCGCGAGTGGACTCTGCGCACTGGCTTGGCATTTGACCAGAGCCCGACCAACAACGTTGATCGTTCGCCACGCATCCCCTCCGGAGACCGTACTGCGGTGAGCCTCGGCCTGGGCTGGCACCCAACCGACGATATTACTGTCGACCTCGCTTATTCCTACCTATGGGAAGAAGATACAAAGGTTCGCCGCGAGCACCAGTCCAAGGGCATCTACAACGCCACATATGAAAACAGCGCCCACGGCTTTGGCGCTGCTCTGAGCTACCGCTTCTGATGTAGCGAAAGAACGAAAAAGCCCCGGTCCGCCGGGGCTTTTTTGTTTCTACCTTTCCAACGCCTTCTCCACTGCTGCGATCAGGCGCGGGTCATCCGGCGCGACCTTGCTGGAGAAATGCCCGACGACGCGCCCTTCCCTATCGACCACGTACTTGTAAAAGTTCCAGCGCGGCGCTGTTCCGGCCTGCTCGGCCAGCTGGCGAAACAACGGCGTCGCATCTCCACCCCGAACCGGCTGCGTTTGGGTCATGGTGAAGGTCACACCGTAATTCACGTAGCAGACCTCGGCCGTCTCGGCTTCGTCATCGGCCTCCTGGAAGAAGTCGTCCGAGGGCACGCCGATCACCTCCAGGCCGTCGTCCTTGTAACGCTGATAGAGCGCTTCGAGCCCCTTGAACTGCCCGGTGAAGCCGCAATGGCTGGCCGTGTTGACCACCACCAGGGCCTTGCCATGGAACTGGCCGCACAGATCGACGGTTTCTTTGGAGCGCAGCTTGGGCAGCTCGTGCTGTAGCAGGGTCGGGCATTCGCTGGCCGCCGCCGGCATTACCGGCAAGGCGAGCGCAGACAGGGCAATGAGCGTGAGAAGCTTCATGGCGAATCTCCTTCCTCGGTTCGCGATCACGCTACTCCGCCCACGGCCGCCGGGCAACGGTTCGCATAGATCGCCGCCGAGCTGCGCTTCGGAGCGCGTTGGGCTTCGACGCTGCGCGTCTCAACCCAACCTACGGATTACGAGGCGTAGGTCGGGGCCGGGGTACGCAGCCTGAGCGCAGCGAAGCCCGACGCGTGGCTACAGCCGAACGAAGCTCAACGAGCGTTCACAACGGCAGTTCGAAGGCCGGGGCGATCTGCCGCAACCAGGCGCCCAGCCGCTCTTCGGTGAGGTTGCTCTGGTTGTCCAGGTCCAGCGCCAGCCCGACGAACTTGCCGTCCACCACCGCTTCGGAGTGGGTGAATTCGTAGCCCGTGGTCGGCCACTCGCCGACCAGGGTGGCGCCGCGCTCGCTGAAGAATTCGTGCAGTTCGCCCATCGCATCGAGAAACTCGTCGGCGTAGCCGACCTGATCGCCGAGGCCGAAGATGGCCACGGTCTTGCCGGTGAAATCCAGCCCCTCGATCTGCGGCAGGAATTCCTCCCAGCTTTCGTTCTCGCAATCGGCGCTCAGCCCTGGCAGCAAACCCTCGCCCAGGGTCGGCGTGCCGAGGATCAGGTGCGAATAGCCGGCGAAGTCCTCCGCGCTCGTGCGGTTGACGTTGAGCGGATCAGCCAGGGTGTCGTCGTCGAAGCGCTTCTTGATCATCTTGGCGACCTTGCGCGTCTTGCCCGTGTTGCTGCCGAAGAAAAGTCCGATCCTGGCCATCACGCCACCTCATTGCTGTTTGGATGAATGAAACACCGCGCAGGCCCCATACCCACTCGGCAAAAGACTTCTAGCAGGAAGCACGCCAGCCACTGGATTATTGTAAGTAATTGAAAACAAAGCACTTTTATAAGCATTACCTGTCGCAAACCACACAAGCCGGCTGCCGACGACCGCTCGCCACTGTCGGCATTGCGACATTCAGCCATCCACCCTCAGCAGCGCGCCCTGTCCGGGCGATACGGCCGGCCGAGCAGCCTCAGGCTGCGCTTCGGCATGCTCGTCGAACTGCCTGAGCACCACCAGTTCGCTGCCCTCCTCGTCGAGGTCGAGCAGGCAACTGCGCAGTTGCGGCTGCGCCGGCATCTCGAACATGGTGCGCTGCAGCGCGCCCTCCATGACCGCGCGCAGCCCGCGCGCGCCGGTGCGGCGCAGCAGCGCCTGGTCGGCGATGTGGCCGAGCGCCGCCTCGCTGAACTCCAGCTTCACGCCCTGGTAGGCGAACAGTTGCTGGTACTGCTTGACCAGCGCATTGCGCGGTTCGCTGAGGATGCGCAGCAGCGTCGCGTGGTCCAGCTCGCGGAGGAAGGTGATGATCGGGAAGCGACCGATGAACTCGGGGATCAGCCCGAACTCATGGAGGTCGTCCGGCAGCAGCGCCGCCAGCAGCTCGTTGATCGACGGCGCCTGCTGCTGCGGCCGCGCATGGAAGCCGATCGCGCTGCCACGCGGGTGCACACGGCTGCCGACCAGGGTTTCCAGGCCCGGAAAGGCGCCACCGGCGATGAACAGGATGTTGCGGGTGTCCACCACCTGCTCCTCGCCGTGCTCGCCACGCCGGCCGCCCTTGCCGATGCGCACCTCGCTGCCCTCGACCAGCTTGAGCAGCGCCTGCTGCACGCCTTCGCCGGAGATGTCGCGCACCGCCGTGCCGCCCCCGCCGCGCCGTGCCAGCTTGTCCACCTCGTCGATATAGACGATGCCCCATTGCGCCTTCTGCACGTCGCCGCCGGCAGCCTCCAGCAGGCGGGCGATGATGCTGTCGACGTCGTCGCCGACGTAGCCGGCCTGGGTCAGGGTGGTGGCGTCGGCGGAGGCGAAGGGCACGCCGAGGATGCGCGCCAGGGTGCGCACCAGCAGGGTCTTGCCGGTTCCCGAGGGGCCGGCCATGAGGATGTTGGATTTCTCCAGCTCCACCGCCCCGCCCAGCTGGCAGACCGGTTCGCGGGTGCAGTTGAGCAGCCGCAGGTAGTGGTTGTAGACCGCCACCGCCAGGGTTTCCTTGGCCTCGTCCTGGCCGATCACCGACTCGTCCAGATGCTGCATGCAGGCCGCCGGGGTGAGCAGTTGCGGCGCCAGCTGCTGGGCCTGGCGCCGCTGCCCCCAACTGGTCACCACCTGGTGGGCGAGCTTGACGCAGGCCTCGCAGATGCGCCCCTCGTTGCCCGCGATCAGCGGGACCGTCGGCGATTTTTCCGCACCGCAGAACGAACAGCAGGGCTTGTCGATATCAGTCATGGGTGGCCTCCATGCGGGACGGGGCGGGTTGCAGCAGGCCGGCCAGCCATGCGCGCTGGTGCCGCTCGTGTTGACGGGCGCGAAGCTTCTCGCGCAGGTGTGGCAGTACCTCCTGTAGCGTCAACTGGCCCGCGGGATGGATCGCCTCGCAGAACACCAGGTGAAACCCCATCGGCGTCTCCACCACCGGGCCGATCTCGCCTGCGCGCAGGGCGAACAGGCAGGCTTCCAGCTGCGGATAGAGCATGCCGGGGCGTACCAGGCCGAGGTTCCCGCCGTCCATCGCCGAAGGGCATTCGGAATGTTTCAGTGCCTGTTCGGCGAAGCGCTGCGGCTTGCGCAACAGACGCTCGGCGATCAGGTTGATGCGGCGCCAGGCGCTGGTCCGGCCGTTCTCCGGGAAATCCTCGTTGATGGTGATCAGGATATGCCGCGCCAGGCGCGTGGCGGGCCGCACGAAGCGTTCCGGATGTGTGAAGTAGTACAGGCTGACATCCGTGTCGGTGATTTCCGGCAGCCCGGCGCAGACGCGCTGCAACACCGTCTCGACCTTGAGCTCGCGGGCCAGCAGCTGGCGCAGCCCGGCCTCGTCGAGGCCGCTGTCGGCCAGCGCCTTGCGCAGCGCGAGCGGGTCCTCGTAGCGGGCGGCGATCTGCGCCCAGGCTTCGTCGACCTGCTCGTCCGGAATCACCACGCCGCAGGCCTCGGCGCTGTGCAGCACGGCATTCTCCAGCTGCAGCTGGCGACCGGCGATGCGCTCGGCCTGCTCGCGCTGCGGCGTGCTGAGGGCGGCCGGGTCACAACCGAAGCGCTCGTGGGCGATCTTCAGCAGCTGGTAGCGGGCGCCGCCGGCAACGGGATCAATGCTCATGCTCGCCTCCCACTTGCGCGTCGGCCCAGGCCAGGCTCGCCTCGGGCACCTGCAGCACCCGGCCGTCGCCGAAATAGACGTGGTACTGGATGCCGCCGGGCAGGTCACGCAGCACCTTCTCAATGCTGCCGGCGCGGCCCTGCTCCACCACCACCTCGCCGCGCACGGCAAGGCTGCGGGTGGCGATCACCTGGTCGCGGAACTCGAACAGGTTGGGTATCCAGGGGTCCGACGCCGGAATCAGCTCCTCCTCGCGGCAACCCACCGTGCAGCCCTGCTCGAGGAAATGCACGCGGTAGATCAGTTGATCCTGCAGGTAGGTGCCGACGTCGTAGACGCAGCCCACCGCGCCACGGCGCATCAGCAGGGCGCCGGTGTCCTTGCCGGGATAGGTGCCGTCGTTGCGCACGTTGCGGATCAGCCTTACGGCCTGGCCATATTCGTAGAGCGGCAGGCTCATGGCGCTCACCTCCTGCGGATCAGCCCAGCAGTTGATCGAAAGGCACGAAGGTCGTCTGCGGTTCGTGCATGCGGAAGACCTTGAAGACCTTCTCGGTCTGCGCGTCGGAAGCGACGAAATCTTCGTAGGCACGCCCCAGCAGCCGGCGATAGACCGCATGCCGCACGGCATCCGGCAGATGCTCGATGTCGCCGGCCTGGCACAGGTAGTCGTGATAGCGCTGCATGATGTGCAGGCGGTTGACCTGGACCACGGACGGCACGAAGGGCACGCCGAAGAAGTTCAGGAAGTCCTCGGCGGACACCAGCTCTTCCAGCGCCTCGTCCAGAGGCCCGTCCAGGTTCGGTTCGGCGGCGTATTCGCTCATGGGCGTGTCTCCAGGGTGGCGGCAGAGGGAAAGGTGAGGATGGTGGCGTCGTTGGCCGCCAGCACCTCGAGCAGCAGGCGCGCGCCGAGGCGGTTGTCCGCGTCCAGCTCGACGACCTTCGCCAGCATCGCCTTGCCCTGGCCGAACAGGCCCAGGCGCAGGCTCAGGTAACCGGCGCCCTTGAGCGCCAGCAGATGAAAACGCAGCAGGCCGATGGCGCCGGGCGCCACGCGCGCCAGGCAGTCGGCATCGAGTGCGCGCCAGTCCGTGGGCAAGCCCAGCCGCGGCGCGACCACGTCCAGCACCTGCGCGGCGATGCCCAGCGCATCGGCATGGCGATGCTGGTAGAAGTAGAAGCGGTAGAGCCCGACCAGCACGCTGAGGTCGCCCGGTGCCAGCGCCTGCGCCGTCAGCAGCGGCCGCTCCGCCATGCCGGTGGCGTACTGCGCCGACGCCTCGTCCAGCAGCGCCGCGACGCGTGGCTGGCGCGGCTCGTCGAAATACAGGCCGTCGCCGTCGAAATCCTGCAGGTCCATGGGCGCGCTCCGTCAGCGCCCGGCCATGGCCGGGCAATCGTTGTCACACAGGCTGTTGTCCGGCTGGCACTCCTGGTAGCGCCGCTGCTGGCTGCCGGCGGCGACCAGGCCGCCCTGCTCGACCTGCTTCTCCAGGCTGTCCAGGCGTTCCAGCAGGCAGGCGATGGCCTTGCCCACCGGGTCGGGGATCAGGTGATGATCGAGATCGATGCCATGCGCATTGGGTCGGCCAGCCTCGCGCAGACGCACCACCTTGCCGGGGATACCGACCACCGTGCAGCCGTCCGGCACGTCCTGCACCACCACCGAATTGGCACCGACCCGGGCATTGCGGCCGATGCTGATCGGCCCGAGGATCTTCGCCCCGGCGCCGACCAGCACGCCATCGCCCAGGGTCGGGTGGCGCTTGCCCTTGCGCCAGCTGGTGCCGCCCAGCGTCACGCCGTGGTAGAGGGTGACGTCATCGCCGATCTCGGCGGTCTCGCCGATCACCACGCCGGCGCCGTGGTCGATGAAGAAGCGTGCGCCGATACGGGCACCGGGGTGGATATCGACATTGCTCAGCAGCCGCCCGGCGAAACTCAGCAGGCGCGCCAGGTAGCGCCACTGGCGGCGCCACAGGCGGTGTGCGAGGCGATAGAGCATGATCGCGTGCACACCCGGATAGGTGGTCAGCACCTCCAGCGTGGAACGCGCGGCGGGGTCGCGCTGGAACACGCAACGCACGTCGTCGCGGCATTCGCGGTACAGGCTCATGCGGCACCTCCGGCCAGGGCCAGGCCCTGTTCGCACAGTTGCTGGTAGAAACCCTGCAGGTCGGCGCGCTGCGGGCTGCGCTTGGTCTGCGTGGAGAAGCGGCGGATGCAGCCGAGCAACGCGCGGCTCTGCCACTGCTCGAGCTCGATGCCCAGTTCGCGGTAGCTCAGCTCGACCATGTGCGCGCCGGAATGCTTGCCCAGCACCAGGCTGTGGCTGCGGCCGAGTTCGTCGGGATTGAGCCCCTCGTAGTTGCGCCGGTGCTTGAGCAACCCGTCGACGTGGATGCCCGCCTCGTGGGTGAACACCCCGGCGCCGACCACGCTCTTCTGCCACGCCACCTGGCGCCCGGAGGCCTGCTCCACCAGCGCGGAGATCGAGGGAATGCCGCGCACGTCGATGCCGCAGTCGATGCCGTGCAGTTGCTTGAGCGCCAGCGCGCATTCCTCCAGCGCGGCGTTGCCGGCCCGCTCGCCGAGGCCGTTGACCGTGGTGTTGATGTGCGTGGCGCCGCCCCTGACCGCCGCCAGGGTGTTGGCCGTGGCCAGGCCGAAGTCGTCGTGGGCGTGCACTTCCAGCTCCAGGTCCAGGCGCTCGGCGAGAAAGCGGAAGCGCTCGTGCATGGCGAACGGCTCCATCACCCCCACCGTGTCGGCGAAGCGCAGCCGCCGCGCGCCGGCGGCCTGGGCGACCTCCGCCACGCGAACGATGAACTCCAGGTCGGCACGCGAGGCGTCCTCGCCGCCCAGGCAGACGTCCAGCCCGGCGTCGCGCGCCGCCCCCACCAGCCGTGCGACCTCGCGCAGCGCCCAGTCACGATCGCGGCCGAGCTTGTATTGCAGCATCAGGTCCGAGACCGGCAACGACAGGTCGACCATGTCCACGCCGGTGCCGCAGGCCGCCAGCAGGTCGGCGTCGCACAGCCGGCACCAGGCCAGCAGCCGCGCCGGCAGGGCCAGCCCGGCGATGGCGCGCATCACCTCGCACTCCTCCTCGCCCATGCCGGGGATGCCGATCTCCAGCTCCGGCACGCCGAGCGCCGCCAGGGCGCGGGCGATGGCGAGCTTCTCCTCGGCGCTGAAGGCGACCCCGGCGCTCTGTTCGCCGTCGCGCAGGGTGGTGTCGTCGATGATCACTGTGCTCATGACTGCCTCCAGATAGTGCAATGTCACGGCGGGTCTGCGTTTTCGTAGGAGCCGGCTTGCCGGCGATGCTTTCGATCAGCTGATCGCCAGCAAGCTGGCTCCTACACAGGGGGCCACACCTTGGGTTGACCCGCCCTAGGCGTAGACCGGTGCGAACGACTCGCCCACGTCCTCGGCCGGGCCGTTGCCGCTCCAGTAGGGCGACAGCTTGCGCAGCTGGGCGATGATCGGTGGCACCTCGCGGATCACGTAGTCGACCTGCTCCTCGGTGGTGTAGCGCGACAGCGAGAAGCGCACGCTGCCGTGGGCCGCCGTGTAGGGGATGTCCATCGCCCGCATCACATGCGAGGGTTCCAGCGAGCCGGAGGTGCAGGCCGAGCCGCTGGAGGCGGCGATGCCGACCTTGTTCAGCAGCAGCAGGATGGCCTCGCCCTCGATGTACTCGAAGGCGATGTTGGCGGTGTTCGGCAGGCGGTTGTCCGGGTCGCCGGTGACGAAGGCATGGGGCACCGCGGCGAGGATGCCGGCCTCGAGCCTGTCGCGCAGGCGCCGGACCTCGGTGTTCTCGTGCTCCATGAAGGCCAGCGCGCGCTCGGCGGCGACCCCCAGGCCGACGATCGACGCCGCGTTCTCGGTGCCGGCGCGGCGTCCGCGCTCCTGGTGACCGCCGCGCAGCAGCGGACGGAAGCGCGTGCCGCGGCGCAGGTAGAGCACGCCGACGCCCTTGGGCGCATGCAGCTTGTGGCCGGACAGCGAGAGCATGTGGATGGCGCTGTCCTCGAGGTTCATCGGCACCTTGCCGACCGCCTGCACCGCATCGGTGTGGAACATGATGCCGGCGTCGTCGGCCATCTGCGCCATCCGCTCCACCGGGAACAGCGTGCCGGTCTCGTTGTTGGCCCACATCACCGAGACGATGGCCACGTCGTCGTCGAGCAGCGCGGCGTACTCGTCCAGGTCCAGGCGGCCCTTCTTGTCCACCTTGAGCTTGTGCACGCTGTAGCCGTCCTCGGCCAGATGGTCGCACAGGCTGAGGATCGCCGGATGCTCGACCACCGTGGTGATGATGGTCTTGCGCTCGGGCTGGGCCTTGAGCGCCGAGAGGATCGCGGTGGAGTCGGCCTCGGTGCCGCAGGAGGTGAACACGATTTCCGAGTCGAACTCGGCGCCCAGCAGCCGCTGCACGCTCTGCCGGGCCTTCTTCAGCGCCATGCCGACCTGGTTGCCGAAACTGTGCATCGACGACGGGTTGCCGAACTGCTCGGTGAAGAACGGCAGCATGGCCTGCACCACTTCGTCATCGACACGGGTGGTCGCGTTGTTGTCGAGATAGATGCCGTTCATCTCACACCTCCGCCATCGCGCTGTGGGCCGGGGCACTGACCGGGACCACCTTGACGAACTCGCCGAGTTCCTCGATCAGCCGCTGCTGGATGCCGGACAGCGTCATGCTCGCCATCTGGCAGCCGGTGCAGGCGCCGGTCAGCTTGACGTAGACGTTCTTGCCCTCGACATCCAGCAGTTCGACGTCGCCGTGGTCGCGCTGCAGGGTCGGGCGGATCGATTCGAGCACCCTTTCGATACGGCGGATGCGCTGCAGGTTGGTCATGGGCTGCGCGGCAGGCGCCGCTTGCGCTGCCTCCAGGGTCACCAGCGGCGCCTTGGCCTTCTTCTTCGCCGCCCTGGCGCCGGTGCCGGCCGGGACGAAGATCTCGCCACGGGCGGCCAGCTCCTCGACCAGCAACCGCTCGATGCCCTCGTGGCAGGACGAGCAGCCGCCGCCGGCCTTGGTGTAGTTGGTCACGTCCTCGACGCTGGAAAGGCGGTTGGCGCGGATGGTCTCGCGCACCATCACCTCGTCGATGGCGAAGCACTTGCAGACCAGCGCGCCCTCCTCATGGTCGTCTTCCAGTTCTTCGCCGCGGTAGTTGGCCACCGCCGCCTGCAGGGCCTCGCGGCCCATCACCGAGCAGTGCATCTTCTCCGGCGGCAGGCCGTCGAGGAAATCGGCGATGTCCTGGTTGCTGATCTTCAACGCCTGGTCGACGGTCAGCCCCTTGATCATCTCGGTCAGCGCCGAGCTCGATGCGATCGCCGAGCCGCAGCCGAAGGTCTGGAAACCGGCGTCGAGAATCACGTCGGTGTCGGGATCGACCTTCAGCGACAGCCGCAGGGCATCGCCGCAGCTCAGCGAGCCGACGTCGCCGACGGCATTGGCCTCGGCCACGGCACCGGCGTTCTTCGGGTTGTAGAAGTGTTCTTTGACCTTTTCCGAATAATCCCACATGACGGCTGATCTCCCGGTGAAATGCTGGGCGGCTGGTCCTGGCCGGCCGCCTCGTAGTGGCGCTTAGCAGGCGAAGGACTTGCCGCAGTTGCAGCCACCGCTGGCGTTCGGATTGACGAAGGTGAAACCGCTGCCTTCCATGCTGTCGACGAAATCCATGGTCACACCGGCGAGCAACGGCGCGCTGGCATCGTCGATCAGCACGGTGAAGGCGCCGCAGTCGACCCGCTGGTCGCCGGCGAGGTCCTGCTCCTCCAGCTTCAGGCTGTACTTCAGCCCCGCACAGCCGCCACCCTCGACGCTGATGCGCAAGCCGGCGGTGGGCTTGCCGGCGTTGCTGATGAAGCGGCTAACCGCGCACTTGGCGCTCTCGGTCAAAGTAATCATCGGCATGTCTCCTCGACTGGACGCGGCTGCCTGGGCAACCTGTAGCAGGGGAGTTGCAACCGCCATGCCACACCCGAAAAGAAACGAAAATCGATGATTATCAACAGGTTGCAGGAAGGGCGTGCCAACCCCGGCTGTCGCGAACAGGACTTGCCGAAGGCGAATGTCACCTTTGCTACAAGCCCGGTCCGCCCTGCACACGAATCGAAACCGCTGGCTTCACGATGTTTACTTATATACAAAGCGACATAGATAAAGCCTGCCTGTCACGACCCGCACATTCGCGAACCCGCCGAGCACAAAGCCAAGCCCTTGAAAACCGGCCGCTTTCCCGGCATGCCAGCCTGGCGACGGTTTTGCAGGCGGTGGCGAGACAGCCTTTCCCAGGAGCTCTTCCATGAATGTCCCACCCCTCCAGATACAGATACCCGGCGAATGCCAGCCCAGGCCCACATCCATTCGCAACGCCGAGCGCAACCTCGAGCTGCTGGCATCGATCGAGGCATCCGGCTCCATCAGCCGTGCCGCCAAGCGGATCCGGCTCAGCTACAAGAGCGCCTGGGACTGCGTGGATGCCATGAACAACCTGTCCCAGGCGCCCTTGATCGACTATTCGGCCGAAGTCGGCACCCACCTGACCGAGTACGGAAGACGCCTGCTGGAAGCCTGGCAGCAGTTGCGCGAAGCGCCCCCCTCCGCAGAGCCGCTGGAAGCGGCCGAAATCCAGCGGCAACTGCGCGCGCTGTCGCTCAGCACCAGCGCACGCAACCAGTACCGCGGACGCATCAGCCGTATCGAGCGCGATGCCATCGAAGGCTGCGTGACGCTGGATATCGGCGAAGGCGTGACACTGCAGGCGACAGTGTCGAATGACAGCCTGGAAGAGATGCAACTGCGCGAGGGCACGATGGCCATGGCCCTGATCAAGGCCGACTTCGTGATGCTGTCGCCCGATCCGGCGGTGGGCATCGGCGCCCGCAACCGCCTGCACGGCAAGCTGTTGAGCCTGATTCCCGGCGCCGTGCGCAGCGAAGTCAAGCTGCGCCTGTCGCCGGGCCGCACGCTGACCGCCCTGGTGACCAATGCCAGCGTCGCCGAACTGGGCCTGGGCAGCGGCCAGGACTGCACCGCGCTGATCAAGGCCTCGCACGTCATCGTCGCCGCCGAGTGAGCGGCTCCAGCGGAGCGCCATGACCGCCGAAGCTCGACGCTCGCCCATGCTCAGTCGGCCCCATCCGCACCGGCCGACCTCGGCACCATCGTCGTCGACAACCGTGGCGAAGACAGCCTGGGCGCGGCCCGGTCGGTCGGCCGCGAGCAGATCCGCGCGCAACGAAGAAATGGTCCACGTGCGCGGCTTCGACCTGCGCCAGGTGCCGATCTTCGTCGACGGCATCCCCATCTACGTCCCCTACTACGGCTACGCGGACCTCAGCCGCTTCACCACCTTCGACCTGGGATGGGTCGAGGTGGTCGGCCTGTCCATCGACTCTTCGTCGCCTCTAGCATCGACAGCGACGCGTCCCTGCGCTTCGTCTACCCGGCGCACGCGGGCTCAACCCCAGCCATGTCGCGATCACCGCCGGCACGCGGGAGCCGGAGGCGGCCGAAGCCTTCGTCGCCTTCGTGCTGTCCGTCAGCGGACATCCGCAAGCTGCCGGTGCGCCCGTCGGTCTACGCCGAGCTGCTGGTCGGCCACCACGACCCGTTTTGCGCCGCCGCAGCCTACGATTACGGTCTGGCGGCCGCCCTCATAATCCACGCCTCCGCCAATCCACGCTCATGGATGCCGATGGCCCTCGCCGCCACAGCCCGGCTCCTCGTGCGGCAATCCCGCTGGCAGGGTGCCGGCGAGCCAGGCCTTCACGGCGCGCAGCGGATCGCTCTCGGCGGTGGTCAGCAGCGTCACGCCGCGCTCGCCCAGGCGGCGCACCACGCCGTCGCCGGCGCTGGCGGCGATGGCCACGTCCACCGCGTGCAGCGGATGGCGTTCGGGCTGGGCGCTGACGTGCCACTCGTGCAGGCAGGCCTGTTCGTCCAGCGCCAGGCGGTAGACCGATTCCGGCGCCTCGCCGGGCCAGATGTCGTACATCTGCCAATGATGCGCCCGGCCGGCATGCCCGGCGACCTTGCCGTGGCGGTCGATGGCCACGGCGACCAGCCTGCGCGCGTCGCTCATGCCCAGGCCGCCTCGTCGTCGGAGCGGTCGAAGCGCACCCGCTGTTCCGCACTCACGCCCAGCAGCTTGGCCAGCCACGGCGGCGGGCTGCCGGCCATGACGGTCTGCAGGTCGGCGAGGATCTGCCGCGCCTCGCCGCCGGCTTTCTTGATCGGATACAGGCCGCCGCGGACCACCTTGGCCGCCGCCGGGCCGCCGATGGAGACCACGTAGAGCACCTGGCAGTCGCCGATCAGTTCGGCGCGCGCGCCGTTGCGGTCCTCGGCGAACTCGGTGTCCAGCGCCGAGCGCACGTCCACCAGCGCCAGGCTGTCGACGCCGACCTGGTAGACCAGGAAGCGCAGGCAGGAGCCGAAGTGGCCATCCAGCCGTTCGCCGTTGTTGGAGGCCACGGCCACCCGGATCGAACCTTCCGGCACGACGTCCAGGGCCTCCGCCTGCGGCAGGTCGTCGTCGACGCCTTCGCCCCAGAGGATGCGCACCGCCTCCTTCAGCGCCGGCAGGCCGATGCCGATGTCCTCGCCGTCCTCCTCGCCATCGGCGCTGGCGAAGGCGGTCTTGAGGTCGGTGACGGTCACGCGCTGCAGGCTCTCTTCGTTCAGTTCGCCTTCGATCCGCTGATGCAGGATCTCCAGCAGGCGGCCCACGCCCACCTCGGGCAGGGCCCGGGCGGCCAGGGCGATGCGCAGTGCGGTTTCACGGTTCATTTTCGGGGGCTGGCTGTCCATCGGTCGCTCCTCTCTGGGCTGTTCTCATCCACGGTGGCTGTCTGCGACGATCGCTTCAGTCGTCGTCATCGTCGTCTTCGTCCAGCACGCGCGTGATGCGCTGGTAGATCTCCACCCGATCGCCCTCCTTCAGCGGGCTGTCGAGCTTGACGAACTTGCCGTAGACGCCGACCTTTTGCCTGCCCAGGTCGATGTCCGGGCAGTAGCGCAGCAGGCCGGACTGCTCGATGGCCTCGGCCACGCTGCAGCCCTCCGCCACCCGGCAATCGAACAGCAGGGGTTGCCGGGGTGCGGCGTATACAACGGAAATCTTCATGGTGCGCTTCGCTCCTCGGCCGGCCTCACTGCAGCACGATCAGTTCGCCATGGGTCCTGACCCGTCGCTCGGCGCGGCGGCGGTCGACCACCCGCTTGAACGCCAGCACGAAGCCCAGGACGATGAATGCCCCGGGCGGCAGGATCGCCAGCAGAATCCCCTGGAAGTCGGGAAAGACGGTGATCTCCAGCCAGCGGAAGTGCTCGCCCAGCAGCAGCGAGGCCTGGGCGAACAGCGTGCCGCTGCCAAGAATCTCGCGCACCCCGCCGATCACGATCAGCACCCAGGTGAAGCCGATGCCCATGCCGGCGCCATCGAGGATCGAGGGCAGCACCGGGTTGCGGCTGCTGAAGGATTCGGCGCGGCCGAGCACCGCGCAGTTGGTCACGATCAGCGCGATGAACAGCCCCAGCACCTTGTACAGCTCGTGCATCCAGGCGTTCATCGCCATGTCGATGAGCGTCACCACGCCGGCGATGATGCCGATCATCAGCGGGTTGCGCACCGCCGGCGAAATGCTGTGGCGCAGCGCCGAGACGATCGCGTTGGTGATCATCAGCACCAGCGTGGTGGCCAGGCCCATGCCCAGGCCGTTGGTGGCGGTGGTGGTCACCGCCAGCGCCGGGCACAGCGCGAGCATCTGCACCAGGGCGACGTTGTAGTCCCACAGCGCCGAGCTGAAGTAGCCGAACAGCCCCTTGGGCGTGGCTGCCGCGACCTCGGGTGATCCGCAATGGCTGCTCATGGCCGGGTCTCCTGGTTGGACTGGACAGTGGACTGGCGGGCCTGGAATTCGAGCGTTCGCACCACACCCTTGACGATGGCCCGCGGGGTGATGGTGGCGCCGGCGAACTGGTCGAACTGGCCGCCGTCCTTCTTCACCGCCCACCGATCCAGCGCTGTGTTGGCCAGCGACAGGCCGTCGAAGCCCTTGATCCAGTCGCTGCGGGCGATTTCGATCTTGTCCGCCAGGCCGGGGGTTTCCTTGTGGCTGAGCACCCGCACGCCGAGGATGCGGCCTTCGTTGTCGAGGGCGATGAGCTGGACGATCGGGCCGCCGTAGCCGACGGTGCTGACCTGGAAGGCGGTCGCCGTCAGTTGCCCGGCACGCCGCGCCGGGTACACCTCGACCAGGCCCAGTTCGGCATCCTCGAGCTCGAAGGCGTCGGCCAGCGGGTCGTTGTCGTAGAGCGCCTGCGGCAGGACCTGGCGCAGCACGGCCAGGCGGTCCTGCAATTCGGCATCGACGATCCGCTGCCGGGTCAGCTGGTTGCCCAGCAGCAGCACCACGGCCACCAGGGCGCAGACCAGCCCCAGCGACAGCGCCTGGTAGGCGACCCGGTCGCGCCAGGCCTCGATCAGGCCGGGTCGGACGGCCGACGGTTCGCTGCCGGACTCTGCGGGCGGAACCTGGGTCATCTCGTTCATACCTTGTCGACCTCCTTCACCTGGCTGGTCCATTTCGCCGCCACCAGCGGCTTGCCCCGCGCGTTGCGCCCATAGGCGCGCGGCCGGCAGAGCCGGTCGATCAGCGGCACCAGGGCGTTCATGAACAGCACCGCGAAGGCCACCGCCTCGGGGAAATTGCCCCAGCTGCGGATGATGAACACCAGCGCCCCGCAGCCGATCGCGAAGACCAGCCGCCCGCTGCGGCTGGTCGGCGAGGTCACCGGATCGGTGGCGATGAACAGCGCGCCGAGCAGCAACCCGCCCGAGGTCAGGTGGAACAGCCCGCCGCCATACACCTGCGGATTGATCTGGTGCGCCAGCGCCGCCAGCGCCGCCACCGTCAACAGCATGCCCAGCGGGATCTCCCAGTGGATGATGCGCAGCGCCAGCAACCAGAGCCCGCCGAGCAGGATCAGCAGCTCCGAGGTCTCGCCGAGGCCGCCGCCGCTGTAGCCGAGAAAGGCCGGCAGCAGGTCGAAATGCTCGGCGAGGATCTGCGTGGCGCCATGGCCCAGGGTCAGCTCGGTCTGCAACTGGCCCAGCGCCGTGGCGCCGCTCAGGCCATCGGCCAGCGTCCCGCCGGCGAAGGTGATGCGCAGGCCTTCGAGCCAGTCGGGCGCGCCCGCCGCGCCCAGCGGCAGGGGCAGCGCCCAGGTGGTCATCTGCAGCGGAAAGGCGATCAGCAGCGCCACCCGCGCCAGCATCGCCGGGTTGAACACGTTCTGCCCGACGCCGCCATACAGCTGCTTGCCGATGCCGATGGCGAAGACGCTGCCGGCCACGGCGATCCACCAGGGCGCCCAGGGCGGCAGCGTCAGCGCCAGCAGCCAGCCGCTGAGCAGCGCGCTGCCGTCCAGCAGGCGGCGCAGCGGCCGGCCGAGCAGGTACAGGCAGACGGCCTCGCAGGCCACCGCGCTGGCGCAGGTCAGCAGCCACAGGTTGATCGCCGGCCAGCCGAACAGGTACAGCCCCCAGGCCGTCGCCGGCAGCAGCGCCAGGCACACGTGCAGCATGATGCGGTCGACCGAGGAGCGGTCGTGGGCGAACGGCCCCGATGCGATACCTGGCGCGCTCATGACGACACCTCGCTGCTGGCGGCCGGCGCCGCCGTCTTGCGTTTCTTCGCGGCCTTGGCCGCCGCCCTGGCCGCTTCTTCCTCGGCCAGGCGTGCCTCGCGCGCCTCGGTGAGGCGCTTGATGTAATCGTTCTTGCGTGCGGCGCTGCGGCGTTCGTCCTGCTGGCCGACGGCATACTGGAAGTACTGCACCAGCGGGATGTGCGACGGGCAGACGTAGGCGCAGCAGCCGCAGAGGATGCAGTCGCGCAGGCCGTACTCGCTGGCGCCGTCGAAATCGTCGACGCGGGTGCGCGCGGCCATCTCCAGCGGCGCCAGGCCCATCGGGCAGGCATCCACGCAGCGCGCGCAGCGGATGCACGGCGCGCTGTCGTCATGCGGCAACTCGTGGCGGTCGAGCGCCAGCAGGCCGGTGGCCCCCTTGATCACCGGCACCGCCGTCGACGGCAGCGGCATGCCCATCATCGGCCCGCCGAGCAGCAGTTGCCGCGGCTCGCGCAGCAGCCCGCCGCAGGTGTCGAGCAGCGCCTGCGCCGGCGTGCCGATCAGGGTCTCGACGTTGCGCGGGCTGCTCACGCAGCCGCCGGCCACCGTCACCACCCGCGAGATCAGCGGGCGGCCGTGGCGCAGCGCCTGCTGGATCGCGTAGACCGTGCCGGCGTTGTGCACCAGCACGCCGACGTCGGTGCTGCGCCCGCCGGCCGGCACCTCGCGGCCGGTGACCTGGCGGATCAGTTGCTTGGCCGAGCCCATCGGGTAGAGCGCCGGCACCGCCACCACCTCGACGGCGCCGTAGGGCTCGCTGGCCGCGCGCATGGCCGCCAGCGCCGCCGGCTTGTTGTCCTCGATGGCGATGACGATGCTGTAGGCGCGCAGGATGTGCTGGATCAGCCGCGCGCCGTCGACCACCGCCTCGGCGCGCTCGCGCATCAGCCGGTCGTCGCAGCTCAGGTACGGCTCGCACTCGCTGCCGTTGACCAGCACCGTCTTGATCTCGTGCTTCGTGCCCTGCTTGAGTTTCACCGCAGCCGGGAAGATCGCCCCGCCGAGTCCGACCACGCCGGCATCGGCGACACGCTGGGCGAGCCGCTGCGGGGCCTCGGCGAAGGGATCGGCCGGTACGTCCAGCTCGATCCAGCGCTCCTCGCCATCGCATTCGAGCACCATGCCATTGACCTGGAGCCCGGACGGGTGCGGCGCGTCGATCGGCCCGATCGAGACGATGCGCCCGGAACTCGGCGCATGGATCGGCGCCGAGAGCTCGGTGGGCGAGCCGGCCAGCAACTGGCCCTTGAGCACCCGTTCGCCCGCCTTCACCACCGGCAAGGCCTCGGCCCCGGCGTGCTGGCGCAACGGCAGGTACAGGCGCGGCGGCAGTGGCTGCACGGCGATGCCGAGGGCGGCCGAGCGGTCCTTGTGGGCGGCGGGATGGATGCCGCCGCGAAAATGCGCGAGGTGGAACATGGTCGACTCCCGGGGTCTGACGCCCCTGTTCATCAGGCGAAATCAGGCGGCCCGGGGCTTGGCCCAGCGCCAATGGTCCAGCGTCGGTTCCTGGGCCGCGAGGGCGATGCAGTCTTCCGGGCAGGCCTCCAGGCATTTGCCGCAACCGGTGCAGGCGTTGCTCAAGACGCAATGGATCTGCCCATTGGCGCCGACGATGGCGTCGGTCGGGCAGGCGCGAAAGCAGCGCGTGCAGCCGGTGCACTCGGCGGCATCGATGCGCGCCAGCATCGGCGCGGCGAGCGCGCTGGCATCCAGCGGCACGCCGAGCAGCTCGGCCAGACGCTCGGCCAGCGCGGCGCCGCCGGGCGGGCAGCAGGTGACCGCGGCGCGGCCCTCGACCAGGGCGCTGGCCGCCGCGCCGCAGCCCGGATAACCGCACTGCCCGCACTGGCTGCCGGGCATCAACGCCTCGATCTCCTTGACCAGCGGATTCTCCTCCGAGACCGCCAGGTAGCGTGCCGCCAGGCCGAGACCGCCGCCCAGCAGCAGGCCCATCAGTGCGAGAACCAGAATTGCGCCCAGCATCGTTCCTCCTTCGCCAGCCTCGCCGGCAGCAGCATTCAGATCAGGCCGGCGAAGCCCATGAAGGCCATCGCCAGCAGCCCGGCGGTGACGAAAGCGATCGGCGCGCCGGCAAAGGCCGCCGGCACGCTGGCCAATGCCAGCCGCTCGCGCAGGCCGGCGAAGATCACCATCACCAGGGTGAAACCCAGCGCCGAGCCCAGGCCGAACAACCCCGCCTCGGCCAGCCCGTGGCCCTCGCGCACGCTGATCAGCGGCACGCCCAGCACGGCGCAGTTGGTGGTGATCAGGGGCAGGTAGATGCCCAGGGAACGATGCAGCGGCGGGCTGACCTTGCGGATGACCATCTCGATCAGCTGCACCATGCCGGCGATCACCAGGATGTAGGAAAGGATGCGCAGGAAGCCGATACCCAGCGGCAGCAGCACGTAGTGTTCGAGCAACCAGCTGCTGATGCCGCCCAGGGTCATCACCAGGGTCGTCGCCAGGCCCATGCCCAGCGAGGGATCGAGCTTGCCGGACACGCCCATGAACGGACACAGGCCGAGGAAGTAGACCAGCACCACGTTGTTGACCAGTACGGTGCCGATCAGGAACAGCGCGTATTCCATAAACCCTCTCCGCTGTAATGGCGCTGCACCGTTGTCGGGCAACGCGACGTCACGAGAGGGTTTTGCATCAAGCATGCCACGCCCCGCCAGATGTCCCGGAGCCCCCCGGGAGCCCGGGATTCGTTGATGCAGATCAACGAAGCTCGCGATAGCGCAGCCTCCGACGGCGCTGGCGGGACGGATTTTGTGGGATTTACGACAGGTCCAGAGGGGCAGGCGCGCCTCCCTGTGGGTTTTGCAACAGCGCAACGGGCGTTTGCCGGGCGCAAATGCGCCTGCGCAACCTGTTTAGGGCCCTTGCGGGGTCGCCGACGTGGAATGTGACCGGCGGCACGCGGTTTGCAAAACCCGAGGGGGCTGTTGCCATTTCATTCGCGACCTCGATGAAACGGCAACAGCCCCTAACCGTATGGCTTTGCAGCGGATACCGGCGCACAGACGTCGGCTTCGCCGCATCGATGAGGACATTGCACATGACCCAGGCCACCCCCGAGCGCGACGTGGGGCAACCCGCCGCGTCCGATGGATTGGCGCCCGAGGTGTTCCAGCAAGCCGTGGAACACGCGCCGATCGCCATCTCCATCACCGATCTGAAGGCCAACATCCTCTATGCCAACCGCGCCTTCAGCGCCATCACCGGCTACGACAGCGCCGAGGTGATCGGCAAGAACGAGTCGGTGCTGTCCAACGGCACCACCCCGCGGCTGGTCTACCAGGCGCTCTGGAGCCGCCTGGCGCAGAAGAAGGCCTGGTCCGGCATGCTGATCAATCGGCGCAAGGACGACAGCTGCTACCTCGCCGAGCTGACCGTGGCACCGGTGCTCGACGAGCACGAGCGGACCATCCATTACCTGGGCATGCACCGCGACAGCAGCGACCAGCACAAGCTCGAACAGCGCGTCAGCAACCAGCGGCTGATCATCGAGGCGGTGGTCGACAGCGCGCCGGCGGCCATCGTCGTGCTCGATCACGCCCTGCGCATCCGCCTGTCCAATCCCAGCTTCAACCGCCTGGCCGCCGAGCTCGGCGACCAGGCCACGCCCGCGCAACTGGTGAGCCTGCTGCAGGACAACCTCGGCGGCGCCATCGAGGCGCTGAAGACGCATGGCCAGGCCTTCACCGGCAAGGAAGTCACCTTCGACCTCGGCGGCCACGCCCCGCGCTGGCTGTCCTGCCACGGCCGCGCCATCCGCATCGAGGGCGAGCGCGCCGACGATTTCTTCGACCCGGGCGAGGAAAACTACCTGCTGCTCACGATCAACGACATCACCGGGCTGCGCCAGCAACAGCAGGCCTCCCAGCTCAACGCGCTGAAGGTGCTGATGGCCGAGGAAGAGTTGCTCGACGGCATGCGCGAGACCTTCAACGGCGCCATCCACCGCCTGCAGGGCCCGGTCAACCTGATCAGCGCCGCGCTGCGCATGCTCGAACGGCGCCTGGGCGACAGCGCCGAGGGCGACCCGGTGCTCAGCGCCATGCGCGAAGCCAGCCAGGCCGGCATGGACGCGCTGGAAAGCCTCAGCGGCTCGATTCCGCAGCGCCAGACCGGCGGCTGCGTGCCGGTCAACGTCAACCAGCTGATCCGCGAAGTGGTCAGCCTGATGACCGACCAGTTGCTCGCCCAGGGCATCGTCGTCGACTGGCAACCGGCGCTGCGCCTGCCCTGGGTGATGGGCGCCGAAGGCCGGTTGCGCAGCATGATCAAGCAACTGCTGGAAAACGCCATCGAGGCCATGAGCCAGAACCAGGACAACCCGCGCACGCTGTCGATCGTCACCCGCGTCCAGGGCCAGCGGGTGGTGCGCCTGGAAATAGCCGACAGCGGCCCGGGCATCGCGCCGGAGCTGGCGCTGAAGGTATTCGAGCCGTTCTTCAGCACCAAGCCGCCGCACAAAGCCGGCCGCGGCATGGGCCTGGCCATGGTGCAGGAAACCGTCACCGAACACGCCGGCACGGTGCATATCGATAGCGGCTACGACCAGGGCTGCAGGATCGTCGTCGAACTGCCCTTCTCGGCCAGCTGACAGGGGAAGCTCGCATGAACGCCACATTCGCCGAACGCCCCAGCGCGCCGACCCGCAGCGAACTGCTGGATGCCCAACTGCAGGCGCTGGCGCAGATCGCCCGCATCCTCAACCGCGGCCGGCCCATCGAGGAACTGCTGGCCGAGATCCTCGCCGTGCTGCACGAAGACCTCGGCCTGCTGCACGGGCTGGTCTCCATCTGCAACCCGAAGGACGGCAGCCTGCAGGTGGGCGCCGTGCACAGCGACTCCGAAACCGTGGTACGGGCCTGCGAAAGCACCCGCTACCGCATCGGCGAAGGCGTGTTCGGCAACATCCTCAAACATGGCAACAGCGTGGTGCTCGGGCGTATCGACGCCGAACCGCGCTTTCTCGACCGGCTGGCGCTGTACGACATGGACCTGCCCTTCATCGCCGTACCGATCAAGGCCATCGACGGCACCACCATCGGCGTGCTGGCGGCGCAACCCGACCGCCGCGCCGACGAGCTGATGCCCGAGCGCACCCGCCTGATGGAAATCGTCGCCCGCCTGCTGGCGCAGACCGTGCGCCTGGTGGTGAACCTCGAGGACGGCCAGGAAGTGGTCGACGAGCGCGACGAACTGCGCCGCGAAGTCCGCGCCAAGTATGGCTTCGAGAACATGGTGGTGGGCCACACCACCTCCATGCGCCGGGTTTTCGACCAGGTGCGGCGGGTCGCCAAGTGGAACAGCACCGTGCTGATCCTCGGCGAATCCGGCACCGGCAAGGAGCTGATCGCCAGCGCCATCCACTACAACTCGCCGCGCGCTCATCAGCCGCTGGTACGCCTGAACTGCGCCGCGCTACCGGAAACCCTGCTCGAATCGGAACTGTTCGGCCACGAGAAAGGCGCCTTCACCGGCGCCGTGAAGCAGCGCAAGGGACGTTTCGAACAGGCCGACGGCGGCACCCTGTTCCTCGACGAGATCGGCGAGATCTCGCCGATGTTCCAGGCCAAGCTGCTGCGCGTGCTGCAGGAAGGCGAACTGGAGCGCGTCGGCGGCACCCAGACGGTGAAGGTCAACGTGCGCATCGTCGCCGCCACCAACCGCGACCTGGAGCACGAGGTGGAGCAAGGCAAGTTCCGCGAAGACCTCTACTACCGCCTCAACGTCATGGCCATCCGCGTCCCGCCGCTGCGCGAGCGCAGCGCCGACATCCCGGAACTGGCCGAATTCCTCCTCGACAAGATCGCCCGCCAGCAGGGCCGCAAACTCAAGCTGACCGACAGCGCCCTGCGCCTGCTGATGAGCCACCGCTGGCCGGGCAACGTGCGCGAACTGGAAAACTGCCTGGAACGCTCGGCCATCATGAGCGAGGATGGCACCATCAGCCGCGACGTGGTCTCCCTCACCGGCCTCGACCACGACGCCACGCCGCTGGCGCCGGTCCCCGAGGTCGACCTCGCCGACGACAGCCTCGACGACCGCGAACGCGTCATCGCCGCCCTGGAACAGGCCGGCTGGGTCCAGGCCAAGGCCGCCCGCCTGCTCGGCATGACGCCCCGGCAGATCGCCTACCGGGTGCAGACGCTGAACATTCACATGCGCAAGATCTGAACGGCACAGCGCCCCCTCGAGCCCCACGTCCGGGCCTCGAATACAGTGGACACCTGATGAACCCTTAATACGGCTAGTAGGCAATCTAATGAATGCCTGCCTATATTTTCCGGGAAAATTCCGAGCGCGTATCACCCGCGATGGGCCATGGCCGTGGCCCTTTACCTTCCCGAGGAGTTCACCATGGCGAGACTTCAGGTCAATGGCCAGGCCAGGGACATCGAGGTCCCCGACGACATGCCGCTGCTGTGGGCGCTGCGCGACGAGCTGGGCATGACCGGCAGCAAGTTCGGCTGCGGCGTGGCACTGTGCGGCGCCTGCACGGTGCACATGGACGGCGCGCCGGTCCGCGCCTGCATCACGCCCGTTTCGACGGCGGCCGAGCACGCCATCACCACCATCGAAGGCCTGCAGGCCGACCGCGTGGGCCAGGTGGTGCAACGCGCCTGGCTCGAACAGAACGTCGCCCAGTGCGGCTACTGCCAGGCCGGCCAGATCATGACGGCCGTGGGCCTGCTCAAGAGCACGCCGGCGCCCAGCGAGCAGCAGATCGAAGAAGCCATGAGCGGCAACATCTGCCGCTGCGGCACCTATCCGCGCATTCGCGCCGCCGTCCAGCAGGCGGCGCAAGTCCTTGCGCAGGGGGACCAGTAGATGACCGGCAGCGCACTCTCCCGACGTCGTTTCCTGCAGGGCAGCCTGGGCCTGCTGACGCTGGCCGTGACGGCCAGGGGCCTGGTCAGCGTCGCCTGGGCCGACGACGCTCCCCGATACGGTGCCGACAGCATGCCCGGCGGTACGGTGGACGATCCGCTGGTCTTCGTCTCGATCGCGACCGACGGCACCGTCACCATCGTGGCGCACCGCGCCGAGATGGGCACCGGCGTGCGCACCAGCCTGCCGATGGTGGTGGCCGACGAGATGGAGGCGCGCTGGGACCGGGTCAAGGTCGTGCAGGCCGAGGCCGACGAGGCGCGCTACGGCAACCAGAACGTGGACGGCTCGCGCAGCGTGCGGCACTTCCTGATGCCCATGCGCCGCGTCGGCGCGGCCGCCCGGCAGATGCTCGAAGCGGCGGCCGCCGCGCGCTGGGCGGTGCCGGTCGCCGAGGTCAGGGCGACGCAGCACGAAGTCCTGCACCAGCCCAGCGGTCGCCGCCTGGGCTACGGCGAACTGGCGGCGGATGCGGCCAGGCAACCCGTGCCCACGGGCGATGCGCTGCGGCTCAAGACCCGCGCCGAGTTCCGCTATATCGGCAAGGACCGGGTGCGCCTCGTCGACCTGGAAGACATCGGCACGGGCCAGGCCATCTACGGCATGGACATGCGCCTGCCCGGCATGGTCTACGCCGTGGTGGCCCGCCCGCCGGTGGTGGGCGGCACGCTGCGCCGGCTGGACAGCCGCAAGGCGCTGGCGCTGCCCGGCGTGCTGCAGGTCATCGAGATTCCCGCCTTCCAGGGCGCGCCGGCGTTCCAGCCGCTGGGCGGCGTGGCCGTGGTCGCGCGCAACACCTGGGCCGCCATGCAGGGCCGTGCCGCGCTGGAACTCGAATGGGACGACGGCGCCAATGCCGGCTACGACTCGGCCGCCTATCGCCAGGCGCTGGAAGAGGCTTCGCGCGCGCCCGGCAAGGTGATGCGCGACCAGGGCGACGCCCCGGGCAGTTGGGCGCAGGCAGCGGAGCGCGAGCGCTTCGCCGCCGAGTACTACGTGCCCCACCTGGCCCATGCGTCGATGGAGCCGCCCGTGGCCACGGTGCGCATCCAGGATGGCCGCGCCGACGTCTGGACCTCGGTCCAGAACCCCATCGCCGCCCGGGACGCCGTGGCCGCCCGGCTCGGACTCCAGCCCGAGAAGGTCAAGGTCAACGTCCTGCTGCTGGGCGGTGGTTTCGGCCGCAAGTCCAAGCCCGACTTCGTCGATGAAGCCGCCATCGTCGCCCGGGCCATGCCCGAAGGCACCCCGGTCAAGCTGGTGTGGACGCGCGAGGACGACATCCGCCACGACTACCTGCACACCGTCTCCTGCGAACGGCTGGAAGCCGTCGTCGACCGGCAGGGCCAGGTGCGTTCCTGGCTGCACCGCAGCGCCGCGCCCACGATCGCCTCGTTGTTCGCCGAAGGGGCGAAAGGCCAGCAGCTGTTCGAGTCGGCCATGTCGGCCATCAACATGCCCTACCGCATCCCCAACGTGCGCGTGGAAACCGCCGAGGTGCCGGCGCATGCGCGCATCGGCTGGTTCCGCTCGGTGGCCAACATCCCGCATGCCTTCGCCGCGCAATGCTTCATCGCCGAACTGGCGCACCGCGCCGGCAAGGACCACCGGCAGTTCGCCCTCGACCTGATCGGGCCGGCACGCCGGCTCGACCCCGGCACGCTGGCCGACACCTGGAACTACACCGAGTCGCCCGAACGCTACCCCTACGACACCGGCCGCCTGCGCGGCGTGATCGAGGCCGCCTGCGAAGGCGCCGGCTGGGGCCGCGAACTGCCCGAGGGCCATGGCCTGGGCCTGGCCTTCTGCTACAGCTTCATGAGCTACACGGCCAGCGTGGTCGAGGTGGCCGTGGACGACGAGGGCGAGGTGCGCGTGCTGGCCGTCGACATGGCGCTGGACTGCGGCCCGCAGATCAATCCCGAACGCATCCGCGCGCAGATGGAAGGCGGCGCCATCATGGGCCTGGGCCTGGCGCTGGCCAGCGAGATCACCTTCGAGAGCGGCCGCGTGCAGCAGAGCAACTTCCACGACTACGAAGTGCTGCGCCACTCCGCCTCGCCGCGGCTGATCCGCACCCACCTGGTCAACGACGACCACGACCTGCCGCCCGGCGGCGTGGGCGAGCCGCCGGTGCCGCCCGTGGCGCCGGCGCTGTGCAACGCGATCTTCGCCGCCACCGGCAAGCGCGTGCGCAGCCTGCCGGTGCGCAGGGTGGCGTAAGAACCGGCCCGGAAATCGCCTGTCGTGCGCTTCGGGCACGCCGGGCGATTCGCCGCCGGTCGGCGCACACGACCTGCGACGGGGCGGGCACGGTCTAGTACACAGGAATGCCCTGCCGCGCTTGACGGCCGCTCATGCCCGATAAGGAACCACGACATTGGAAAGCATCGATGTACGCGTACTGCGCACCGCCCGCGACTGGCATGCGGCCGGACATCGGCTGCTGCTGGTCACGGTGGTCAAGACCTGGGGCTCGTCGCCGCGCCCCGTGGGTTCGATGATGGCATTGCGCGAGGATGGCCGCTGCGTGGGCTCGGTCTCCGGCGGCTGCATCGAGGATGACCTGGTCCACCGCTACACCCGCGCCTACGGCGGCGCGGGAGACATCGGGCAGACGACGCCCGCGGTCGTGCGCTACGGCGTCACCGCGGACGAGGCGCATCGCTTCGGCCTGCCCTGCGGCGGCACGCTGGAACTGCTGCTGGAGTTCCAGCCGGACTTCACGGCGCTCGACGAACTGGTGCGCCAGCTGGAATCGGGACGACTCATGCAGCGCACGGTCGACTGCGCCAGCGGCGCGGTGACGCTGCAGCCGACCTCGATCCCCGAGGCGCTGCGCTTCGATGGCGCCAGCCTGTCCTGCACCCTGGGGCCGCAATACCGCATGCTGCTCATCGGCGCCGGCGCGCTGGCCGAGTACGTGGCCACCATGGCCCTGTTCAACGACTTCGCGGTGACGGTCTGCGATCCGCGCATCGAACATCGTGGAACCTGGACCGTGGCAGGCGTGGCGCTCAGCACGGAAATGCCCGACGACGCGGTTCGTACCCTGAATCCCGACCCGCGCACCTGCATCGTCGCCCTGAGCCACGACCCCAAGCTCGACGACCTGGCCCTGCTGGCGGCGCTGCACAGCCCCGCCTTCTACGTCGGCGCCATCGGCTCGCGGCGCAACACCGCGAGCCGCAGGCGCCGCTTCATCGAGCACTTCGACGAGACGGAGGACTCCCTGCGGCACCTGCATGCGCCGGTCGGCCTCTACATCGGCAGCAAGACCCCCGCCGAGATCGCGGTGAGCGTGATGGCGGAAATCCTGGCGGTGAAGAATGGGGTGGAGCCTGGCTTGAAGCTTGAAGCTTCCTCCCACCATGCGCTGAACGCCTGGGCACGGCCATCCAGGTGAATGGGGCGGCCGATCTCCGGCGTCCACAATGCATAGCTGCGTCCCTGGCTGGCGACGGTGATCCGCTTGAACGGATCGTCCCAATCGTGGGGAGAGATGGAAAAGCGGCCAGCATGCGCGGGTGTCAACACCTTCGCTCGCAAGTCTTCAGCCGCCTGCGCTGCCTGCTCGGGGTTCATGTGCACATTGGCCCAGTGCGGATCGTACTGGCCCATATCGAGCGCCACCCAGTCGAAAGGACCAAGCCGCCGGCCGATCTCGACGAAGTGCGGCGCGTAGCCGCTGTCGCCGCTGAAGAACAGACGGCGCTCGGGCGATACCAGCGCGAAGCCGACCCACAGCGATCTGTTGCGCGTCAAGGTACGCCCGGAGAAATGTCGGGCCGGGGTGACGTGGATCTGCAGCCCTGGTGTCGGCTCGACGACATCGAACCAATCGACCTCGCGCACGATGTCCATGTCGTAGCCCCATGCCTCGAAGTGCGCCCCCACCCCGAGCCCGGCCACCACCCGCCTGACCTTGTCCTGCAGCGCCAGGATGCTCGGATAGTCCAGGTGGTCGTAATGATCGTGGGTGACCAGCAGCACGTCTATCTTGGGCATGTCCTGCGCCGTATAGAGGCTGGTGCCGTCGAAGGCCAGATTCGCCCGCGGCACGGGTGCGGCATTGCTGCTGAAGACCGGATCGATCAGGATGCGCTGCCCGGCCAACTGCACGAAGTAGGAGGAGTGGCCGAGCCAGATCACCAGGTCCTGCGCAGGATCGAGCGCCCCGAGATCGGTCTTGATGGCGGGAATCGAACCCGGCGGACGTGGCTGGCCCTTTTCCCCGAAGATCGTCTCCAGCCACATCGACCACTCGGGCTGCTCCGTCGTCCGCATCGGCGTGTCGATCTGGTTGTGGAATGCGCCATCGGCATGGTTGGGCGAGCGCGCGATACGCTCCAGCCACTCGCCGCTCGGCAGCGCGCCGAACAGCGGGTGCTGCAGGTAGGCGGCGATGCCAATACCGCCCAGAACGACAATACCGGCGCATACCATCAGGAAACGCGAGCAGAATTTTTTCATACAGGAGTAATCCGCACTCTCGCTTCGCCGCCCGACTGGCTGACGTGCGCGTGGCACGGCGCAGGTGAGAACGGCACGCTACGGATGCACTGACCGGTCATCCTGTCGTCAATCCGGGATTTCATGATTCCAACCGCGTCTCGGCGGTTGCCTCCTTTCGTTCTCGATACGATGCGTGTCGGCTGGTGTCTGGCGGGCTGTCGGCCGGCTGCGGGGAAGCCCGAGGCGACGACGCAACTCCGCGCCGCCATCACGCCAGCTTCGTGCCGGTGGCGCGGGCGAGATCGGCCAGCAGTCGGTCCTGGAGTCCTGCGTCGTTGACGGCGGGATGCGGCTGCTCACGCTGTTGGTGATGCCAATAGCCGCCGCTGGTCAATGCCTCGAGGTCATTACTGGTCGCGAGCCACTCCTGGGTCAGGTGTCCCAGCCGCAGGTCGTCGGGCGCGCCCGGGCCACCCATCCTGGTCGGTACCCAACCCGGATCGACCGCGTTGCTGTACACCTCCGACCACAAGCGCGCGACGGCTGCGGCCAGGGTGGTGACGAACAGTTTGCTGTCCGAGTAGCTCCCCGTGGACGTGCGGCCGGCCCAGTCCATGCCGGCTAGGTCGGCGCGCCCGCCCCGGTGCATGCTGCTGCTCAGGTAGATCAGGCGCTCGGGGCGCTGGATCAGGGCCGTGAGCAGGTATGGCGCGACGACGTTGACCACCAGCAACTGCGAGCCTGAAATGATGCCGGCGTTGTGGATAACGGCATCCATCCGGCCGATCGCATTGACCTGGCTGGCGAGATCACGGATTTGCGCAACGTCCGACAGATCGCCGATCGTGGCGATGGCGCCCTGCTCCAGCAGTTCCTCGACGGCGGGCAGCCGGGCCCGGGAACGGACGTGCACGACGACCTCGTGCCCCTCGGCGAGCAGCGTCCGCGCCGCGGCATGGCCCAGTCCATCGGCCGAACCGGTGATGAACACACGGGCCTTGCCGGCACCTCGTTGTGCCCTGGGCATGGAGGTCTCCTTACGTGGATTCGGTGGCGTTTGTGCCCAGCATGCGGTAGCGGGCAGGAGCGATCCTGCGACCAGTACAGCCCCCAGCTCAGCGCCTGCGGTGAGAAATCTTCGACGCTCCATGGGCGTGTCTTCCGGTTCTGGCCGCCAGATTCAACATGACCTGTGGCGGCGTGTCGTTGCCAGGCGAATCATCGGCTCGAAGCAGGCGCACGCATCAAGATTGCGACGTTTGCCAGCAACGATAACCGTTGTATCCGGCGCGGCAAGGGCACCACGGATCGCACGTGCCATTGCCGCGTATCGAGCGAAGAGCACGCCCGCGGGGCTTCGCCGCCCGGCATGTCATGAATCCGCACCGAATCATCCAGTCCCTAGCGCAGGTGTTCGCCGAAGAACGCCGTGATCCTGTCGAAGGGGATCTTGTCCAACTGGTCGTACAGGTCGACGTGGCTGGCGCCCGGGACGATCAGCAGTTCCTTCGGCTCGGCCGCCGCCTCGTAGGCGGTTTCGCTGAAGTAGCGCGAGTGCGCGTTCTCGCCGTGGACCAACAGGACCGGGCGTGGCGAGATTTCCTCGATGTAGGTGAGCAGCGGCATGTTCATGAACGACAGCGGCGTGGTGATCGTCCAGGCATTGCCGGAGTTGACCGCCCGCGGATGGTAGCCGCGCGGCGTCCGGTAGTAGTCGTGGTAGTCGACCAGGAACTGCGCCTCGCCACCCTGCAGTTCGTTGTAGGGCGGCTGGTAGGCGGGGGTACCGTTTTCCGCGTCCTGCCAGCGCTGCCGGCTCAGTTGCTCCAGCGTCTGCGTGCGCTGTTCGAGGGTCACGCTGTCGTTGTAGCCCTTGGACATGACCCGCGTCATGTCGTACATGGTGCTGGCCACGACGGCCTTGACGCGCTTGTCCACGGCCACGGCGTTCAGCGCCATGCCGCCCCAGCCGCAGATACCGATGATGCCGATGCGCTCGCGATCGACTTCCGGGCGCAGGCCGATGAAGTCCACCGCCGCACTGAAGTCTTCGGTATTGATGTCCGGCGAGGCGACGTTGCGCGGCTCGCCGCCGCTCTCACCGGTGTAGGACGGGTCGAACGCCAGGGTGACGAAGCCGCGCTCGGCCATGGTTTGCGCGTACAGGCCGGACGACTGTTCCTTCACCGCGCCGAACGGGCCGCTGACGACGATCGCGGGAAGCCGCTCGCCGCTACGCTTCTTCGGCAGATACAGGTCGGCCGCCAGGGTGATGCCGTAGCGGTTAGTGAACGTGATCTTCTGGTGGTCAAGGTTCTCGCTTCGAGGGAAGACCTTGTCCCATTCCTGTGTCAGTTGCATGGTGCCTGCCTCGCTGCTGCTGGAAGTCGCTGCCGCCAGGGCCGCCGGCCCGGCGAGAAGCGCTGCCGAGCCGACGAGAAGGGAGCCCTGGATGAACGCTCTGCGGGAGCCGGGCTGCCCGCTGGTGGCGATCTTCGGGTTGGATTCGTTCATGGTTTTCTCCTTGGCGTTGGAGGTTCTGGTGTTCTCGGGGCGTACGGGGCCGTGATGCGCCAGGACAGGTGCTCATCGTGGTTTCCTAGCGATAGGCAGCGGGCCTGTTCCCCTCGGTATGAGGCTGGCTGATGCCGAGGTTTTCGTTGACGTGGCGCTCGGGATGCTCGACGAGATCGGCCACGAAGCGCCCAAGACTGGCGCGCGAGGTCTCCGTGCCCTTGTAGATCTCCCCCTTGTGCGTCAGCTGGACCTCTTCGGTGGTTTCATCCGTCAGCCAGACCGGGCGCAGGATGGTGTAATCCAGGGAGGAACTCTCGATCACCTCGGCCGTTTTCAGATTGGTGGGTCGGGTCTGCCCTACCACGCTCTTGTCCCAGGAATTGAACGGCTCGGGCAGTTCGTCGTAGATGCCTCCGGCACTGATGGCGATGATGCGGCGAACGCCAAGCGCCTCCATCGTCTCGACCAAGGCTTGCGTGACGTCGCCGAGGTCCATGCCGCCCAGCGCACTGATGACGATATCCTGACCCTGGAGGGCCTTTTTCAGAGCATCTGGACTGCGGGCGTCGCCCTCGACCACCTGGACGCGCGGACTCTTGAAATCATGCAGGCGTTCGGCGTGGCGCGCGAAAAGCATCAGCTCCACATCGCCCTGCTCCAGCAGGCGTGGAACGATTTCCCTGGCTGTGCGGCCGTTGGCGCCCAGTACGATGACTTTCTTCATCAGGACCGCCCTCCGTTCACCTTTTGCCGAAGTTCACGCCAGCCCGGTTGCTCGCATTGAAGGGCCGCCGAGTCGCATTCAGGACGGTCGAGCTTCCCGTCCAGCGACGTCAGCGCGTGAATGATGACGCAGGGTTTGTTCAAGCTATTTCTCCCGTTCTTTCAGTGAGACACGGCCCTGGAAGTCATAAGCCGGCTTGATGATCGGCTCTCCAATGTCGTCGGAAGCCCCCGTCAGGCACGCGCCGCCGCTCCGCGCGCCGTCATGGCCGCCAGGGCGGCGCAGCTCGCCAGCAACACGGCGCTCATGATGAACGTGCTCCGGTAGCCGCTGTGGTCGAACAGCAGGCCACCCAGGGTCGAACCCAGCGCGATGGACAACTGCACGACGGCGACGAACAGGCCACCACCCGCCTCGGCATCCCCGGGAAAGACCCTGGCGATCCAGGACCACCAGCCCACGGGCGCGGCAGTGCCGGCCAGCCCCCACAGGCCCAGCAACACGATGACGATGGCCAGCCAGCTGCCGAAGGCGATCAGCGCCAGGGCCGTCACGGCCATCAACAGCGGGATGGCGATCAGCGTCTGGTAGAAACCCCGCTGCAGGACCCGGCCGATGAGCACGGTGCCGATGAAACCCGCCGCGCCGATCACCAGCAGAATGAGCGATATCGCGCTTCCCTGTACGCCCGTGACCGTTTCCAGGAACGGCCGCACGTAGGTGAACAGCGCGAACTGCCCCATGAACAGCAGGCTGCTGGCCAGCATGCCCACGCCGACGCCAGGACGCCCGAGCAGCGTGAACACCTTGAACGCACTGGCGCTGCCCGACGCCCGCGCCGCGGCCGGCATGGGAGGCAGCGTCCTCCATTGCCAGGCCAGGGCGATCAGGGCTACCGGCACCAGGCAAAGGAAAGCGCCGCGCCAACCGATGACGGTTCCCAAGTAGGCGCCCAGCGGCGCGGCCACCACAGTGGCCAGTGCGTTGCCGCCGTTGACGATGGCCAGGGCGCGCGGCACATCGCGCGACGACACCAGGCGGATGGCCATGGCCGCCGACATCGACCAGAAACCGCCGACGACCACGCCGATCAGCGCCCGGCCCAGCATGTAGGTGAAATAGTTCGGCGCCAGCGCGACGATGGCGCCCGACACACCCATCGCCGCCGTCAGCCCGAGCAACAGCGTCTTGCGGTTCAGGTTGCCGGCCAGCGTCGAAATGAACAGGCTCGTCAGGACGGCGAATGCGCCGGAGATCGCGATGCCCTGCCCCGCCATACCTTCGCTGACCCGGAGGTCATTCGCCATGGGCGTCAGCAGGCTGACGGGCAGGAATTCCGATGCGATCAGCGCGAACGCGCAGAACGACAGGGCGAAGACGCCGCTCCAGGAGGCCGCTTGTCCGGCTTCGTATGGGGTGTCGGTGCCGGCCATGGGCGCGGCGGATGTTCGAGCGGTCATGAAAGCCTTGTCTGTGCTTCGATCCGAGAGTGAAAGGTCGTGCCTGGCCAGCTAGGGCGTGCATCGCACGAGGAACGGGAAACGAACGGAGCTGCTGCGCCGTCCAGGCGCGCAGCCGTGGCATCAGTTCCCGATTCGCTCGATCCGTAGCTGATACGGCCCGGGTCTGGCCAGGATGGACAGGCCTTCCTCCACCTTGCCCAGCGGCAACAGGCCCCGCGCATGGGGTCGGCCCTCGACGAAAATCGCCAGGTTGCCCCAGGGCGCGTAGTGGGTCAGCTCGCCGGCCACCGGCGCCATGCCGTCCGGCGCGCCTTGCGTGGACAACTTGCGCGGCAGGCTGGATACGCGCTCGATGGTGGCGTAGTCCTCCATCGTCAGCGACAGCGGCAGCAGCGTGGCGAAATCACGCGCGGTGGCATTGTCGTACAGCGTGGCGGTGGCGCTTTGGCCATCGACGATCAGGCGAATCTTCATGGGGAATTCCTTCGCGGGCGTGGCTGGCTGCGCCACCGAGTTGCCGGGTAAGCAAGCCGCCAGTCCCAGCAACGAGCTGGCGAACAGCGGCAAGGCCGAGCGACGCAACGAAGGCCAGGAGAGAGGAAAAGGCTTTTTCTTCATTGCCATGATGTCCACTGTCGCGGTGGCATCCGTTGCCACTCTGTTCCGTTCGTTTTCATGCCGGATAATGTTCCCGCAAGAATGCACCCGCAACTAGCTAATCAATCCTTAAAACGGATATAAGAACTACTAATCAATCATTCATGCGAAACTGCGCCCCATGGTCAGACGCAACCTCAACGATCTCCTCTCCTTCGTCACGGTGGCGCGTGCGGGCAGCTTCACGCGCGCCGCCGCCCAGCTGGGCGTGACGCAATCGGCGCTCAGCCAGGCGATCAGCGGCCTGGAGAAAAGGCTCCAGATCCGCCTGCTCACGCGTACCACGCGCAGCGTCTCGCCCACGGCGGCGGGCGAACGGCTGCTGCATGCGATCGGCCACCGCTTCGACGAGATCGAGGCGGAGCTGGACGTGCTGACGGAGATGCGCGACAAGCCGGCCGGGACGGTGCGGATCACCTGCGCCGATCACGTCCTGCGCACCACGCTGCTGCCGAAGCTCGCCCCCTTGCTGCACGCGTTTCCCGACATCAACGTCGAATTCGACGTCAATTACGGATTCAGGGACATCGTGGCGGATCGCTTCGACGCGGGCGTGCGCCTGGGCGACACCATCGACAAGGACATGATCGCGCTGCCCATCGGCCCCAAGCTGCGCATGGCCGCGGTCGCGTCACCCTCCTACTTCGCCCGCAACCCCATACCGAAGGCACCGGGCGACCTCATGGCGCACCGCTGCATCAACCTGCGCTTCCCCACCCATGGCGGCCTGTACGTCTGGGAATTCGAGCGCCGGGGCCGGCAGTTGAACGTCCGCGTCGATGGCCAGCTGGTCCTCAACAGCACGCCCCATATCGTGCAGGCGGCGCTCGAAGGGTTGGGCATCGCCTTCCTGCCGGAAGACGAATTCGCCCCGCATATCGAGGAAGGCCGGCTGGTGCGCGTACTGGAGGACTGGTGTGCGCCGTTCGAGGGTTACTACCTCTACTACCCGAGCCGCAAGCAGCCGTCGCCGGCCTTCTCGCTGGTCGCCGAAGCGCTGCGTGTCGCGGGGCCGGGCGGGGCGTAACGCCGCTAGCGTTCACAAGAACGGCCCGCCTGGAGGTCGCCGGCGAAACGATGGCCGGCGCCCTCACGTCGGTCGCCGGGTGGCTTGAAGGTGAGCCAGCGGGGCCTTTAACCGATGCACCGCCCTGGCGCGTGGGCGAAGTCGGCATGCTTATACCTTGAACTGCTATTTTCACGACACAGGCAGGCGCGCAAAGCCCAGCGCCATTTGACTCAGAGAAGCTGCGCCATGACGCGATTCAGCGGTGGTTGCCTGTCCGGCGACGTCCGCATCGTGGCGTCGCGCCGCCCATATCAGGTCAGCCTTGCCATTGTCTCGACTGCCGCAAGCATCACAGGGCCCTGTTCCACGCCTCGGCGATATTCCCCCTAGCGGCGGTGACGGTCACGGGCGAGGCACGCGACTATCCCGGGCGGTTCTTCTGTCCCCGCTACGGCTCGTCCGTCTTCGCGCGCCCCGCGGACGAAATCGAAGTGAGCCTGGGAGCCCTGGATGTCCCCGACCTGCTGATGCCCACCTACGAGCTCTGGACCGTCCGCCGCGAGTCCTGGTTGCCGGCGTTTCCGCTCAAGAGAGGCTATGCGCACGATCGCGACGCCAGCGGGCGCCTCGAGGAGTAGCCCGGCACCAGCGGACCGGGGCGCCGCACCTTGTCGCCTTTGCGACAGTTGCCCCACCCCACTCCGCCAGTTTGTTCGTTGCGAAACAACGAATCCCGCCTACGCGCTGAAAAAACCGTTCAAAAACAATGTATTGAAAACAGGCACGGCCCTTGCTCCAGGTATCCGCGACAGACCTCTATTCGGAGACCGAACATGGAACTGAACGTACTGGGCCAGAGCGAGGCCGGGCATGCCGCCGGGGGCGGTTGTTCAGCGGGTTCCTGTGGCAGCTCGGACGACCAGCTCGCGCACCTGCCCGAGCATATCCGCGAGAAAGTGCACAACCACCCCTGCTACTCCGAGGAGGCGCACCACTACTTCGCGCGCATGCACGTGGCGGTGGCGCCGGCCTGCAACATCCAGTGCCACTACTGCAACCGCAAGTACGACTGCGCCAACGAGTCGCGCCCCGGCGTGGTCTCCGAGCTGCTGGACCCAGTCCAGGCAGTGAAGAAGGTCAAGGCGGTGGCGGCGACCATCCCGCAGATGACGGTGCTCGGCATCGCCGGGCCGGGCGACCCGCTGGCCAACCCGCAGCGCACCTTCGAGACCTTCCGCATGCTCTCCGAGCAGGCGCCGGACATCAAGCTGTGCGTCTCCACCAACGGCCTGGCGCTGCCCGACTGCGTCGACGAGCTGGCCAAGCACAACATCGACCATGTGACCATCACCATCAACTGCGTGGACCCGGACATCGGCGCCGAGATCTATCCCTGGATCTACTGGAACAACAAACGCATCCGTGGGCGCAAGGCGGCGAAGATCCTCATCGAGCGCCAGCAGAAGGGCCTGGAGATGCTGGTCGAGCGCGGCATCCTGGTGAAGGTCAACTCGGTGCTGATCCCCGGCGTCAACGATGAACACCTGAAAGAAGTCAGCCGCATCGTCAAGGCCAAGGGCGCCTTCCTGCACAACGTCATGCCGCTGATCGCCGAGGCCGAGCACGGCACCTTCTACGGCGTGATGGGCCAGCGCAGCCCGGAGCCGGAGGAACTGCAGGACCTGCAGGACGCCTGCGCCGGCGACATGAACATGATGCGCCACTGCCGTCAGTGCCGCGCCGATGCGGTGGGCCTGCTCGGCGAGGACCGCGGCGATGAGTTCACCCTCGACAAGATCGAGACAATGGACATCGACTACGACGCGGCGATGGTCAAGCGCGCCGCCATCCATGCGGCGATCAAGGAAGAACTGGACGAGCGCGCGGCGAAGAAGGCGCGCCTGGCCACGCCACCGCTCACGGGCGTGACGGACACGCGCCATCGCCCGGTGCTGATGGCCGTCGCCACCAGCGGCGCTGGCCTGGTCAACCAGCATTTCGGCCATGCCCGCGAGTTCCTCGTCTACGAGGCCTCGCCGGCCGGAGTGCGTTTCATCGGCCATCGCAAGGTCGAGCAGTACTGCGTCGGCAACGACAGCTGCGGCGACAAGGAAAGCGCGCTGTCGGGCAGCCTCCGCGCTCTCAAGGGCTGCGAGGCGGTGCTCTGCTCGAAGATCGGCTTCGAGCCCTGGGGCGAGCTGGAGGCCGCCGGCATCCAGCCCAACGGCGAGCACGCCATGGAGCCCATCGAGGAAGCGGTGCTGGCGGTGTACCAGGAAATGATCGCCAACGGCCGTCTCGATGCGTCGGCACACGCTGCGGAGCAATGCCTGACGGCATGAGGAGGTGAAGCATGGCACTGCGAATCGTCGAATCCTGCGTCAACTGCTGGGCCTGCCTGGACGTCTGCCCGAGCGAGGCGATCAGCCCCGGCGCCACGCACTTCCGCATCAGCGCGCACAAGTGCACCGAGTGCGACGGCGACTATGCCGAGCAACAGTGCGCGAGCATCTGCCCCATCGAAGGCGCGATCCTGTTCGCCGACGGCAGCCCGGCCAACCCGGCCGGCTCGCTGACGGGCATCCCTCCGGAGCGCCTGGCCGAAGCCATGCGCGCCATCCAGGCCCGCTGAGGAGGTCCCCATGTCCTGCATCATCTTCTACGAGAAACCCGGCTGCGCCACCAACCGCCTGCAGAAGGAACTGCTGCGCTCGGCGGGCATCGAGCTGGAGGTACGCGACCTGCTGCGCGAGACCTGGACGCCGGAACGCCTGCGGCCGTTCTTCGGCGGGCTGCCGGTGGCCGAGTGGTTCAACCCGTCGGCCCCGGCGATCAAGTATGGCGAGCTCGATCCAAGCGAACTGAACGCCGAACAGGCGCTGGATCTGATGGTGGCCCAGCCGCTGCTGATCCGCCGCCCGCTGATCCGCTGCGGCATGCACTACATGGTCGACTTCGACCTGGTGGGCATCAACGCCTGGTTGCCGTGCCACGGCCGCCTGCCGGCGCTGGCGCCGAACATCAGCGGCTGTTCGCTGGGCACCAGCTCGGCGCTCGGCTGCCGCCCCGCCGCGAGCGCCTCGCAATGAGCCAGGTAGCGCTGCGTCTGCAGGTCGAGGCCGAAGCCAATACGACCTGGCTGGCACAGATCGTCCGGGCCCAGCGCGATGGCCGCAGCTGCCTGCCGAAGCACCTCGGGCTCGACGCCGCGCAATATGCCGGGCTGCTGGCGCGCCATGGCCTGCAGCCGGCGGTCCGCAGAGCCAACTACCGCCTGCTCGACGAACGCGATGCCCTGCGCGAGGAACTGCTGGCACTGCGCCAGGAGGAATGGCAGGCACTGCACGACCTGCTGCTGGCCGGGCAGGACGACCTCGGCGAGCCGGCGCTGGCCGCCATCGTCGCCGCCGCCTGCCTCGGCAGCGAGCACCTGTGGCGCGACCTGGGCCTCGACTCCCGGGCGCAGCTGCGCGCCCTGCTGATGTACAACTTCCCGCACCTGGCCCGGCGCAACACCCAGGACATGCGCTGGAAGAAATTCTTCTACAAACAACTATGCGAACAGGGCGGCGGTTACGTCTGCCGCGCCCCCTCTTGCGATACCTGCCCGACCTACCACGATTGTTTTGGAGAAGAGCAATGAGCGATTACCAACGCATCAGCGTCGAGCAGGCCCAACGGCTGCTGGCGACCGAAAACACCATGCTGCTGGACATGCGCGATGCCCGCGCCTACTGCCAGGGCCACGACCCGCGCGCCACCCGCCTCAGCGAGCTGAACCTGCGCACCCTGCTCAAAAGCACGCCGCCCCATGTTCACCTGATCATCTGCTGCGAACGCGGCCATGCCAGCCGCGACATGGCACAGCTGTTCAGCGACTTCGGCTTCGTCAACTGCTACAGCCTGGATGGCGGCTACCAGGCCTGGAAGGCCCGCCCGCAACGGGCCCGGCCCAACCCAGGCGTCCACGGCGCCCACTACGCACTGGCAATGGAGTGAACACATGCAGGTTCTCGATACCGAAGCCCGTATTCGCCAGCAGCTTGCCGAGCATCCGGTGCTGCTCTACATGAAGGGCACGCCGGACGCCCCGGAGTGCGGCTTCTCCCGCGCCGCGGTGGCGGCGCTGAAGAACAGCGGCCGGCCGTTCGCCACGGTCAACGTGCTGCTGGCGCCGCACATCCGCGAGAAGCTGCCAAAGATCTCGCAGTGGCCGACCTACCCGCAGCTGTTCCTGCGCGGCGAGCTGGTCGGCGGCTGCGACATCATCCTCGGCCTGGAAGCCGACGGCAGCCTGGCGGCGCAACTCGATGCCGCCCTCGCGCCGGAAACCTAAGGTGGGGCGAGCATAGGCTGAGCGTGCCGAGGCGAAGATGGTCTTCGGGGCTTCGAAAAGACCGATGACGTGACGAATCCGTGGCCTGACACCACGCTCGTTGGGCTTCGCTGCGCTCAACCCAACCTACGACCCTGGGTAGGTTGGGTCGAGGAGCGCAGCGACGAAGCCCAACATGCTCCCCCAACGTCACGACCATAGGCGACGGCGAGCAAACAATGGCGCGGCGGGCGTGTTTCCGATGCTCCGTATGTTGGGCTTCGCTGCGCTCAACCCAACCTACGACCCTGGGTAGGTTGGGTTGAGGAGCGCAGCGACGAAGCCCAACAATGCCCCCAACGTCACGACCATAGGCGACGGCGAGCAAAACAATGGCGCGGCGGGCGTGTTTCCCGAGTTCCGTATGTTGGGCTTCGCTGCGCTCAACCCAACCTACAGCCCCAGATCGTAGGTTGGGTTGAGGAGCGCAGCGACGAAGCCCAACAATGCTCCCCAACGTCTCAACCATAGGCGACGGCGAGCAAACAATGGCGCGGCGGGCGTGTTTCCCGATGCTCCGTATGTTGGGCTTCGCTGCGCTCGACCCAGCCTACGACCCTGGGTAGGTTGGGTTGAGGAGCGCAGCGACGAAGCCCAACAACGCTCCCCAACGTCACGACCATAGGCGACGGCGAGCAAACAATGGCGCGGCGGGCGTGTTTCCCGATGCTCCGTATGTTGGGCTTCGCTGCGCTCAACCCAACCTACAGCCCCAGATCGTAGGTTGGGTTGAGGAGCGCAGCGACGAAGCCCAACAATGCCCCCCAACGTCACGACCATAGGCGACGGCGAGCAAAGCAATGGCGCGGCGGGCGCGTTTCCCGATGTTCCGTAGGTTGGGTTGAGGAGCGCAGCGACGAAGCCCAACAACGCTCCCCAACGTCTCGCCCATAGGCGACGGCGAGCAAACAATGGCGCGGCGGGCGTGTTTCCCGATGCTCCGTATGTTGGGCTTCGCTACGCTCAACCCAACCTACGACCCCAGTTGCAATGCCAGGCCCACCAGCACCGCGCATTCCACCAGTTCGAGCAGGGCGCCGGCGGTGTCGCCGGTGGTGCCGCCGAGGCGGCGGAGCACGGCGCGGCGCGCGAGGAGGAATGTCGCCGCGGCCATCAGCAGGGCGATCAGCCCGGCCATGCCGAACGGCAGGCAGCTCAGGACGACCGCGGCCAGCACCCCGCGCGCCCAGGGTCGCGGCAGATTCGCCGCCAGCGCCTGGCCGAGGCCATTGGGCCGTACGTAGACCGTGGTCAGGAATAGCGCCAGCAGCGCCGCACGCCCCAGCACGGGCACCAGCAGCAGGGCCACGTATTGCTGGGCCTGCAGCAGCGCCAGCAACGCGGCGAACTTGAGCAGCAGCACCAGTACCAGCACCACCACGGCGACAGGACCGCTGCGCGGGTCCTTCATGATCGTCAGGGTGCGTTCGCGGTCGCCGAAACCGCCGAGCCAGGCATCGGCGCTGTCGGCCAGGCCATCGAGGTGCAGGGCGCCGGTCAGCGCGACCCAGAGGGTGAGCAGCAAGGCCGCCTGTAACAACGGCGGCGTCCCATCCAGCACAAACGTGGCCAGACAGAGCAGCCCCCCCAGCAGCAAACCCACCAGCGGGTAATACAGCAACGAGCGCCCCTGCTGCTCCGGCGTGGGCATGGCGGGCAGGCGGACCGGCAGGCTGGTGAGAAATTGCAGGGCGATCAGTAGCGGCAGCATCGGCAGGTCCTATTCCTCGACGGCGACCGGTTCGCCCGCCGGACAAGCGTCCAGCGGCAGCAGTTCGCCGTGGGCCACCACAACCTCCAGCAGCCGCTCCCTTGGCAAGCCCCGCGCACGCGCCAGCAGCAGACGCATGACGCCGGCATGACAGATGACCAACAACCGCTGGCCGGCAAAGCGCTGCCGAAGGCAGTCGATGGCAGCCAGCACACGCGCCTCGAACTGCACCAGCGGTTCTCCACCAGGTGGTGAAAAACCGTAGGGATCGGCCCAGAACAGGCCGAGCGCCTCGGCACTGTCCTGCATCAGATCGGCGGCGCTACGGCCTTCCCAGTCGCCAAAATGCAGCTCGCGCAGGTCCGATTCCAGCTGCAGCGGCAGGCCGTGCTGTGCGGCGAGCTCCCGCGCGAAGGCGGCACAGCGCTGCAGCGGCGAGCTGACCAGCACGTCCCAGGGACCGGCGCCAGCAACCGCATCGCGCATCTGCTGCCAGCCACGCTCAGTCAGCGCATCGTCGAGGCTGCCGCGAAAACCGCCGCCCTGCTCGGTCTCACCATGGCGCAGCAGATCGATGCTCGTGATCATGCCGTTCGGTCCGAAACTGCGGCTTCGGCGAACGTCGCCATTTCGTTGTGCAGCGCACACGCCTGCTGCAACAACGGCACCGCCAGCGCAGCGCCGCTGCCTTCCCCCAGGCGCAGGCCGAGATCGAGCAGCGGCACGGCACCGAGCGCTTCCAGGACGGCCAGGTGCCCCGGCTCGGCAGAGCGATGGGCGAACATCAGCCACGGCCGACAGGCCGGATTCAGCCGCACCGCACAAAGTGCGGCAACGCTGCAGATAAAACCGTCGACCAGTACTGCAATGCCCAGCTGCGCACAGCGCAGATAGGCACCTGCCAAGGCCGCAATCTCGAATCCGCCTAGACGGCGCAAGGCTTCCAGCGGCTCACCACAGTGTGCGGCATGCAACCGGACCGCACTCTGGATCACCTGAACCTTGTGTCGAACACCGGCCAGATCGAGCCCGGTGCCCGGCCCGACCAGCGTCAACGGCGAGCGCGGCAGCAGCACGGCAGCCAGGGCACTGGCGCTGGTGGTGTTGCCGATGCCCATTTCGCCACCGATGAACAGCTGGGCAGAACCTTCGGCGGCCCGCTGCGCGCTGTCGCGGCCGACCAGCAGAGCCTGACGCAACTGTTCGTCAGTCATCGCCGCTTCGCGCGCCAGGTTCGCCGTGCCAGGACCAAGCCGCAAATGGCTTACGCCATCCAGATGCAGCGGCTCCACCGTGCCCAGGTCGATCACTTCCAGCGGCGCGCCCAGCCGCTTCGACAACACGCTCAGTGCAGCACCGCCGCCGACGAAATTGCGCAGCATCTGCCCCGTCACCGCTTGCGGATACGCCGAAACGCCCTCCACCACCACGCCATGGTCGCCGGCGAACACGCTGACATGCAGGCACTCGACCTGCGGCCGCTGGCTGCCCTGCATGGCTGCCAGCGCCACCGCCAGGGCTTCGAGCTGGCCGAGCGCGCCGCGTGGCTTGGTCAACTGGTCCTGTCGCGCCAATGCCTGGGCGCGAACGGTTTCGTCCAACGCTCGACAAGTCTCGTTCCACCAATCATGCATCAATGCGCTTCCTTCAATGTCATGGGTAACCCGGCGACCATGAAGGTCACCCGCTGCGCCCGTTCCGCCACGGCCTGGTGCAGCCAGCCGGCCTCGTCGACATAACGACGGGTCAGCTCACCCAGCGGCACCACGCCGAGGCCGGTCTCGTTGCTGACCAGCAGGATTCGGCCCGGCAACCCGTCCAGGCATTCGAGCAGGGCATCGCGTTCCTCGGCGAGGTGCGCCGCGTCATCCAGCATCAGCAGATTGGTGAGCCAGAGGGTCAGGCAGTCGACCAGCAGGCAGCGATCAGCGGCAGCCTGCTCGCGCAGCACCCGCGCCAATTGCAGGGGTTCTTCGACCAGTGCCCAGTGCGCCGGGCGCCTCTCACGGTGATGGGCGATGCGCTCGGTCATCTCGCCGTCCAGCGCCTGGCTGGTGGCGATATAGCTGACCGCCAGGCCGCTGTCGGCAGCCAGACGCTCGGCGAAGCGGCTCTTGCCCGAGCGGGCCCCGCCAAGGATCAGTTCCAGCATGCTCAGTCTTCCAGCCCGCAGAGCGCGCGTAACCGCGCGGTATCCAGATGTGTCTCGGCCAGGTCGGCGAGGCGCTCGATGTCGCGCTCGCGCAAGCCGTGGTAATCGACGGATTGCACCGCATCCAGGCCCGCCCAGCGCAGCAGCGCGGCACAGGCCTCGGGGCCTTCGAACACGCCGTGCAGATAGGTGCCGAGGATCTGGCCGTCGACGCTGATGGCGCCATCGCCGCGCCCGTCATCAAGCTGCACCGCTGGCTGCTCGAGGGCCGGGCCACTGCCAACACCGGCATGAATCTCGTAGCCGCTTACCGGCACGCCTTCCGGCAGCAACCGGCCCTGCACGTTACGCAGCTGCTTGTCGGCTTCGAGTACGGTGGCGAAGTCCAGCAGACCAAGCCCGGTGCTTTCGCCCGCTGCGCCTTCCAGCCCGAGCGGATCGGCAATGCGCGTGCCGAGCATCTGCAGGCCGCCGCAGATACCCAGCAATTTGCCGCCGTAGCGCAGGTGCTTCCGGATCGCCGCTTCCCAGCCATTGGCACGCAGCCAGGCAAGGTCGGCGCGAACGCTTTTCGAGCCGGGCAGGATGATCAGATCGGCAGCCGGGATCGCTTGCCCGGCACCGACGAATTGCAGATCGACCTGCGGGTGCAGGCGCAACGGGTCGAAATCGGTGTGATTGCTGATGCGCGAAAGCACCGGCACCACCACCTTCAGCGCCTCGCCAACCTTGCCGGACTGGCGCACGTCGATGGCGTCCTCGGCCTCCAGATGGAAATCCATCAGGTATGGAAGCACGCCCAGCACCGGCTTGCCGGTGCATCGTTCCAGCCAGTCGAGGCCGGGCTGCAACAGGGCGATATCGCCACGGAAGCGGTTGATGACGAAGCCCTGAACCCGCGCCTGCTCGCTTGCCGAGAGCAATGCCAGAGTGCCGACCAGATGGGCGAACACCCCACCCTTGTCGATATCGGCGATCAGGATCACCGGGCAGTCCACCGCCTCGGCAAAGCCCATGTTGGCGATATCGCCGGCGCGCAGATTGATCTCCGCAGGCGAACCGGCGCCCTCGACCATCACCACGCGATAAGCCGCGGACAGCCGGCGGTGCGAGTCGAGCACCGCCTGCAGCGCCACGCGCTTGTAGTCGTGGTAGGCCGCGGCATCCATGCTGGTCACGGCGCGGCCGTGGATGATCACCTGAGCACCGATGTCGCTGTTGGGCTTCAAGAGCACCGGGTTCATGTCGGTGTGCGGCGCGAGGTTCGCCGCCTGCGCCTGTACGGCCTGAGCCCTGCCGATTTCACCGCCATCCGCGGTTACCGCGCTGTTGAGCGCCATGTTCTGCGGCTTGAACGGCACGACGGCAACGTCCTGGCGCACCAGCCAGCGGCACAGCGCAGTCACCAGCGTGCTCTTGCCGGCATCCGAGGTGGTGCCCTGCACCATCAGCGTGGTCATGGATGTTGCTCCCTGAAGGATCGCAGCGCCTGATCCAGGCGCGCCCAGCCGACATCGGTCGGCAAACCGAAGCGAACGCTGGAAGGCTGAGCGAAAAGCCGGGTGAGAATGCCGCGACGGGCGAGAAAGTCATGCAAGAGCGCGGCGTCGGCGCTGACCCACCATTGGAACAGTGCGCAGCCGCCCAGCGGCACAAGGTCATAGCGTCGCAGCAGATCAACCAGACGCTGGCCGTCGCAGTGCAGGCATTCGCGCTGGCGCTGTTGCGCGGGCTGATCGGCCAGCAACTCGACAGCGAGCTGCCGTGTCGGGCCATTCACCGTCCAGGGTCCGAGCAGCCTGGCGAGCGAACGCAGCAGGCCGGCATGGGCCAGCACGAAGCCCAGTCGCGCGCCGGCCAGGCCAAAGAACTTGCCGAACGAGCGCAGCACGACCAGCCCCGGCAGGTGGCTGTGCACGGCCAGGCTGTGCTCGGGCGTGCAATCCATGAATGCCTCGTCCACCACCAGCCAGCCGCCGTAGGCCGCCAGCTCGCTGCGCCATTCCAGCAGGCGCTGCGGCGCGATCAGCTGGCCGGTGGGATTGTTCGGGTTGACCACCACCAGCACGTCGAGCTGCTCCAGCGCACGCGGCACGCTGGCTTCGCAGAGTTCGACGACCCGATGGCCGACGCGGCGCCAGGCCTCGGCGTGCTCGGCATAACAGGGCGACACGATGCCGACCCGCGCCAACCCGCGAAGGCGCGGCAAGGCCTGGATCGCACTCTGCGAACCGGCCACCGGCAACACCGCGCGCGCGTCGTAGTACTGCCGCGCCGCCGCTTCCAGGCCATCATCGGGCTCCGGCAGACGTGTCCAGGCGTAGCTGGAAATGCTCGGCAACGGCGGATGATACGGCGCGATACCGGTAGACAGGTCGAGCCAATCCGAGAGCGGAATGCCGTAGCGCTGTGCGGCTGCGCGCAGACGTCCACCGTGCTCAAGCATAGAGCCAGCCACCGAACAGTAGCGCCAGCAGCCAGACGCCGACGCCACCCCAGACCAGGTCCAGCGCATGCTCGATATGCCGCGCCTGCGGGGCCTTGCCGCGCCCCAGCTCGGGCCGCGCATGCACCTCACCGTGATAAATGGCGGAGCCGCCCAACACCACGCCCAACGCTCCGGCGCCGGATGCCATCACCGGACCGGCGTTGGGGCTATCCCACAGCGGCGCCTGGACGCGCCAGCAACGCAGCGCGCGGCGGGTGCGCCCGAGCAAGGCATAGGTCAGCGCGACCAGCCGTGCCGGCAGGTAGTTGAGCGCGTCGTCGATGCGCGCCGCGGCCCAGCCGAAGCGCTCGAAACGCGCGTTGCGATAGCCCCACATGGCGTCCAACGTGTTGCTCAGGCGATACAGCACCACACCCGGCGCGCCCGCGACGATGAACCAGAACAGCGCGGCGAACACCGCGTCGCTGCCGTTCTCCAGCACCGACTCGGTAGCCGCGCGGGCCACGCCCTCCTCGTCCAGTTGCGTGGTGTCGCGGCTGACGATCCAGCCGACGCGGCGACGTGCCTCTGGCAGATCGTGCCGCCACAGTGCCTGCGCCACCGGCAGCGCATGCTCGCCCAGGCTGCGCAGGCCCAGGGCCAGATAGAGCAGCACGATCTCCACCAGCCAGCCGACGCTGGGCAACAGGCTGAGCAGCCAGGCGAGCACGGTCAGGGGCAGCACCGCCAGGCACCATGCGGTCACCCCGTGGCTGCGCCAGCCGCGCGCCGCAGCCCCGTTCAGATACTGCTCCAGGCGATCGGCCAGGCGTCCGAAGGCCACCAGTGGATGTGCCCGCTTCGGCTCGCCGAGCAGCGCATCCAGCAGCAGCGCTGCGCTGACGGTGAGGAACAGACTCACTTGGCCCTCTGCGCGCAGGCACTGATCAGCGCATGCAGCTGGCGTACGCCGCCGGTCAGCACCGCCGGGCCGGGGTTGAGGATGTCCGCCGACTTGATCTCGTGCAGCTGGCCCGTGCGCACCGCCAGAATCGCCTGCCAGCCTGGCCGTGCTACCACCTGCTCCGGGCGGAGACGGCGCCCGCACCAGGAACCGACGATCAGCTCCGGCGCGCGGCGCACCACTTCCTGCGGGTCCTCGATGATGCGTTGCTTGGCGCGCTTGAATGACGCCAGCTCGGCGAGCATGTCGCCCTGCAGGTTGCTGTAGCCGAGCACCAAGTCCGGCTCGAGGGCCAAAATCTGCTCGTGCTTGACGCTGGTGAGGCCGCTGACCTTGGGCTTCTCCTTGCGCGCCTGCGGTGGGCGCACGGTGAAACCGGAGATGCCGACGATGCGCGCCTGCTCGCCCAGCAGGTAAAGCGTTTCGCAGGTCTCGGTGGACAGGCAGACGATGCGCTGCGGCCCCTTGCTCATTTCGCCTCCCAGGCATTCTCGAAAACCAGTTCGTGCAGCGGTCGCGGCGTGGTCCAGCCTTCCAGTGCCAGCATCGGTGCCGGATAGAACTCCTGCACCGGCCCGAGGCAGAGGATCGCCACCGGCTTGGCACCGCCCGGCATGCCGAGCAAGGCGGCCAGCGCGTCGGGATCGAACAGTGACACCCAGCCCATCCCCAGGCCTTCCGCTCGTGCCGCGAGCCAGAGATTCTGGATCGCGCAGGCCAGCGAAGCGAGATCCATCTCCGGCAGCGTGCGGCGGCCGAAGATATGTTGTTCGCGGCCATCCATCAACGCGGCGACCAGCAGTTCGGCGCAATCCTCGATGCCCTCGACCTTGAGCCGCATGAACTCGGCGGAACGCTCGCCGAGCGCCTGAGCCGTGCGCTGGCGCTCCTCACCGACCAGATCGGCGATGGCCGTGCGCAACTCGGGGCGGGTGATGCGGACAAAGCGCCACGGCTGCATCAGGCCGACGCTGGGTGCCTGATGCGCAGCGTTGAGCAGTCTCGACAACAGCTCCGGCGCTACCTCGCCGCCGGCGAAATGGCGCATGTCGCGGCGCTCGCCAATGGCCCGATAGACCGCCGCGCGCTCCTGCGGGCTGAAGGCATGCGCGCTCATGGCCGGAACAGCGCCGCGGCGGCTGCCGGATCGGACGGCAGGTACAGGTGGATATAGGACGCCGTCAGCCGCCCCCGGCGGTAGACCGCTTCGGCGGTGCGCTTGTAGTTCGGGCATTCGCCGCGAGCCAGCGGCTCGAGGGGCGACTCCAGCGCCGAATGATGGAAGGTGTGGCCGCGCAGCCGCCCTTCCGGCAGCTCCACTTCCTGCAGCGCCAGCGCGGTCAGGCGCTTGTGCATGCGCGCCTCGCCGGGCAGCAGGCCGAGCATCTGCGCGCGCTCGTCGCCACGGTCGGTCAGCCCGTCGAGCAGGTAGAGCATGCCGCCGCACTCGGCGAGGATCGGCTTGCCCGACTCATGATGCGCACGGATCGCCTCGGCCATTGGCCCATTGCGCGATAATGCGCGCAGATGCAGCTCGGGATAGCCGCCGGGCAGGTACAGGCTGTCCACGGCCGGCAAGCGGGCGAAGCGCAGCGGTGAGAAAAACAGCAACTCGGCGCCCAACGCCTGCAGCAAGTCGAGATTGGCCTGGTAGAGAAAGGCAAAGGCCGCATCGCGTGCAACGCCGATGCGCACACCCGCCAGCAGCGGTTCGAGCGGCGTACTGGCCGGCGCGGCGAAAGTGACCGGGGCAGGCAACTCGGTGTCCGCACTGACTGCCAGGGCATCTGCCGCGGCATCCAGACGGGCGTCCAGATCAGCCAGCTCCTCGGCCTGCACCAGCCCCAGGTGCCGGCTTGGCAGTTCCACCTCGGCACTGCGCGGCAAGGCGCCGTACCAGCGGATCGACTCCGGCAGGCTGTCGCGCAGAATCTCGCCATGCCGGGCGCTGCCGACCCGATTGGCCAGCACGCCATCGAACGGCAGGTCCGGCTGGAAGCTGCTCAGCCCGTGCGCCATGGCGCCGAAGGTCTGCGCCATGGCCGAGCCATCGATGACCGCCAGCACCGGCACGCCGAAGCGCCGCGCCAGATCAGCCGCCGAGGGCGAACCATCGAACAGGCCCATCACCCCTTCGATCAGGATCAGGTCGGCCTCGCCCGCCGCTTCCCAGAGCAGGCGCCGCGACTCCTCTTCGCCGACCATCCACAGATCGAGCTGATAGACCGGCTTGCCGCTGGCACGGGCGAGGATCATCGGGTCGAGGAAGTCCGGCCCGCATTTGAACACCCGCACGCTCTTACCCTGCCGCGCATGCAGCCGCGCCAGAGCGGCAGTGACGGTGGTCTTGCCCTGGCCGGAAGCAGGTGCGGCGATCAACAGCGCCGGGCAGTTTCTACTGGTCATCGCGGTCTCTCATCAGCATCGTAGGTTGGATGGCGCTTCACCCATCCACCGACCACTCCGGTGGTGGATGAAACAGACGTCATCCACCCTATGCAACGGTCCGTGAATGTCTTGAGCGCTGGCATCAAAATTCGACGCCTTTCTGCGCCTTAACGCCGACCTTGAACGCATGCTTGACCAACGCCATCTCGGTGACGGTATCCGCCGCCTCGACCAGACCCGGCGGGGCGCCGCGGCCGGTGACCACCACGTGCTGCAGCAGCGGCCGCGACTCGATGTCGGCAAGCACCGGGGCCAGCTCCAGGTAGCCGTACTTCAGGGCGATGTTCAGTTCGTCGAGCACCACCAGGCCGATCTCGGGATCGGCCAGCAGCTCGGCCGCAACCGCCCAGGCTTCGCGGGCCTTGGCGATGTCACGCTGGCGATCCTGGGTTTCCCAGGTGAAGCCCTCGCCCATCACGTGGTAGCGCACCTCGTCCGGGAAGCGCCGGAAGAATGCCTCCTCGCCGGTGCTGGCCGCGCCCTTGATGAATTGCACCACGCCGACCTTGATGCCATGGCCGAGCGCACGCGCCACCATGCCGAAAGCCGAACTGCTCTTGCCCTTGCCATTACCGGTGTGCACCAGCAGCAAGCCGTACTCGTCCTGCGCCTCGGCAATCTTCTCGTCGATCAGCGCCTTCTTGCGCTGCATGCGTGCCTTGTGGCGATCGTCGCGTTCGCTGGACTCGCTCATGCGCGGGCCTCGTCACGCTGCCCGGCCCAGGCGCGCAGGCCGACGAACAGCAGCGCAGCGACGCCGACATACAGCGCCAGGGTCGAAAGGTAGCGCGGGTAATAGGTGGCGATGCGCTCGGCCAGCAGCGCCAGGGTCGGCTCGGGATAGCGCCCGGAGAAATAGAGGAAGCCGCCGCCGGAGAACAGGTAGCAGACGAAGGCGCTGGCCATCACGCACAGCGCCAGGGTCGCCAGGCTGCTGAACTGGTCACGATGCAGACGGGCGTACAGGCGGCCGCCCAGCCACAGCGAACCGTAAGCCGGCACCAGCATCCAGTACGCCGGCGACATGCACCAGTCGCTGACCCCGGCCCACTGGATGGCGGCGAAATCCAGCAGCGAAGCCTCGAGAAACAGTGCCGGAAACACCCACTTCGGCCGCACCAGCACGCCGGCGAGGAAGAACACCGCCCAGGACGCGCTCGGCAGGTTGACGCTGGCGAAGTGCTGTCCGCGGGTCATGGCCAGCAGCGCGGCAAGCGCGAGGCCGACCAGCAGCTGGTATCTCGGGGCAAGCTTGATCATTGCAGTCTCCTTCTGTGGGCGCGGGCGACATGCCCGCGCCGCGGTCTTACAGCGCCTGGTAGCGCACGGTCAGGTAAGCGGCCTGGCCGGGCTGGTTGTAGCCCTCGGCGGTCTCAAAGTCGGCGTCCAGCAGGTTGGCGACGCGCGCCTGCAGGCGCCACTCCGGGGTGATGCGGTATTCGCCACGCAGGTCGAGCGTGGCGTAGCCGGACAGCTCGCGGGTGTTGGCCAGGTCGTCATAACGCTGCCCCTCGGCGTGCAGGCTGGCGCCGACGCTGAAGGCACCGAGCCGACGGTCGAGGTCAAGGTTGAACAGCTGCTTGGCCCGGCGCGCCAGCTCGTTGCCGCGGTTGGCCCCGGCGGAGCGGTTCTCCGGCTCCAGCAGGCTGTAGTTGGCGTTCCAGTCCCAACCGAACAATTGGCTGCCGAGCACCAGCTCGACCCCGCGGATACGCGCTTCCTGCACGTTGGCCGGCGCGGAAATGCTGGCGTCATAGGCGATGAGGTCATCGACCACGGTGCGATAGGCATTCACCACCCAGTGGCCCCAGCCATGCTGCCCGGCAAGGCCGACTTCGAGGCTCTCGGAGGTTTCAGCATCCAGCTCGGGATTGCCGTAGTCGGGGAAATACAGCTCGTTGAAGGTCGGCGCCTTGAATGCCGTGCCATAGCTGATGGTGCCGCGCAACCAGTCGGTCAGCGCATAGCCGTAGCCGATGTTGCCGGTGTCGTGCTGGCCGAACTGCTCGTTATCATCACGTCGCAGCGACAGCTGCCAGTCATGGCGGCCGACCTCGCCCAGGTACTGAGCGAAATAGCCGTCGTTGTCCCGGGAGTCCTCGGCATACAGCGTGGTGCCGTTAACCTCGTCGCGCTGGTGGTCGGCACCCAGGATCAGCGTATGCCCGGCGGCCAGCTGGATATCGTTCTGCCAGCTGAGCGTGTCGCGACGGCTGTCGAAGCGTGAATAGAACTGCCCGTCCTGATAGGCATCGGATTTGTCTTCGCTGCGCCCGGCCTGCAGCGTCACCAGCCAGGGTTCCAGCGGACTGAAGCGCGCACGGGTGCCGAAGACCCTCGACTCACCATCGGCATTGGCGCCGAAACCGGACGTGCGGGCCCGATTTACGCTGTCGTAGTCGTTATGGGATTTGGCCTGCAGCAGGTTGGCGTCCAGCTCCAGGCCGTTGTCGAAGCGGTATCCGGCGCTCAGCGTCGCGGACAGGTTGCGATAGCCATCGGCATCACGTTCGTAGCCGCTGGTGTCCGCCGACTTGACGTTGATGCCGTCGGTGTCCGAGCCACTGACGCCCAGGCTGTACCAGCCACGACCGTCACCACCGGAAACGCCGACGCTGCCCGTGTAGGTGTCATGGGTGCCGTAACCGGCCGAGAAGAACGGCTTGACGCCCTGCCCCTGGCCCTTGCGGGTGAATATTTGGATCACCCCGCCGATGGCTTCCGAGCCATACAGGCTGGAACGTGGGCCGCGTACGACTTCGATGCGCTCGATCAGCTCCAGCGGCAGATCCTGCAGGGCCGCGCCGCCGCCCGAGACCGATCCGATCTTGATGCCGTCGATCATCACCAGCACGTGATCGGATTCGGTGCCGCGCATGAACAGCGAGGTGGACTTGCCGGGCCCGCCGTTGTTGGCCAGCGATACGCCAGGCACCTGCTTGAGCAGCTCGGGCAGCGAACTGGCCTGGCTGCGTTCGATCCGCTCGCGGTCGATCACGGTCACCGCGGCCAGGCTCTGCTGAGCCGTCTGCGCGGTGCGGGTGGCGGTCACCACCTGCTGCTGGAGATCCAGCGGGGCTGCGGCCAGCTGGCCAATGGAAAGGGGAAAACTGCCGAACAGCACATAGGCCGCTGGCTTGAAACGGGGCTTGCAAGTCAAGGTACAGGTCTCCGTCGTGCCCACCCGCACGACTGAAAGTCGACGAAGACAGACGGAGGAACCGCAAAAGGAAGTGAATACCGCGAGGGATATGCACCCGCCCAGCGCCCGCCGCACTGTCAGTGAAATGCGACAGGCCGGTCTCCGGGCTTGCGAGCGTACGCCTTGCGGCGTCCCGAAACCGCGCCTTCCCATGCGTTGAGCACAGTGGCTATTAGGGTTTCTCGACTCGCCTACCGTTGCGGGGGCAGCGCCGGAATCTTCGTGAGAATGGACCGGCTTCCCTGTTTCACCCCCTCGCTGAAGAGGGGGCACCTGAGGCGACGCGGAGGTTAGTCCAAGGCCGGGCTTGGCGCAACCACGGGGTTGCCGCAGCGCCCTGCAATTTCCGCTTGCATCTCGGCGCTCGGAACGGCGGACGCCAAAAGGCTTCGAATGCAACAATGCCAGCAATCAGCCAGGACCCATATCCGACGCCCATGACCAGCATCGTGCAGATTTCCGACACCCATTTCGGTACCGAACAACCTTCCGTGGTCCAGGCCCTGGAGGACCATGTACGCGAACACCGGGCCGACCTGCTGGTGTTCTCCGGTGACATCACCCAGCGCGCCCGTCGCGGGCAGTTCGCCAGTGCCGCCGCTTTCGTGCGCCGCGTGCAGGCCGATGGCGTCGGTGAGACGCTGGTGATTCCGGGCAATCACGACATCCCGCTGTACAACCTCTTCGCCCGCCTGTTCACGCCATACGGCAACTACCGGCGACACTTCGGCGATGAGCTGGAGCCGGTATTCGAGAACGACGACATGCTGGTGATCGGGCTCAATACCACCCATCCGCGCCGGCACAAGGACGGCGTGGTGACGGGGCGACAAGTGGAGCGTGTGGCGCAGCGGCTGGCCGATGGCAACCCGCACAAGATTCGCATCGTGGTCGCCCACCAGCCATTCGGCGCGATGGTGCCGAGCGATCTGAGCAACCTGCAGCACGGCGCCGAACCCGCGCTGCAGCGCTGGGCCGAGCACGGGCTGGACCTGGTCATGGGCGGGCACATCCATCTGCCCTACGTGCTGCCGTTGTCCAAGCAGTACAGCGGTCTCGCGCGGGAGATCTGGATGGTGCAGGCCGGCACCACGCTCTCGACCCGCCTGCGTGGCACCTCGCCAAACTCCTTCAACCGGTTGAAGCTGCATCCCGGCGAACAGAAGAAGGTCTGCGTCGAGCGCTGGGACCTGCTCGACGGTCGCTTCGTGCTGGGATCGCACTTCAACCTGAGCTGGTGACCCGCGCTCGCACGCGAACCGCGGTCAGCCCACCGACAGGCCGACCAGATAGACACCGGCGAAGCCGATGTTGAAGGCGATGAACAGGTAGAGCATGTAGCGCAGGTAGCTGCCGAAGGTCAGCCCCGGCACCTTGCTCATGGCGACGATGCCCGACGCCGAACCAATCACCAGCAGCGAGCCGCCGACACCGACCGCATAGGTCAGCACCATCCATTCGGCGACACCCATTTCCAGCCCTGATTTCAGCAGCGCTGCGGTCAGCGGCACGTTGTCGATGGCCGCCGACATCACACCCATCAGGTAGTTGGCCATCACTGCAGGCACCTGGTCATAGATGTGCACCAGCCCGTCGAGCACGCGAATCTCCTTGAGCATGCCTACCAGCAGGAGGATGCCGAGGAAGAAGAACAGCGTCTCGAACTCCACCTGGCGCACGTATTCGAGAATCGGATCGGAGTCGTTGTCGTCGCTGAAGAAGCGCGCAACCAGGAACATCACCGAGAGGCCGGCGAGGAATGTCAGCACCGGCGGGATCTGGAACAGGAAGTTGCCGACAATGGTGCTGAGGATGGTGCACAGGAAGATCAGTGCAATCGCCACGTCGACACCGCGCACATCGTTGCGCTGGCCCTGCACCACCACCTCGCCCTTCATGCCGATCGACAGCATGGCGGCCAGCACCATCACCGCGACGAATGCCGGCACGGCCAGTGCCAGCAGCTGGAGGATCGCCACCTTGCCGGCGAGGAAGATCATCAGCGTGGTGACGTCGCCGGTAATCAGCGCGACCCCACCGGAGTTGACGGAGAAAACCACCAAGGTAGCGAACTTGATGGTCTTCGCCCGATCCAGCTGCAGCGAGAGAATCAGGGTGATGGAGACCAGCGTCGCGGTGATGTTGTCGGCGAGCGACGAGAACACGAAGCAGAAGGTCGCCGTGAGAAACAGCAAGGCCCGCTCGCTGATCCGCTTGGGCAACACCAGATAGATCAGGTTCTCGATCATGCCCTTCTTGTTCAGGTAGGCAACGAAGGTCATGGCCGCCACCAGGAAGATCCACAGCCCGGCGATCTCGGCGATGTTCTCGTTGAGGCTTTCCAGCACGGTTTCGCGCGCCTCGCCCACCGGAGTGAAGATGAACAAGAGCAGCCAGGCCAAGGTGCCGAAGAACAGCGTCACCTTGGCCTTGTTCACGTGGGTAATTTCTTCGAGCACGACGCCAAGCAGCGCCGCGACCGCCAGTGCAATCAGCACGTACGTCAGCAATTCAGGCATATCTCACCTAATGGGAAGTGGGGAAAAAGGGGCTGTGCGCGACCGAACGACGCACGGGGAGAAATTGGGGATGCGCATGGTAGCCAAAGCGCCAGGCGAGCGAAATCACCGCATGTCAAACGGAGAGTGTTTCAGCATGTGAGTACGACTAAAGACAGGACGTCTACGACGGGGGTTCTATGCGGATGACGCTCAGGGGTTGCGGGCCAGTTGCTCCTGGTCGAGCACGCGCTTGGCGCCCAGATAACTCTTATTCCAGTAGCCGGCGGTAAGACTGTCCAGGCGTACCGTGCCGCCAGAAGATGGCGCGTGAACGAAGCGGTCTTCGCCAACGTAGATGCCCGCGTGGCTGACCCGGCGCCCACCGCTGGTAGCGAAGAACACCAGATCACCGGGCTGCAATGCGTCGCGCCGTACGGAGGGGCCGCGCAGATTGCTCATGGCCTGAGTGGTGCGAGGGAGCTGGATGCCGGCTGCGCCGCGGTAGACGTAGCCGATCAGGCCACTGCAGTCGAAACCGCTATCCGGCGTGTTGCCACCCCAGCGATAAGGGGTGCCGACCAGACCAATCGCACTGAACAGCACGTCTTCAGCGGCGCCAGGTACGGGCTGTTGGTGGACCCTGGGTGTCTGCACGACAGGCGACGTGGGTGCCTTTCCGGCACAGGCGGTAAGCAGCACAGTCAGAACAACGAGCGTGAGACGAGCCGGATAGTGCATGGCAGAGCGGTCCAGGCAAATGAGCCATCACTCTGCCGGCATGTGCGGGAAGACGCAACCCCCGCAGGTCGCGGGATCAGTGCTGGGCTGTGTGCGGAACCAGATCGGACGCCAGGGCCAGCACGCGTTTTGCTTCCATGTAGCTGGCGCGCCAGTAACGGTCATCCAGGCTGTCGACGCGCACTCCACCGCTGCGGCTGCTGGAGGCGTGGATGAACTGGTCATCGCCGATGTAGATGCCGGCGTGGCTGACCCGGCCACGGCCACGGTTGTTGAAGAACACCACGTCACCGGGTTCCAGCTCGTTGCGCTTGACCACCGGTGCGTCGAGATTGATCAGCTCGCGAGTGGAGCGCGGCAGCTCGAGACCTGCCTCCTTGCGGAACAGAAAGCCAACGAAGCCGCTGCAGTCGAAACCGCTCTTCACCGAGCTGCCACCGTAGCGATACGGGGTACCGACCAGGGTGAAGCCACGCTCGAGAATGCTGTCAGCCAGCTGCGGCAGCTGGTAGTCGTGCTCATCGGTAAGCTCTGCCAGCGACTGCTCTTCGCTCTTTTCGAGCGCGTCGAAGTCGAATCCGGCCAGGGGATGGTGTTGCGACAGACGAGGCGCGTCGGCTTGCTGCTCGGTCTGTACAGGCTGGCCGGCGCAGGCGGTCAGCAGGGCGATGAGTGCGAGAGGCACGAGGGGTGCGAAGCGTTGGCGCATGGGCACAGCCGTGTCGGTGATTTCAAAGTGCCGGCGACTATGCCCGCTATTGCTTCGATGATCAAATTCAATCGGACGAAATGTGACGAACCAGCTGCGACAAAACGTCTGCGGCCCTCCCTTGCAGAAGTACGTCCGCCAGCGGACTGATTTCGGTGGCTTGCAGGTTCACCTCGACGACCGAGCCGCCGGCCTGACGCACCCGCCATACCGGCTCGAGGATGTAGCCGAAGCTCGCCGTGGTTCCAACCACCAGCACGGTGTCGAAGCCGAGTTGCACCTGTTGCTGCAATGCAGTCAGGGCGGATTCCGGCAGCATCTCCTCGAACAGCACCACGGCAGGACGCAACACCCCGTCGCAAGTCAGGCAGCGCGGCGGCAATGGCTGATCCAGCAGCGAACGCAGTGGACGTCCGTCGACCTTGCCGCAGCCCATGCACGACAGCGGCGCCAGCTGACCGTGAATCTCGATCAAGCGATCGGGCGGACTGCCGGCTCGGCGGTGGAAGCCATCGATGTTCTGCGTGAGCACCCAGGTGCCGGGTTTGCGCCGCTGCAGCTCGGCGATGGCGAAGTGGCCGGCATTGGGTTCGGCCTGCAGGCAGGCCCGCCCGATTTCGGCCAGGTACTTCCAGCACAACGCCGGATCACGCCGCAGCGTCGGCCCGGATAGCGCCACCTCGATCGGCAGGCCGTCTTCGGTTTCGCCGTTATAGAGGCCGCCGAGGCCACGGTAGGTGGGCAACCCGGAGTCGGCCGACAGCCCGGCCCCGGTGATGATCAGAATGCGTTCGGCGCCGCTCAGCGCCTGGGCGGCCTTGTCGATATCCATGAATGTCGCGAACCCGTTTCGGTGGCACTCCCCCCGATCGTGCGGGGAACCGATGGCCGCGTCGCGACCACGGCCATCAGCCTACGAATAGCCGCGCCTGACTGCAAAGGCATTCGCCCCCGCTCAGCCCAGCTGGGCCTGGAACAGCACCGCGTAGCCCAAAGCACACAACAGCCAGGCCGGCAGCGGGCCGAGCAGCCAGCGCCAGCCCCACCATTGCGGCACGAAGCCGACGCCATGCACGAAGCCGGCGGAAATACCCCACATCACCAGCATCAGCTGCGGGTGACTGTAGCCTCCCTGCCCGTCCAGCATCGCCGCCGGATGGATCAGCAGGACCAGCGCCAGCGGCGCGGCCAGCACTAGAGAAAGTACGCGACCGAACGCGCCGTAGCAGCGCCCCTGCGCGCGACTGCTCACGGCTCGGCGTCCAAGTCCTGAGTGGCTTCCAGCCACAGCGCATTGATGATGCCGAAGCTGCTGGCCAGCAGCACGCCGAGAATCCAGGTGAAGTACCACATAGTCGTCTCTCCTTGGCGGGCGGGCACGGCGGCCCGCCCGCGCGGTCAGTACAGCCCGTGGGGGTTGGCTTCGATGGTTTTCTGGGTGAGCCGGCCCCACATGCGCACGTAGCTCCACAGCGTGTAGCAGAGGATCAACGGCACGAAGATGCAGGCCACAACGAACATGATGCCCAGCGTCTTCTGACTTGAGACCGCATCCCAGATGGTCAGGCTCGAGGCCGGATCGAGGCTCGACGGGAAGACGAAGGGAAACAGCGCAAAGCCCGCGGTACAGATGCTGCCGACGATCATCAGACTGGTTCCGACGAAGCTCACCCCACCGCTGTTGCGGCTGGAGCCGAGCAGCGCCAGCAACGCCCCGAGGATGCCCGCGGCCGGCGCGATCAAGGTGACCGGATAGCGGCCGTAGTTGGCCAACCAGCCGATATTGTCCTGGGCCACCTGCTTGTCCAGCAGCGGATTGAGCGCGGCGCCCGGATCGCTGACCGACAGCTGGCTGAAGCCCTGAATGCCCAGCGCCAGCCAGACACCCGCCGCGACGAAGCCGAACAGGAACACCAGCACGCACAGGCGCGTGGCCTGCCGCGAGCGCTCAGCCAACGCGCCGTCGGTGCGCAGCATCAGCCAGGCGCCACCGTGGGCGCTGAGCATGCTCAGGCTGACGATGCCGCAGAGCAGCGCGAACGGGTTGAGCAGCGCGAAGAACGAGCCCTGATAGGTCGAGCGCATCAGCTCGTCCAGCTGGAACGGCAGGCCGAGGAACAGGTTGCCGAAGGCCACGCCGAACACCAGCGCCGGCACCGCACCGCCGACGAACAACGCCCAGTCCCAGGCGCTGCGCCAGCGCGGGTCTTCCACCTTGCTGCGATAGTCGAAGCCCACCGGGCGGCAGAACAGCGCGAACAGCACCAGCAGCATCGCCCAGTACAGGCCGGAAAATGCCACCGCATAGACCATCGGCCAGGCAGCGAACAGCGCACCACCGGCGGTGATGAACCACACCTGGTTGCCATCCCAGTGTGGCGCGATGGTGTTAATCGCCACGCGTCGCTCGTTGTCGGTCTTGCCGACGAAGGGCATCAGTGCCATGGCGCCCATGTCGAAGCCATCGGTCAGGGCGAAGCCGATCAGCAACACGCCGATCAGCACCCACCAGATGAGCTTGAGCACTTCGTAATCGAACATCTCGTATCTCCCTCAGACGCTGCCAGGTTGGGAAGACAGGCCGCTCGGCTGCGCCGACGCCACCCGTGCTTCACGTACGTCCCGTTCGAAGTGATAACGACCGGTGTGCAGACTGCTCGGCCCAAGCCGTGCGAAGCGGATCATCAGGAACATCTCGATCACCAGCAGCAGGCTGTAGAAGGCCACCAGGGCGATCAGCGAGCCCCAGATATCGCCCGCCGCCAGCGTCGAGGTGGACAGATGGGTCGGCAGTACCTCGGCGATCGACCATGGCTGACGGCCATGCTCGGCGACGTACCAGCCGGTCTGCGCGGCGATCCACGGCAGCGGCAGGCTGAACAGCGCAAACTTCAGCAGCCAGGGCTTGGTCTCGGCATTGCGCTTGATCGATGCCCAGCTCGCCAGGGCAAACAGCAGCAACATCAGAAAGCCGGCGGCGACCATCACGCGGAAGGTCCAGAACAGGCTGAACACATTGGGGATAGTGTCCAGCGCGGCGAGTTTGATCTGCTCCTCGCTAGCATCGACCACATCGGCGGTGTACTTCTTCAGCAACAGCCCGTAGCCCAAGTCCTGCTTGACCTCATTGAACGCGGCGATGGCTTCGGCCGACTTGTCGCCGCTACGCAGCACCTGCAGCCGCTCGTAGGCGAGCATGCCGTTGCGGATGCGCAGCTCATGCTCGGCGACCAGCTGCTTGATGCCCTTGACCTCCTCATCCAGCGAGCGCGTGGCGATCAGTCCCAGTGCGTAGGGGATCTTCACTTCGTAATCGGTGCGCATCTCCTGCTGATTGGGCAGGCCGAACAGGGTGAAGCCGGCCGGCGCCGGATGGGTGTCCCACTCGGCCTCGATGGCCGCCAGCTTGACCTTCTGCACGTCACCAATCTCGTAGCCGGATTCGTCGCCAAGAATGATCACCGAGATCGTCGATGCCAGGCCGAACACCGCGGCGATGGCGAACGAACGGCGGGCAAAGCCCAGGTCGCGCTTCTTCAATAGATAGAAGGAAGAAATCGCCAGCACGAAAATCGCCCCGGTGACATAACCCGCGGACACGGTGTGGACGAACTTGACCTGCGCCACCGGGTTGAACAGCAGCGCTCCGAAGTCCACCAGCTCCATGCGCATGGTCTCGAAGTTGAACTCAGAGCCGACCGGGTTCTGCATCCAGCCATTAGCGATGAGGATCCAGAGCGCCGAGAGATTCGAGCCCAGCGCCACCAGCCAGGTCACCGCCAGGTGCTGCACCTTGGAGAGCCGGTCCCAGCCGAAGAAGAACAGGCCGATGAAGGTGGACTCGAGGAAGAACGCCATCAACCCCTCGATGGCCAGCGGCGCGCCGAAGATGTCGCCGACGTAGTGGCTGTAGTAGGCCCAGTTGGTACCGAACTGGAATTCCATGGTCAGTCCGGTGGTGACGCCTAGGGCGAAGTTGATGCCGAACAGCTTGCCCCAGAACTTGGTCATGTCCTGGTAGACCTGCTTGCCGGTCATCACGTAGACCGATTCCATGATCGCCAGCAGGAACGCCAGCCCCAGGGTCAACGGCACGAAGAGAAAGTGATACATCGCCGTCATGGCGAACTGCAGGCGTGATAGATCGACAACGCTTTCCGAGATCATCTCGGCCCTCCCTCGGGGATCGAACCCCGCGAATCAAGCAAATGGTCGGCAACGCGCACCGAACCGTTCTCGGGAATGCTGGGAGCATCGAACCAGACGTTTTTTATAATCATGAGGATCGCGACCTTGACCAGCACTACCAGCACGACGTCTCGCCTGAGCGATGACTTGAACATGCCTACCTCCTTGCGTGACCGCCCGAGCGCCTGGCGCTCCGGCAGCATGTTGCGATTGAAGGCCCCCTTGGGGTGGGGGCCGACATCCGGGCGCGACGCCTGGACTCAATCGCGGTACCCCGAACCACCCGTGGAAGCTGCTCTGGTTCGAGGCAGGCAAAGTGTCCGGCGCACCCTGCAAGCGGACAACTGCGACAGCCTGCCCCACCCACTCGCGGCAATCTGTGCCAGAGCGGCGCTGCGCTCCAAACAAGAAGTGACACCGGCGAGCGACGCCGGGTCAGGCGCGACGCGATCGCCACGCTGCGGCGCCCTGTCGCAGTCATGGCACACGCAGCCAGCGGCGAAATCCGTTGCCGGCCGTGCTCGAGAGCGGGCTCCAGGCGAAGTCCCAGGGCGCCAGCGGCAGCTCCTCCGCCTCGGCGGCGAGCGGGCGGCCGCCCTGGCGCACCCGTGGCTTCCAGTCGAACACATGCTCGCTGTCGCCTCGCCAGCCGAGCACGATGCCGATTGCCGGGCTGTCATCGCTGGCGACCCAACGCGCTGCGGCGGCGAGCATCATGGCCTCGATATGCTCCGGCTCGACCAGCTCGCGGTAGTCAGAGGCCAGCAACCAGCGGCAGACGCCGAGGTGGAAGGTCCAGTCCAGCGCCAGCTGGCAGCCGTAGGCCCAGGTCATGAACTGACGAAAGATCTCCAGTCCCTCTGGCGGGTCAAGTTTGAGCAGCCGCGGACAGACATCGAACAGCGCATGCCAGTACGGCAGCAACTTGGCATCCAGATGCACGAAGCTGCGGGCGTTGCTGGGGTAGTCGGGAAAAGGCAGCCGATAGCTCACGCGGCTATCGGCGCGGGTGAATCGTTCCATCATGGTCATGGTGAAATCCCCTGGATCGACTGGGCCGTCGGAAGGCTCCGACAGGTAGCCGTCTCGTCCGCTGCTACTGGGCGGAAGGACGGCGAATCACGTCAATCAGGAAATCTCAGGGCGCGCGCGGATTCAGTGCCGGCCAGTGGTGGCGCGGGCCATAACGCTCAATCGGTGGTAGCGGATTCGCGCTTGTCGTGCGCCGCCCCAGCCAGGCCAAGGCGAACAGTGCGACGATGGCGAGGAAAACCGAACTGCACAGTGGGCAGTCGAGGGCATGCTGCGACAGGTCATGTAAATCGGAGGGAAGCGCGCCGAGACCGGTGCCGCCATCGTCGCCGGTGACGCAGAACGCGTCCTGCCCCATGGCGAGTCCGAAGCCCACATGGGTGGCGTGGTTCAGACTGCAGACAAAGGCATTGAGCAGGATGCAGGAGAAGAGCACCCATACGATCTGCGCACGCTTGTCTTTGACGATGGTCATGTTTCGACTTTACACCGCACGCCTCTGGACGGCGCTGCGCCAAACCGTCGCAGCGGCCTCAGTGGTTGACGGTGAACGCCAGCATCGCCGAGAGCTGACACAGCGGACGGCCGCTTTCCGCGTGCCACTGATTGAACGCAGCCTGCACCGCAGCCTGGTCACGCTGACTGCTGGGCACCTTGTCGACGATTTCCTGCGCCTTGAGCGCGGCTACCACGTCATTGCTGGGGACGAAGGTGTCCTTGCCGGCCATGCGCAGCAGGCGCGGGGCCGACAGGCCGCCGAGCTGACTGCCGTGCTTGGTCAGGTAACGCCACAGGCCGACGATGTCACTGCTCGGCCAATCGGCCAGCAGCTTGCCGAAGCTGCCCCTTTCCTTGACCACGTCGAGCACGAACTGAGCGTTGCGCGGCACGCTCTTGAGCTTGCCGAGATGGCGAATCAGCCGGGTGTCCTGCATCAGTCGCTCGATGTGCTCGCCGCCCATCAGCACGACTTTTTCCGGATCGAAACCAAAGAATGCCTGCTCGAACGCCGGCCACTTGGCATCCACCAGGCTGTGCTTGAGACCGGCGCGGAAGATGCGCAGGCTGATCAACGAGAGGTAGCGATCATCGGAAACGCCGCGCAGTTCGTCGGCGCTGCGCGGTTGCGGCAGGCGGGCTTCCAGCGCCGCGGCCGAGCCGAAGCGGTTGAGGCAGTATTCGTGTAGCCATTTGTAGTCTTGCATGGTTCGGATCCGATGGTGACGGCAGCGGCACAGGGTGCCGCTGACGAGCCGGCCTCGCAAGTCCACCGCCACTGACGCAGCGGGGCGGCAGCGGTCGGGTGGCACCGCTTGGTGCGCGTCTTATCTGCCCTGACGCCAGGCGCGCAGACGGTGGACAAGCTTCGCGTTGTCCACCCTACGAGCAGAACGTCGTTCGCGTGCGAGCCGGCTCAGCCGCGCAGCCGCTGCGCCGCCTGACGCAGCATCTGCTCGGTCGCCATCCACCCAAGGCAGCCGTCGGTGATCGACACGCCGTAGCGCAATTCACCGGACAGCGGCTGGCAACCATCGAACAGATGGCTCTCCAGCATGACGCCACGCAGGCTCATGTCGCCAGCCAGGCGCTGCTCGATCACCGACTCCAGCACCGCCGGCTGACGCAATGGGTCCTTGCCGCTGTTGGCGTGGCTGCAATCGACCATGATGCGCGGGGCGATGCCTTGCTTTTCCAGCGCACGACGGGCAGCAGCGACACTGTCCGCGTCATAGTTGGGCGCTCCGTGGCCGCCGCGCAGGACCAGATGGGTATCCGGATTGCCGCGCGTCTGCAGCAGTGCCGGATGGCCGAGATCGTCGATGCCGAAGTGCTGGTGCGGATGTTCCGCTGAGCGCATGGCGTCGCAGGCGATGCCCAGGCTGCCATCGGTACCGTTCTTGAAGCCCACCGGCAGGTCCAGCCCGCTGACCAGCTCGCGATGGATCTGCGATTCGCTGGTGCGCGCGCCAATGGCAGCCCAGCCGAGTAGATCGTCGAAGTACCCGGCCGCCAGCGGCTGCAGCAGCTCGGTGGCGATCGGCAGACCGGTTTCGAGAATATCCAGCATCAGGCGGCGCGACAGGTGCAGCCCCTCGGCCATGTTGCCGCTGCCGTCCAGGTGCGGGTCGTAGACCAGACCTTTCCAGCCGACGGTGGTGCGCGGCTTTTCCACATAGGCGCGCATCACCAGCAGCAACTGGTCGCTGACTTCGGGCGCAAGCGCGGCGAGACGCTCGGCGTGCTCGAGCGCGGCGACCGGATCGTGCAGGGAACAGGGTCCGACGACGACCAGCAGGCGCGGATCGCGGCCGTCGAGCACGGCGCGTATGGCGTTGCGGTCGTTATGGATGCGTGCGGCAAGGGCGTCGCTCGAGGGCAGACGCTGGCGCAATACGGCGGGGCTGGGCAGCGGCTGCGCGCTACGGCGGGCAATGCTGGCTTCGGCGGTGGCGGCGGTTTTTTGGGCAAGTACGGTGGCGGATGCATTCATGATCTGGCGGTTCCTTCTGCCGACGCGGGTAGTCCGCGGCGGCGCTAGTCGGGTGTTCGTTCGCGTGCTGTCTGTTCGGCGTCGAAGCGGCTAAATCGCCAGTCGTAGCGGTAATAACGATCGGTGCGGTAAGTAGTCATGGCGTGGTTCCTCGTTGCGTTGGGCCAGAGTGGCCGAAAAAACAAAACCCCCGGTCGGGTGGCCGACCGGGGGTTCGAAAACTGCTCTGGTGGCGACCCTGCTTGCTAGGGCGCCTGTGGGGTATCAGGCGCGCCTGTGGCTAAACCAATACCCAAAGTAATAGCCGCCAGCCGCGACAACCTGACCACGCAACTGCGCGGCGCGTGCGACACCAGCGTTGGCGAGGGACAGGGAAGCGAGGCTGACGGGCATGCTGTTCTCCGATATATGTGCCGAACCATACTCCAGCGCACTTCAGTGTTTCAACCGCCATATTCGGGAAATACCGGCCAGCGTATGTTGAGCTTCGGCGTTACGCGCCTCGACCGCAACCCACGATCACCTCGGCACAAGAGCGGCGGAGCGTCGTTGTCGATACGCGGGACTGTAATTGTAAGGGTGCCCTCGCCGAGGCGCCGAGCGCGCCACGGTGGCACCCTACGATAACCACCGGCAGCGAGGGCGATTCCATGCAAAAGCGTACGCCGAAACCGCAAGCAGTACACCCGATAGATATCTCGGTGTACCCCCCAGTGGCTGTCGATCTGGCCCGGTTGGGCCAAGCCCCATGAAGCCCAACGGGCAGTACACCAGAGCATTTACAGAGGCGTCGATGCTGAACGACACCAGGAACTGGCCATGCCTCAGGCCGGCACGCCGAGGATCACGTTCGACGCCTTGATGATCGCCGTGGCATTCACGCCCGGCTCGAGCCCCAGCTCCTTCACGGCGTCCCGGGTGACCACCGAGGTCACCTCGGTGCCGCCCGGCAGCGTCAGGATCACCTCGCTGTTCACCGAGCCCGGTTCCACATGCTTCACCACGCCGCGCAGTTGGTTGCGTGCGGAGAGGCGCACGTCGTCGCCCTCGCAGACCAGCATGACCCAGGGCGCCTTGACGATGGCTAGCACGTCCTTGCCGACGGCCAGTTCCAGAGCCGACACGCTCTCCATGGTGACGACCGAGGCCAGGCTGTCGCCCTGGCCCAGATCGATCGTCACCAGTGCATTGACCGCACCGGGCTGCAGCGCCAGGACGGTTCCCTTGAATACGTTGCGAGCACTTACCTTCATATCAAAACCTCCGTGTCGCCTTTGCGACATCGTTATATGATTAACTACATAGAATTGTCGGAAAGTGGACCTGCACCAACGGATGAACTGTACCCGCATGGGTTATAGCGGCGAAACCACAGGAAACCCGGCGATGGCATACCGCTTGCTTTATATAAACGGTGACAGATAAAGAATGGATGAAGCCCATGAACGCGACCCGCTTCCTCGCCCGCATGTCGCTGGAAACCGACGTCGGCACGGCCCTGAGCGATACCCGCATCCGCCTGCTGGAGTCGATCGAGCGTGAAGGCTCGATCAACCGCGCCGCCAAGGCCGTACCGCTGTCCTACAAGGCGGCCTGGGATGCCATCGACACCATGAACAACCTGGCGCCCGAGCCTCTGGTCAGGCGCGTCGCTGGCGGCCGCCAGGGCGGCGGCACCCAGCTCACCGACTACGGGCGGCGCATCGTGGCCATGTACCGCGCCCTGGAAATCGAATACCAGGCCACGCTCGACCGGCTGACCGAACGACTCGAGGAGGTGAACGGTGGCGATGTCCAGTCGTTCCAGAAACTCATGCAGCGCATGAGCATGAAGACCAGCGCCCGCAACCAGTTCTCCGGCACGGTCACCGGGCTGCGGGTCGGCGGCGTCGACTACGAGGTACGCATCCAGCTCGACCCGCAGACCGAGATCGCCGCCATCATCACCCGCGCCAGCGCGGAGAACCTGGGCCTGGCCATCGGTCGCGAGGTGTGTGCGCTGGTCAAGTCGTCCTCGGTGATGCTGGTTACCGACCACACGGTGAAGCTCACCGCGCGCAACCAGCTCTGGGGCGAGATCTCGGCGATCCACGAAGGCCCGGTGAACAGCGAGGTGACCCTGACGCTGCCGTCCGGACGCAGCGTGACCTGCGTGGTCACCGCCGAGAGCTGCCATGCGCTGGGCCTGGCGCCGGGCGTCCAGGCCGGCGCCTTCTTCAAGGCGTCCAGCGTGATCCTGGCGGTATACGAATGATTCCGAGAACCACGCTTCACCCGTGACCCGATACCATCCCAACAGCAAGGAGTGTGACCATGAATAACCTGTCCCGCCTGTTCGTCGCCCTGGGCGCCGGCCTGCTGGCCTGCTCGGCCCAGGCCGCCGAAGTGACCATCGCCGTGGCGGCCAACTTCACCGCACCGATCAAGGAAATCGCCGAGGCCTTCGAGAAGGAGACCGGGCACAAGGTGGTGACTTCGCTCGGCCCCACCGGCGGCCTCTACACCCAGATCAAGAACGGCGCGCCCTTCGAAATCTTCCTCGCCGCCGACGACAGCACCCCGGCGAAGCTGGAGAGCGAAGGCGAGATCGTCCCCGGCTCGCGCTTCACCAACGCCATCGGCAAGCTGGTGCTCTGGTCGCCGCAAGAGGGCTACGTCGACGAACAGGGCGAAGTGCTGCAGAAGAACGACTTCAAGCACCTGTCCATCGCCAACCCGAAGACCGCCCCCTACGGCCTGGCCGCCACCCAGGTGCTGGACAAACTCGACCTGAGCGAGAGCGTCCGGGCGAAACTGGTCGAAGGCGGCAACATCACCCAGGCCTATCAGTTCGTCGCCACCGGCAACGCCGAGCTGGGCTTCGTCGCCCTCTCCCAGGTGTACAAGGATGGCAAGATCACCGGGGGCTCCTCCTGGATGATCCCGGGCGACATGTACGAGCCGATCCGCCAGGACGCGGTGATCCTGAAGAAGGGCGCCGACAACCCGGCGGCACAGGCCCTGGTCGACTACCTGAAAGGGCCGCAGGCCGCCAAGGTGATCACCGCGTACGGCTACGAGAACTGAGCCGCCATCCATGTCGCTGTCCAGCCACGATCTCGCCGCCGTCCGCCTCACGCTGGAGCTGGCCTCGCTGACCACGCTGCTGCTGCTGCTCATCGGCACGCCCATCGCCTGGTGGCTGGCGCGCACGCGGTCGCGGCTCAAGGGGCCGGTCGGCGCGGTGGTGGCCTTGCCGCTGGTGCTGCCGCCCACGGTGCTCGGCTTCTACCTGCTGGTCACCATGGGACCGCACGGCCCCGTGGGCGGGCTGACCCAGGCGCTGGGCCTGGGCACCCTGCCCTTCACCTTCGCCGGGCTGGTGGTGGGCTCGGTGTTCTACTCCATGCCGTTCGTCGTTCAGCCGCTGCAGAACGCCTTCGAGGCCATCGGCGAGCGGCCGCTGGAAGTGGCCGCCACCCTGCGCGCCGGCCCCTGGGACACCTTCTTCAGCGTGGTGCTGCCGCTGGCCAGGCCGGGCTTCGTCACCGCCTCGATCCTCGGCTTCGCGCATACCGTCGGCGAGTTCGGCGTGGTGCTGATGATCGGCGGCAACATCCCCGGCGTCACCCGCACGGTCTCGGTACAGATCTTCGATCACGTCGAAGCCATGGAATACTCCCAGGCGCACTGGCTGGCCGGCGGCATGGTGCTGTTCTCCTTCTTCGTGCTGCTGGCGCTCTACTCCGGCCGCCGCTTCAAGCCCGGCTTCAACTGAAAGGACTCGCATGACCGATTCGTCACCCGCCGGGCAGATCCTCGCCCGCTTTCGCCTGGGCTGGCCCGGATTCGAACTGGACGTGGACCTGGACCTGCCCGGCCACGGCGTGACGGCGCTGTTCGGCCATTCGGGGTCGGGCAAGACCACCTGCCTGCGCTGCGTCGCCGGCCTGGAACGCGCCGGCGAGGCGTCCCTACAAATCAATGGCGAACGCTGGCAGGACAGCGCGAGCGGGCTCTTCGTCCCGCCCCACAGGCGCGCCCTGGGCTACGTGTTCCAGGAAGCCAGCCTGTTCCCGCACCTGTCGGCGCGACGCAACCTGGAATACGGGCTGCGCCGGGTCAAGGCCGCACAGCGCCGGGTGGACTGGGACCACGTGGTGAAGCTGCTGGGCATCGAACACCTGCTGGAGCGCCTGCCGGGCACGCTGTCCGGCGGCGAGCGCCAGCGCGTCGGCATCGCCCGCGCCCTGCTCACCAGCCCGCGCCTGCTGCTGATGGACGAACCCCTGGCGGCCCTGGACCTCAAGCGCAAGAACGAGATCCTGCCCTACCTCGAACGCCTGCGCGAGGAACTGGACATCCCGGTGCTCTACGTCAGCCACTCGCCCGACGAGGTCGCACGGCTGGCCGACCACGTGGTGCTGCTCGACCAGGGCCGGGTCGTGGCCCAGGGCGGCCTGCGCGAAACCCTGGCCCGCCTCGACCTGCCCACCGCCCTCGGCGAGGACGCCGGCGTGGTGGTCGAATCCATGGTGGCCGAACACGACGATGCCTATCACCTCACCCGCCTGGCCTTTCCCGGCGGCGAAGTGCTGGTGGCGCGGCGGCCGGAAGCGCCCGGCCAGCGCCTGCGCTTTCGCGTGCATGCCCGCGACGTCAGCCTGGCGCTGACGCGCGCCGAAGGCAGCAGCATCACCAACCTGCTGCCGGCACGGGTCGAGGCGCTGGCCGCGGCGGACACCCCGGCCCACGTGCTGGTGCGCCTGGATGCCGGCGGCACGCCGTTGCTGGCGCGCATCACCCGCCGTTCGGCCGACCAGTTGGGCCTCGCCCCCGGCCTGCCGCTGTGGGCGCAGATCAAGGCCGTGGCGCTGCTAGGGTAAGCGAGCGGTTGTTCGATTGTCGCCAATACGACAATCGGCAACCCGTAAAAATCTCATAAGCCGTTGATATTCAATGGAAAGATCTCAGGCATCGAAGTTGCTACGGGATGCCTCGCCAGCCCGTTCGACGCTGGTTCCAGCCACAGCAACAGAGAGAACCCTATGTCCATCAAGGAAATCCAAGCCTTCTCGAGCCAAGCCATGAACGACCCGGTGCTTGGCGAAAAACTCAAAGCCTGCGAAAAGGTCCGCGACGTGATCGCCCTCGGCAAGGAACATGACTACAGCATCATCGAGGACCTGCTCTACCCGCCGAACGAACCGCAATTCAGCGAGGCCCAGCTGTCGCCGAAGATGGCCAAGGCGCTGCTACGCGCCTGATATCCGGCAAGCACTGAACCGTAGGTTGGGTCGGGGCGCGCAGCCTGAGCTCCGCGAAGCCCAACAAGCGCGGTATCGGGCAATGCGTTTTTCACCATGGCATTGGAGTTTCGGCACACCAAACCTCGGCGTGGGCAAGGCCCGGTGTCCCGTTGGGCTTCGCCGCTTCGCGCCTCAACCCAACCTACGGGTTCGGTGCCAGTCGTAGGTTGGGTCGGGCGCGCAGCCTGAGCTCCGCGAAGCCCAACAAGCGCGGTATCGGGCAATGCATTCGCCATGGCGTTGGAGTTTCGGCACACCAAACCTGGGCATGGGCAAGGCCCGGTGTCTCGTTGGGCTTCGCCGCTTCGCGCCTCAACCCAACCTACGGGTTCGGTGCCAGTCGTAGGTTGGGTCGGGGCGCGCAACGAAGCTCAACAAGCGCGGTATCGGGCAATGCATTCGCCATGGCATTGGAGTTTCGGCACACCAAACCTCGGCGTGGACAAGGTCCGGTGTCTCGTTGGGCTTCGCCGCTTCGCGCCTCAACCCAACCTACGGGTTCGGTGCCAGTCGTAGGTTGGGTCGGGCGCGCAGCCTGAGCTCCGCGAAGCCCAACAAGCGCGGTATCGGGCAATGCATTCGCCATGGCGTTGGAGTTTCGGCACACCAAACCTGGGCATGGGCAAGGCCCGGTGTCTCGTTGGGCTTCGCCGCTTCGCGCCTCAACCCAACCTACGGGTTCGGTGCCAGTCGTAGGTTGGGTCGGGGCGCGCAACGAAGCTCAACAAGCGCGGTATCGGGCAATGCATTCGCCATGGCATTGGAGTTTCGGCACACCAAACCTCGGCGTGGACAAGGTCCGGTGTCTCGTTGGGCTTCGCCGCTTCGCGCCTCAACCCAACCTACGGGTTCGGTGCCAGTCGTAGGTTGGGTCGGGCGCGCAGCCTGAGCTCCGCGAAGCCCAACAAGCGCGGTATCGGGCAATGCATTCGCCATGGCGTTGGAGTTTCGGCACACCAAACCTGGGCATGGGCAAGGCCCGGTGTCTCGTTGGGCTTCGCCGCTTCGCGCCTCAACCCAACCTACGCCTATGCGTTCGCGCGAGCGCTCAACCGATCAGCACCTCATAGGCCCGCCTGAGCAGTTCGCGATCCAGCCAGGGCATGCCGATGCTCTGCGTCAGTTCGATCCAATGGGTTCCGATGGCCGCCCGGCACGGGTCGTGCCCGTCCAGCGCGGCGAGGAATACCGGTAGAACGCCGCCCGCCACTTCGAGGCCGACCCGGTAATCGGCCACCAGTTCCAGCGGCTTCTCGATCCCCAGTTCGCGCTGCAGGCTGCGCAGCGCGCAGGCCGGGTGCACCAGCAGATCGCCCCGTTCCGTGCTTTCGGCGAATACCGCGAGGGCCGGCAGCGGCTGCGGCAGCACCACGCCACCGCGCTGCGGCACGAGGAAATGCAGGCGCGCGCTGACCGGATGCTTGTGGCAGATCAGGCCCCGCCAGCCCAGCCGACCTTTCCCGGTCATTCGCCGAATGCCATCAGGGCGTACTCCACCGGCCCGGCGAACAGCCGGGTGCCGCCGCCCTCGGCGACCACCCGCCGCGCCCCGTCCGGGTCGACCACGCGGACGCCGGCCAGGTAGTCCACGCCGAAGCGCCGCCAGCCTTCCAGCCACGGCAGGCTCGGCCCCATCAGCACCACCCGGGCCTGGCGCGACAGTTCGAGCAGGCGCGGCAGGGTCTTGTTGGCGATGCTGCTGGCGCTGACGAACACCCAGTCGGCCTCGGGCAGCAGGTACTCGGCGGCGCAATCGGGCAGGTCGCCCTCCTGCAGATGGCGCTCCAGGCATCGATAGGGCTGGTCCTGCCAGAGCCGTTCGAGGCCGGAATAATGGCCGATCACCACCACCCGCTTTCCCGCCAGCCGCGCACGGAAGTGCGCGAACACCCGCAAATGCCCCGGCGCCGCCGAACGCAACGCCAGCGCCTCGCGCTGGCAGCCATCGGGGGTATTCACGCTGGCGTTGAGCACGGCCAGGCCAATCGCGGCTTCGGCGTCGTTCCACGACAGCAGCCAGGGCAGCAATGCGGCATTGTCCTGCCCGGCGAGCGTGCCCGACCAGTCGAGCGTGCGCGGCACCTGGCGCGGGCTGAAGGCGAAGCCCTGGCTGCCATCGACCTCGGCCAGGGTCCAGTTCAGCCCCAGGCACAGATGCTCGACGCGCCGCGCCTGCGCGGCGCTGGCCAGCAGCCAGTCGTAGAGTTCATTCATGTTCGAGCACCGGCAACAGACGCAATTCGCTTTTCAGCGCCCCCGGCCAGCCCCAGACGGCGACCGCTTCCACCATCCAGGCCGGCTGGTGCGGGTGCGCCAGCAGCACGTCGAATTCGGCATAGACCTGGCCGTCACCGTTGATCTGCATGCTGCCCAGGAAGTCGCCCCGGGCGCTGCGCCACTCGCTGTAGAAGCATTCGCTGCGATCGAACGGATCGATCCGCACTTCGCTGCGCGTCGGTTCACCCTCGTCGGGCAGTTGCAGCCGGATGGCCGAACGCTGCAGGCACGCCTGCAGGACGCTCTGGATTTCGCCGAACACCGGCCGCGCCGCGTGCAGGCGCGCTTCGACCGTGGTCTCCATCAGTCATCTTCCTCTTCGAAGGCGCGGGCGATCTGCAGGAAGGCCTCGCCGCCGATCTCATCGCTGGGGTCAAGTTCCTGCAGTTTCTCCAGCACCCGCCGCGCATCATCCACCTTGCCGCGGCGCAGGCGGATCACGCCCAGTGCCTTGAGGCTGAACAGGTACAGCCGTTCGGCGCCACGGCGCGTCTGCCAGTCGGCGCTGGCCGGGTGCAGGCGCCGGTAGTTGCGGCTGAAGCCGGCACAGGCCGCGGCCCGGCGCAGGGCTTCCCACACCGCGGCTTCCGCCTCGGCATAGCGGGCCTGGCGAAAATAGAATTTGTACAGGCCAATGTGCGCGTCCGGCTCCTCGACCCAGCGCCGCCGGGCTTCGAGCAGCAGCGCCTCGACCGCATCCGGATGTTCCAGGTTGCGCGCGGAAGTCAGCAGGTAGCGCAGCCCGGTCGGCGTGCGGTCGGAAAAGAACGCCCGGTCGGGCTCCAGCAGCAGCACTTCACCCATGCGTCACCAGAGCTCCGCGGGGGTCAGCTTGTCGGTGAAGGGGACGCCCTCGAGCAGGTGCGCGAGGATGGCGTCGGCGTCCGCCGGTTCCACCCAGCTGTACATCAGCGCGCCCGGGTAGACCAGCACGTTGGCGCCGGCCTGGCAGGGGCCGAGGCAGCCGGTGCTGGTCAATGCGATGCGGCCGATCAGGTTGCGCCGGATCAGCGCCTGGGAAAAGGCGTCGAACAGGGCTTCGCCGCCCTTGGCCACGCAACTGCCGCGCGGGTGTCCCTCGGCGCGGCGCTGCATGCAGACGAAGATATGGTGCTCGGGTCTCGGCATGTCCGCAGCTCCTCAACCCGCCAGGGCCTGATGGGTATGGCACTGCTTCGGACAGACCGCCGCGCAGGCCTTGCAGCCGATGCAGTCGAGACCGTCGGCGATGGCCATCACCATCATCTCGTCGTCCTCGTCGTAGAGGTCGTCGTCCTCGTCCACCATGCCGGAGCGCTCCACCAGTTCGAACACGTCGCGCGGGCACACCTTGTAGCAACGCCCGCAACCGATGCACTTCTGCGCATCGACGGCGGTGACGAACTGCGGCACCCATTCGCTGCCGCCGCGCGTACGCCCGGTTATCACTGCTTCCATCTGTCATCTCCTGCCCGCCAACGACATTGGCGGCGGGCGGCCTACGGTTAGGGATATGGCGGGCTCGGGCCCGCTCTGTATCTGTTGCATGGGCTGCCGACCGCGGGGCAGGTGAAACCCGCCATGGCGATGCCCGTCATGTGCAACGACCACGCGGGTTTCACCCGCCTTGCGCATGTGTCGTGCCGGTTTCAGGCGCTGCCGGCCGCTTCCAGCCGGGCACTGGCCTCGGCCCAGTCGAGGCAGGCCTGGTGCGCCTGTGCCGCCAGCTCCGGCAACTGCCGGTAGTCGATCAGCAGCCGGTCCTCGACCAGATCGTGGATCTGCGACGCCCACTCGGTGGCGATGCGCTTTTTCTGGCTGACTTCCTTCTTCAGCGCCTTGAGCTCCTCTTCGGTCATCGGCTCCTCCTACAACTCGGCGACCGCGCGGTGTTCAGCCACCAGCGCGGTCGACTTGCCCAACAATTTCTGCGCCTCGAGCGTCAGCGCCTCGAGCGATTCGAAGCCGAAGCGGTGGACGTCGCGCAGGGTCTTGTCCAGCGCCACCAGCTTGCCGACCAGGATCAGCGCGCGGCCGAAGCCCTCGTGGGTGATGTTGATCACCGGCACCGCGAGCAGCCCGGTCTCGCGCTCGATCATCTGCGCCAGGGCGTTGTAGAAGGCCCTGACCCGCGACAGGGTGACCTCGTCCGGATCGCCGACGATGGGGATCGCCCGGCGCCGCTCGCGGGTCAGCACCAGCGGGTCGAGCACCCGCGCGTCGCTCCAGGTGTCGTAGGTGCCGTAGCTGTCCATGGCGCGCAGTTGCACCACCATCTGCTTGATCACCGGGTCCTGCAGGGCCGGGTCGTCGTCGCGGACGACCGCCTGCTGTTCTTCCACTGCGTACATAACGCTGTCCTCGATTGTCGGGCTATTCGTCCCAGGCCTCGCCGGCCATGGCTTCGAAACGCTGCTGGTCCGCCGTACCACGGGTACGCCGGATCGCCTTGGCCAGCCAGGCCGAAGGGCCTTCGCGCAGCTCGGCCTGCAGCGTCGCGATCAGCTCGGCGATGCTTTCGGTCTCGCTGACCTTGACCGGCTGCACGCCGATCGCCAGCAACTGGCGCACCGCCGAGGCGCCGCAGGCGCGGCAGTACACCGCGATGCAGCCGTCGAGCAGTTCCAGCTTGGACGCCAGCTTGTCCTCGTTGCCGTCCTGGTCGAGTTCGCCGAACTCCACCACCGATTGCAGCTCGGCGCGCTCGGGGTCGACGCCGTAGAAGACGAACGAGCGCGAGGAGCCGAAATGCTGATCCACCGTGCGCCGGTCGGACGAGGCGAAGGCCAGCTTGAGCAGCGTGCCGTCGTTCTCACCGCCGAGTACCTGCAGTTGTCGGATCGGGCTGGCCATGACTCAGTGCCTCCGTTGCGAATGTTCGGATACGGGCTTCTGCGCGTAGATCGAGCGATACGGCGCGATGCCCTGGTGATGTTCGGTGAGCAGGTTGGCCAGGTCGAACAGCGCCTGCGCGCTGGCCCGGTAGCCGCTCCAGCAGCGCTGGAAACCGCCCAGCAGGTCGTACTGCGGGAAGCCCACGCGCAGCAGCGGGACGCCCAGGCGCTGGGCGCTGGCCAAGGCATGGCTGTTGCCGAGCAGCAGTTGGGCGCCGCCATCGCGGGCGGCCTGCTCCAGGTCCTCCAGGTCGCCGACCTGGATGCGCGCCAGCGGCGCATCGGCCAGCGCCGGCGCGCGTGCCGGCACCACCGCGGCCACCAGTTGCGCGCCCATGCCGCGCGCCAGGGCGTCGAAGCCGAGCAGCAGGTCGGGGTCGGCGGCGATGCCCAGGCGGGCGTCGCCGAGCATGAAATGGGTGTCGAGCATGGCGTCCTGCAGTTGCCGGCGCTGGCGCTGCCAGCGCTCCGGCACCGGGTTGCCGCTGATCTCGCTCAGCGCCATCAGCCAGGCGTCCACCGCCTCCAGGCCCAGCAGCAGGCCGAAACGGCGGTCCGGCACGCCGCTGCGGGCGGCCAGCGCATCGGCGGTGGCGGCCAGGCTCTGGCCGATCACCAGGGTGGCGGCGCTCTGCCCGGCGCTGGCCAGTTCGTCGAGGGTCAGCCCGCCGGTGGTCAGCGGATTGAAGGCCGCCTCGTCGAGGTGGCCGTCCAGCGAGCCGGACAGGTCGGGGATCAGCAGCGGCCGCAGGCCGAAGCTCTCGACGCTCTCGGCGACGAACTCCAGGTCGCCGGGCGTCACGCTGGCGCTGCACAGCACGTTGACCTGGCGCGGCCGCTGGCCGACCCGGTCGCGGCACTCGGGCACCAGCGTCTCGATCATCGCCTTGAGCGCGGCGGCGAAGCCGCTTTCGAAGCAGCCGCTGAAGTCCGGGCTGTTCACCGGCACGATGGCGACATCCTTGAATTCGTCGTGCGCACGGCGGAATTCGTGCAGCGCGCTGTGCAGGTCGCAGCCCTGGGTTTCCGCCAGCGCCGTAGTGAGCAGGCCGATCACCGCCGGGCGCTGCTTGTCGCAGATCACCCGCAGCGCCTCGACCACGTTGTCGTCGGCGCCCATCACCGAGCTGACCTGGTCCATCGCCGTGGTCTGCAGCGGCACCGGCTCGCGGAAATGCCGGACGAAGAACACCTTGGCGAACGCCGTGCAGCCCTGCGAGCCGTGCAGCAGCGGCATGCTGCGCGCCATGCCGAGGAAGGCCAGCGCGGCGCCCATGGTCTGGCTGGCCTTCAGCGGGCTGACCGCCAGCGCCTTGTTGCGATTGATGATCTGCGCCATCCCGACCTCCTCAGGCGTTCGCCAGCGCGCGGGCCGGCACCGTGGTCGGCACGGCACACCGTTCCCACGGCGCCGGCTGGCGTACCGCCGGCCACACCGGGCTCTCCAGGGTCAGGCAGAGCTGGCGCACCAGCTCCAGCATGCCGTCGTAGCCGGCATAGCCGAATTCGCGTTCCTGGTTGATGTCGAGGAAGGGAATGCGCCCCTTGAGCGCGGTGTACATGTTGCGGCCGCCGGCGATGAGGATGTCGGCACGGTATTCCTCCACCGTGCGCAGCAGCGTGCGCGGGTTGCCCTCCTCGAGCATCTTGACCTCGTCGCCCATCAGCTCGCGGATGCGCGCCTTGTCCTCCTCGGTGGACTTCTTGGTGCCGGTGGCGACCACCTTCATGCCCAGGTCCTGCAGCGCGGAGATCACCGACCAGGACTTGACGCCGCCGGTGTAGAGCAGCACGCGCTTGCCGGCCAGGCGTTCGCGCCAGGGTTCCAGCGCCGCGCGAATCTTCGCTTCCTCGCGCGCGATCAGCGCTTCGGTGCGCGCGGCGAGGTCGGCGTCGCCGATCAGCCGGGCGAAGTCGCGCAGCGCCTGCGAGGTGTCGGTGATGCCGTAGAAGCTGCCCTCGAACCAGGGCGTGCCGAAGCGTTCCTGCAGCTTGCGCGCGACGTTGAGCATGGCCTTGGAGCAGACCATCATGTTCACCTCGGCGCGGTGCATGCTCTGCACCTCGCGGAAACGCGCGTCGCCGGACAGCGTGCAGAGCACGCGGATGCCCAGTTCGTCGAGCAGCGGCAGCACGTGCCAGAACTCGCCGGCGATGTTGTACTCGCCGATCAGGTTGACGTCGTGCACGCGGATGCCGGCGCGCGCGCTGCCGGCCGGCAGCGGGTCGGGCTCGCGGGTGCCGATCACATGCTTGAACATGGCGTCGCCGGCGATGCGGTTGCCGAGGTTCTTGGTGCCGTAGAAGCCGGCACCGTCCACCGGCACCACCGGCGTGGCGAAATGCTCGCTGGCGGCCTTGCACACGGCGTCCAGATCGTCGCCGATCAGCGCCGGCACGCAGGTGTTGTAGACGAACACCGCCGGCGGCGCGTAGCTCTCCACCGCCTGGCGGATGGCATGGAACAGGCGCTTCTCGGCGCGCCCCATGATCACGTCCTGCTCGGAGAGATCGGTGGTCATGCCGATGCGATACAGCTGCGGGCCGCTGGAACGGGTGCCGCGGTTGTCCCAGGAACTGCCGGCACAGGCGATCGGCCCATGGACGATGTGCGCCACGTCGGCGATCGGCAACAGGGCGATCTGCGCGCCGTCGAAGGCACAGCCACCGTCGGTGGCGCCCGGCTTCGGCTTGGCGCAGCCGGACTTCTCCTTCTTGTTGTGCGTGCAGGCGGGTTCGTCGAGCAGTTCGGCAATGTCCTTGGCTTTCATCGCACCCTCCGGATCGTCGTGGTCATGCGCAACGAGACGGGTGCAAGGCCTGTACCAAAAGGCAACTCATTGATTCATATGGATTTGTATTGAAATCGGATTGTCGCAAACGCATCCGGATGTCGGGTTCGCAACAAAGGATTCGGCAGGTGACCGTAGGTTGGGTCGGGGCGCGCGGTCTGAGCGAAGCCCGACAAGCGTGGCGCCCTCAGAAGCGATGTTGGGCTTCGCCGCTACGCGGCTCAACCCAACCTACACTCACCAACCAACAGACCTGAATCACATTTTTCGCTAACGCGCTGCCTTAGAGTCCACAGGCCCTATCCATCAAGGACGATGAGATGCACTATCGACGCGCTTTCGTGCCGGGAGGCACCTTCTTTTTCACCCTCGCGCTGGCCGATCGCGGCCAGTCACTGCTTACCGAACACATCGAAGCACTTCGCGCGTCCTTTCGCCAGGTCAAGACCCAACATCCATTCGAGATCGTCGCGCAGGTGGTGTTGCCGGACCATCTGCACAGCGTATGGCAATTGCCCGAAGGCGATGCCGACTACCCGCTGCGCTGGGCGTTGATCAAGAGCAGCTTCTCCCGCCGCCTGCCCGCACACGAGGCGATTCCGTTGTCGCGCCGACGCAAACGCGAGCGCGCCGTCTGGCAACGGCGCTATTGGGAGCACCGGATCCGGGACGAAGAGGATCTGCAGCGGCATATCGATTACATCCATTTCAACCCGGTCAAGCATAGATACGTTTCACGCGCCGCCGATTGGTCGTATTCCTCGATTCATCGATACATCAAGGATGGCGTGATGTCGGTCGATTGGGGTGGTGAAACGTGTGCGGCGAGGCCAATCGACCTGCCTCCGGATTGACCTACGACTGGCACCGAACCCGTAGGTTGGGTTGAGACGCGAAGCGGCGAAGCCCAACATCACTCCGGGGCCAAGGCGAATCTCCGACGTGCCGAAGCTCGACGCCGTAACGATTGCGTTGCCCGGTGCCTCGCTCGTTGGGCTTCGCGGAGCTCAACCCAACCTACCCCAACCTACCCCAATCGCTCTTCGATCGCGGCCCGGACCTCGGGGTCGTCTTCGTCGAGGCCGCGCAGGGCATCGAGCGGGGCGTTTTCCACGGCGGCCAGGCGTACCGTCCAGTCGGGGTCGTGGAGCAGTTCCACGACGTCCTCGCCGTGCAGGCGCGCGGCGACCAGGCGGCGGATCTCCGGTTCGGGGTCCATGACCATCAGCCCGAGGCTTTCCTCGGGCAGGCGCTGGGCGACGAACTTGCGCACCTGGCGGTCCTCGTCGCGGATGAAGCGGAACAGCCGCCCCGGGGCGATGCGCTGGACCACGTAGGCGCGCACCAGGTAGTCCGGGTCGGTGGCCATCCATTCCAGTTGCTCGGCCGGCAGGCGATCGGCGACGGTGATGCGCACCTCGCGATCCGGGTCGCGCATGAGTTCGCCCAGGCGCTCGCGCGGCAGGCGGTAGGCCACCGCGCGGCGCACCGCCTCGTCGACGTCGTGGATCATCGGCAGCAGCGCCTCCACCGGGGCGTAGCGCACGGCGATGGCGCGTCGCTCCCAGAACGGATCGGCCAGGTAATGCACGGCCAGCTGCGGATTCTGCCGGAAGAAACGGTCGATCTGCCGGCCGCTGTGGATCGCCACGCAGCGGTCGCCCGGCGTGCAGCGGCCGCTGGGCAGCAGGTCGCCGCGAAAGCTGCAGTCGCGGCAGTCCGCCAGGGGGGTGATGTCCTCGCCACCATCGTTGTGCATGGGCGTGCTCAGTCGGCGACGACTTCGGCCAGGACGATGCCCGAGGCGGCGTCCAGGTCGTTGCTCAGCACCGAGCAGTGCTGGCTGGAGTTGACCAGGTAGACGTTGAATCCCGGCCGCTCGGCGATGGGCCTGGCATTGACCGTCACGTCGTCGTCCATGCAGCAGGTGAAGTGCACGCCGGGGTGGGCGCTGCGCAGGCTGGCGAGCAGCGTTGCGTCGAGCGGGGCGCTTTCGGCCTGGCGGATGACGTCCTCGAGCTGGGTCTGGCTGATCATGGGGTGTCCTCTTTTTCGTCGATCGAAGCGTCGCGGCGGCCCAGCGGTTCGCCGCCCATGGCCTTGGCCAGCCAGGGCGGCGGCGCGGTGGCCAGTACCTGTTGCAGTTCCTCGACGACCTCGCGGGCCGGTATCGGCCGCATGACCTTGACCGGGTGGGTGCCGACGCGAATCACCTTGGCCGCCGCCGGCCCGCCGATGCTCAGGGTGTAGAGCAGCTGGCAGTCGTGCAGCAGTTCGGCGCGGCGGGCATGGCGATCCTCGTGGGGCGCGACCGGCCCCGGCTCGCGCAGGGCGACCAGGCGGCTGGCGCTCGGCGAGATCTGGTAGACGAGAAAGCGCGCGCAGCTGCCGAAGCTGCCGTCCAGGCGTTCGCCGCCGTCGGAGCTGCAGGCGATGCGGACCGAATCCGGCAGTTCGCCTTCCTGGTAGGGCTCGACGACCGGCAACGGTTCCTCGGGCATCCGCACGCCGCGCCCCTTGAGCAGGCCGAGCGCACGTTGCAGTTGCCGTTCGCTGAGCGCTGGCGGCGATCCATCGAGGGTGTTCAGCAGGCGGTTGCGCAGGCGGTTGCGCAGGCGGTTGAGGCGCAGCCTGGCCAGGCGCGCCTCGGTGATCGGCTCGCCGGTGACGCTGAGCAGGGTGCGCAGCAGTTGCGCGGTATCCACGCCGTTCAGCTCGCGCGCCGCCAGGGCGATGCGCAGGGCCAGGTGAGCCGGCAGCGGAGCCCGTCCGTTGCTGGGCGCCATCGCTCAGCCCTCGCCGGCCCGCTTGGCGCGCAGGGTGATCGGCAGTTTCGGCGGCGCCGAGAGGGGTTCGAGGTAGTAGCTGGAGCCATCGGCCAGGGCGACTTCGCCGCCCCAGCGCTCGGGGCTGTCGTGTTCCAGGCTGACGACGATCTCTTCCTGGTCCTTCTTGGCGATGTAGAAGGTCAGCTGGCCATTCTTGTTGCGGCTGATCATGACACTGGGCATGGGAGGCTTCCTGAAAATGGGGCTGGCCGGCCGACGACCATTGCGGTGCGCCGGCCGGCCAGGATGGGGAGGTCGCCCTCCCCGCTCGCGGTCAACGGACCAGGTCGTAGTTGTAGTCGGTGGTCTGCATGCCACGGGTCTCGTCGTCGAGGCGCTCGAGCACGGCGTTGACGAGGGTGGTCAGCATCTGCATGGCGCCTTCGTAGCCGAGGGTGGTCTGGCGATGCAGGTGGTGGCGGTCGAAGATCGGGAAGCCGAGACGGATCAGCGGCACCTCGAATTCCTTGCCCTTGTGCAGCGTGTCGCGCTGGATGAACTTGCCGTAGCTGTTGCCGATCATGAAGTCCGGCTTGTCGGTGAACACCAGCGAGCGCATGTGCCAGAGGTCCTTGCCGATGTACACGGTGCAGTTCTTGCCGTAGGGCGAGGACTCCAGGATCGCGTCCATGGCCTTCTTCCAGCGCTTGTTGCCGTTGTGGGCGAGGATGTGCACCGGCTCGGCGCCCAGTTCCAGGAGGAACTTGGCCATGCCCATGACGAAGTCCGGATCGCCCCACAGCGCGAAGCGCTTGCCGTGCAGCCAAGTGTGCGAGTCGGTCATCATGTCGACCAGGCGGCCGCGCTCCTTGGCCAGGCTTTCGGGAATCGGCTGGCCGCTGATCTCGCTGACCTTCATCAGGAACTCGTCGGTCCAGTCCAGGCCCATGGGGATGCTCAGCCTGGGCGTCTCGTGCTTCCAGGTGCCGTCGACGAACTTGCGGGTCTTCTCCAGTTGCCAGGGTTGCAGCAGCAGGGTGTTCAGGGCATTGGGCGCGTCCTTGATCTCGTCCTGGGTGGTGCCGCCCGAATACATGCGGAACTGGCCGTCGGCCGGGGTATCGAGCACTTCTTCCGGGTCGGAGAGCAGGCTGTAGCCGACGTCCATTTCCTTGAGCATGCGCTTGATCACGCGGAAGTTGCCCAGGTAGGTCTCGAAGCCGGGAACGACGTTGATCTTGTGGTTGCTGCCCACCACCTTGTCGTCCATGTGGTTGAGGGTGAAGTAGCGGGCGATGCCCTCGAACATGTTGTCCCAGCCGGTGACGTGGCTGCCGACGAAGCTCGGGGTGTGGGCATAGGGGACCGGGTAGTCCTCGGGGATGAAGCCCTCCTTCTTCGAGTTGTTGATGAAGGCGTTGAGGTCGTCGCCGATGACCTCGGCCATGCAGGTGGTGGACACGGCGATCATGTCCGGCTTGTAGGTGGCCTTGCAGTTGGCCAGGCCGTCCTTCATGTTCTGCTGGCCGCCGAACACCGCCGCGTCCTCGGTCATGGAGTCGGACACGCAGGACACCGGCTCCTTGAAGTGGCGGTTGAAGTAGGTGCGGAAGTAGGCCACGCAGCCCTGCGAGCCGTGCACGTAGGGCATGGTCTTCTCGAAGCCCAGGGCGCAGAGCACCGAGCCCAGCGGCTGGCAGGCCTTGGCCGGGTTGACGGTCAGCGCCTCGCGCTGGAAGTTGAGTTCCCGGTATTCCTGGGTGGTGGTCCACTGGAAGACTTCGTCGATCTTCTCCTGCGGATGCTTCTCTTCGAAGGCGTCGCGCTTGAGCGCGAGCATGTCCTTGTATTCTTCGTCGCGGAACAGCGGATAGCTGGGTTTGATGTTGTCGACTTGCTGGCTCATGACTCTCTCCTTCGCCTCACTCATCTGTGAACGGCGATCACGGATATCGGCGGCGACCGGCCTGCGCCGGCCGCCGCGGACGTTGCGTACGACTGCGGACCATCAGGCGCTGGCGGCGACCTGCTCGGCCGATTCCTCGGCCTTCTGCCAGGGCGCCTGCAGCTTCTTCCAGCACGGGTTGTTCAGGGTCATGTCCATGTCACGGGCGAAGATGGCGAAGCCGTCGAAGCCGTGGTACGGGCCGGAATAATCCCAGGAGTGCATCTGCCGGAAGGGAATGCCCATCTTCTGGAAGATGTACTTTTCCTTGATGCCGGAACCGATCAGGTCGGGCTTGATGCGCTTGACGAACTCCTCGAACTCGTAGCCGGTGACGTCGTCGTAGAGCAGCGTGGCGTTGCCCATTTCCTTGAGGGTGCGGTCGTAGTCGTCGTTGTGGCCGAACTCGTAGCCGGTGCCGACCACTTCCATGCCCAGGTCCTCGTAGGCGCCGATCACATGGCGCGGGCGCAGGCCGCCGACGTAGAGCATCACGCGCTTGCCTTCCAGGCGCGGGCGGTACTTGGCGATCACCGCCTCCCACTCCGGCTGGTACTTGGCGATGACTTGCTCGCACTTGGCCTTGATGCTGTCGTCGAAGTGCTCGGCGATGGCCCGCAGCGACTCGGCGGTCTTGGTCGGACCGAAGAAGTTGTACTCCATCCACGGGATGCCGTACTTCTCTTCCATGTGCCGCGAGATGTAGTTCATCGAGCGGTAGCAGTGCACCAGGTTCAGCTTGACCTTGGGCGTCAGCTCCATCTCCGAGAGGGTGCCGTCGCCGGACCACTGCGCCACCACGCGCAGGCCCATTTCCTCGAGCAGGATGCGCGAGGACCAGGCATCGCCGCCGATGTTGTAGTCGCCGATGATGGAGACATCGTAGGGCGTGGTCTGGAAGCTGGTGTCGTCGTCGCGCTTGTCCAGCACCCAGTCACGGATGGCATCGTTGGCGATGTGGTGGCCGAGGGACTGCGACACCCCGCGGAAACCTTCGCAACGCACCGGCACCACGGTGGTCTCGTGCTCGGCGGCCTTCTTCTTGGCCACCGCCTCGATGTCGTCGCCGATCAGGCCGATGGGGCATTCGGACTGCACGGAGATGCCCTTGTTCAGCGGGAACAGCGTCTCGATCTCGTCGATCAGCTTGGCCAGCTTCTTGTCGCCACCGAAGACGATGTCCTTCTCCTGGAAATCCGAGGTGAAGTTCATGGTGACGAAGGCGTTCACCCCGGTGGTGCCGATGTAGTAGTTGCGCCGCCCGGCGCGCGAATACTGGCCACAACCCACCGGCCCGTGGGAAATGTGGATCATGTCCTTGATCGGCCCCCAGACCACACCCTTGGAGCCGGCGTAGGCGCAGCCACGGATGGTCATCAGCCCCGGCTGGGATTTCTTGTTGGAGGTGATGCACTTCTTCGATTGCTCAAGCGTCGGGTCGTTGGGCGACAGGTGCTTGGCGCGGTCCTTGCGGGCCTTCTCCGGATAGACTTCCAGGACTTCCTGGATGAGGGATTCCACCTCTTCGCGGGACATACCGGTCATGATTGACCTCCTCTTGCGTTCATGTGCGGGTCACGGACGCCCCGCACTGCACACTGCGCAGTGCGACGCTCCGGCAGGGCCCATCCGCCCTGCCCCGTTCTGCTGAAGCGATCAGGCAACGACTTCCTCGGCGGCGGTCTTGCCGACGATGGTCATGTCTTCCTCGTCCATGATCCCGAACTCCATGAGCAGGGCTTCCAGCTCGTCCATGCTGATCGGGGTGGGGATGACCAGTTTCTTGTTCTCGACGATCTTCTTCGCCAGGGTCCGGTACTCGTCGGCCTGCTTGGCGGCGGGGTCGTACTCGATGACGGTCATGCGGCGGATCTCGGCGCGCTGCACGACGTTGTCGCGCGGAACGAAATGGATCATCTGCGAGCCCAGCTTGTCGGCCAGGGCCATGATCAGCTCGTCCTCGCGGTCGGTGTTGCGGCTGTTGCAGATCAGCCCGCCGAGGCGCACGCTGCCGGAGTTGGCGTACTTCACGATGCCCTTGCAGATGTTGTTGGCAGCATACATCGCCATCATCTCGCCGGAGCAGACCACGTAGATCTCCTGGGCCTTGTTCTCGCGGATGGGCATGGCGAAGCCGCCACAGACCACGTCGCCGAGCACGTCGTAGAAGACGAAGTCCAGGTCATCCTCGTAGGCGCCTTCCTCTTCGAGGAAGTTGATCGCGGTGATCACGCCGCGACCGGCACAGCCCACGCCCGGCTCCGGACCGCCCGACTCGACGCACTTGATGTCGCCGTAGCCGGTCTTGAGCACGTCCTCGAGCTCCAGGTCTTCCACGGTGCCGGCCTCGGCGGCCATTTCCATGATGGTGTTCTGCGCCTTGGAGTGCAGGATCAGGCGGGTGGAGTCGGCCTTGGGGTCGCACCCGACGATCATCACCTTCTTGCCGAGCTCGGCCAGGGCCGCCACGAGGTTCTGGGTGGTGGTGGACTTGCCGATTCCACCTTTCCCGTAAATAGCGCATTGACGCATTGCCATAATTAAGTTCCTCAGGTTTCGTTACCACTTGACGTGGGCTATAGGCACGAACAAGCCTGCGCAACAGAGCAGTAGCAGCCTTTGTGCCAGTGCCGAGCTGATGAGCTATCTATCTGTTTTAATTGAATTTAATTGATTATCGGAAATGATCTGCGGCAGTTCGATAGTTAACAATCGACAGTCGTCCCTGTTGCAATGACTACAAACAACGAACGCCTGGGGAGCGGGATTTCTTTGCTCGCCTGACTCTGTTGCGAACATGACAATTGTCGTATTCAGCACTCTTCGTACTTGCCGAAAACGGCAACTATCTCGACACCAACGCCCTATATATCAAGGGTTTGCGCGACACCCTGGAACTGGCTCGGTTATTGCGATCGGCTACCGGCACACCCACCCGGCCGCAGGAGATTTGCCGTGAACGATCCCTTGAAGGAAATCGCCGCCCGCCTCAGCGCCCACGAACTGGTGCCCTACCTGGGCCCCGGCGTGCTGCGCGGCGTGGTCGACCGCGACACTGGCCAGCCGCTGCCGGCCGACAGCGAAAGCCTGATCCTCGCCATGACCGGCGGGCAACCCATGGCGCCGCGACTGATGTACGAGTTCCCCCGCGCCGCGATGCACCTGGAGAACAAGAAGGGCCGCAGCTTCATCGAGCGCTTCCTGACCCAGACCTACGGCGGCGACAACTGGACGCCCGCGCCCCTGCACCGCTGGCTGGCCGGGCTGAACCTGCCCTACATCATCGATTGCAACCGCGACACCCAGCTGCAGCGCTGCTATGCCGACCGCCCGCATACCCTGGTGGTCGGCGCCGCGCGCATCGCCGCCAGCCCCTATCGGTTCGATATCTACCGTTTCGACGAGGGCCGCTACCGGCGCATCGACCAGAGCGAGGTCGACCCCGACCTGCCGGTGCTGTTCAAGCCGCTGGGCACGCCGCTGCCGACGCCCTCCTACGTCGCCAGCGACGCCGACTTCGTCGACTACATCACCGAACTGATGGGCGGCTTCGCCATCCCCGCCTGGCTCAAACTGCGGCGCAAGAACCGCCGCTACCTGTTCCTCGGCATGCAGTTCAACCGCGATACCGAACGCATGGTGATGAGCGACCTGATCCACGATGCCGCCACGCCCGCCGGCTGGGCGCTGATCCCCTCGCCCACCGCGAAGGACCGCAAGGTCTGCCTGCGCAAGCAGCTGGAACTGGTCGAGGCCGACTGGCACGACCTGCTCGGCCTGGCCGAAGGTTCCCCGCAGGTGGCCTGACCCGTTTTTCCCACGAGAGAGCATGACCATGCTGTTGAAAACCTACGAAACGCAAAACCTGCTGTGCAACGTCAGCGTCAACGGCGCGACCACCAAGCCGGACACCTACGCCTTCCGCGGCGACCTGGTACTCGAGGAAGGCGAGATCGCCGATGCCTCCGGCCGCCGCCTGCCACCGACCGCCGTGGTCAAGCAGGCGGTCATGCTCGAGCAGCAGGGAAAACTGGCGATGATGGCCGGGGCCCTGATCGAACTGGCCCACCTGCCGCTGTTCATCGAACGCTATCGCGGCGACCTGGCCGACGGCGCGCCGGTGATCTTCTACGTGGAGAACCTCGGCCAGTCGCTGTACACCGAGCTCGACGGCGTGACCTTGCTGCTGCAGGCGCACGAGGAAGGCGCGGTGTGGAACACCCTGGCCGACGACCTGCGGCTGGACAAGGAGGACTTCAAGGGCCAGAGCGCCGAGGACAAGGTGCTCACCGTCTACGCCGCGCTCAAGGACTACCGGCCGAAGCTGGAGACGCTGAGCTACGAGGCCGCCCTCGGCCGCACCGTCGCCCATCGTCGCGAAGCGCGCGGACCGATCTGAATCCCCCCATGGGCATTGGGCTTGCCGCGATGGGGCTCGATATTCCACGCCACACCAGGGCTCAGAGTCCAGGTGCGGCACGGGTATGCACGGTTTGAAATCCCCGTGTCGGCGATGAGCCACTCCCCTGAGCTCCCAGGGGAGTTTTTTGTGGTCCACCGTCCCTAGTAGCCGCCCGCTGCACGACGCCAAAAACCTCTCCCGACAGTTTTTGTCTAGACGCCACCTCCGGACTCCGAAGGGCCGGTTGGGAGGCGCTCATGGCGAGCCAACGCTCTCCAGCCGGTGGTTCACATAGGCGGCGGTAAATATGCCCCCGCAATGGCCACGCCGATCCATCCAAACCATTGCCATACGATAACCACCGACATCGGGGGCAAAGGCCATAAGCGTGCGCCGAAACCACAAGCAGCGCACCCGGTAGATCTCTCGGCGTGCATCACAGTGGCAGTGAGTTCATACATAGATTGGAGTGAGTTCCGCGAAGCCCAACACGCGAACGCCCAGGCAAACCTCGGCGTTATATTGGTTCGCCGCTACGCGCCCCAGCGGAGCGCCGCCCGCCCCTGCCTACAAGCTCATCACATCGACGAAGCGCGGCGTGGCGCTGTCGTCGATACGCAGACTCTTGAAATCGAACAGGTTGCGGTCGGCCAGTTGCGAAGGCACCACGTTCTGCAGCGCGCGGAACATGATCTCGGTGCGGCCTGGCGACTTGCGCTCCCATTCCTGCAGCATTTCCTTGACCACCTGGCGCTGCAGATTCTCCTGCGAACCACAGAGGTTGCACGGGATGATCGGAAACTCCTTCATCTGCGAGTACGCCTCGATGTCCGCCTCGTTGCAGTAGGCCAGCGGGCGAATCACCACGTTGCGGCCATCGTCGGAGAGCAGCTTGGGCGGCATGGCCTTCAGCGTGCCGCCGTAGAACATGTTGAGGAAGAAGGTTTCCAGGATGTCGTCGCGATGATGCCCGAGCGCCATCTTGGTCGCGCCGATCTCGTCGGCAAAGGTGTACAGCGTGCCGCGGCGCAGGCGTGAGCACAGCGAGCAGGTGGTCTTGCCTTCCGGAATCTTCTCCTTCACCACCGAGTAGGTGTCCTTCTCGATGATGTGGTACTCGACGCCGATGGACTTAAGGTATTCGGGAAGGACATGCTCGGGAAAGCCGGGCTGCTTCTGGTCCATGTTCACGGCAACGATCTCGAACTTGATCGGCGCGACCTTCTGCAGATAGAGCAGCACATCGAGCATGGTGTAGCTGTCCTTGCCTTATAGGCTAAGAAACAAAATTTTACAGCACCACCATAAACGTAACCTATTGATTTTAAATAAATTAAATAGCATTCAGGCTTTACAGAAAAAGGCAAAAATGTAAATTTGGCGTCTTCCTGAGCTCTAAAAACCCTCATACCTCCCGAAAAACCACCTTCAACCTTTACAAAATCCGAACGACATCAATCCGGCCTTCAACACTGGATGATGAAACCTCGGCTGCTTCGAATTCGTAGGGCGGCCGGACATCCGATCTATCAATGGATAGATCTATAAAATCGAAGAGACTGCGATCAGCTAACTGGGAAGGACTTACGTTTTGTAAGCTGTGAAAGATGTTTTCTACGCAGCCAGGATTTACCGAATCCCACTCCGCAATCATCGACTTGATTTTTTTCCTCTGCAAATTCTCTTGCGATCCGCAGAGATTACACGGAATGATTGGATATGCGCTATCGGCAGCGACCTTTGCTATATCTTTCTCGCGACAGTAGGCGAGTGGCCGGATGACTATATTCCTCTTGTCATCGCTAAGAAGCTTAGGAGGCATCCCTTTCAATTGCGCTTGGAAAAACATGTTCAGAAACAAAGTTTCAACCATGTCATCCATATGATGACCGAGTGCCAATTTAGTAGCCCCAATTTCCTCAGCAAAACTATAAAGCGTGCCCCTTCTGAGTCTAGAGCAAAGAGAACAAGTAGTCTTACCTTCTGGGATCTTACTCTTGACAACGGAATAAGTATCCTTGTCGATTATATAATAATCAATCCCTTTAGCCTCGAAAAACTCAGGCAATATATGCTCCGGAAAGCCAGGTTGCTTCTGATCAAGATTAACCGCCACAACACTGAATTTTATTTGCGCAACTCTCTGCAAGTGCAGCAAAGCGTCAAGCATAACGAATGAATCTTTGCCACCACTTACGCAGGCCATAACTTTGTCGCCATCTTCGATCATTGCATAATCTACAACAGCCTTGCCCACATTGCCGCGCAGCTTTTTACGACGAAGTTCCGCAGCTTTATTAATCTGAGATACCTGTTCGCCCATCATCATATACACTAGCTTCCAATTAAATATTTACAAGCCCAGTTTACTATAAAAACCTCGCCCACCTTGCAACATCCCGCACCACTTGCGAAGAATTGAGATAGTTAGACACTACCAAAATCGGACGCATAAACAATTCGAAGCAAAGCACAACATTGAGGCCACGTATTTAATATACGACATACACTCTTAAGTAAATCTATAAGTCAGTATCATCTGCCGAGTTTGAAGCCAGCTATATCATAACAAGATTATGCCTGCGTTTTATAGAAGCTCCTGACCAACGATTGCATTTAGCTTGACCGAGTCGCAACAGAGGAGGATCACAGCACGGAACTCTGCGAGTCACGCGGAGAGGCCGCAGCAGCCTCAGAATCACATGTGGTGTGAGGCAGGCTCAGTCATTGGGGCTGGATTCAGACGCTGGAGATTAAGCCTTCAGCGCAGCCTCGATCGCGGCAAAGTCGATCTTCGTCCTGCCATCAATGGCCTCGAACGAACGCGTTGCTGCCGCTCGATCAGGGCTGGGTATTGCAGCCGTCAGGATATGTAGGGAGATCTACCACGAAACACCCACTCGTCCCTGTGCCAGCCATACGCGCTCACCTGGCCACATTGTTAATGATCGCGCTCACAAGTGGTCCGTCTCAGCCTGATCATCGGTCGCGACCTGGAACGAAAGAGGCTCTTTGTACTGGAACACCGGGTCGTCGTTCAGGCCAAGGCAGGACATGCGCTACCCTGATCTCGACCGCGAACACATCGCCCTGCTTGCCGGCTGGATGGTCGCCGGGAGCGTGGTGGACGGCCACCACCACGCAGTCCGAAAAGTCTCTGCATAGAAAGAAGAAGTCTCCCCTTTGATTACAACAAAACGGCAGTAGCTGATTGGCGGTGACGATTCGAAGCTTCCACTCATCTAGCTCTCAGTGGTCCACGATGGTTCGGCTGTTGCCAGTCACGACTGGCCGGATTCAATCCATAGCTGCCGGTGGCCACGGGCCGAAACCGGCCAAAAGCGGCCTGTAGCAGGCAGCGTAAAAGGTCAGGAGCTGACGGCCACCGAACAATGTCTCCGTCCATGGCAGTTGGTTGCAATAGGTCTGAAGCGACCCTTGGCTCAGGATTGAATCGGTTAGCCTGCAGCTGCGCGAACCTCACCAATGCAGCTGCCTTGATGAGAGACTTGGGCGCTGTGGCTTGCTTAGGCTTGTCTGCGCAGGTCAAAAAACTGGCAACCAGAGTTGAGACCCACCAGCCAACCAACCCTAGAGTGGTATTCCCGATACTTTCAATAACAGGGAATGCGTATGAAACTCAAACTCTTGGCGACGGTTCTAGTGGGCGCCGCTCTGACCGCCGGGTATCAGTACCTTGCCGTCCCCGACCTGCAGAAGAAAGACCCCGACGCCGGCCTCAGCCGTGATGAAATCCGGCAGCGCGATGAACGTGCGCAGGAGAACTGGGCCTACTCACTGGGGCTGCAGGCCTATGTCTGGGGCCTGCCGCTGACCATCACCGACCGTGAACGCCTGCTGCGACTGAATGAGCGCAAGCTGAAATTCGTCACCGAGCGCCAGATCTGCCCCTGCGCCCCCATCAACCAGATTGGCCACATGACCAAGCTGGCTACCTCGCAGGATGAGCTGCCTTATACACCCAACAACGACACGATCTACAGCGGCGTCATGCTGGAGCTCAAGGATGATCCGGTGATCCTCAGCCTGCCGGATGTCCAGGACCGCTACTGGAGCGTGCAGGTCGCCGATGCCTATCTGGAGAACCTGCCCTATATCGGCACCCGGGCGACCCAGGGCAAGGGCGGTCACTATCTGTTCGCCGGCCCTGACTGGCAGGGCGAAGTACCCACAGGCGTCGAACTGCGGCGCCTGTCGACCAACTCCGGCGCCCTCGCCCTGCGCTACGGGGTGAGCAAGGAAGATCCTCAGGACCTGCCCCGCGTGCTGGAACTGCAGAAACAGGTGCACACCACCTCGCTCAGCAATTGGGGCAAGCCCGATGGCTTTGGCAAGGTGACCACCGTGAAGATGTCCCGCAAGGAATACAGCGGCGACCTGGCCCTCTTCGAGCGCATGGTCGATCTGCTGAATGAGAACCCACCGCGTTCGGAGCAGCGCGCTGCCGTGTCCATGTTCCAGAGCATCGGCATCGAGCTTGGCAAGCCCTTCGATGCCAGCCGGCTGCACCCGGCCACGGTGGCTGGCCTTAAGCGTGCACTGGCCGACAGCCAGGACCTGATGACTTGGAAGGTGAAGTACCGCGGCACGCCCTACCCGACCCGCTGGAACAACCTGCACGAGGGCAGCTACGGCTTCCACTTCATCAACCGCGCAGAGGGTGCGCTCGAAGGTCTGATGGTGCATGACCGCGAAGAAGGGGTGTACTTCAGCACCTATGAAGATGGCACCGGCCAGTTGCTTGATGGCCAGCAGCGCTACATCTTGCACTTCGAGCGTGATGCACTGCCCCAGCTTCAGGACAAGGGTTTCTGGTCCATCACCCTGTACGGCACCAACTTCCAGCTGGTGGACAATGCCATCGACCGCTACTCCATCGGTGACCGGACCCCGGGACTGACCTACAACCCGGACGGTTCACTGACGCTATATATCCAGCACCAGCCCCCCACCGGGCTCGAAAGCAACTGGCTGCCTTCACCTGATAAAGGGTTGTTCCGTTTGAACTACCGCATCTATCTGCCCGATGAGAAGACGCGCAATCCAAAGACGCTGCAGCAGTTCATTCCGCCCATCCAACCCCAGGCGCGCAGCTGAGCCCAACATGCCGGGGCGCCCTCTCGCCCCGGCTGACTCAGTGGCGCTCCCTGAGCGCGCGCCGGTACTGTCCGGGACTGCCACCGGTCCAGCGCTTGAAGGCACGGTTGAAGCTGCTCTGGTCGATAAAACCCAGATTGAATGCAATCTCGTTCAGGCTCATCCCCGACATGCCCAGATAGCGCAGCGCCAGGTCCTGTCGAATCTCATCCTGCAGTTCTTTGAATGATGTGCCCTCCTCGGCCAACTTGCGATGCAGGTTGCGGCCACTCATGTTCAGGCGCTCGGCAATGTGCTCTAGCCCAAGCTTGTCGCTACTGAGCAAGGCGATGATCTCCTTGCGCACTTGCAGGCTGACCTGCTCGTGGCGCATTCGCCCCAGATAATCGCGCAACAACTGCTCGTTCATTCCAGCAATCATGGCGTTGGCCGCCGGCAGCTCCCGATCCAGCACGCCGGAAGCCATCAGCATGACATTCGCCTCGGCGCCAAAGTACACGGGCACGCCGAAAAACTGTTCAAAAGCCTCTAAGCGGTGAGGTACCGGACGGCACAAACGAACCTCGAGCAGCCCTTCGGCAGCACTGGCTCCAAGTAACTCGCGAAAGGTTCTGAACAACACCCCCATGAAGGCATCAACAGGGAAAAATGGCCGCTGTGCCGAACCGGAGCTATCAGAGCCCAGTATCAATGCCACCCCCACAGGGCTCTCGACCACCTCGATTGCCGCGATGGTAGTGACCACCCGCACATAGCGCTGCAGCCGATCGAGCGCCTCTCGCAGGGTGGAGCTGGCCTGCAGCGCAAAGATCAGGGCATTGAGGTGAGTCGGATAGAGATTGGCAGCGACCTGAAGACCAAAAGAGTCATCGCCGGTCCGTTCGACACAAAGCCGCCAGAGCTTCCACATGTTGACCACGGCAACTCGCAGCTCTGGATCACGAATCACCCTGGGATCGATACCGGCCTCCAGCATCAGCGGCACCGCCTCGATGCCATACCCCTGCAGCGCTCGCTGAATAGCCAGCGCCCAGGTGGCAATGGTCGTATGGGCTAGTTCGTGGGGCGGACTGCTCATCCGAATTCCTGTCTGAAATTGTCAAAAACGCGGCTGTGCGCGCCAAGAAACAAGGGACTTACGCGGCCTATCTTAAGCCCCCCGGCAAGCGGGGCAACCGTTTGCACTCACAACAACAAAAACAGTTTCCGAGGCATACCATGCACCAATTACGCAGAGGCCATGGCGCCCTTGTGTTTACACTGCTGGCCGTCAACAGCACGCTCTGCCACGCCGCTACCTTCGAACTCGACAACGGCATCAGCGGCCGCTGGGACACCAGCCTGTCAACTGGCATGAGCATCAGCACCAGCGATCCAGACAGGAATCTCCTGCCCACTGTCTATGACGGACGCGCCGCCGGCATCAACGGTAACGACGGGCGCATGAACTTCAAAGCCGGAGACACCATATCAAGGGTGGTCAAAGGTACCACCGAACTGGCGCTTAGCCGGGACAACCTCGGGCTGCAGATCAGCGGCAAATTCTGGCACGACGACCTGCTGGAAAACGGCGACGCCCGCTTCAAGGACTTCGACGACTCGGGCTTCGATTCGCTGGCCAAGTTTTCCGGCGCCGAACTGATGGATGCCTACGTCTGGGGCGAATTCCAGCTCAATGACCGGCCGCTGGATCTCCGTCTCGGTCAGCAGGTCCTGAGCTGGGGGGAAAGCACCTTCATCCAGGGCGGCCTCAATGTGATCAACCCGATCGACGCCAACGCCCTAACCACGCCCGGGGTCGAGATCAAGGAAGCGCTGATTCCGGTCAACCTGTTCAATCTGTCGCTTGGCATCAGCGAGAATCTCTCGACCAGCGCCTTTTACCAACTGGAATGGCGCGCCACGGTACAGCCAGGTTGCGGCACCTTCTTCGCCCAGTCGGATGCCAGTCAGCCAGGCTGCGGCCCACTGTATGCCGTTTCAGGTCGAACGGAAGCGCAACAGGAGAACATGCAGCTGGTCAATCCGCTGCTGCCGGCCGGGGCCAACATGGTTATTCCGCGAATCAGCGACGATACCCCCGCAGATGCCGGGCAGTGGGGGGTGCGCCTGGACTACTTCGCCGAAGAGCTGAACAGCACCGAGCTTGCCTTCTACGTGATGAACTATCACAGCCGGCTGCCCTATACCAATGCGATCACCGCCGACTATTCCAAGCGTCCGGGCAGCGGCTTCTTCCTACCCGGAGTTACCAACAACCCGCTCTATGGTGGCAGCAACGCCAAGCCGCTGGCCCAGGCGCCGCTCTACCAGATGGCCTTCCCCGAAGACATCCGGCTGTACGGCATCAGTTTCAACACCTCAGGACCCTGGGGTATCTCTATGTCCGGCGAGCTGAGCCACAGGCCCAACCAGCCGATCGCCATCAACGGTCAGGACTTTCTCTACGCCAGCGGCTTTCTCGACACCGAGTCACCCATCGTCGACGAACTGTTTGGCCTGGACATTCAAGCCCCGGGAAGCGGCCCTATTCTGGCCAAAGCCGCCGGCCTCTATGGGACACAGGTGCAGGGCTATCGGCGCAAACCGGTTAGCCAGCTGCAACTGACGGCCATGCAAACTTTCAGCGACATCTGGGGCGCAGATAACCTGCTGTTGATTGCCGAAGTCGGCACCGTGCACGTGGCGGATCTGGAGCCGGTCGAGACCCTGGCCTATGGCCGCGACGCCGTCTACGGTTCCGGCGTAGAAGGTGCCGCCATTGCCTGCAAGAACCCGGCGTTGAAGCAGGACTACTGCCAACGGGAGGGATATACCACGCCCTGGTCCTGGGGCTATGCAGCCCGAGCCAACCTGACCTACAACGACCTGCTGCCGGGCACCGTGGTCACCCCATCGTTGGCCTGGCGTTATGACGTCGAAGGTTATGCCCCCTCTCCGGCTCCGCAATTCGTCGAAGGCCGCCAGGCCGTCACACTGGCCGTGAACTTCGACTATCTGGAGCGCTACAACGCCGCCGTCAGTTACACCGACTTCTTCGGTGGCGACTTCAATCCGCAGACCGACCGCGACTTCATCTCATTCACCCTTGGCGCCAAGTTCTGAGGACTTATCCATGCTTAATAGCCCAATCTCCCGCCACACACTCCTGGCACTAAGCCTGATGATCAGCATGCCCGCTTTCTGTGCCGTCTCGGCCGAACAGGCGGCACAGCTAGACCAGCAACTAACGCCCATGGGCGCCGAACGTGCTGGCAATACCGACGGCAGCATCCCCGCCTGGGACGGCGGATACAAGCCATCGACCTCAGGCGGAGCGCTGGTCGATCCCTATGCCGCCGAGCAACCGCTACAGCGCATCGACTCCGGCAACATGGCGCAATTCGCCCAGTGGCTGAGCCCAGGCACGCAAGCCATGCTCCGTCAGTACCCGCAGAGCTTCCATCTGCAACTGTATCCCTCGCACCGCAGCGCGGCCTATCCCGAGTCCATCCTGAAACAGAGCCGGCAAAACGCCACCCGGATCAGACTGAACGCCAGTGGTAGTGGCCTGGAGGGTGGCTACACCAGCGGCGTGCCGTTCCCCGTCCCCCTGCGTGCCGAAGAGGTTATCTGGAACCATGTCACCCGCTACCGTGGCGGGGCGGTCAAGCGCGAGGTTCACCGCATGCCGGTGCAAACCAGCGGTGCCTATCAGGCCAGCCTCATCCGCCAGACACAGGTCTTTGCCAGCAATGTCCGGGACAACACGCCAGACAGCAATCTGCTCTTCTATTTCATCGGCCAGACCCTGGCTCCGGCGCGCCAGGCCGGCAACATCGCCCTGATTCACGAGCCCCTGGATCAGGTACAAACCCCACGCCAGGCCTGGGCTTACAACGCCGGACAGCGGCGTGTCCGGCGAGCCCCTACACTGGCCTACGACTCACCACAGAACAGCTCGGATGGCCTGGCCACATCGGACAACATGGATATGTACAACGGTGCGTTCGATCGCTACGACTGGACCCTCAAAGGCAAGCGCGAACTGTTGATTCCTTACAACAACTACCGACTGCACGACAAAGGGCTGAAGTACGCACAAATCATCCAGCCTGCGCATTTGAATAGCGACTACGTGCGCTATGAGCGGCATCGGGTCTGGGAGGTAGAGGGAAAGCTCAAAGCAGGCCAGCGCCACATTTACGACAAGCGCACGTTTTTCATTGATGAGGACACCTGGCAGATTGCCCTAGCGGACCATTACGACGCCCGTGGTGAGCTATGGCGAGTATCGGCAGCCTACCAGTTGAACTTCTACAACGACCTGGTGCCCTGGATGACCGCCGAGGCTATTCATGATCTGCAGTCTCGCCGTTATCTGGTCAGCGGCCTGAGTAATGAGACCCCGAGCGAGGCCAGCTTCGGCCATGAGGCTCTGCGCCAAGACTTCAAGCCAGATGCCTTGCGCCGCTTGGGCGGGAAGAACTGAAGGATCGGTCTTCGGCGAGTCAGCCACCGGCGTCGGACGACGATCTGCTGCAGGTTGACCGCCTTGCCATGCCCTTCCCTAACGGGCCAACCAAGCATCTTGGCGCTGGCGCACGGTGGTATCGTGGGCCAGAAGCACCTCGATAAAGCATTGCGCAGCAAGTGATAGGCGTCTGCCGCGCAGATGAGCAATCCCGAAACGCCCGCGCAGGCCAGGGTCAAGGCTGCGTAAAGCCTGTAAGTCGCCGCGCCGCAGTTCGTCTTCCACCATAAACCAAGGCAATATTGCCAGCGCCTCACAGCCCTGTAGGAGCTGTTTGATAATGGCCGAGCTATCGCAGGTGATGGCCAGCTTCCACTGCTCACGCCAGGTGTTCTGTAAGGCTCTAGGTAGGCGCTTGAGCAGCTGCTCACGAATATCCTCGGGAAGGTTGGGTCCGGCCAGTGGATACTTCAACAGCATCTCCAGACTAGGCTCGGGGTGCTCAAGCAAGGGATGACCGGCGCGGCACATCGGCAGCGTGTGGTGCTCACCAAGGGCCTGTATCGTATAGCTGGGGTCGTCCTCGATCTCGTGCAAGTCGGCCACCAGCAGATCTATTTCCCGGCGTTGCAAACGCGCGGGCAGTTCTTGCCAGGGTGCCAACACCACCTCCAAATGCACGCCGGGGTGCGCGCGGTTCAAAATGGCCAGCACCGGGGCGACAAGCGCGGCGCCGGCAAACGGACCTACTCCCACACGCAACTCACCTTGCTCCAGGCCGCGCGCCAATTGTAGGTCACGCTGCAAGTCCTGGGCGTGCAGCAGCAGTTGCCGGGCATGCTGCAATAACAGTTCGCCCATCGTTGTGGGGGTCACTTCGCGGTGGCTGCGATCAAACAGCTGCTCGCCAACCTGAGCTTCCAGCGCTTGCAGGCTGCGGGTCAGCGCCGGCTGGGAGAGGTGCAGCGCCTCTGCGGCGCGGGCAAAGTTGCCATGTTCGACCAGGGCCAAGGCATGACGCAGGTGACGGAACTCTATATTCATGTCTTTTGCTCATCAATTAAATGATTTGATTGCATTGGACGCATAGTAGATCGCACGCCATGCTCTGACCAGACACTCTCTGGAGAACGCCGATGAACCTGCCCTATCGCTGGATGCTAACCAGCACCTTGTTGCTACTCAGTGCATGCAGCGACGGCCCTGCGCCCAGTCACAGCGCCGCCACGCCACGCACGCAAGCTGCCCAGGCCGAGGTGGCGCAGAGCTATGACCTGAGCCATGTCGAGGGCCTAGCCCAGGCACGCCGCGGCCTAATTGCCACGCCTCAGGGCCAGGTGCGCGATGCCGAAGGCGAAGTGATCTGGGACTTCGATAGCTTTGCGTTTATCCAAGGTGAGGCCCCCACTACCGTCAACCCCAGCCTGTGGCGGCAAGCGCTGCTGAATAACCAGGTTGGGCTGTTCAAAGTCAGCGACAAAATCTATCAGCTACGCGGCTTCGACCTAGCCAACATGACGCTGATCGAAGGCGACAGCGGCTGGATTGTCATCGACCCGCTAACCAGCCGGGAAACCGCCGCCTTCGCTATGGACTTCGTTGCACAACATCTGGGCTCACGCCCGGTGAGCGCGATGATCTTCAGCCACAGCCATGTCGATCACTTTGGCGGTGCTCTCGGCGTGATCAGCGCCGAAGACGCCAAGGTGCGTCAGCTACCGGTGATTGCCCCGGCTGGGTTTATGGAAGAGGCCACCAGCGAAAACCTGATGATGGGCATCGCCATGGCCCGCCGTGCCACCTTCATGTACGGCAAGCGCCTACCGCGCAGCGCCGAGGGCCTGGTAGACAACGGCCTGGGCAAGGCGGTTGCCTTCGGGCACATGGGCATTCTGCCGCCCACCCAACTGATCGACGGCCGCGAACAGACGCTGGACGTGGATGGAGTGCGCTTCGTCTTCTACAACGTACCCGAGAGTGAAGCCCCGGCGGAAATGACCTTCAGCCTGCCGGAGCTGAACGCCTTTGGCGGCGCCGAGCTACTCTCGCAAACCCTGCACAACCTGTACACCCTACGCGGCGCCAAGGTACGCGATGCCTTGCAGTGGGCCAACTACATCGACGCCAGCCGCGCGCAAGCCGCTGGCGCCGAGGTGCTGTTCAACCAGCACCACTGGCCAGTGTGGGGGCAGGACAACATCCAGACCTTCCTCACCACCCAGCGTGATGCCTACCGCTACCTGCACGATCAAACTGTTCGCCTGATGAATGCCGGCCTCACCGCGCCGGAGATCGCCGAGCAACTGCACCTGCCGCCCAGCCTCGACCGCCATCTGAACGTGCACGACTACTACGGAACCCTCAAGCACAACGTGCGCGGCATCTATCAGTTCTACCTAGGCTGGTTCGACGCCAACCCGGCCAACCTCGACCCACTGCCGCCGGTGGCCGCCGCCGCCAAGTACGTGGCCCTGGCCGGCGGCCGTGAGCCGCTGCTGGCAGCCGCCGAGCAAGCCTATGCCGAGGGCGATTACCGCTGGGCCGCGGAGCTGGGCAAACATCTGCTCTATGCCGATCCGGACAACCAGGGCGCCCGCGATCTGCAGGCACGCAGCTTCGAGCAACTGGGCTATCAGGCCGAGTCGGGGCCCTGGCGCAACTTCTACCTGAGTGGCACCTATGAGCTGCGCCACGGCCTGCCGGAAGAGGGTTTCACTCCGGTAATGATGCTCGATATGCTCAAACACACCGCTCCCGAGCGCTTCCTGGACGTGATGGCCACCAAGCTCAATGGCACGGCGGCAGCCGACAGCGCGCTGCGTATCAACCTCAACTTCACCGACAGCGGCGCGCGCTATCACTTGTGGATCGAGAACGCCGTGCTGCATCACCGCCGTATGAATGAAGGCGAAGTCGCCGAGGCCGACGCCAGCCTCAACCTGAGTAAGGACTTCTTCTTGCAGATAATCAGTGGGCAAGCCGGCGCCGCAGCCCTGCTCAGCTCCGATCAGGTGTCGATCGACGGCAACCCCCTGGCCCTTGGGCGCTTCTTCAGCCTACTGGATCAGCCAGACGGACGCTTCCCCATTGTCACGCGGTAGTAATTGGACTATGCCAACCAATTGCGCCGAGATAAAGTGGCGGGCTTGGCCGTACCCGCAAACAGGTCCAGCTATCGTAGAGCCCTCGATAGTTAGACTTAAGCCCCATGTTGCTGTGAGTGGAGCTGGCCGTTTTCACTCTGACTGGCTGCACAGGTGTTTTGAATCATCTTGGATAGGATGCTTCGGGCCGGAAGTAGCACCTAGCTAACGGCTGCTTTTGGCCGCTTCCCGCCGGTCGCAGCTGACTGGCGCATCTCGCCTCCGGTCGATCAGTGCCAATCGGGTTACTCCTTGGAATCAAGGGTGGCAATCAGCGCTGCCCCGGTGTTTTTCACGTTGCCCACCGCTTTGCTGACCTGGTACCACTCGAATGCCTCGGACTGCAGGCCCAGTTCCTGCACTATCTGCTCGGCACGCTGCGAAGTTGTGTTCGGGTCTATCCACTCTCGGGCCAAGTCCGCTGGTAGTACCACTGGCCGGCGATCATGGATATCCAACATGCCACCTTGGGCGTCGGCGGTGATGATCACGAACCCATCGTCTTCGCGAATCTCGCTGCCGGCGTCTGGGAGCTGGCCGATGGCGGCGAAGAACATCGCCTCGCCGCTGCGCAGGCGGATGAAGTAGGGTTGCTTGTGCTTCGGATCGGTCTCGTCCTTCACCCATTCATACCAGCCGTCAGCTGCGACCAGCGCGCGGTACGGCCATATCTGCCTGAAGAACTTGCCGCTCGCCACCGTCTCGGCGCGGGCGTTGATCGGTGCTGGCATCGTTCCCTTCTTCGCCCAGTGCGGTGCCCACCCCCATCTCACCGCGGCGATCGTCAGGCCGCCTCCCTCCGCGTGCAGTAGCTGCACGGTGGTATGTGGTGCCACGTTGTAGCGCTCGATCGGCAGGTTGTCATAGCTGCTGATCACCTCCTGCTTGCTGTTCAGCTCCCGCAGGTAATCCGCCATCCCCTGATACTGCGCAAATCGTCCGCACATGACCGTCCGCTCGTCATCGCCTTCCTCATTCTGATTGTAGGCTGGTTGCTTTGCCCTATACTGTATATAAACACAGCATTATTACGGGTGTACCATGTACTGCACAATCCTCGGGCCACTTAGCAGCAGCTCCGCGTGCCTGCCTTTGTATTCCTTCCGCGTCCCGGCCGGGTTTCCCTCGCCGGCGCAGGATCACATCGAAGCCGAGATATCCCTCGACGAGCTTCTCGACCTCCGCGCGCCGCATATGTATTTGGTACGCATCAGCGGCGACAGCATGATCAACGCAGGGATGTTCGATGGCGACCTGGCTATCGTGAATCGGGCGATGGAGGGGCGGCCTGGCCTGATTGTCATCGCTGCGCTCAACGGCGATGCCTTGGTGAAGCGCTTGGCCAAGGAAGGCGAACAGATCGTTCTGCGGGCGGAGAACCAGGCCTACGCGCCGCGCTACGTACTCGAGGGGGATGAGCTACTGATCTGGGGCGTGGTCACCCACAGCGTGCGCTGCCATGCCCCAGGCTGAGTCGGCAATTGCCCTGATCGACTGCAACTCGTTCTACGCCAGTTGCGAGCGGGTGTTTCGCCCGGACCTGCTGCGTACGCCTATCGTCGTGCTGTCGAACAACGATCTGAAGGGTGCCAACTGTTAGCTAATCCATTACAGTCCGCCCCCCCCTGATCGAGGTTTGTCCCGGCTCTTGATGGGAGATCACTAATAGGGGCTTGAAGGCTGTGGAATGAGGTTAGTGCTCGCGACAAAAGACCTGACGGTAGCCGGTCGATCCTTCAAAGGTTTCCCGCTCTTGGTTGGTTCAGATGGCTGGCCTGTGGAACCGGCTCAATCATTCCTATGGCACATCCTAGTCGAGTCAGGTGAGGCACTCAGTGTTCTGACGTGGGAGGCCTATGGTCGCCGTCTGTTCGACTACTTCGCCTTCCTGGAGGCTAATGGCCTGGCCTGGAATGAGGAGAGTCAGGCAGATGGCCTGAGCGTCCTGTCGCGATATAGAGACTGGTCGAGCGGTGAGCTGGAGCTAGATCCCAGCACACTGAATAAGCGACTGAACCTAATTGTGAGGTTCTACCAATGGGCCAAGCAGCGTGATCTGATCGCAGTTCTACCCTTTGGCGAGCGAAGGGTCAGAGCGACTCCGCACTCTGGCTTTCTCAGTCACGTAGCGCGTCCTAACGCCGCGAGTACGGGGTTTGGGGAGCAATGGAACCAAAAACCAACGTAAGCTCTGAATCCCACCGTAAAGGGGCTTTCCGATCTCCAGCTCACCCGCCAGGCATTACTCTCTGATCAGTGCCTCGATGATCGGGCAGATCGTTCCGCCGTCTCCCGCATCACATTGCTGCACCAGTTCGCCTAACAGTTGCTGCATGACGACCAAGTCGGCCATCTTCTGCTCGATCAACGCGAGCTTGCGTGCAGCCCGTGCTCGCGTTTCGGCACAGGCGCACGACTCATCCAGCGTCAGCAGTCCACCGACTTCCGAGAGCGTGAAACCCAGCGCCTGAGCCCGCTTGATGAAACGCAGTCGCTTCACCATGTCCACCGGATAGCGCCGATGGCCACCCAAGGGTTTGGCTGGTTCATCCAGCAGCCCGCGTCGCTGGTAGTAGCGGATCGTCTCGACGTTCACCCCGGCGGCGTCTGCCAGCTTGCCAATGGTCAGCTCTGTGGCCATCACTTTCTCCTTGATTCCGTACTTTGGTACGGAGTTTAGAATAGCACCTAGGCAATCAGGCTCAGGAGATGGGAATGGGGATGCAACTCACCGGGAAAGGCTCGCTGGTCGCGAGTTCGCTGACCGCCATCGGTGCGTCGGTGTGCTGTGTCGGGCCACTGGTGCTGTTGGCACTCGGTGTCGGCGGTACGTGGGTGGGCGCTCTGACCATGATGGAGCCACTACGCCCCCTCTTCATCGGGTTGACTCTACTGTTCCTGGGATTGGCATTCCGCAAGCTCTACCTGGTGCCACAGGTTTGTACGCCAGGTACACCCTGCGCCGATCCGCGCACGCTCGTGCGACAGCGACTCGTGTTCTGGATCGTCAGCGTGCTGCTGCTCGGCCTATTGGCCGTGCCGTGGCTCGCCCCGCTGTTCTACTGAAGGAGATTAACCATGCGCAAACTGCTGATCGCCGTGCTTTTCGCCTTGCCCTTCGTGGCGCTGGCGGCTCCCCCGAAAACCGTCACGCTCGACGTGCAGAACATGACGTGCGGACTCTGTCCGATCACGGTCAAGAAGTCGCTGGAGAAGGTGTCCGGCGTGAGTGACGTCCAGGTCAATTTCGACCAGAAGACGGCGACCGTCACCTACGATCCCGATAAGGCCCAGCCCGAGGCACTGACTGAGGCGACCGCGAACGCGGGATACCCCTCCACAGTGCAGAAGTGAGGTCACGATGAGCGCCATTGTCCTTGAGTCCGTGCTGACTTGCCCGCGCTGCGGCTTCGCCAAGCCGGAAACCATGCCCACGGACGCCTGCCAGTTCTATTACGAGTGCAGCAACTGCAAGGCGCTGCTGCGCCCCAACCCAGGGGATTGCTGCGTTTTCTGTTCGTTCGGCTCGGTGAAGTGCCCGCCGATCCAGCAGCAGCTTGGGTGTTGCTCATAGCGTTTAGGGGGATCACAGGTCGTCGTCTGGATTACGCAGTGGCCGCAGCTCGCCGCGCGCAACTTCTTCCGGTACCGCAAAGGAATACCGCCCGAGCATGTTGATGTGCTCGTAGATCAGCGGCGATAGCCGGGCCAAATCCTCTTCCAGCACTGGATAGCCGTGCTGCTTGAGCCGTTCCACGGCCGCCGTCATGTAGAGGGTGTTCCACAGCACGATGATGTTCACCACCAGGCCCAGAGCACCGAGCTGGTCTTCCTGGCCTTCGCGGTAGCGCTGGCGGAGCTCGCCGCGTTTGCCGTGGAACACGGCGCGGGCCAGGCTGTGCCGGCCTTCGCCTCGGTTCAACTGGGTCAGGGTGGCGCGGCGCTTGGACTCGTCGTCGATATAGGTCAACGTGTGCAGAGTCTTTTCGATCCGCCCGAATTCGGCCAGCGCCTGGGCCAGCCGGGTGGGTCTATCTCCCGTTTGCAGCGTGCGCATGATGCCAGTCGCCGGCACCCGGCCGAGTTTGAGCGAGCCGGCCAGGCGCAGCAGGTCGTCCCAGTGCTCGGCGATCAGGTCGAGTTTGACCGACTGGCGGGCCAGCCCGTTGAGCTTGCCGTAGTCCGCGTCCGGGCGCGTGCGCCAGAAGCGGGTACCGCCGACATCGGCCAGCCGCGGACTGAAGTGGTAGCCAAGTAGGCGGAAGAGCCCGAACACCACATCGCTGTAGGCCCCGGTGTCGGTCATGATTTGCGTCGGCTGCAACTCGGTCTGCTGTTCCAGCACGACCGCCAGCAACACCAGGCTGTCGCGCAGCGTGCCGGGCACGGTGATGGCGTTGAGGCCGGAGAATTGGTCGGAAATCAGGTTGTACCAGGTGACACCCCGGCCGGTGCCGAAATACTTCGGATTGGGGCCGGCATGCACGGTGCGCACCGGTACGACGAAGCGCATGCCATCGGCGGAGGCGACCTCGCCGCCACCCCAGACTTGGGCCAGTTCCAGTTGGCTTTGCGCTCCGACCAGGATGGCGTTAGCCGCTGACAGGGTGTCGTCGCGGATATAATTCTGGCTGACCCAGGACAGCCGGTCACGGCGCAGCGCCGGGTTGTCGGTGCGGATCAAGGGCTCCAGGCCGGTGTTGCAGGCCCCGCCCAACAGCACCGCGCAGAGGCTGGTGACCAGGTTGTCGGCGCGTGCATTGCGTTCGGAGACATGGGTGAAGGCCTCGGAAAAGCCAGTGCGGGCGGCGATTTCCAAGAGGATTTCCGGCAGATCGACACGCGGCATCAGGTCAGACACGGCCGCCCGCAGTTGCAGCAACGAGCAGGGCTCGTCCAGCTTGTCCAGCGCCCCGAGCGACAGTTCGGTCTTGCCCTCGGTGTTCTCGCTCAGTTGAATCGCCGGGTTGTCGGGCAGGCGCGCGGCTACTGCCAGCCAGGTTGCATCCAGCTCGACGGACAAGGCGTCCAGGGTGGTTTTGGCGTCGATGGTCAGGCCCAGTGACCGGCAGATGATCGGTCGCGCCGCCAGCCATTCGGCACCGTCGAGCAGGCCAAGGCGCGGGTCGGCATAGCGCCAACTGGGCGAGACGAAGACATCGCGGCGGCGCAGGGCCGTGCGCAGCGCATCGAGCGTGCAGAACACATAGGCACCCATGTCGAGGGAGCCATCTTCGCGGGTGATGTGCTTCTGCCAAGCCTTGGCCACGATCTCCTGCGGCGCGTCATCCTCTGGCTTCCGGCGCGGCAGGTTCAGTTGCAGCCACTCCAGACTAGCCGCCACGCCCTTGCCGGCCGGGCTGAAGCCGAAGCGGATGTGCTTGAGCAGGTCGGGCAGGAAGCGGCGCACGCTGCGGTAGCGCGCTTCCAATGCAAGAAAATAGACGTCATCTACCGGGCGGATCAGCGCGTTGACCTCTTCCAGGGCCTTTTCCAGGGTGGTCCTCGGCAGGTCGTTGAACAGCCGGGCGCGCACGTTGTCATCGCTGATCGAGCTGTCCAGCACGACCTTGCACGCGGCGGCGAGCGTCGCGGCCGACCGATCCAGGTCTTTCAGGCTGCGCATGCGGGCTTTCTTGTCGGCCTTCTCCGCGTTGCTGAACAGGTCGCGCAGCAAGGCCTCCAGGACTTCCAGTGCGTCGTCGTGCGCAGTCGCCTCCAGGCAGAGTGCGAAGGCCACCAGTGTCGCCATCCGCCGCGACGCCGGCAGCCGATTAATCGCGGTGACCTTGGCCGTGTTGGCGAAGCGGGCCAGGGCGGCGATACGGCTGGGAGGGATGTGCGCCGCCGCCGGCAAGGTGATGCCGATGCCGCGCACGTCATCGAGCCGGCGCAGTGCCCGAATCAACGCGGGGCCACTGACCATGACCGGGCCGGAGCGCAATTGATCCAGCCGGGAGCTGCGGTTGCCTTCGGCCACCGTCAGCAAGTCTTGCAGTTGCAATCGCTGTTCCTCAGTCACGCTGCGGCCCAGCGTAAACCAGAGGCGTTCTTCGACCCGACTGCGCAACTGGGCGATAAAGCGCTCTAGTTGAGACACACCAGGCAGGAGGACTTTCTGTGTGAACAGCCACGAGGTGGCTCGCTCAAACAGCACTCCCGGCCGGTCGGTGCCCGTCCAGCAGAGGGCATACAGCCAGCGGCTCAAGCGAAAGCCGATGCCCGGATCGGTGAAATGACGATAGCCAAAGCGGTTCTGAATATCGGTGGCATGTATCCAGCGGCGATGATCGCTATAGCGCTGGAGGCAGTCGGGGTCTGGAATCGCCAGTTGTCGGCAAAGCACCTGCAGGACTTCCACCGGCACGGCGGCGGGCTTGTCCGGCAGAACGCCAACGAAGCGGACGGTGGTCAGCAGAACGGCATAACCCAGACGGTTATGGTTACCCCGCAGCACCTGGATGGCTTCACGGTCTTCATCGCTCAGGTGGAAGTAACGTTCCAGCTCTTCACGGCTGGGCGAATCAACATAGCGGCCAAAACCGTCGCGTTGCTCTTGAGTCAGAAAACCGACCGGCATTGATCACAGCACCTCGACGCAGAACACGGCGGGCGTGACGATCCGCGTGCGTTCGATGTGCCCGCGTTGCAGCAGGCCGGCGCGGCGATCACCGGTTACCAGGTAGTCCGCATCGCCCGCCAAGGCCATGGCCAGCAAAAACGAGTCATCCGGATCATCGGCTTCGACCTCGATGGTCAGGCGCTCCAGTACCACAGCCCGTTGCAGGTTATTGATCATGGCGCCCACCTTGGCGGGCTGTAGGATGGCCTGAAGCTTGGGATAGCGGCTGGCTCGACGAATTTCATCGAGTTGCATCCGCGAGGTCACCACCTCGAAACGCGCCGCCCGCCAGGCACGGTAGATCGCATCGGGCGCGCCATGTGGCGAGATCAGGGCGCTGAACAGGATGTTGGTATCCAACACGACCCGCATCAGCGCTTACGTGCCCAGTCGAGCGCTTCGTCAACCGCGTTGGTCAATTCTGCCTCACTCAGATGGGCGTTAGCGGCCTTGGCCTGCTCAGCGCTCAGCTCCAGGATGTGTGCCCGTACCGCTTCTTCGATGAAGCGCGACAGGTCGCCCTTACGGCCGCCGCCCTGGCTGGCCAGAAACATCCGAAGCGACTGGTCGGTGTCGGCCGAGACGGCGACATTCCAGCGAATGGTATTCATAGCGTTCTCCGCTAATAGGTGTTTGTGTGTTTATACGCCAATCACAAAGGGCGATGCAATGGTTCGACAAAACGATGGTTTTCCCGAACTAACCAGACGCCACAAGGGTTTGCGGGCAGGCGCTGGGCTTAAGTGCACTTTCTGTTCCGTTGCTCCCCAAACCCCCTCGACCGGCCTCTCATTGGACAGCACGACATTCGGTGCCGTTAGCCAGTGGAGCGCACCTCCTAGATCCCCATCGTACAGCTCCAATAGCGCATCGAGGATCTCGATAAGACGACAGAACACCTCACCAGCCTGTATAGACATCACGGCACTGCCGGGGGACGCAGTGATCCACTGCGCGATCTGCGCTGGCGATCGCTCCAACTCGCTTGCCAAATCGGAGATCAACGACACCGGCAGGCCCGCCAGTACGGCGACGTGCAGATAGTAGTGGCCTCTCGGCAAATCCAGTTTTTCGCGGAGCCTTTCCATAACTGCCTCCAGGATAATTGGCCATTTGATAATGTCATCTTGGCCCCGAGTTTGCGCATGATGGTCTCGAACCATCCGCACCGTAGCTTCGAGAGAGAGCGAATGAACACTATCTGAAGGCTACTCGGCAGTGCGAGAGGGCTTTGGCAGTGACGCTTTGATCGGTGTTATTATTGAAACCTGCCCAAGAGCTTCCTCTCCCGGGTGCGTGTACCGGTGATGAAACTTGGTTTGAGGCGGTCTCGTTGAGGCCGCCTTTGTCGCTTCTGGGAGAGCCCCCAGTACTAAGCAGCCGTTATGCGTCGAAGCGCAAAGCCTCGACCAAAGCTGTTCGCAGGCCCTCTAACTCGGCATTTCTCCAATCTTATGAACTCGCGCTGGGTACGGACGGCGGGAATTATCTGCAATTATCTCGGCATAGATAATTGATCAATATTTAGCCGCCACTACTGAGCAGCGCCTCTCAAAGTTAATCCTTTAGATACAGCAGGTTACAGAACGAATGTCCTAATTTTTGCCTTATCTCGGCATGCCCCCTAATGCGGAAAATGGCTGCTGCGAGGTGCTCGCGGCGGCCAAAAACGGAGAACTGAGCGGGTTACCTGGTCGATTTTGATCGACGGCCCGCTTTCAAAAGCAGCAAGGGCTGAAGTCGACCGGAAATACAGGGTTACTTCAGACCTTCCTTAGGTAGCGGCCATTGCTGCGAGTGAACAACGCGCCAACTTCCGTTCGACAGACATTCACGGCGATCGCCAGGCAAAACAGCGGGAACGAGAGGCGTCCCAGAATGAACAGGTTATCCAGTGATGGCCATGCCAGACGCATGTGGTCGAGCACCATCGTGAGCAGGGCGATCCACTTGATGAGGTCCTGTCCGTTGTGTCGTTCAACCCGCGAAGGTGGTGATTCGTACGCGCTCAACTCAGGTTCTCCAGGATGAGAATCGCAAGGACCAGATACCGTCCGCCCTTGGCGAGCGTGACGATCAGGACGAACCGCCAGAGCGGCTCTTTCATCACGCCGGCGATCACGGTTAGCGGGTCTCCAATGATGGGTACCCAACTGAGCAGCAGCGACCAGTACCCGTAACGTTCATAGGAGGCTTTGGCTTTTTCGAAGGCCGCTTGCTTTACCGGAAACCAGCGCTTTTCGCGATAAGCCTCGATACCTCGTCCCAGCAGCCAGTTCACAACCGATCCGAGTACGTTGCCTGTGGTGGCCACCACCAGCAGGATGGCTGTGGAAAAACGCTCGGATATCAGCAGTCCGCCCAGCACTGCCTCCGATTGCATGGGCAGCAGGGTTGCCGCGCCGAATGCAGCCAGAAACAGGCCGAGGTAACCGCCGTACTCAAACATTCAACAACCGAGCACCGTGCCTACAGGTATTTGGTGATTTGCTTGAATTCGTCCAGTGCCGAACGGTCGCCCTTGCTCAGGGCTGTCACCGAGTCTTCCAGGCAATGGTCGATGTGGTCCTGGATCAGTGTCCGCTTCGCCTGGCACACGGCCTTTTCAACAGCATGGAGCTGCTGGGCGATGTCCACGCATTCACGTCCTTCATCGATCATGGTGATGATGCTGCGCAGGTGGCCGTCCGCTCGCTTGAGGCGTTTGATGATGGCGTCGTGAGTCTGGTGGGTATGAGCGTGACCATGCGGTTGGTCGTGAACGTGTTCTGACATGACTTGAGTCTCAGACGGCGATACTTTACGCTCTGCATGCTATCCCCCTGGGGGGGTTGGGTCAAACGCGCTATTTCACACCGTGTTTCAACCGGATAAGCATTGGGATGTCTCGTCGTTTTCTTTCAGCGACCATGATCGTGGCTTTGGCAATGGCCTTTCTGCTGGCCTGGACCGGTCATGCCTATTCACTTTCCGTCCTCTCGCAAATCACGGCAAAGAGCGCCCAGAGCCTGACTCATGATCACTCCCACGACTCGTCCCTGAGTTGTGCGCAGTGCTCTGATCACTACCACTCCCCCCTGACGCCCGATCACCAGCACGAAACGCCTCAGATACCAGCTGCAATCCACTTCTCCAGTCATTTCGAAGCCTCGGTACACCTGGCCATGCTGGGCGATTCCGTGCCTTGGCCCCCCATCTTCCGTATCGAACGCCCACCCCGTCCTGTGCTTGCTTCCTGACCAAGGCCGCTCTGCGGCCAACAATCACTGCAAGAAAGGATTGATCCATGCATTCGCACTCCCTAAAGGGTGGGGGCCTGTTCGCCATGCGTTCACGCCACCTGTTGTATCTGCTGTTCCTGCTCGTCGCCTCGCTGTTCATCGGCATGCCAGAAGCTCTGGCCCATGCCGTGGCCGAGGGTGACAAGGGCTTCATCCAGGAAAGCACCGGGGTCATGCTGATCCCCTTCATCTACATGGGCGCCAAGCACATGGTCACGGGATACGACCATCTGCTGTTCCTGTTCGGCGTCATCTTCTTCCTCTACCGGCTGAAGGATGTCGGCCTGTACGTCACGCTGTTTGCGGTCGGCCATTCGGTGACGCTGCTGATCGGCGTGCTGACGGAAGTCAGCATCAGCTCGTACGTCATCGACGCAATCATCGGTTTCTCGGTGGTGTACAAGGCCCTGGATAACCTGGGCGCCTTCCAGCGCTGGTTCGGCTATCAGCCGAACACCAAGGCCGCCACGCTGATTTTCGGCCTGCTGCACGGCTTCGGCCTGGCAACCAAGATCCAGGAATACGAGATCTCTCCCGATGGGCTGATCCCCAACCTGATCGCCTTCAACGTAGGGGTGGAGATCGGTCAGCTGATGGCGTTGAGCGCCATTCTGATCCTGATGGGCTTCTGGAGGCAGACCCCAAGCTTCTGGCGTCATGCCTATACCGCCAACGTCGCAATGATGAGTGCTGGTTTCCTGTTGATGGGTTACCAGATCTCCGGCCTGTTTCTGACCGCTTAAGGACTCCTGATCATGTTCAATTCTCCACTCCCATCGGCAAGCGAATTGCCGAGCAGCCGCCAACTCGTTCGTTCCACCGTCATTGCCCTGGCTGTCGCCATGGGCCTGCTGGTCACCGTGGTGATGCCTTCGGAATACGCGGTCGACCCGACCGGCCTGGGCCGCGCCATGGGCCTGACGCAAATGGGCGAGATCAAGATCACCCTCGCTGCCGAGGCTTTGGCTGACGAGGCTGCGTCGAAAGCGGCAGCTGCTCCGGCCCCAGCTCCTGTCGTTGCTGCTGCACCGGCACCTGCACCGGTAGCGCCACCCGTACAGCAAGTGGCAGCAGCCCCTCAGCCCGCGGCTCCCGTATCCAGCAAACCTGCTGCCAACGCCAAGTCCGATCAGGTCACCGTAACCCTGACGCCAGGCGAAGGTCGGGAGATCAAGCTGGAAATGCTCAAGGGCAGCACTGTGAGCTATGAATGGACCGCATCCGGCCCGGTCAACCACGACACCCACGGTGAGATCTACAACGCCGCCCAAGGCGATTTCCACAGCTACAGCAAAGGGCGTCAGGTGAAAGGCGACAAGGGCGACCTGACCGCGCTGTTCGATGGCACCCATGGCTGGTTCTGGCGTAACCGCACCAACGCCGATGTCACCATCGTGCTGAACACGACTGGCGACTACCTGAACGTGAAGAAGTAATCCGCCGGGGCGAACCTGTTGTTCGCCCCGACTTTTTGATCTCAATTGGAATAGCTGAAGATGACTACCAAAATCCTCAAATCGCTCGTTGTGCTGAGCTTCCTCGGCCTGTTGGCTGCCTGCGGTGGTACTGATACCGAATCGAAGTCTGGCGATGCGGGTCACGGCCACTCGCACGAGTGATGCAAACAGGGCCGCTAAAGCGGCCCTGTTTCTTTCTGGATTACGCGAAGATCATCGATAGAACCCGTGCAACGCGGGCTTTATGGCTTTGGCCATTTCCGGTGATCGTCATCGATGACGAACGAGTGCGCATGCGCATTGCCGTTGGCCACGTGCGGGTGGTCTTCCGGCAGGTCATCGTGATTGTGCGCTACCACGTCTTCCTCATACTCCGGGCGCCAGATCCGCTTGCTCACCAGCCAGGCTACGGCGGCAACCAGACTCAGTCCGATGAACGAAGCCGTCAGGCTGACGCTTGCCCCCAACCATCCCGCGAGCGGGTAGGTGATCAGCCAGCAGGCGTGTGAAAGGGCGAACTGGGCGGCGAACAGCGCAGGTCGATCCTGGGCTGAGGACGAGCGCCGCAGAATGCGTCCGGACGGTGTCTGTGCCAGGGAGTAGCCGGCACCCAACACCAGCCACAACAGGATCAGCGCCGGGTAACTGGAGACGAAGGTACCCAGGATCAAACCGGCTACCAGCACGGCACCGCCGGCCAGCATCGCCTTGCGATCGTCCAGTCGTTCCAGCAGCTTGGGCAGCATCAGGGCGACCACCATCGAGCCACCGCCGAAGGCCATCAAGGCCATGGCGGTAGAGCTCTGGGGCAGCGCGAACTTGGATTGCACCAGTACCACGGTGTTGACGATGACCATGGCGCTGGCGGCTGCGATCGTCAGGTTCAGTGCAAGAAGGCCACGCAGCCGCGGGGTGCGCAGGAAAATCCGCATGCCCTTGGTGGTGCGTTCATAGATGCTGCGTTTGGGTCCTCGTGCCGCCAGGGGCAGCACCACGGTACCGACCATCGCGGCGGACACCAGGAAGCCCACCACCGTGCCCGCGAACAGGCTGTGGAAGCTGACCACCGTAAGCAACAGCGCGGCCAGCATCGGACTGATCACGCTTTCCAGGTCATAGGCCAGGCGCGAAAGGGAAAGCGCCCGGGTGTACTCGCGCTCATCCGGCAGGATGTCAGGGATGGTGGCCTGGAAGGTTGGCGTAAACGCCGCAGAGGCCGACTGCAGCACGAAAATCAGCACGTACACCTGCCAGATCTCGGTGACGAAGGGCAGCATCAGCGCGACCGCTGCCCTGACCAGATCGAGGGTGACCAGCATCGCCTTGCGCGGCAGATGCTCGGCGAACGCGGCGGCAACCGGTGCAACGCCGATGTAAGCCGCCATCTTGATGGCGAGCGCGGTACCCAATACAGCTCCCGCCTGGGCGCCGGCCAGGTCGAATGCCAGAAGCCCGAGGGCAACCGTCGCCAGACCAGTGCCCACCAGGGCGATCACCTGGGCCAGAAAGAGGTGTCGATAAGTACGATTTTTTAGAACGGATAGCATGCGCTACCTCCGGGTAGTGCGGGTGATTCATGTTCTAGCGTATCCCCCCTGGGGGATACGGTCAACGTGAGTGAATCGAACCCTCATCCCGGCAGTGCATTTTCCTGAGAACAGAGCTAAAGTAGAGATTCATACATTTTATGTTTGATTCTCTACATGAAAAATTGGCTTCTTCTTGTGTTGGCACTCCCCACGGCCAACGCGACCGAACGTATGCGTGCCTGGCGGGCGTTGAAGGCTTGCGGCGCTGCCGTGCTGCGCGACGGTGTGTACCTGTTGCCTGAGCAGGACGCGGGCCGCGAGGCGTTCGAGTCCGTGGAGCGCGATGTGACGGTCAGCGGCGGCACTGCGTTTCTGCTGGCATTCCCGGACGAAGAAACTCGCTTCGCCGGCCTGTTCGACCGGAGTGAGGAGTACAGCAAGCTGCGCGACGAAGTCGCCGCGTGCAGGGAGGGACTGCTTCCCGAGAACGCCCTGCAGGTCGCTCGCCAGGTCAGAAAACTGCGCAAGAGCTTCGCCCAGTTGGCCCTGATCGACTTCTTCCCCGGCGTTGCGAAGCAGCAGACGGAGACCGCGCTGGAAGCGCTGGAGACGGCAATCAGCCGTGCCCTCTCACCTGATGAACCGCACATTCAGGATCATCCCGTCACGCTGCTGGACCACAGTCATTACCAGGGGCGTCGCTGGGCAACCCGTCGACGTCCCTGGGTCGACCGGCTGGCCTGTGCCTGGCTCATCCAGCGCTTCATCGACAGCGGCGCGGAAATCCTCTGGCTGGAATCCCCAGCGACTGCCCCGCCGATGCACTGGGCTTTGACTTCGATGGCGCCGCGTTCAGCCATGTCGGGCACCGCGTCACCTTCGAAACCCTGATCGACAGCTTCGTGCTGCAGGCTCCAGGCCTTTCACGCATCGCCGCGCTGGTTCACTACCTCGATGTCGGTGGCAGCCAGCCTGCGGAAGCGTCCGGCATCGAGCGTGTCCTGGCGGGCCTGCGCGAGAGCATTACCGATGACAACCAACTGATGGCAGCGGCAAACGGCATCTTCGACGGGCTGCTGGCGGCCTTTGCCAACGAGGAAAACGGTCATGGCTGAAACGACGACGCTGGCCACGGGCGAAGCCCCCCTCAAGCCAGCGACCCCGGTGGGCTTGTTCGAAGCGTTGCTGTTCTGGCTGAAGATCGGCTTCATCAGCTTTGGCGGGCCGGCAGGACAGATCTCCATCCTCCACCAGGAGTTGGTGGAGCGTCGCCGCTGGATCAGCGAGAAGCGCTTTCTGCATGCCCTGAACTACTGCATGTTGCTGCCCGGGCCCGAGGCCCAGCAGCTCGCGACCTACATCGGTTGGTTGATGCACCGGACCTGGGGCGGGGTGATTGCTGGCGGGCTGTTCGTGCTGCCGTCGCTGTTCATCCTGATCGGGCTGTCGTGGGTCTATATCGAGTTCGGCAACGTTCCGGTGGTTGCCGGGATCTTCTATGGCATCAAGCCGGCGGTCACCGCGATCGTCGTTCATGCGGCGCACCGCATCGGTTCCCGGGCATTGAAGAATGGCTGGCTATGGGCGATCGCCGCAGCATCCTTCGTCGCCATTTTTGCCCTGAACGTCCCGTTCCCGCTGATCGTTCTGGCCGCTGCCGTGCTGGGCTACATCGGCGGAAAAGTGCTGCCGGACAAGTTCGTGACCGCTGGCAAGCATGGCTCCGGAAGGCCAGTTACGGGCCTGCGCTGATCGATGACGATACACCGCCACCCGCGCATGCCCGTTTCCGCTGGAGCTATCTGCTCAAGCTGATCCTGATCGGTGCGGCGCTATGGATGCTCCCCATGGGGTTGCTGACCGTCATCTTCGGCTGGCAAGGCACTCTGACCCAGATGGGGTGGTTCTTCACCAAGGCTGCGTTGCTCACCTTCGGCGGTGCCTACGCGGTGTTGCCCTATGTCTACCAAGGTGCGGTCGGTCACTACGGCTGGCTGTCGCCCACGCAGATGATCGACGGCCTGGCCCTGGGGAAACAACGCCGGGGCCGTTGATCATGGTGGTGACTTTCGTCGGCTTCATTGGCAGCTACATCCACCCGATGTTCGGCACCGACCATCCGTTCCTGGCGGGCGCGGTGGCGGCTGTGCTGGTCACCTGGTTCACCTTCCTGCCCTCGTTCCTGTTCATCCTTGCCGGCGGTCCGCTGGTGGAGTCGACGCACAACGAACTGAAGTTCACAGCGCCGCTGACCGGGATCACCGCCGCCGTGGTAGGTGTGATCCTGAATCTGGCGTTGTTCTTCGGTTACCACGTGCTCTGGCCCAACGGCTTTGGGGGAGGATTCGAGTGGGCCTCCGCACTTATCGCCGCGGCCGCCGCGATCGCCCTGTTCTACTTCAAGCGCGGTGTGATCCAGGTGCTGGTGATGAGTGCACTGGCGGGGCTGGCGGTCCAGCTGTCGATGCGTTGAGGAGGATGCCGTTTGAGGGTGATCCGGGGCAGGCGGTCAAGCGCCTGCCTCAAGATCGAGGGGGAAGGAGGAAGTAGAGAAACAGCACATCCATGAGCCTAGGATGGGCTTTTAGCGTTTTCCTTTTCTTTGGTCTCTGCCGGTTTGGCTTTGTCTGCGGTGTCTTTTTCACCCCAGAGGCGTTTCTGGTCCTCGCGGAATTTCTTGTTGAATTCGATCGAGCGGTCGTAGCCATCTTCGGCAAATACCGGTGTCGTCACACCAACAGCCAGTACACCGATGAGAAGCGCTTGGGTCAGTCGCATTTTCAGAAACTCCAGGGGTTTGGATCTCAATGGATCGTGAGATTTTCGATACCCCTGAAGCTTAAGAAGCGTCTCTGACGACAACGTGAGGCGCGAATTACAATGTTGAAAGACGCCTTGGGCTCAGAGACGGTTCACCGGAAAACTCAGGTGGAACCAGGTAAAGCCCGAGCCCGTTATTTCTACCTTCGCCACGCCTTGGTGCAGGCTCATGATCGATCGCACGATGGCAAGCCCGAGGCCTGTGCCTCCCTCGCTGCGCGCACGCCCTTTGTCGACCCGATAGAAGCGTTCGAACAGATGAGGCAGGTGCTCTTCCGGAATACCTTGGCCTGGATTGCCTACGCTGAGCCTGATGTGCTCCTGCTCACGGTGAACCTTCACCACTACAGCCTGCCCTTGTGGGCAGTAGCGAATGGCGTTGGAGAGCAAATTGGACACTGCCCGTTGAATCATCAGGCGATTGCCTTGGATCACATCGACACTGCCTGACACATCGAGCCGAACGCCGCTCTCTTCGGCACTCAGGCTGAACAAGTCACTGACCCTCTGCACCTCGTCGACCAGTGCCACCGTCTCGAATTGCACCAAGGCTGCAGGCTGGCTGACATGTGCCAGGAAAAGCATGTCGGCCACCATGCTTTTCATGCGATCCAGCTCCTCGGCGCAGGATTCCAGCACCTCACGGTACTCCTCCGAGCTGCGTGGTCGTGACAGGGCCACCTGCTCCGCCCATCAGGTTAGTGAGCGGAGCACGCAACTCGTGGGACAGGTCGTCCGAGAACTGCGATAGCTGCTGCACGCCACCGTCCAGGCGGTGCAGCATAAAGTTGATGCCGTCCGCGAGCTCCAGCAGTTCGATCGGCAAGCGGTCGGTAGGCAGCCGATGCTGCATGTTGTCGGTGGAGATCTTCGACGCGACTTTCAGAAAGCGCGTAAGCGGCAGCAAGCCCCGGCGTACCGTCCACCAGGCCACGACCATGATCAGCGCCAGGATGAAGGGTGACGCCATCAGGGCCCAGCTCAGCATCGCCCGGAGCAATTCGGCATCGGAGGATTCATCCACGGTCATGTACACACCGACCTGGGTACCGTCAGCCAGACGCATGAGCTGGGAAACGCTGAGCATGGGCATGCCCAGTTCGTTGTTCCACTCGTAGAACTCCACTTGATCGTTGGCAGGAAAGCTGGTGAGTTCGGTGGTTATCTTTTTCGAGCCGATGGTCAGCAGGGGGATTCGGCTGTTTGCCGTATCGAAAATGCTGACGAACAGGTTGTTGTGGCCCATCGCAAGGTCGACCAACTGGTGGGAGTCTGCGGTGACCTCGGACAGATCCGCGACGGTCGATAGGTTATGGGCCATGCCACCCATCTTGGTGATCAGGCTGCTTTGCGCCGTGCGCTCCAGCGCCTGGCCGAGCATCAGGTAGCCCACGATAGAGAGCAGCACCAGCAGTATCACGCTCATCAAGCCGACTTTGAGTCCCAACCTGGCGGCCAGGCTGAAGCGCTTCATGAACGCTCCTCGATCACATAGCCCACACCGCGCAGGGTGTGGATAAGTTTGTTCTCGAACGGATCGTCGATCTTGGCGCGCAGGCGCCGGATCGCCACGTCGATCACGTTGGTATCGCAGTCGAAGTTCATGTCCCAGACCAGGGAAATGATCTGCGAGCGGGTCAGGGCTTCCCCTGGGTGGCTCATGAGCAGGCGCAACAGGGCGAATTCCTTGGTAGTCAGCTCGACGCGCAGGTCACCCCGGAACGCGCGGTGGCGACCCGGATCCAGCTCAAGGTCTGCGACCCGCAAGGTCGGGTGGTCCACCACCTTGTCGCCACGCCGCTGCAGCGAGCGGATGCGGGCAAGCAGTTCCGGAAACTCGAACGGCTTCACTAGATAGTCGTCGGCGCCGCCGTCCAGGCCCTTCAGCTTGTCGTGCAGGCGGCCACGACCGGTCAGCATGATGATGCGAACCCGACTGGTCTTGCGGATCGTGTCGAGCACGTCCCAGCCGTCCACCTTGGGCAGGTTCACATCCAGGATGACCAGGCCGTAGGTGTTGTGCTGGAACAGGTGCAGCGCATCGACACCATTACTTGCCCGGTCAACGATATAGCCACTTTCGGTAAGCCCTTGCTGAAGATATTCGGCAGTTTTGGCTTCGTCTTCCACTACTAGAACACGCATTATTTGTTTATCTCAAATTAAAAAAGTATTCGGGTGTCAAATAAAAAAATATTCATTTATTTCTTGAAGTGTCATTGCCTCATGCACCGAACCAGCATGGTGATCATCGATGAATCAATCTTAAAACGAAAATCAGGAGGGAGGTGGAATCCTTCAAATTTGTAATTCAGCGGTAACGTTCCTGATAGTCACCCCCCTCTAGAATCGAACCTGTAGAGGAGTCTACGACAATCTCCTTCCATGCAAAGGGTGCAGCAGACGAGTGGGTTACTCATGTGTGTCCTGCGACCGCGCTCGCCTTGCGATTTAAAAATCCTCAAAGACAGGTCTAAAGCATGCCCATGTCATGGCGCTTCACGGGGAACTTTCGATGAATAACGAACATTATCTGCGCAGTGTAAAGGGGCTCTCTTCGCCATCGCTTTTATTATTTCAGGGCCTGCCATGAGTGCTGAGAAGTTCTCTGTCGCCAATGAACAGATTCAAGCGCTGGGTATCAAGACGTCTGCTGTGCAAAGCATGAAACAGACGGTCAGCACGCGATATCCCGGCCAGGTTGTCGTGCCTCCGAAAGCGGAGCAGATCGTCAGTTCCCCACTTGAAGGTGTGGTGGTGCAACTGCTGGTGGGCGAGTACCAGGCCGTTCGCAAAGGCGAGCCGGTCGTGCGCCTGTCCAGTCCGGCGATGAGCCAGCTCCAGCTCCAGCTGTTGCAGGCATCTGCCCGCGCCACGCTGGCCCGGCAGGCCTACACCCGGGAACAGAAGCTGTTCGATGAGGGCATCATTCCGCAGCGTCGGGCGCAGGAAGCCCAGGCAACGCTGAAGGAAGCGGAAGCGACTCTGGTGCAGACCAAGGCCGAACTGGCCCTGGCGGGAATGACCCCGGCCATGATCGAGCAGGTCATCCGCTCCGGGATTCCTTCCGACAGGATCACCCTCAGCGCCGTTCAGGACGGCATTGTCAGCAACATCTCGGTCCGGCCCGGCCAGCGGGTCGACGGTGCCACGTCGCTGCTGAACATCACCCAGGTCGATGCGCTGTGGCTGGACGTGCAGATTCCGGCCGCGGCCAGTATTGGCATTCAGCCGGGCGCGGGCGTAACGGTGGTCGACAAGGGCATTAATGGGCGTGTCATCAACCTGAGCCCGACCCTCTCGGCTACCAGCCAGTTCGTGGTGCTGCGCGCCGAAATCGAAAATGCCAACGGCGCCCTGCGTCCCGGCGAGCTCGTCACCGTGGAGATCCCGGTTCAGGCCGCTGGCAAATCCTGGGACATCCCTCTGTCTGCCGTCGCTCGCAACAAGACCGACTCCGTGGTGTTCGTCCGCACGCCCGACGGTTTTGAAGCCCGCCCGGTCAAGGTCGAAGTCAGCGCGGGGCAACTGGTCCGTGTCCAGGGCAACATCAGCGAACAGGACCAGGTTGCCGTCGCCGGCGTGATTGCGCTGAAAGGCGCCTGGCTTGAAGAGGACGGTGAGTGATGCTGAGCCGTCTTATCCAATTCTCTTTGTCCCAGCGCCTGTTCATGGTGCTGGCGACGCTGTTGCTGACCGGCGCGGGCTGGTATGCCTACCGTGGGCTGCCCATCGATGCCTTCCCTGATGTGGCCAGCACCCAGGTCAAGGTGATCATGAAGGCACCGGGGATGACCCCGGAAGAAGTTGAAAGCCGGATTGCCGTGCCGATCGAAGTGGAAATGCTCGGTATTCCCAAGACCAAGATCCTGCGCTCGGTCACCAAGTACGGCCTGGTCGATGTCACCATCGATTTTCAGGATGGCACTGACATCTACTGGGCGCGGCAACAGGTTTCCGAGCGTCTCGGCAACCTGAGCGACAGCCTGCCGGACGGCATCAGTGGCGGCATGGCGCCGATCACCACACCGCTGGGCGAGATGTTTATGTTCACGGTGGACGGTACAACCTTGTCTCTGGTCGAACGTCGCAGCCTGCTCGACTGGGCGATCCGGCCGGCGCCGCGTACCGTACCTGGCGTGGCGGATGTGAACTCCCTCGGTGGCCAGGTCAGGACCTTCGAGGTACTGCCAGATCCCATCCGCATGGCTGCCAGCGGCGTGAGCCTTGAGCAGCTGACCAACGCGGTCAACACCAACAACCGTAACGACGGTGCCGGCCGACTGGGTGAAGGTGACGAAGTCCTGCTGGTACGCAGCGAGGGCAGCATCCGCACCCTGGATGACCTGCGGGCCGTTGTGGTCAATTCCAACAGCTCCAGCCCGGTGCGGGTTGGCGACCTGGCCGAGGTTCGCCTTGGCACCCTGACCCGCTACGGCGTGGTGACCCAGGATGGCAAGGGCGAGGCTGTGCAAGGCCTGGTGCTCGGCCTGGCTGGCGCCAACGCCCGCCAAGTGGTCGCCGGTGTGCAACTGAAGCTCAAGGAACTGGAGGCCACACTACCGAAAGGCATCACCATCACCAGCTTCTACGATCGCTCGTCGCTGGTCGATAAAGCGGTAGGGGCTGTGTCCAAGGCGCTGATCGAGGCCACCGTGTTGGTCATCGTGTTGCTGGCCCTGTTCCTCGGCAACGTTCGCGCAGCGCTGACGGTTGCCCTGGTACTTCCGCTGGCGGCGTTGATCACCTTCATCCTGATGCGCTTCGTCGGCATGTCCGCCAACCTGATGAGTCTGGGAGGGCTGGCCATTGCCATCGGCATGTTGGTGGATGCCGCGGTGGTGGTGGTCGAGAACATCGTCCAGCGTCTGGCCACCGATCCTTCCGGTGGCAAGCTGCCGCGTCTGCACATCATCTACCGGGCGGTGCGCGAGGTCGCGGTACCGGTGACGTCCGGCATCCTGATCATCATCACGGTGTTCCTGCCGCTGCTCACCCTGCAGGACCTCGAAGGCAAGTTCTTCGTCCCGGTGGCGCTGACCATCGTCTTCGCTCTGGCGGGATCGTTGCTGCTGTCGCTGACCGTGATCCCCGTGCTGTCCTCCTACCTGCTGCGCGAGGTCAAGCACGAAGACCCCTGGCTTGCCCGCAAGCTGCTGGGCATCTATGGCCCGGTGCTGGAGTGGGGGCTTGGCCGGCAGAAACTGATCGCGATCATCGCTGGCGCCATGTTGGTCGTCGCTGGCCTGGTCTACACCCAGGTGGGCAAGACCTTCATGCCGACCATGGATGAAGGCGACCTGATCGTGGGTATCGAGAAACTGCCATCGGTCAGCCTCGAACAGACGGCCGAGCTGGACAAGAAGATCCAGACCGCGCTGATGGCAGCGGTCCCGGAGATCCGGGGCATCGTGGCGCGGGCCGGTTCCGACGAGATCGGTCTTGATCCCATGGGCCTGAACCAGACCGATACCTACCTGCTGCTCAAGCCCATGAGCGAATGGCGGATGGACACCAAGGAAGAGCTGATGGACGAGGTCCGCAAGGTGCTCGATCCAATGCCGGGTATCGGCTACAGCTTTACCCAGCCCATCGAGATGCGCGTCTCCGAGATGATCATCGGTGTGCGCGGCGACCTCGCCGTGAAGATCTATGGCCCTGACCTGGGCACCCTGAGCCAACTGGGCGGCAAGATCGAGTCGCTGCTCAAGACTGTGCAGGGCAACCAGGACGTCTACACCGTGCAGAACGACGGTGTGCAGTATCTGCGCGTGGAGATCGACCGGCTGCAGGCTGGCCGTTTCGGCCTGAGCGTCGAGGCCATCCAGGATGCACTGCGCGTGCAGATCGAAGGCCAGCAGGCCGGCCTGGTGATCGAAGGCAACCAGCGCACGCCGATCCTCATTCGCTCGGACGAGTCGGTGCGCACGTCGCCGGCGGACTTCAACGCGGTGCGGATCACCACGCCGGATGGCCAGACCATTCCGCTGAGCAGCGTGGCGAGACTGGAGCGTGCCGATGGCCCGGTGAAGATCGACCGGGAAATGGGCAGCCGCTACAGCGTGGTGATCGCCAACGTCAGCGGTCGTGACCTGGTCGGCTTCGTCGAGGAGGCCAAGGCGCTGGTGGCTCAGCAGGTGGAACTGCCCAACGGCTATCGCATCAGCTGGGGCGGCCAGTTCGAGAACCAGCAGCGTGCGGCTGCCCGGCTGTCCATCGTCGTTCCCGTGGCGCTTGGTCTGATCTTCGTCCTGCTGTTCTCGACCTTCGGCTCCGTGCGCCAGGCGTTGCTTATCCTCAGCAACATCCCCTTCGCCCTGGTGGGCGGCATCGTCGCGCTGTGGGTCACTGGCGAGTACCTCTCGGTGCCAGCGTCGGTGGGGTTCATCGCTTTGTTGGGTATCGCGGTGCTCAACGGCATCGTGCTGGTCAGTTACTTCAACCAGTTGCATGGCGAAGGCCTGCCACTGCGGGAAGTGGTGCTCCAGGGTGCCCGTCGCCGGTTACGCCCGGTACTGATGACCGCCTCGATCACCGCCTTCGGTCTGGTCCCACTGTTGTTCGCTACCGGGCCCGGCTCCGAGATCCAGCGGCCGTTGGCCATCGTGGTGATCGGCGGTTTGATCACCGTCACCGCGCTCACCCTCATGTTGCTCCCGATTCTCATCTGCGATTCGCCCACGCGAAAAAGGAGGCCAAAGATGCCTGATACCTGGTTGACGCTGCTCTGCACCCCAAGCTTGGAGGAGAAGCTCATCGACCACCTCCTGGTCGTGACGGGGAACCAGATCTTCACCAGCACACCGGTTGCGGCGCACGGGCTGTCCACCGCGGCACTCAATCCGATGGAGCGTGTCATGGGGCGGGCCAAGGCTGTGCAGATCCAACTCGTGGTGGAACGGCAGCAACTCACGGAGGTGCTGCAATCCTCAAGGAGGAGTTTCCAAATACCGGGCTGCGCTATTGGACGGTCCAGGTCAGTAACTTTGGGGAGTTCGTGTGATGAAGCGCCTTGTTCCCCTGGCTCTGCTGATCAGTGTGTGTGGCACGGCCGTGGCGCAACCTGCCGCTCCGGCAAACATTCTGCCCAAGCCGCTGGTGGTGTCGCTGCTCAACGCCGATCCCCGCGTGGCCTCGGCACGCTCCAGCATGGATGCCGCCATGCTGGAGGCTGGCATCATCCGGCGTTCGCCTTATGAATGGACGGCCACGGCAATCGGCCAGCAACGGCGTACCGACGCTGGCCCCAACTACAACGAATGGAACGTGGGTATCGAGCGCACGGTGCGCCTGCCTGGCAAGGCCAGTGCCGACCAGGACATCAGTTCGGCAACGCTGCGATTGGCAGATGCCACCTATGGCGAAGTCCGTCATGAAGCCGCGCGGGAACTGATGACCCTGTGGCTGGATTGGCTGGTGTCGGAGCACGCGCTCACCATCGCCAATAAAGGCCTGGCCTCAGCCAAGGAAAGCCTGGCGGCGGCGGAAAAACGCAACCGTGCGGGTGACGCCTCTAAGCTGGATGTAAGCCTGGTCAAGGCGGAAGTGGCCGAGCAACTGCGACAAGGCAACGAAGCCAAGATAAAAGCCGCTGCGAGCTGGGCAACACTGTCGCGGCGCTTCCCTGGCATCGAGCGCAAAGTGGTTGATCTGCCCATTCCTTCGGCCGAACTCGGTCAGTACGACACCTGGCGCGAGCGGATCCTGGCCGAAAGCGATGTGCTGCGTCGGGTCGAAGCCTCTCTGCTGAGAAATCAGGGGCAATCGGCCCGGGCGAAGGCTGACAGGGTGCCGGATCCTACGTTGGGGGTATTCACCGCCTCCGAGCAGGGCAACCGTGAGCGCATCTACGGTGTCAGCTTCAGCATGCCGATCCCCAGCGGGTCGCGCAGTGCTCGCTACAGCCAGGCGCTGGCCCAGGAGAATGCGGCTCGCGAGGATGTCGACCTGGCCAAACGCGAGCTGGAAGCCGGGATTGCCCGTGACGTCGAACTGGCTTCAGGTGCTTACGAGAGCTACCTGATCGCGAAGGATGGCGCCGCTGCCATGACCCAGAACGAAGCACAGATGCAGCGTGCCTACGAACTGGGCGAGGTGGATCTGCAGTCGTTGTTGCTGGCTCGCCGGCAAGCCGTCGCATCGTCTACCAGCGCCCTGCAGGCCCACGCGGATACGCTGCGCACCCATCTGTCGCTGTTGATCGATGCCCACTGGATATGGGGGTTGGACGAAAGCTGAGTTGTTGCGTTGCCCGGCATAGGCCGGGCAACCTTTCAGAATCGTAATGAGTTACTCATGCTCCGGTTAGTTTTCGGCAGCAATGATAGGAAACGGCCAGTGACCACAGCTGAATAATAAACGGCCGTCCTATCTCAATAAGGGAAGGTCTGAAGTAACCCTGTATTTCCGGTCGACTTCAGCCCTTGCTGCTTTTGAAAGCGGGCCGTCGATCAAAATCGACCAGGTAACCCGCTCAGTTCTCCGTTTTTGGCCGCCGCGAGCACCTCGCAGCAGCCATTTTCCGCATTACAGGTGCACCTTTCCTGCGGTAGTCAGCAAATGTCGGCGCGCCATCCATAGGTTCGACAGCGCGAACAGCGTCACCAGCTGAGCGGTGTTCTTGGCCAGGCCACGGAAGCGCACCTTCACGTAACCGAACTGGCGCTTGATCACTCGAAACGGGTGCTCGACCTTCGCTCGCACTTGTGCCTTGGCCTTCTCGATCTTGCGCTTGGCTTTGTACAGGGCGCTGCGTTTATCGAGCTTCTTGTAGGTGCTGCGGCGTGCTGCGACCTGCCAGATCACTTCGCGGCCCGCATGTTCGGGGCGCTTTTCGACGCCGGTGTAGCCGGCATCGGCGCAGACGACGTTCTCGTTACCGTGCAGCAGTTTGTCGACCTGGGTGATATCGGGGTTTGGGGAGCAACGGAACAGAAAGTGCACTTAAGCCCAGCGCCTGCCCGCAAACCCTTGTGGCGTCTGGTTAGTTCGGGAAAACCAAGGTTTTGCCGAACTCTATCGAGGAATGGCTCGGTTCGTTAAGCTCCCCACGCTACGGTTCAAATAACTGGTACGCTTTATCAAAGTTCAACTATTACTAACGTAGTCGAGTAAACGGTACTTTTGATGAAGATCGGTTATGCGCGAGTGAGCACTCGGGATCAGAAAGCCGACCTACAAGTCGATGCCCTGAAACAGGCCGGGTGCGAACGCATCTACCAAGACATCGCCAGCGGCGCGAAAAGCGCCCGTCCGGAACTGGACAAACTGCTGGCCAACGTGCGTCCGGGTGATGCCGTGGTGATCTGGAAACTGGATCGCCTCGGGCGCTCGCTCAAGCACCTGGTCGAGCTGGTCGGCGAGCTGGCAGAGCGTAAGGTCGGCTTGCAGAGCCTGAATGACCCCATCGAACCACCCATGCCCAAGGCCGCCTGGTGTTCAACCTGTTCGCCTCGCTGGCCGAGTTCGAGCGCGAGCTGATCCGCGAGCGGACTCAGGCGGGCCTGTCGGCCGCACGGTCGCGGGGCCGGATCGGTGGCCGTCCCAAGGGTCTGCCCGCCAAGGCCGAGGCCACCGCCATGGCGGCGCAAACGCTGTACCGCGAGGGTCGCCTGAGCGTCAGCGCCATCGGCGAGAAGCTACACATCTCCAAGAGCACACTGTACAGCTACCTGCGCCACCGGGGTGTCGAGATCGGCGCATACCAGAAGAGCGCCCGGTCACGCGATCAGCAGATCACGGCCTCGTCGTCATCGCCGGCAGAGCCGCCCGCTGTCGAGCGGGTGGCCACCGTCACCCTGCGCCTGGCGGTGGTGAATAACAGCAAGTTCGTGCGCGGCCGGAAACGGGCCAAGGAGAACATCGAGCGCTACTGCCTGGAACCCTACGGCATGAAACGGCTGGAGTCGGGCCACTACGAGTTGGCCATTTCGTATCGAAGCGACGACGAGCTGGACAAGACCGTGCACGACCTGCTGACCGAGATCAGCCAGGAAGCCGACATGCGCAACTGCTTCATCGAGGCGGATGCCTGGGAAGAAGGCACCGAGCGCAGGTGGTAGGGCTTACGTTGGTTTTTGGTTCCATTGCTCCCCAAACCCCAGTACCAAACCCTCAGTGATGGTGCGAGAGCGTAAGCGATTGACCAAATTCCTGACCAAAGATCAGGCAAAGGTTTGCCTCGCCCTTGATGCAGATCCGAGTCACCGGATCTTGTTCCATCTAATGGTTCGTACTGGCCTTCGCTCCTGCGAGGCTCGCACTTTCCCTCTCAAGTACATCTTTAATCCTCGGCTGAAGAAGGGCCTACGTCCTGGGCAAATGATCAGCGTGGCTCTTGAACCATCGGACATGCATCTCAAGTACAACCGTCCGAGGACAATTGACGTGCCTTGGTCGCTGATGGAGGAAATGTGGTCGTACACGCTTCATAAGCGCGAAGTACGGAAAGCGACCGGCAACGGACGCACCACGGCCTTGGTGCTGACCAAGGAGGGGCGGCAATACGCGAAAGACTCTATCGTCGACGTGATGAAAGCGTATGAGCGCAAGTGCGGCTTTTATGTTAGGGCCCATATGCTTCGCCATACCTATGGAACTTATACCCTTCTTGCATTGCGAAAAAGCCGAGATTTTAAAGGCGAGCCGTTACTCTATGTCCGAGACAGAATGGGGCACTCCGACATTCAAACAACAATGGTGTATCTGCATCTAATTAATCAGCTAGAGGCTCAGTCTGTTCTTGCCCATGAGGATGAGATAGACATGATGTTTATGGCCGGCTCTACTCCAAGCGCCTGAGGTACTACTGTTGGCCCGAAAGAAAAGCTATAAGGCCGAGATGCATTCGGTCACTAAAGGATTCGAGACCGTAGAGAATAAGCTTGTAATCGATCTCCCGAAAAATCCTCGGAATGTAACTAAAATTGATCACACTCAGTACATTGGGCTTGGCTTTGACGCATGGGCCATTCAGAGCACTCATGTAATCAGGGCGCTGGTCAATGGAGGGAACTTCTCTCTGGCTACTCTTGTAGGGTACTCCAGCTATGGCCTTCGATATTTCATGGCCTTCTTGAAAAGCGGAGCGATTGATTCACCACCGTCATCCCCCAACAGTCTAACTAGACGGCATCTTGATCGATATGTTTCTTGGTTGAAGCTAAAATATCCAAACGGGTCGACTGCAAAGAACTATTACACTTCACTGAGGTCATTGATCATCAGTCTAATTGAATACGGATTCATTGAGACAGACAAAGATAATTTTCTTCCAGTTGTTCCTTTCCCGAATAACGCGAAATCCACCAATGACGCGAAGCCGCTCAGCCTCTCGGAAATGCAGGGTCTTATAACTGCACTAAAATCAGACTTAATAGCTATTCATAAGGGGTTATTCCCTGGGAATGACGCTGAAGCAATGACGGTCTTGTTACTGATTACAGCCGCCAGATCTGGCATTAACACTACGCCGCTCCTAGAAATGTCTAGAGATGCGCTCCAGCCACACCCATTCATCCCTAATCTTCGACTTTTGAACACCGTAAAAAGACGCGGAAAGGGTGCTCAGAGCAAAACCATTCGACAGACGGGACTGCATGACGAATACAACTCAATTCCTTTAGATGGGGTTGCTGTTGTAAATAAGGCTTTGTCAATTTCTGAACCACTGGTTGGGTTTGCACCTGAGAATATTAAGTCGCATGTTTGGCTATATAGATCCGGACAGAATGGGCATGGTCATAAGATAGTCGCGCTTGCTTCCAGCACGTTATTTCAATCAACGAAGAGTATTTGTGCGCGACACTCTTTGAAGGATGATCAGGGCAAGCCGCTGATCGTTAATCTCAGTCGTCTTCGAAAGACTATGGAAAGTAGGCTTTGGAAGCTCAGCGGCGGCGACCTACTGGAAGTGTCCGCCGTGATGGGCCAGTCCCCTAGCGTCGCTGATAACCATTATTTGAAGATAAATGACGAGATCAGGGTTGAGGGAGCGATCTTCGTCGGATCGGCTTTCACCGATCAGCTGCGTGGCATCAATGTCACACCGACACCCCCAGGAGGCTGTAAAGATAGCCTCTATGGAAGCCTGGCGCCCAAAGATGGTGTCACCCATTGTTCCGAGTTCATTCATTGCTTGACATGTCCTAGTTACGCAATTGTCGGTACTCTTGATGACTTGTATCGACTGTTCAGCTATCAGCAGTTTCTGCGCGCGGAGATGGAGTATTTTTTAACGGATGAGTGGGCGGGATGGCGCAAACGCCAAGGCGATTTCATCAGGCTCATTGACGAGTTTACGTCGAGAAAATTTAATATTGAACTGATCGAGGCGGCTAAAGCCAAAGCGAAAATGTCCCCTCATCCGTTCTGGGGATGCAAGATTGAGTTTATGCGGAAAATTCGAGGGGGCGATCTTGTCGGCTAATAGGAACTCCAAGGCAGCTCTCAAGGCCTATGATGTACTGTTCGCGCAACCTGTAACAGCCTCGGGCCTAAGCAAGGCTGAGCGAGATGCGATAGTTGTTAGTGCGATTGTTAATGATCATGGCGAAACTTTTGTATTAAGCAGATTTGGTGATGCTCGGTGGGATCTTCGGCCATTCTTTGATCAATCTAACGTAAGCGAGGGGCACAAGTATGTCAGTTGGGACTTTAATCTCCCACCTGAGATGATTGATGACTGCAAGGCAGTCGCGTATGCATGGTTCAAGAGAGGGCTCCCAGGGTCAAAGCCACCTGTCGCCAGGGGGATCACAACTCTCGTCAGCGCCAGCGTAATTCCGTTCATTCGTTGGCTTAGTGGCTTGGGAATTGAACGGTTTTCCGATGTTCGGCCTATACATATCAGCAATTACATACATCATTGCAAGTCAGAATCATTGAGGCCGATGCCTCTTTATTCCAGGCTGCGGATAATTGATTTTTTATGGATTTTCTCTGTCGAAACCATTTCCCCTCTTCAGTATTTTCCATGGGGAGAGTCGTCCCTGTGGCGAGTTAGCGGAATTGGAGAAACAAGGGGCAGTTCAGCTGCTAATAAGAACACCGGTAGGACGGATATAATTCCACCAGACGATCAGGCGAAGATATTTAATTACTGCGAGCAGGTCGTCCATGAGGCGAAAGAAGATTTGATGGTCACCGGCATTGGCACCTTTACTCGCCGCAGCTCCAAAATGATTAATTGTCGTGATGCTGTCTTATACATCGCGTCAATTACCAGCGGCATGCGTAACGAAGAAGTCATCGGAATTGAAGTCGGTGCATGGCGAAAAGAGGTGGTGGATGGTGTTACTTACTGCTGGGTAATCACGACCGAGCATAAAACAGGAAAGGGGCGAGTCGAATATCTTGTCCCTGAGCTTACGCTGGATGCGTTAAATCTCTTTGCCATGTGCTCAACCCCAATGAGAAGAGAGCTTGAGGCGGAGTTGAGCGACCTTGAACTGTCGCCCAACTCAACTGACTCCGCTGATCTTTTGCTTCGATTGGAGAAGGCCAGAAAAGACTCGAAGAGACTGTTCCTCTGCTTGAATGGAAGCGGCAACAAAACCGAGCGTGTTGGACACATCGAAGTGCTCAGCGCCGCAGGTTCCAATGAGGCCTTCAAGCGGCTCGCAAAAGCCGCTGGAAGTGATTGGCCATTGCGGACTCACCAGTGCCGTCGCACCTATGCCCGGTGCTTTGTAGAGTCTCGTATGGGGCGTGCTTCGCTTGTATTCCTCAAGTGGCAGTTCAAACACAGCAGTATGAGCATGACTCAGCTCTATGCCTCCAACCCCCTTCAGGATCTCACGTTGTTCGATGAGATCCTCCAGCAGATGACCGAATTCAAAATCGACCTGATTGAATCTTGGCTCGACGATCAGCCATTGGCCGGAGGCGCAGGAGAGAGGATCGTTGAGTTGCGGGCTATTCCGGTCAAGAACAGGGCCGCTCTACTGGCCCAAACTGCGCCTCATGCGAATATTCGGGCGACTGGCCATGGCTGGTGCATTGCCACAGAGCGCGGATGCGGAGGTGCGGGCTTATACGAGGCGACACGGTGCCCTGGGTGCAAGCATTCGGTAATTGATGAGACATTCGCCGGCACTTGGCATGCTATCTACTCGGGGTATCCGGAATTTCTGGTTGATAAAATGCCAAAGATGTAAAGAAGAAAATCTTTCTCAGCGGATTATCTGATTGATCCTCTTCAGCCTACTCTACTGCCAATTTTCTGTTTCCACCTTCGCCTGAGTCTTCATAGCGATGCTGACTAGGGAGGACAGCGAGAGCTGGGCAAGCGTCAAAGCGGTTCTGGTTCATGCGCAATCCGAACACCTGCACAACATTCCTCTTGTAAGAAACCGATCAAATTCTCTAGGTGCCCATACTCGGGTATACAGACAATCGTGCGGCTATGTTTCTCCTGCCAGATCAGCCCTACCTTGGCCATGCGCGCAAGGTGATGTGATAGCGTCGAAGCAGGAATACCCAGCCCCTTCTGGATATCTCCGACCGAAGCCCCATCATGGCCAGCTTTGACCAGAAAGCGGAACACGGACAGTCGGTGACTATTCCCTAGCTCAGCTAAGCTGGCTGCAACCTTTTCGTGATCCATAGCACGCCCCAATAATTCGATGTTTCTAGAATTATAGTTGACAGGTCGGATAAACGCAAGTAGGCTGCGTACATCATTTCGACAATACTAGAAATATAGGAGTAATATTGAATGTCATCTCAACTCCAAGACGCTCTAGGCATGTTCGCCTTTCTCGCTATCGAGCTATCGGTTTTATTCATTGGCATTAGCTTGCTGGTCGGAGTTCTTCAACGTCACATCCCACCATCCAAGGTGGAAGCGTTACTGACTTCCAGTGGGAAGCGAGGCTATTTTCTTGCTGCTGGTTTAGGAGCTATAACGCCCTTCTGTAGTTGCTCGACTATCCCCATGTTGAAAGGGTTGATTCGGGCACGGGCCGGTTTTGGGCCGATGATGGTGTTTCTTTCTCATCTCCGTTGCTGAATCCTATCGTCGTCGGCCTGCTGGTTGCCACGTTTGGATGGACACTTACTGCTATCTATGTGCTCGCCGCTTTGGTGGTCGCGGTAGGTGCCGGATGGCTGCTTCACACGCTTGGCTTCGAGCGTTATGTGCGCCGGACGGCGACACAAGAGAGCAGTGGATGTAGTTCATCAGCAAGCCCGTGCAGTGCTACATCGACCGCATCGAGTTGCGGCACCAACAGCTGCGACACCACTCCGAAGACGGCTTCTTGCGGGGCTGATAGGAAGACAACAGTCTCTACGTCTAGCGAATGCTGTGACAGTCAACCCACTGTCACGGTTAAGAAAGAAGGGAAGTACAGTGGTGTGTGGCGGGAAGCTTGGTCGGACTTTATCGATGTGTTGCCTTACCTGCTCATCGGTATTGCGATTGGCAGCGTGATCTATGGTTTCATGCCCACTGACTTATTGGAGCAGTATGCAGGCCCAGATAATCCCTTTGCCATTCCAGTTGCCGCTGTCATCGGCGTGCCGTTGTATATTCGCGCTGAAGCCGTCATACCTCTGGCAGCGGCTCTGATGGCCAAAGGCGTGGGTGCCGGGACGGTGCTAGCGTTGATCATCGGCAGTGCCGGAGCCAGCCTGACTGAGCTCATTCTGTTGCGCTCTTTGTTCACGCTGAAGCTTTTAGCGGCGTTTTTAGCAGTCATTTTTGCTATGGCGATGATTGCCGGTTACGCCACCTACCTGTTTTTCTGATCAAGGCGGGAGATGATTAATTCGTTAAGCCTTCCTGGGTACCAGTTGGTGGATTCTGATGAGCAGAATGAAGACATACATTTTCGGCTTGAAGCACCTACACCAGTAGCCTGCGAGGGGTGCGGCGTGCAGGGTGAGTTCGTGCGGTTCGGCAAGCGTGACGTTCCCTATCGTGATCTGCCCATCCACGGCAAGCGGGTCACTCTCTGGGTGGTCCGCCGCCGATACACCTGCCGGGCCTGCAAGACAACATTCAGGCCCCAGCTACCGGAGATGGTGGACGGATTCCGTATGACACTGCGGCTGCATGAGTACGTGGAGAAGGAATCCTTCAACCACCCCTACACCTTTGTGGCGGCACAGACCGGCCTGGACGAGAAGACGGTGCGCGACATCTTCAACGCCCGCGCCGAGTTCCTGGGGCGCTGGCACCGCTTCGAGACGCCCCGCATCCTGGGCATTGACGAGCTATACCTGAACAAGCGCTACCGCTGCATTCTGACCAACATTGAGGAGCGAACCCTGCTCGACCTGCTGGCCACCCGCCGCCAGGACGTGGTGACCAACTACCTGATGAAGCTGAAAGACCGGCAGAAGGTCGAGATCGTCAGCATGGACATGTGGAACCCCTACCGGGCAGCGGTCAAGGCTGTGCTGCCCCAGGCCCGTATCGTGGTCGATAAGTTCCATGTGGTGCGCATGGCCAACGATGCCCTAGAGAGAGTGCGCAAGGGCCTCAGAAAGGAGCCGAAACCGTCCCAGAGCCGGACTCTCAAGGGAGACCGGAAAATCCTGCTGAAACGCGCTCACGAAGTCTCAGACCGGGAGCGCCTCATCATGGAGACCTGGACAGGCGCGTTCCCGCAACTGCTGGCCGCCTACGAGCACAAGGAGCGCTTCTACGGCATCTGGGACGCCACCACACGGCTCCAGGCAGAAGCCGCCCTGGACGAGTGGATAGCCACCATCCCGAAGGGCCAAAAGGAAGTCTGGAGCGATCTGGTCAGGGCAGTGGGAAACTGGCGCGAAGAGACCATGACCTACTTCGAGACGGACATGCCCGTCACCAACGCTTACACGGAGTCCATCAACCGACTGGCCAAGGACAAGAACCGTGAAGGGCGCGGTTACTCCTTCGAGGTGATGCGGGCACGAATGCTCTACACCACGAAGCACAAGAAGAAGGCACCGACTGCGAAGGTCTCTCCTTTCTACAAGAAAACCATCGGTTACGGACTGCCGGACTTCGCAGAGGAACTCAACTACGGAGTCGATCTATCAACCATCTGAGGGTGGTATCAGATTGATGGGGTGAAGGTGCCCCATCAACCATTAAATCCGTATACCCTCTACTCGCAACAGCGGGAGCTGATGAAAATTGAGGATGCAGGCCCAGCAGTAAGACAGCGTGCCGAGCGTGATTTGAAAGTCGCGCTCGATGTTATCAACAGCCTAGGCATATCCCCCCATGACGACGAGCAAGAAGGGGCTGTGAATGACTAAGCAAGCGACGGAGCCTCGCTCCACTGGACGATCTCGGCCAAAGACAACCGATGCACTCGACAAGGTCATCGATGGCATGGTCGAGGGCAACCAAAAGCTCAGCATCTCCTCAGTTGCCAGGGCCGCAGGAGTCACGCCGGGCCTTATCCATAACACCTACCCTGCGGTGGCGGAACGTATTCGCAACCTTATGGGCAAGTCGGTGCGCGCCCAGCGTGACTCCAAGCATCAAGCACTGATGAAGGAGAAAGAACTGAACAAGGCGCTCCGGGCGGAGAACAGCCTGCTTCTTGAGGAGTTAGCCAGGCTCGCGTCGGTGAACCAGCGCCTCATGATTGAGCTGGCCCAGTTGGATGGCGTTGCCCAAGGTAAGGTAGTTACGCTAGCACCGAAGCCTGGGGCTAAGTAGCCCCAGGGGCTTATTTCACCATCCGTAGCTGATCGATCCTGGTTGTATAGCTGGGGCTCAGCACCTCGTGCTTCATGTTCCACTCCGGGGTAACTGCTGCCGCATCGGTGGGGGCCTGCCTAACTCATGGTGGAATAGGATGCCCCCCGTGGCGTCGACGTGAGGGCTTAGCGAGGCGGTGTGCCCATGTGTTGCTGATGCTGCATCATCTGATCCATCATCATTTGCTGCATGCCCATGTACCTATCCATCATGTATTGATGCTGCTTCATCTGCTCAGGCGTCATCTGGGAGTAGTGGCTGCCCATTTGATCCCAGCCCATCATGTGACCACCTCCCATCATCTGACCGTCACCCATCATGTGGCCACCTCCCATCATCTGACCGTTACCCATCATATGGCCACCCATCATGCCCCCTCCGCAGCACCCCATCATTCCGCCGCCACGCATTCCGTTCATCATGTGCATTCCTTGCTGCATCATGGTTTGGTGCTCTTGCATCAGTTTCTGACGCTGTGCAGGGTCGCTAGCTTTCTGGATTTGGCTCATTTGCTCCTGCATTTTCTTGAGATTTTCTTGTGCCTTCGCCATCTCTTGGTCGAATTGCTCAACGCTTATCGGTTGCTGTTGGGCCGATTTAGCAGCGGTTGAGTCCTGCTGCGCGGAGGCTAATGCGGGGAAAAGCGCTGCCGCCAAAGCGACGGCGGCGAGTTGGGATGCTTTCATCTTCTACTCCTTGCAGCGGGTGATTGATCGAGGGTGAATCACTACTTTCCAATATAGACCTCAATTTTTGGCATAGCCTGACTGGGATCAATGGTTGACCCTGTACCTGCTACAGGGTGTATTTAGGCTGCCTACTTGTTAGGAGGTGAACGGGATGAGTGGTGACAAAGCTTGTGGTTGTGCGAATAGCGTTGCACCGTCGAATGAGGTGTCCACCCGAAGCAATGGGGCTGCGTGGGTCAGTGAGTTTTCTGTACCCAAGATGGACTGTCCCTCTGAAGAACGCATGATTCGCTTGGCTTTGGAGGGACTGGAAGGTATCGAGTCGTTATCCTTCGATCTCAGTCAACGGCGCGTTCACGTCTATCACTCGGGGGCGATAGATCTGCACGCTAACAAGCTCGATTCCTTGGGCCTTGGCTCGACCCTGATAGGTACGTGTTGGCGCTGATGGAAAATTGACCCACCCTGCCGATTGAAATTTGACCCAGGGCGGATTGCTGATTTTGTTACCAGCAACACCTTATCGCAGACAGCCGCGATTCAAGTGACTGCTAGGGTCTCTAGGGGAGGGAAGAGTAGGTCGGGGGAATGGTTGGGCCGAAGCTCGACGACATTAAATTCGAAGAGCGCTAGGCTGAAGCTTACGATCAACCTTCCGGATATCTGATCGACTGCACCGCAAAGTGCTGTTGCCAGGTACTGTAAAATAGAAGAGTGAGCACTTGATTTGCTGGTGCTTTCAAACAACGGTGTTGTTTTTTTAACAGCCGAACTGGAAAGGGAGGCTGAGCTGCTCAGTGATCACTTTATCCGTTGGCTGATTTACGCCGGCATGTTCGCTACAGGCACTGAACGACAACGCAGATGGTATGGTCTGTGCGTTCTGACTCGTCAAGGATCGGCCAATGGATCGTTTGTCTAATTTGCTCTCGCGGTTCGGCGTGCGGGCCAATCTGTTCTATGACGGCGACCTATGCGGCTCTGCATCTTACGATGGCGCCGAGCGGCGAGGTTATATCCATCTGCTTCAGGCCGGCAGCGTGACGTTGCTTGGTCCCGATCGCAAGGATTTGCAGCTCACTCGCCCTAGCTTGATTTTTATGCCACGCCCCGCCAAGCATCAATTGTTTGCGGGTGAGTCCGATGGCGCAAAGTTGTTGTGTGCTTCCATGGAGTTTGAGGGCGGAATTGATAATCCTTTGTCGGCTTCATTACCGGACTGTTTGGTGCTCGCACTCGATGATCTGCCCATGCTGGCAGACACGTTGGAGTGGATGTTTGCCGAGGCGGCAAATGTGCATTGTGGAAGGGAAGCCGCGCTTGAGCGCTTATTTGAGCTCCTAATCATTCTGTTGCTCCGTTACCTGCTCGATCATCACCAGTTGCGCACCGGAATGATGGCTGGACTGGCCGACATGCGGCTTGCCCGATCGCTTTTACAGATGCACAACTCCCCGGAACATGCCTGGTCAATAGCAGAGCTGGCCAGTGAGTCAAATATGTCACGCGCTGCGTATGCCGTGCATTTCAAGAGTGTCATCGGACAGACGCCTGCTGATTATTTGTTGAGTTGGCGAGTTAGCCTGGCTCAGAAGCTGATGCGAGAAGGGCGCTCGATTACGCTGATTGCAGCTCAAGTCGGCTACGAAAGTCCTTCGGCGCTGTCTCGCGCATTTAGACGCAAGACGGGGTTGAGCCCTCGTGACTGGTTGAAAGATCTGGCGGGGGAAAATGATGGCAAAAAGGCCTAAGGCATTACTGCCTTAAGCCATTGAAAAAATTATGCATTAATTTTACGTTTTTCCAGTTCAACCAGCGAATGGCCTGCCACAAATATCGAAACAGCAAGCAACCCTAAGTCTTTAAGCAGAAACTGACCTGGCGCAACGGAAATCGCCGGAAACCCTAAACTAGGCTCAATGACGCCCGGAGTGGAAAACATAAAGCTAAGGGTTGTGAAGAACAGGCCTGCAGACAGAGCGCCTCCTACCACGGATAGTTTGGGCGACAGCATGCGGCCTGCGATCAGAGTGCCGATCGAAATCTCTAGTATGCCGAGCAGGCTGGAGAACATGTCGACCGAAAAAATGCTATACACCCATCCCAAAAGCGGGCTGTTGCTCACCAGTGGAACCAGGCCCTCGGCCTCGTAGTGGGTAAATTTCATGCCGCCGAACCAGAAGTAAATAATAGCGAGAGCCAAGTACGCGCCATAGATACCTAGCCCCATAGTTTTGGTTCCAAGCGTTAAGTGGGCCTGTACGCTGGACTTCGAGTTTTCAATGCCTATGGTTTTCATGTCTGAGCTTCCAGTAGTGAGTGAGAGTGTGTTGGCTGCCGAACGCCGTATGCGTTGGCGATGAGATGATTATGGCTGGCATCTCTAATCAAGAGGCATCAGAAAGTATTGATTTCAGTGCAGATCGTCTTGGGCGGTGCAATTCGCGATGAAGGGATCGCCGTGGAGAGCGATGAGTGCACTATTTCGATAAAGGAGTCGTTTTACATAGGTCGATGAAGCGCGTTGCGGCATCGCCTACTGTCATTTCTCAAATCTGACTATGGGGCTTGGGGCGAAGGGCGGCACTGACTAGGCTTAGAACAGCTACCAACTAGCCGCGCGGCCGCGATGCACAAAGAATGGTAACTGAGCCGTGAGTGCGGTGGGCGCCCGCATTTATTTCCAAACCCTACAGATACATCGATCTTCGACTTCAACCGGGCAGATAGCTGTTGCAGCAAGCCTATCAATCGACTTTGACGTGTTAAAGAGGATAGGTTTTCCAGGGTTGGGGAACAGCATGCCCTGCAGAACGACACACGTCACTTTTGTTAAATTAATAAGCTAGCTACCTATTGGGCATAACCTTGCAATTTGCTTCAATTTACGCACATGCACTTGCGACCTCAAAATGCAACGTAAGCCCCGAATATCTCCATTATTGTCGCCGCCAGCCTTAGTTACAGCTGCTATGATGAATGAGATCGAAAACTGAAATCCCCCGGCGGCGGCAAAAACTGAGTGCAACACCTGACCTTTCCGGTACGGTGCTGCCCTATGTCTTATTCCGAACTCAGCGTTGAAGAGCGTGCCACCATTCAAGTTAGTCATGCCCAAGGCCTCAGCTTGCGCAGGATTGCCTGCTTGATCAACCGATCCCCTTCGACGGTCAGCCGAGAGATGCGCCGCAATCGAGATGCAGCTGGCAGCTACTCGGCCCGCGTGGCTCAGCAGCGGATGAAGGTCCGCCGCCAGGCTTGTCGGCCCATGCGAAAGCTGCTGCCAGGTAGTGAGCGCTTTGAACTGGTGATCCATATGCTGCGCCAGCGTTTGTCTCCCGAGCAGATTGCCGGCAAGCTGCGCAGTATGAACATACCCAGTCTTAGAGATGCCTACGTCTGTCGCGAGACGATCTACAACGCGATCTATGCCCTGCCCGTCGGTGAGCTGCGCAAGGAGTTGATCCTTTGTTTGCGCCAAGGCAAGACGACACGTAGACCACGCCTTGGCGGTGTGGATCGGCGCGGGCAGATTCCAGAGATGGTCAGCATTCACTTGCGCCCGCCGGAAGTTGAAGACCGACTGATGCCGGGGCATTGGGAAGGCGACCTTATTAAGGGTAAGGCTAACGCCTCGTCTGTAGGTACGCTGGTGGAGCGCACTAGTGGCTACCTGATGCTGGTGAAGATGAACGACGCGACGGCGACCTCGGCAATGGAGGGCTTCAGCGCCGCCCTCAATAACATGCCGCTGGCGATGCGCAAGAGCATGACCTACGACCAGGGCCGGGAAATGGCACAGCACGCCGAGATCACCCAGAGAACCGGTGTGGCGATCTACTTCTGTGACCCGCACAGCCCTTGGCAGCGCGGCAGCAACGAAAACATTAATGGCCTGATCCGCCAGTACCTGCCCAAGGGCACTGACTTGTCGGTACATAGCCAAGAAGAACTGGATGCCATTGCACTTCAACTGAACATGCGTCCACGTAAGCGCTTCGATTTCAAATGTCCTATCGAAGTCATGAGCGAAGTGATGCAGAAAGCCTTGGCTATGCAATATGATGCTCCTGCCTCAATTCAATAACCGTGTTGCACTCAGCTCCTGCAACCGCCCCCACTAGAATTGTTGACTGGAGTCAAAATGAATAAAAAGCGGCCGGTTAATCTTGATATTCGAACCATTCAGCTTCCTCTCACGGCGCTTACATCGATTCTGCACCGGATTTCAGGAATTATGCTCTTTATTTTTCTGGGACTGATACTGTATATGCTGAGCAAATCGTTGGAGTCAGAAAAGGGTTTTAATGAAGTCAAGGAGATTTTTTCTTCACCTTTCGGCAAAGTTAGTTTCTGGTTGGTATACTCTTCATTTATTTATCATCTCGTAGCCGGAATTCGACACCTAGTTATGGATGTGGGTGTTGGTCATACTTTGAAAGGCAGCAATCGCGCCTCTACTATTGTTTTAGTAGTGTCGGGTGTTTTAATGGTTGCTGGCGCCGTATGGATTTGGTAGCTGTGGAGTCGTAATGCGTATTTACAAGGACTAAAAGCGTCCTTTAAAGCTAACTTACGAAAGTATTTATAATCGACGGTTCACGCTTAAACGGTTGAATCCTTTCGGGCTTCCGAATAGCTGTTAGCTGAAAGCTATCATGAGCTAAGTTTTCTGTGCATCATCAAATGTGTTAATGGGAGCGCCATAGTACTAGGTACAAATATGGCTCTAGGACAATGTTAGATGTTTTGGATTTTGAGGCGGATCGCTCTTATCGAAGATCGTCTAATTCGCTCTGAAGCGCAGGTTTTTTGAAACTATCACCTGGTTGGCACACTGTGCGAATCAACATCAGATATGAGAAAGCCAATCAGGTGAACACTACCCTCGAGGGCTCATCTGTCCAGTTAAAGCCTCGAGTCTTTCTGGGTGCGCAAAAGACAAGAAGGTTATATGGGAAAATTATGAGGCCTGGATACCATGCGTCATGGGCGTGCCGATGCTGTGAGTGACAGAGCGAGAAGCAAGTGAAAGTCCCTGAAGTAGGGGCGGGATGCGCCCGAGTGGCATTTTTTGTCTTAAGGTAGATCGCGTAGCTGTTCTTCAGAATAATCTTCAGAGCGTTGACGACAGCCATCGCTGTGCATTCCTCAAGAATAGAATGTGTCGGAAGGGTGGCGTCATTGGTGTTAGTCATCGCTTAGGATTTCTCAATCTGGCTTACACGGGCGCCTGTACCGATATCCCCGCGGATGGCGACGTATCGATGTTGAATTCCTCGCCAGACGAAGTGCAATGAGCTGCGGCTATAGGCTTGCGCAGCCTTAGATAGCCGGCCGTCGCAGGCGCGCCGGTTGGCCGGGATCTTCTTCTGCCCGTCAGGTGTCCGGTCGGAACTCCAGCACGAACGCTACGACCTTTTCGGCGGACATTTCGCACGGCTTCAACAATGTCCTATCTGATGTAACGCGGAAGAGGTTGAAGCTGACAATGTCAGTCCCGTCCAACTCCCTGGCGAACAGACTGTTGCGACGTCCGTCCCCAGATCGCCGGACGATCAAGCTGAAACGCCGGCCTTCATAAGTCCCTTCTCTGTATCCCTCCGCAAGCTTCGCGAAAGCGGCATCGAACTCGGAATGCTCCATGTCATCCATCCTTATTGATAGAACAGAGGCGCGGCGGGTGCGAGACCGCCAGTGCCGGGTCGCGCTAAGGTGCCGGGCAGATTCCTGCAGCCGACGAGGCCCGGGGTGGGCAGGATAATTGAGATGTCGGCGCCCGCATGGCTATCAGCGAAGTCGTCCGTCCAGTCTGCTAGGCAACGTCCACGCCTTTCCAGAAAGCGATGTAATCCCGGATACCCTCGGCATCCGGAGTGGGGGCGGGATAGGTCCAAGCGGCGTTCATGCGGATTCCACGGTCATCTGGCCACCCATTCCATGAGCATCTGACCACCGATTCCACGGTGATCCGGCCACCCATTCCACGCGTATCCGACCACTGATTCCACGGCCATCCGGCCACCCAACCGGGTAGGCAGCTACGCAGGATTTCTTCACTACCATCGACCTCTTTTTCGAAGCAGAGAGGTCGTCGTGGAGCGTTTATCCATGCGTAAGATTCGCGAAGTACTTCGTCTCAAGTTCGAGGTCGGGCTATCGGCTCGCCAGATTGCGGTCAGCGTGCAGATCGGTCGTGTCACCGTCGGCGATTACCTCAACCGCTTTGCCGCCAGCGGCCTCAGTTGGCCCTGTTCGTTGTCCGATTCCGAGCTGGAACAGCAGCTGTTCCCACCGGCGCCGGCAGTGCCCAGCGAGCAGCGGCCACTGCCTGATTGGTCTTGGGTGCATGCCGAGCTACGCCGGCCGGGCGTGACCTTGGCGCTGCTCTGGCAGGAGTATCGCCTGAGCCAGCCGAAAGGCTTTCAGTACAGCTGGTTCTGCGAGCACTACCGGGCCTGGCAGGGCAAGCTGGACGTGGTGATGCGCCAGGAGCACCGCGTCGGCGAGAAGTTGTTCGTCGACTACGCCGGGCAGACGGTGCCGGTGATCGACCGCCACAGCGGCGAGATCCGCCAGGCGCAGGTGTTCGTCGCGGTGCTCGGTGCGTCCAGCTACACCTTCGCCGAAGCCACCTGGTCGCAGCAGCTGCCGGACTGGCTGGGCTCGCATACCCGCTGCTTTGCCTTCCTCGGCGGCGTGCCGGAGATCGTGGTGCCGGACAACCTGCGCAGCGCGGTGAGTAAGAGCCATCGCTACGAGCCGGACATCAACCCGAGCTACCGCGATCTGGCCGAGCACTATGGCGTGGCGGTGGTGCCGGCGCGGGCGCGTAAACCGCGCGACAAGGCCAAGGCCGAGGTCGGCGTGCAGGTGGTCGAGCGCTGGATCCTCGCCGCGCTGAGGAATCGGCAGTTCTTCTCCTGGATGAACTCAACAGCGCCATCGCCTTATTGCTGGAGCGGCTCAACCGACGACCGTTTCGCAAGCTGCCGGGCTCCCGGCAGTCGGCCTTCGAAGCTCTGGATCGTCCGGCGCTGCGCCCCCTGCCGGAGCAACCCTACGTCTACGCCGAGTGGAAGAAGGCGCGGGTGCACATCGACTACCACGTCGAGGTCGATGGGCACTACTACTCGGTGCCGTACCAACTGGTGAAGAAACAACTGGAAGTACGCCTGACAGCGCGCACGGTGGAGTGCTTCCACGCCAATCAGCGGGTGGCCAGTCACCTTCGCTCAATGCACAAGGGCAGGCACAGCACGCAGGCCGAGCACATGCCCAAGAGCCATCGCGAGCATGCCGAGTGGACGCCGCAGCGGCTGATCCGCTGGGCCGAGCAGACCGGGCCGAACACGGCCGGCGTGATCCGGCACATCCTCGAACGGCGCATCCATCCGCAGCAGGGCTACCGGGCCTGCCTGGGCATCCTGCGCCTGGGCAAGACCCATGGCGAAGTGCGCTTGGAGTTGGCCTGCCGTCGCGCCCTCAGCCTCGGCGCGTGCAGCTACAAGAGCCTCGAATCGATCCTGCGCCAGGGGCTGGAAAACCTGCCGTTGGCTCAAGCCAACCTGCCCCGCTGCCGGACGACCACGCCAACCTGCGCGGCCCCGCCTACTACCACTGACCCCAAGGAATCCCACCATGCTGCCCCATCCGACCCTGGACAAGCTCCAGACCCTGCGCCTGACCGGCATGCTCAAGGCACTCGCCGAGCAACTGAAAACCCCCGACATCAACAGCCTGAGCTTCGAGGAACGCCTCGGCCTGTTGGTCGACCGCGAACTGACCGAACGCGACGACAAGCGCCTCAGCAGCCGCCTGCGCCAGGCCCGGCTCAAGCACAACGCCTGCCTCGAAGACATCGACTACCGCAGCCCGCGCGGGCTGGATAAGGCGCTGATCCTGCAACTGAGCGGCGGCCAGTGGCTACGCGACGGCCTCAACCTGATCATCGGCGGCCCCACCGGCGTGGGTAAAACCTGGCTGGCCTGCGCCCTGGCCCACCAGGCCTGCCGAGAGGGTTACAGCGTGCGTTACCTGCGCTTGCCACGCCTGCTGGAAGAGTTGGGCCTAGCCCACGGCGACGGGCGCTTCGCCAAGCTGATGAGCGGCTATGCCAAGACCGACCTGCTGATCCTTGATGACTGGGGTCTGGCCCCGTTCACCGTTGAACAGCGCCGTGACATGCTGGAGCTACTGGACGACCGCTACGGCCAGCGCTCGACCCTCGTGACCAGCCAAATGCCCGTGGACAACTGGCACGAACTGATCGGCGATCCGACCCTGGCCGATGCCATCCTCGACCGCCTGGTGCACAACGCTTATCGGATCAACCTCAAGGGCGAATCGATGCGCAAACAGACGAAGAAATTGACGACACCGGGCACCTCAGACTAACAATGCAACCCCTGCGTCGCTGCGCTCCGACTGCCCGGCCGGATGGCCGTGGAACAGGTGGCCAGATGGCCGTGGAATGCCTGGCCAGATGAGCGTGGACTGGGTGGCCGGATGGTGTGGAATCCGCACTCAAGCAGGCTCAGGTCGACTCCTGACGGTGGGAAGTAGTGATTTCCCTCGACGATGACTGTTTCGTCGCTTGTGGCGATAGTAGTGTCTTTCCAGATGGCTGAGACCAACGGACTCTCCTTTTGTATTCATCAACCGGCGAAGGCTCGCGGGCTGGCTGCCCCAAGCCGCACCTCCTCAGGTGGCAGGCGGGTTGCGCCCGAGAAGTTTGTCGAGCTCGCCTCTGACATCGAGCGCGAATAGCTCATCGGAGCCACCGATAAGGGTGCCATTGATGAAGATCTGCGGCACGGAGCTTCGCCCCGACGCTTCCGCCATGGCCTGCCGGTGAGCCGGATCCGCCTCAATATCGAGCTCCTTCCATCGCACGCCCTTTTCCTTGAGGAGCGCCTTCGCTCGGCGGCAGAACGGGCACCAATTCGTGGTGTACAGCAATACATCAGTTGTCATATTGCATCTCCGGCAGTTGCACGCGGATCGCTGTCATGGCGTTGATCTCCAATTCGCGGCGTTCAAAGATGGCGACTGCACCTTGGCCGACATCGGAGCAGATGCTGACGATTGGCCGCTATCCAGGCGACATGGCCCAAAGTGCTTTCACCGCCAGGCAGAGGCCGCACGCGCCTCCTGTAGCGCCGAGCCGATGCTCTAAGGTAACCGAGCCTCGATTGGGACGGAAGCGGTCCCGCTCGAATCGCCCATCATGCTGGTCGAGCATATCAGGACGACGGATAGTGCAGGAACTTTCAAATTGAGCTTGATGTCGAGCCAGGTATCGCGAGCGAAGGCGTTCTAGAGGCCGGGGGGTACGAAGACTGTGTTCGGCAAAACGGTTCACGTTGATCGCCAAAGCTTCCCAGGGCGCACGTCTACGATCGGCGCGACGTGAGATAGCTCGCGCCGCTAGCCCCCGTAGCGCTCCGTCTTGATGATGGAGGCGTCCAAGCCCGCCAGCAGCGCGCTATCGGTTGCGATGTTGACGAATCCGTTAGACCCGCAGACGAACACTTGCGTCGGCTTTCCCTGAAGCCTGGTTAGAATTTCTTGGACCATCATGCCGTCGATCCGTCGCGCAAAGTCCGATGCGCGAACCGGTTTCTCGCGCGTAATCGCGAGCGCCAGGACGAACGCCGGATCGCTGATTTCGATGCAATGAAGTTCTTCTGAGAAGAGAACGTCCTCGGCGGTTCGTGCGGACAGGAGCAACGCTGTCGGAACGGCTTGGGCCAATGCGCGGCGCTGCCGGATCATTGCCATCAACGGCACGAGGCCGGAGCCTCCCCCGATCAACAGAACCGGATCTATGGCAGGCTCAGGCCAAAGGAAATGGCCACCGAGCGGACCGCGAACTTCGATTTCGTCACCAATCGCCGCGATGTCGTGAAAAAACGGCGAAACTTCGGCATCCGGCATGCGCTCGATAGCTATCTCGACGATCGGGGTCGAAACTGCCGATGACGCGATCGAGTAGCTGCGCATTGCACTGTAGCCGTCGGGCGCGGTCAGCCGGATATCGACGTGCTGACCTGCGGTGTGCGCGAACGGCTTGCTCAACCGAAGGAAGAAGCTCTTGATACTCGGTGTTTGCTGGATGATGTCGTCGATCACGCATGATTGCCACGAACGGACTTGCGCTTCGTTTTCAGTCATGGGTGTATCGTTGTTCGCGCCACGGATCGCCGTAGATGTGATAGCCGTGCAGCTCCCAAAAGCCGGCCTCGTCACGCGTCGTGAATTGCAGCGCATTCACCCATTTGGCGGATTTCCAGAAGTAAAGGTGCGGCACTAGAAGACGCGCCGGCCCCCCATGATCGCGGGAAAGTGGCTTGCCCGCATAACTGAGGGCGACCATCGCTTTCCCGGAAAGCAGATCCGTCAGAGGGACGTTTGTCGAATAATTATCGTAGCAGTGCGCCAAGACGAAATCGGTAGGCCGATCAAGCTCTGCATCTGCAAGGATGTCTTCAATGAGTACACCCTCCCAAACGGTATCCAGTTTGGACCAAGAGGTGACGCAGTGAATATCCTTTGTCACCTGGGTCTTTGGTAGAGTGTTGAATTCGCCCCAATTCCACGTTTTGACGGGCTTCGGACCAATTTTGACTGTGAATTTCCAGTCGGAGGGCTCTACCCTCGGCGTAGGGCCGGCCGACAGAACAGGGAAATCCTCCACCAGATGCTGACCTGGCGGAATCCGATCGGACTGGTCGCCTGAACCGCGACCGGTGAAACCTCTGGTGACCATAGTGACCCCTCTTGCTCGATACGGCAGACCGAAGCCGGCCTTCATTTCAGTACTCTGCGTAAAGCATTTGCCCGCACATCCGCCGAATAAGCCAATCGACTAAAAATCAGATACAGATGCTCTATCATCGTAAAAAATCGCGTATCGAACATAGCGTCAGGCCAGCATGATTCCCAATACCCAATGGCTATAGGGTAGATAACCCCAAGGCTGCGTACGCTGATCTGCGGTATGCGGAGCGGAAGTTGCAGGTTCGCTCTCAAACGGATGGGCAGCGTGCAAAGCTCAAGGCTCACCAGCGCATGGTTGCCCAGTTCGCGCTCGCCGGCAGCTTGAGTATATTAAGGACGAAATGTCGATCTGATCTATTCTGGCTTCAGGAAATAGGGAAAATAAGGTCGGACGTTCGCGCACCGTCGCGACGCGCGATCATCCACTAAGCTTCTGTATCGGGGTTGGAGGATCAGATGAACGAGATCGAACGACAAGCGCCTGAGCTGCGGGTGCAAAAATGGATTGGCAAAGATGGGGAAAGTATCGCGCCGTTCAAACTGTCAGATATCGGGCCCGGCCCGAAAATCTTGTTTGCCTTCCAGCATTGGTGCCAAGGTTGCCATTTGCATGGGTTTCCGACGCTACAAAAGTTGCATGCAGCGTTGAGCTCAAAAGACGTGGGGTTCGCAGTGATCCAGACCGTCTTCGAAGGAACGCATGAGAATACCTTCGAGAAGTTGCGCGTGAACCAGCTCAAGTATGAGCTTCCTATCGTTTTCGGTCACGACGAGCAACCGACCGGCTCGCCGTTTCCAACCTTCATGGAAGACTACCGCACACGAGGAACTCCGTGGTTTACGGTTATCGACGCTGGCGGTAGCATTGTTTTCTCGGACTTCCATCTCGACGCGGAGCGACTAGTGAAGCAACTTGAGCAAGGTTAATCGTTGGAAGGTGGGCAATCATCCTGATTGCCACCCATCCCCTGATGCCCACTACAGGCGTTGCGCGCTGTAACTCTGTTGATCAGCGTGCGAAAACCCGGATCCGGATAGGAGGAGCGTCAACGATTGAATCAATCCGTTGGGAGAGGGCGGCTCCGCTCCGTCAGCTCGGCAATAGATAACCCATTCTCGCCGAGCAACTCTCTGATCCGATCGACGATATGAGCCCCTAGCGCCGCTGTCTTGGTCCCCCCCACAGATTCCCAAGATGCGAGTTCACACGCCGATACCTCGTGGTCAGCGCCGAAGTGCTTCTGTCGGTATGTCACCGCCGCCCTTCAATGATAAAGGCGCGGTAACGGGAACCGGCAAAGCGATGAGCAGCGATGGTTTGGTAGGCGGGACTGTCATACCAGTCGCGAGCGGCCTGCATCGTCGGGAAACGCAAGATTACGGCCCCTTCGATGGGCGGCCCCTCCAAATGCTGGATCGCGCCATAAGCGGCGAGAAAGGTAACGTCGTGACCATCGAACGATGGTCCGACGCCTGCAGAATAGGTTGCGAGTGCATGTGGGTCGCTGGTTTCTTCCCGCGTAAAGACGACGAACGCTTCCATCATTAGGCCTCTCAAAGGTTGGATCTGTTGGCCATTACCACCGGTGATGGCCTCACAGTCGTCAGGCTGGCAACTGGAACCCGATTTTCATGAGTGCCTCGACGCACGCATCCTGATCCTGCTGATAGTTGCCTCCGGAGATGCCTATGCCGCCGATCAACTTCCCATCCTCCAGAATCGGATAACCGCCGCCGACAGCGACCATCCGAGGGCGATAGGCTAGCGGCGCCACTTTTGGATCGTTGGTCACATAGTCGTTCCAGACATGGGTCGGGAACCCAAACGAGGCGGAACTCCAGGCCTTGTCGATGGCAACATCGACGGTAAGGAACGGCGCATCGTCGGTGCGCTCGAACGCGCGCAGGTTACCGGTGGCGTCGACGACGGCGACGGCAGCCGGGATGCCGATGGCACGGGCCGCAGCGAGCGCCGCGTCGATGAGGGCGACTGCGGTTTCGCGGTTGATCGAGGCGGTGGCAATAGATTTGGTCATGGGATTCTCATCGCTGGGGCATAACCCGTTCGGCTTTTTGAGGTTGGACAAGATGTTTGGCGATCGCGGTCGTTAGAAGCCTTCGAGGACGATCTTGCCTTTAGCCGCGCCACTTTCGATCAGTGCATGCACCGTCTTCAGATTGGCGGCATTGATCGGCGACAGTCGCCGGGTCAGCGTCGTGCGGATTTTGCCGTCGTCAACCAGCGCTGCCATCGCATCCAGAATCTCGCCCTGCTCATTCATGTCGGGCGTGCCGTAGATCGACCGCGTGAACATCAGCTCGTGGTGGATCGACACCGCCTTGCGCTTGAAAACCATGATATCGAATGCCTTGGGATCGTCGATCAGTCCGAACCGTCCTTGTGGGGCGATCAGTTCGGCGATGTCGGCGACATGTTGCTCGGTATGTGTGGTCGAAAAGACGAAAGCGGGAGCACCGATGCCGAGTTCGGCGATCTGTGGCGCGAGCGGACGAGAATGGTCGATGACGTGGTGAGCTCCAAGCCCTCTTACCCACTCTTGGGTTTCCGGTCGAGAGGCTGTGGCGATGACGGTGAGGTCCGTGCGCTGTCGCGCGATCTGGACGGCGATCGACCCAACCCCGCCCGCGCCACCGATGATGAGGATCGCCTCCGCCGCACCGGGTACGGGCTTCGCCACGTCCAGGCGGTCGAACATCGCCTCCCAGGCCGTCAACGTCGTCAGCGGCAGCGCCGCCGCTTCCGCCCAGGAGAGCGACGCAGGTTTGTGACCGACAATCCGGGCGTCGACGAGATGGAACTCCGCATTGGTACCGGGCCGTGTGATCGATCCGGCATAATAGACCTCGTCGCCTAACTCGAACTGCGTGACGTCGGGGCCGACCTCGCGCACAATCCCGGCGGCATCCCATCCCAGCACCTTCCAATCGCCATCTGCCGGCGGCGTGCTGTTGCGGACCTTGTAGTCGACCGGGTTGACCGAGACGGCCTTCACCTCAACCAGGATATCGTATCCTGCAGCGACAGGCCGAGGCAGATTGATGTCGACCAGCGCGGCATCCGCGGCGATGGGTCCCGGAACCTTGTAACCAATGGCTTTCATAAATGTCTCCAGCTTGCTTGATCGGATGACGCGAATGCTCGTTAGTCAACTTCTTCTACATTGAGGTCCCGACTCTTGAACTGGGTCGCGGTAGCAGATTTCATCGAACACGTCGATCAACAGGCCCTTATGCTCGGTCGCCGGATCGGTGATCGCGTAGAGGGTGGAGGCGTTATCGCCATCATCACCGCTTCCGAGGCGAAACGCCGCGTCGACGCAGATGCCGCACGGACCGATGGTTGATCCTGGCTCGAGATCGACGAGATTGCTGTCCTTGACGCGCTATTCGCGGTCTTAGCCCTTGGCGATGAAGGACTGAACTGCTTGTAGAGCGTCGGTCAGCTGCTATGTCATGGACGCACCTTCATCTTGAGTTGGATTGGACAAGCTTCCGTATAAGGCCCGCTGTAACCGTCAGATGACGGCGAAGAAAACGATGGGCAGTATTCACAGCCACTTAGCCTTCTTGAAGCGCACAAATAGGAAAACGCACGATATCGCTATCACTCCGAGCACGACAAAGTATCCGTAGGCCGTGTCCAGCTCCGGCATGTGCTTAAAGTTCATGCCGTATATTCCAGCGATCGCCGTCGGGACTGCCAGTATTGCCGCCCAGGCCGCGAGCTGGCGGGTGACCACACCGATCCTTTGCGCTTCCAGAAGGCTGCTGGCCTCAAAGACCGTGGACAGGACAAGCAGGAGGCCGTCGACCATGGACTGCACGCGGTGGACATGGTCCGCGACGTCGTGGAAATATGGTGTCATTTCGGCGCTGATGCAGGGAAAGTGGCCGCGAACGAGCTTTCGCACCAGCTCGGCCATAGCCCTGAGCGTGCGCTGGAACCGCGTGAGTTCGGACCTTAGTTCGAAGATTCGCGCCACCTCTTCTGGCCCGAGGAAATCGTGCAGCGACCGTCGCTCCATCGCCAGGACGTCGTCCTCGATCATTTCGAAGATGGGCAGATACTGGTCGACCACGCGATGCAAGATCGCGTGCAGCACATAGTCGACACCCTTGCCGAACTGCGTCGGCGATGCCTCGAGTTGCTCCCGAAGTTTGCCCAGCGCTCCGGCATTGCCGTGCCGCACGGTGATAAGGTGATTGTGACCGGTGAAGATCGCCATCTTGCCGTAGCTGATCCGGTCGCCGACCAGCTCGGCGGTCTGCGCGACGACGTACAACTCATCGTTGTAGACCTCGAGCTTGGGCGGGCACAGCGGGTGCATCGCGTTGTCGATCGCCAACGGATGAAGATTATATGTCCTTTGGATCGCGAGTAGTTCCTCGGGGGTGGGTTCGCTAAGCGCGATCCAGCAGAAGCCCGAGCGACTCTCGCCCAACTTGACGTGCTCATCGAGCGCGATTTCGCGAACTCGCTTGCCTTCGTTGTAATAATAGGCGGCGATGATGCTCATGCTGGCCTCGCGGGAATGTGGAGGCCACGCTGGACGGCCGGTCGAGCCAGCCCGCGTCCAAGCCATGCGCGGACGTTCGAAAAGCTGCTGAGGCCAAGGATGTCACCCGCAGCGTAGAATTCCACCAGCGCATTCACCCAGCCGAGCGTCGCGATGTCCGCGATCGAATAGTCGTCGACGATCCAGTCGCGGCCTTCCAGCCGGCGATCCAGAATCCCCAGCAGACGCGTGGATTCGTCGATAAAGCGCTGTTGCGGCCGCTTGTCCTCATAGTCCTTGCCGCCAAATCGCAGGAAGAAGCCGAGCTGACCGAACATCGGCCCGATGGCCGACATCTGAAAGAACACCCACGCTAGGGTCTCGTAACGCTGGCCTGGTTCGGTGGAGATGAACTGACCCGTCTTGTCGGCCAGATAGAGGAGGATCGCACCGGATTCCCATAAGGCGATGGGTCTACCGTCAGGGCCAGCCGGATCGATGATCGCCGGTATGCGTCCGTTCGGGTTCAGCGACACGAACGCCGGATCCTTCGACTCGTTGTTCGAGATGTCGATCAGGTGGGGCTCGTACGCCAGGCCAGTCTCCTCAAGCATGATCGAGACCTTGACGCCATTGGGCGTAGGGGCTGCGTAGAGTTGCAGGCGATCGGGATGAGATGCCGGCCAGCGCTGCGTGATCGGAAAGGACGAGAGGTCTGGCATAAATCTGCGATCCTGGTGTTGCGATGGCGACTGACTGGAACGAGCCGTCACTCTGAAGTAGGGTTCGATGACCGCGTCGCTGAACGACGCGGTCACGAAGATTGCGGACCGGACCGGCGCAGTGGCAACGGCAGTGAAGCCTATTCCGCCGCGGTCCCGGCCGCTGGCTGTACGTCGTCAACCTTTTGGCGCTTCGGAAGCACCCAGCCGGGACGGACGAAGTGGCAGGTGTAGCCGCCCGGGCGCTTCTCCAGATAATCCTGGTGATCGGGCTCGGCCTCCCAGAACTCGCCGACCGGCTGGACCTCGGTCACCACTTTGCCATCCCACAGCCCCGAGGCATCCACATCGGCGATCGTATCCTCGGCGACGCGCTTCTGCTCCTCGTCGACATAATAGATGCCCGACCGGTAGGAGAGCCCACGATCATTGCCCTGGCGGTTCAGCGTCGTCGGATCGTGGATCTGGAAGAAGAATTCCAGGATGTTCCGGTAGCTCGTCACTGTCGGGTCGAAGACAATCTCGATCCCCTCGGCATGCGTGCCGTGATTACGATACGTGGCGTTCGGAATATCGCCGCCCGTGTAACCCACACGGGTCGAGATGATGCCGGGCCGCTTGCGGATCAGATCCTGCATGCCCCAGAAACATCCTCCTGCGAGAACAGCGCGCTGATGCATGTTAAGCCTCCTCTACTTGATCGAGATATTCACCGTATCCCTCGGACTCCATCTCGTCGCGCGGGATGAAGCGAAGGGACGCTGAGTTGATGCAGTACCGCAGACCGCCGCGGTCGGAAGGACCATCGGGGAACACATGGCCGAGATGACTGTCTGCGTGTACTGACCTGACCTCCGTCCGGACCATGCCGTGTGCGCTGTCCCGCACCTCGTTCACGTTTGCCGAAACGATCGGCTTGGTGAAGCTGGGCCAGCCAGTACCCGAATCGAACTTGTCCGTCGAAGCGAACAGTGGCTCTCCCGACACTATGTCGACGTAGATGCCAGGCTCCTTGTTGTCGTTGTACTCGCCCGTGAAGGGCCTTTCGGTGCCCGCCTCCTGGGTAATTCGGTGTTGCTCGGGAGTCAGGTGGTCGATTGCTGTCTGTGACTTTTCAAACTTCATTACAGTCTCCAATACTTATCTAGAGGGCCAGGCACGCTACCGCTAATTTTTTATGTCTCCTGATTTGCTCCTACAATGGTAGTGGGATGGCAAACGAGGTTTTACTAAGTGTTGGAAAATTAGAGATTTAAATTTCGCGTCTATTAATTCTAGCGCAACTGAGTGGTTAAGCAAGTACGTAATCAGTAAATATTAAAAAAATAACACAAAAGCACGATTATATAATACAGTGTCAGTGTTTTATGATAATCAACAACGCCTGTTTAGATGCTGGTAGATGCGAATTTTTTGGCGTACAGTCAAAATTTTCTGATGGTTGCTTAGTGTGTTGGCGCTGATGGAAAATTGACCCACCCTGCCGATTGAAATTTGACCCAGGGCGGATTGCTGATTTTGTTACCAGCAACTGTGGATAAGTCTACCAGCGCAGCTGCTGTTGCCCCCACTCCTTCGCTAGCCCAGTTCAGTTGTTTAAGACCTGCCACACGCAGCCATGTAGCAGGCCGTCGTCGCCATGAAATCAGAACGGCTCATCGTCCTCCGGTTCCTGGCCGCCCTTACGCTTTCGCTCCCGTGATTTGATCTTGGCCTGGGCCGCCAAGCTACTGTGTTGCAGGCGATAGGACTCGTTACCGGTTTCGACGATGTGGCAGTGGTGGGTCAGCCGATCCAGCAGGGCGGTGGTCATCTTGGCGTCGCCGAACACGCTCGACCATTCGGCGAAGCTCAGGTTGGTGGTGATCACCACGCTGGTGTGTTCGTACAGCTTGGACAGCAGGTGAAACAGCAACGCACCGCCAGCCTGGCTGAACGGCAGATAACCCAGTTCGTCGAGGATGACCAGATCCATGCGCAGCAGTGCCTGGGCGATCCGCCCGGCTTTGCCGTCGTGTTTTTCGCGCTCCAGCAGATTGACCAGATCGACCGTGGAGTAGAAGCGCACGCGCTTACCGTGCCGGGTGATGCCGGACACGGCCAGCGCGGTGGCTAGGTGGGTTTTACCGGTGCCTGGCCCACCGATCAGCACCACGTTCTGCGCGGTGTCGGTAAAGGCCAGGCTGGCCAGCTCGCTGATCAGGCGTGCGTCGGCGCTAGAGGCGTTGAAATCGAAGCTGGCCAGATCGCGGTGCATCGGCAGCTTGGCCATGTTCATCTGGTGGCTCACCGAGCGCATGGCGCGATCTGTGTGCTCTTGTTCCAGCAGGTGTTCGAGCAGCCACTTGGATGAGGCTGTGTTCGACTCACCCTGTGCAGTTAACTCCGCCCAGGCCGTGGCCATGCCGTGCAGGCGCAGTTCCTTGAGTTCCGCCATCAAATCACGCATGACCGATCTCCTTGGTCTGGCCACGCAGGCGGTCGTAGCGCGCCGTGTTGGCGACGGGGGCTTCCTTGAGCGACAAGTGGGTTTCGACGCTGGGCGGCGGTTCGGATGCTGTCAGCCGTGCCACGACATTGAGGATGTGTTCGGCGCTCAGGCTGCCGCTCTCCAGTACCAGCTCAACGGCTACCAGCACGGCATCGAGTCCGGCGACCGGTACGGCAGCCAGGACTTGCGCCATGATCCGGTCACCGCCGGCATGACGCCCCAGACCGTGCTTAAGCTGACGCAGCGGCGCTGGCAGATCAGTAAAGGGCGCTCCGTTGCGCAGCGCGCCGGGCTTGCGCTCAATCAGCGGGATGTAGTGCTGCCAGTCGTAGCTGACCTGTTCGCGATCCAGCAAGCGCGCATGGCTGGCAATCAGCGCATCATCGGCCACCACCTCGATGCGGGTCGGATACAAACGGCTGCTGACCCACTTACCCGCGTACTCACACGGCACCGAGTAACGGTTGCGCCCGACACTGACCAGGCAGGTGCTGGAGACCCGCGCAGGCCGCTCGACGTAACCGTCGAAGGCCGCGGGCATAGGCATCAGTTCGGCGCGCTCCAACTCCAGTACCTCGGCCACACTGAGCCCGCTGTATTGAGGGTGCGTCAGCTCGTTCCAAAGCGCGCGGCAGCGCTGGCCCAGCCAGGCATTGAGTTCCTCGAAGGAGTGAAACTGGCAGTCCTGGGCGTCTAGCCAGATACGCCTGCGGCTGTCTTGCACGTTCTTTTCAACGATGCCCTTTTCCCAACCAGCGGCGACGTTGCAGAAGTCCGGATCGAACAGGTAATGCGCGCACATCACCGCAAAGCGCGCATTCACCGCCCGGCCTTTGCCCTTATTGACCTTGTCGACGGCGGTCTTCATGTTGTCGTAGATGCCCCGGCGCGGCACGCCGCCCAAGGAGCCGAACGAGCGTGTATGGGCGTCAAATAACATCTCATGGCCCTGGCTCGGATACGCCACAAGCCAGAACGCACGGCTGGCACACAGCTTCAGATGTGCCACCTGCATACGCCGGTAAATGCCGCCGACCAGCAAGCCTTCCTCGCTCCAGTCAAACTGAAACGCCTCGCCAAGAGCAAAGGTCAGCGGCACAAAGGCCTGCGACGCCTTGCCCTGTCCCCCTCGCCAGGCACGGATAAACGCGGTGAGCTGGCTGTAGCCACCGTCATAACCTTCGGCTTTGATTTGCGCCAACAGCGCCTTGGCACTGCGCCGCTGTTGCTTGGGCCGCAGCGAATCGGCTTTTAGCGCCTGCTCCAGCGTGGCGTGAAAAGGGCTGAGTTTGTTGAAGATCGCGCGGCGTTGGTAGACCGGCGGCTTGGCCTCAGGTGCTCTGACCCACTTGCGAATCGTGTTGCGCGCCAACCCGGTGCGCTTGGCTATCTCATGCAGCGACAGCTTGTCGCGGAAATACATCCGGCGAATTTTGCCCATCATTTCCATACTGATCACCCTGTGTTCTCCTGCTCAAAAATTGAGCAGAAGCAGTTGAACACCTGGGTCAGTTTTCAGTCGGCAGAACAGCCTCTACTGGGTCAGTTTTCGGTCAGCAGCAACACATATGGTCTCCGTTTTGATCGATCATGACGTAATTGTTCGCCATTCAGATGCCCCCTACACCTTCTATGACTTGGGCGACTCGTATTGTTCAAATCCCTTCTGGAGCAGCTGCCCACATCGCATGGCCTGTGCGGGGTGTGACTTCAACTTGCCGAAAGCCAGCGCAAGGGCCCAAGCATTGGAAAGCAAATCGTCTATCGGACGGTACTTGGAGGCCGTGCCTTTAACTCCCGACGAGCGAGCCATTGCCGAGGGCGACTTGGAAAAGCTGGAGAGCCTCATTCGAAAGCTGGACAATGTGCCGGCTCTAGACGGCAGGATGCCGAGGAGATCGATGAGAGAAAGAGGAGGCTATAAGTAGAAAAGTTCTTAAGCGACTAGTGGCTCGCTAGACATACCTGTCGCGTTACTCCTAAGTTATGCGACACACTAGATTTTTCGGGGTTTTGCTGGGCTGCGGGTGTCGCAGGAGTGTGCCGCACGTAGATCGAAGTTAAACCTGATGCTAGGCCGGCTCATGCACTAGCCGGATGTCGATTTCTCTGTCGACATACTGCCACTCCACCGAGGCTCGGAGTTCGGCCAGAAGCCTGTTAAAGGCCGTCTCATCAGACGGGGAATATTCGAACCAAGTCAAGAAGTCGAAGGGTTCGTTCTCGCCCAGGTCCCGACAATGGTGGAGGCGGCGGGCCACAGCAGGGAGATATTGGAGCCCGATGTGAATGTGACGGGACTGTTCCTCAAAAATCTTCCGGCGTTCGTCTTGAGACAGTCCCCACCATGAGGGGTTTTTCCGGATAGGGATCAGGGCGGCGCAGGTAGCCTCTGCTCGACCCAAGCTTGGCTGCTTCGCCACGAGACGATCCTTCTCTTCACGCACGACATAGCGCTCGTTACTCGTTATCCCGCGAAGGAGCCATTTGGTGCCCGGAGGCTGCGGCGAAACAGAGCCAGCGGCTACGTTGAGCCGTGGGATTCCAGGGAGAGGGGCTCCTGCCACGGCATTCATCGCAACAACGCGCCAAACCCCCGTTTCTCCACCAGCGAACGTAAATACTCGTGTATTCATCAGGTTCCTCTCAGGCCTTTCGCCTATTTCTCAGATAACGCAAAACCTGCACTGCCCGGCGCAACCACGGAGACAAATATGAAAGGTCCTGGACCAGAGTTCACGGCACCATGTACTTGCCCAGGTTTTGCAATGGCAATATCTCCAGCTTTAAGATGAATTTCTACGCCGTTGCCTTGATAATACTTGGCCTCACCTGAGATAACCGTCCAAGTATCTTGGCCGTGAGGATGGACATGGGCAGCTATTTCCTGCCTAGGGTAGGCGTGCCAAACTACAACGACAGAATCGTTGGTCTCCAGAACTACCACCCTGTCAGTATTCGATTTGTAAATCGTCATAGCGCACTTGCCCCAAAGTAGTCACAAACACTGGCATCCAGCTCAAAATTGCTCGCGATGCCCAACGCAAAGATGTAAACCAAAAATCGTCTTCCACTCAACTGCGCAAAAATGTAAACATGCCCTACACAATCAAAACCTTCATGACAAGGTCCGGCGAGCGGTTTTCCCAGCTTTACGACACAGAGACGCCAGGCCTCCCTTTATTCTACCCGACAGCCTTTGTCGCTCGCTTCCTCCGCTCAGCCACTCACGAGACGCAGAAAGTCTATCTGGCCGTGATCAAGCGCATCTGCGAATGGGAATTTACCAAACAGGTGGACCTCGCCAACTGTTTCCATAGAAGTAAGTTTCTCACCTGTGCCCAGATTGATGACCTTGCTAACCATCTAAGAGCCAGCAAGCTCGGAGGAAAAGGCGAAGTCATCGGAAGCCCGAAGTACAACACCTATGTCGCCTATGCAACAGAGTATCTTCGCTGGCTTGCCCAAGAGGTTATTACGGACTGGAACACAGTAAACGTAAGAGCATCAATCGAAGCTCAAAGCGATATGCTCTTAAAAAGAAAATCCGAAAAAGCGGTTCAAAATCCTCGCAAAACCGTCGTGTAGTTACCAAAAGCCTGACCACTGCCTCCAGCGGCAAATTATTGAGCCTGTTCGAGCAACCATTCGAAGGCATAACGCGCACTCAAGATCTAGGATCCAGGATACGGAATATCGTAATGCTCCGTATTCTCTACGAAACTGGCATGCGCGTCGGCGAGCTACTAGGCCTCAAGCTAAAAAACTTTAGCAATGCAACTGGCGAGGATAGTGCCACCTTAGAGATCACCCGCAATCACCATGATGAATTCGATTCAAGACTGAACCAGCCAGTTGCTAAAACACTCGGCCGTACGCTTCCAATATCGGAAAGCCTCGAGGCACAACTTGATGAATACTGCAACAACTGGCGAGCTGAAGTCGAAGGTGTCGGTTTCTCTGACGAAGACTTCATTTTTGTAATCCATCGAGCCGGGCGAACCCTAGGCCAAGCACTCCCTAAAAGTTCTTTCGACTCCGGACTTTCTAACCTCAAAAAATCCTTTCCGGCACTAACACCGATTCACCCGCACCTTTTACGCCACGATTGGAACTATCGATTCTCAATGAAAGTAGATGCGATCGGCATGTCATTTGAAGAAGAACGACAATTAAGAGAGTATTTAATGGGCTGGGCCCCCGGCTCAGCCATGTCAAACCGCTACAACTATCGACATGTGCAAGAAAAATCGCTCGAAGTCGGCTTATCCATTGCATCTGACTCAGCGAGGGGCCTACAGTGAATAGCACGCCAACACATGCAAACATCTCAACAGAGCTTGACATCGATCTACAACGCACGGATCGCCCTGAGCCTCATGGAGATTTGTTTTATTGGGATAATGACACTTTAGTTAGAACAGGTCAAAAACGGATCGACATGACCCATGGCCTGTCGCGATTACTCTCATCAATCAAGACCTCCTTCAAACTTCACCTAATCTCCTTCAGCAAACAGGGAACTTATTCAGCCACCTCCTGCACGACTTTCTTCATGAACTTCAGGGCAGCATTGAACTCCAACCCTCCTGAAGAATTCAACGCAGGCTGGATAGCGCATTCCATTGCCAGACCGGGATTCCATGGCGCGAAAAGAGTCGCCATCGAATTTTTCCTGCACTGGAAGGAGCGTTACGATTCAGCCATTAAGATAGACGCATTGCACTTGCTGCAAGAAACAGCTGCTCGCCCTAACGGCCCACGTAACGTGCTCTCAGACGACCCTGAGAAGAGCTGGCTAACCGAGGATGAATACGAGTCCTTGTTGATGTCCACTTGGAACAACTACGACACAGGAGTCTCTGACACCCAAGTAACACTAATTAAAATCTTGTCTATGCAATACGCGCGAAGGCCAAATCAAATCGCGCTACTAAAAGCTGGCGATATAAGGGGCTTTGATGAATCAAAAGAAATCGGACTAACGGGCCGAATCATCGATTTCCCAGGAATCAAAGACCAAGCAGCCGAGACTGGCTTTCGAGACAGCAAATTCGAACCACACCCACTGGCAGATCACGTATGGGGGCTTTGCCAAATTCAGCGCCAAGAAGTCAGAGAACTTTATGAGCATACTCTCGGCCTCTCTCACGGACGACCAACTAAATCTACTACCTTTCTTCTGCAGTGAAGAACGCATTAAAGAAGCCCGCAGCCTGATTGAAACCCACCTCAAACTAGAGCTTCTTGACAGCCTAGACTCTCCTCATTTCCATCTTGAACGGCATTCAATTACTGAGATATTAAGATGGAAGAGAAACACCCCGTCCTGCGCATATGGCGCAGCTAAGGGTCAGTACTCTAAATGCCCGAAGGCACCAATCAGCCCCCGCACCAGTCGGGTAATGATTATTAATGCGACCCGAATGCGTCATACACGAGCACGTCAACTTGCGCGAAAGGGCGTACCAAAAAATTTGCTTTCGCACTGGCTGGGCCACACAACAGAAAGAGCACTCGAAGCCTATTATAACGACCCAGCGGAACAGGCCCGTGTCATAGACGAGGCCATGGGTCCGGCCTTGGCACCGCTAGCAATGGCTTTTGCTGGAGCTTTGATCGATTCAGATGAGCAGGCCACAAGAGCCACCGATCCGACTAGCAAACTCGAGTTCTCACGCCCTGGAGAGCTACTTAGCGTCGGACGCTGTGGCAAGCACAGCTTCTGCGCTACGACCTCGGTTCCTATACCCTGCTACCGCTGCAAGCATTTCGAACCTCTCGTACATGCGCCACACCATGAAGTACTAGATGCTCTGCTACAGAGGCAGTCTGAGGAGAATCAAGCGTTAAGAATTGGCGGGCAGCGAAATCTACTTATTCCCATTGATCTCTCTGCCGACATTCTTGCAGTAAAAAATTGCATTACCCGCTGCAACAACCGAATTGTCGAACTGGGGCTAACTCAATGACCCAGATTATCCAATTTATTCCAAAGCACGAAATATCAGCCAATCAGAACCTAGACGACTTCATCAATTTTGCTCATAACGAATTAACGCTTTGGTCCGACCTGCGCGGCTTTACTTGGACAGCTGATAGGTGGCAAACAACGCACACGGGCATCCGTTTTATAAACTTTGAAAATAAAGACCTACCACCCAAGTCCCGAAGCCAGCCAATCCATTTGATGCATCCATCCTTTATCGAATTCGCCAAGGCATTTCTCCGATACAAACACACCCTGCACCCAACCAAGGGAATAAGCAGAGACATCGCTGCATTACGACTGATCGAATTTTCGTTGCGCCAAAACATGGCAACACCCGACATCACTAAATTTGACCAGCGGCATTGGGAAATAATCGTCTGCACTTTGGAGTCAAGCACTATACGGCAATCGCTCTGCAACATAGTGCTTTCCATTCTAAAATCGTTATCAGATCTCTTCATAATACAGGTCGACCCGCGTTTTTGGAGGCACCCTTACCTAGGTGCGCGCAGTTACGATTACTTAAATGGTTCTCAAGCACCTGCTGAAGTAAAGGCTCAGAAAGCTCCTGATCAGGATGCGCTACTTGCGATTGCAGAGGTATTCTCACGTGGCGCCTATGAAGTGCAGATTGATAATGACGTTATGGTCACTTGCATTACCGCTTTACTACTAAGTGCACCCATGCGTATAGGTGAGACCCTGCGCTTTCGCATTGATTGCTTGCGAGACGATCACGACAAAAACGGGGAGATTCAATACTATTTAGTCTACTGGGTCCCAAAGACCAAAGAGTTTGCACGCAAACCAATTCCGAAAACACTAATAAATATCACTACAGACGCAATAAATCGGCTAGTAAAAATCACTGACGAAGGCCGCTCCTTGGCCCGTTACATGGAAACCAACCCATCGAGATTCTACCGCCACGCCAATTGCCCTAATGTTCAAGACAACGAGCCACTCTCGGTAAAGCAAGTAATGCAGGCTCTAGGTTTTACCGATCGAACCTGCTGCCAATCCCTTATCCATAGACTAACCGGTAGTTGGTCATTGTCCGGATTTACTCTAGACTCGCTTTGGAAACTTATACTAATAGAGCACAAAGCCACCAACCCATATTTCCCCTACCAGGAGCCACACCAGGGATCTACCAATCCTCCATTGAAAATGTCTGAGTCACTGCTATGCCTTCGTCGCAACCAATTGCGCTTGCGGAGCACTGCAAGTCCCGTTCTGTTAGCGCCATTTGATCCTAGTTTTTATGGGAAGCGCCTGGACACTGGAAACGCCGCGGCCGAGTCCATTAACTTTTTCGCCTATCACGGATACAAGGCATTTAAGTTAAAGTCACACAGCATTCGCCACCTAATTAATAGACTCGCTCGCAGCAGCGGCATTTCATTGGATCTGATCACGGAGTGGAGCAGTCGCGCCACCAGTCGGCAGACGCGCACATATTTGAATGATGACCCGCTCACGTTCGTCGCCAAAGGAGCAGACATACTAGGTACGGTCCAGAAAAATGAGCCACTTCAACCGGTTACTGAAGAACATGCAGAAAAATATGGCCATGGTCCATTCCATCGCAGCCGCTACGGTATTTGTCGTCGTAGCTGGCGAGCTGGCCCTTGCAACAAATTCGCAGACTGTCTTAATTGCTCTGAGCTATTGATGTGTAAAGGAGATAGGCTGGCCACTGATACGATTCAACATGATCTAGATAGCCTTAGACAGACGTACGATGCCGCACAGCAGGCGATATCAGATGGAGAAAGGTCGGCGTCGCGCTGGACGCTTGTTACGGCCGCACAAATTAAGCAAATCACTAATTTGCTTTCAATTTTGAATGATATATCGATCCCGGATGGGAGTCCCATCGAAATAGAGGGCAGGGACTTCAGCCATGAACAGACAATTGTTTCCGAAAAAGCCGAAGCAGCCGCGATCAGGCTGCCTGACAAACAAATGCTTGGAATAACTTATGGCGATGACCTTCTAGCTTGCCTAGAACTTCTCCGGAGCACCGACAATGCCTAAGATCATCTCTGACAAGAATGAAAGGCAGATCGCGCAACTTGTTAGAAACTGGCCGACTGATCATTCACTGAACTGGAACAGCATCTGCCTTGGTGCTCAAGAAATTTTAGGCTGGGGAGCCCCACCAACTCGTCAAGCACTCAATAAAAAACTGCTGATTAAAAGCGCCTACAAAGCAAAGAAAGGTCAACTCAAGTCCGTCGAAACAAAACTCGATGGGATGTCGAAACCAAGAAGCACACTAGATGCGATGAAAAAAATTTCCCGACTTCAAGCTGAGAATGACGCTCTGAAGGCACAACTTTCCACAATGGCTGAACTCGCCAACCGACTTATCTATAACGCATCTATAGCAGGACTTTCACGAGAGAGACTCATGACCCCGCTCCCTACAGTCCATGAGCCAAAGAAAAAGCTCAAGCCCAGAAAATAGCCTGCATGCCTCACCAGTCCGACCAGCCAAGCTAGTTCTTGACTGCTCGCAATTGGCCGATAGCTGCGTGTCACTAGCGTCCGCCACCGGCCAAAAGCAGCCTGTCGTAACAAGCCTGAACCAGCAGCTTTCTTACAGACTGCTCGCCGGCTGGACTCTAAAGCCAGCTGCCACTGAATACGGGGAGACGGCGGGAGCCCTGTTTCTTCGGCCAAACCGTCTCGCTAGTATGTGGACACCTGCCACTGGTGCCTTGGGTGCCGAAATGTTTGAAGGGATTCAGAATGATCCGAAGGTTCCGGCTTGAGCAAAAAGGCCGCTACGAGAAGCTGGTAATAGCTCAACGTTTGTCGGACATGGTGGACAACTACCTGGATGGGCGCCCTGCACCGTTGCTGATCGGTGCCGAACAAGGTGGTATCGGCGAATGGGATGACGTGGTCATCTACCATGCGGATGAGCATTATGAGCACTTCCAGATCAAGCGGCAGACGACCCCCTTCAGCGATAAGCACATCGATAAAGCCGACTACATAAAGTCCTATAAACCCAAGGCCGGCAACAAGGCAGCAGCAAGTGCAACGCCAGTTGTCCCGTCCGATAGCGCCATCGACTCTGAGCTCGATAAGGCCATGAAGAGCTTGTCTGCCTGGAGTCTCACACCCCAGTCCAAGCAGCCGCCAGTCCGCGCTTTTTCACTCATCCTGCTCGGCCTGGAAGTTGTCATCAAGGGCAAGCCAAGTGACTCCATCACCGCCAATCACCTGCACGAGTTTTGTCGACTCTGCAAGCAGGACGGTCTTGATCTGGCTGCCCTATCTAGCCGCCCCGATACCCCAACGCAAAACGTCTATAAATGGTTGACGACCTGGTGTGGCTTTACCGACTGGGATCATGTTCGACAAACCATGCGGACACTTACGATCCATGCCGTAGGGAGCGAAGAGAACCTTGAAGAGCGTGCGTGCGAGTCGTTAGGACGGCACTTTAATGATTCGCGGGCAACCCTTGAGAAGCTAGTGGGGTACATTTCTACAAGTACCACGGATGTTAACGCCATCAGCTGTCATGCGATGGCTAACCATCTCAAAGACGCACGCCGGTCAGATGCTGTGACTTGGACGCAATACCTCATGAGGCCGCAGGCTGGATCCAGTTGGATGGTCGCCGGTACCCACAGCTTGAATGGTACGACGAGCTTGCCAGCGGCCCATGCTGCCGCGGAAGTTGTCGGTCACCACTGGACAGCGGGCGGTAACAACAGAAGGCTGCGGTTGCACGCTACCTATTGCCCGCCTACGCCAAATACCGTGGCCCTCCACTCGGCCATCCTTCGGCTGGCCCTGCACTTGAAGAGCGGGAGCCATTGCCTGCTTCTGGGTGAGCCGCTTTGGCGCCAAGGCGCTGGGAACGAGTTGGGTAGAACGCTTGGGATCAGCGAGAGTGATCTTGATGAGCTTCCTTGGATAGACAATTCAGAGGCGCTGTCCTGCGCGTCGGGTCGCGAAATCTCGTCGATCCTGGAGGCGCGAGATGAATCTTCAGCACTTCACCGGGCAATGAACAATCTTGTGTGGGAGCAGCTACAAGCCCGCATCACGGCCAGGTTGAACTCGGTATCCGACATGCCATTACTGGCAGCATTGGAACCGAAGTGGCGCTCTTGGGCCGCTGAGCTAACAGCCGACGCCGCTGCGCGTGAGTCACTGTTAGAACAACTCATGTACCCCAAAACAGAAGGCTTAGACGGGAAACACGCGCTGCGCGTCGGGCCTCGTACTGCAGACCTGCTGGAAACCGCCATTCTGATGCTGCTTCTGGTTTGCGTCGCAATCGGTAACGACGATGGCAATTGGCGCGAAATCCCTGACGTTGGGGATGTTCTCAGCATTGCATTGCAGAACTGGTCAGGCGCTTCAGGCGATCACAGTGGCGCCAGGCCTGTTGCCGATGACCTGATGGCCATTTTGGGGCCTTCGCCAGCGTCGGTAGTCATTCTCGCGGGAGTCGAAGGGTCTCCCACGAGCCTACTCGAGTCCGGTATGGCTGATGATTTTGAGACCAGTAACAGCATGGCGGCTGAGCGCCAGCCCAGATTGCTGGTGACACGATTTGGGGTGCTCAAGCACTTGCGTAACGGGACACTCGCCCAGCTAAAGCAGCAATTCCAACGTCATTGGGATGCTTGGCGCGACGCGCGTGAAGCAGCAATCGAAGCTTATAGGGAAGGACACTAATCATGCTGACACTGCAGGAAGTGGCTGGCGCAATCATTCAGCGTGTAGAGGGTCGGTATGACGTGTGTCCCCGGGACGTAACGGAGCTAATGCTGCCTGAGGTCGACTACGACTCGCATGTTCTTCGACTCAAGCGCTCCCACATCGAACGGGCGGGCTGGCGGACGGTTCTGCTCATCGAGCTTCCACTGACGGCCCTTCAGGCAGCCAACCAGTGGGCAGCCGATGTCCGGGATGTGCTGCCCGAACCTGAGACTGCAGACCTCTATATGTTTCTGATGATCAGCGGTATCGCCAAGGATGACGCTGCACGGATTGAGACGGATGACAGATTTTGCCGCAAGGTTGTTGTGCGCGAATCTGAAGCAGCTGGTGATTTTCTTAACCGGACATTCTTGGCGGCCTTGGATCCCGCTGGCGATGTCGAGACGCTGAGCGATCCATTGGTGTCGGCGCTGAACACGCTGTCCAATGCATACCCTTGGTCTGCTCCACACATCGCTGCTTGGAAAACGCAGTTTCTGACCAACCAAAACGGAGCGGATGTGGTGCGTGTTCTTACCGACTCGCTGGGTGAAAGCGAGGTTCAGTCGTGAGCAAGTTGAATTCAATCACCCTGTCGAACCTGCGCAAATTCGGGTCGGAAGTCACCATCGAGCTGAGTCCCGGAGCGACTATTTTGCTCGCGCCCAATGGTACTGGCAAAACAACGGTATTTGAGGCGATCGAGTTTGGCCTAACCGGGAAAATCGCGCGTCTCCGTGACGACCTTGCCCACATCATTCGTGATGATCAGGCGGCAGCGACAGTCAGTCTGAGTTTTTCTGAGTTAACTGCGACATCACGCGTGACTGCAGCGGGCGAGGTCAGCCGGGACGGAGACTTGAGCAGCGTCTTCCCTAATGTGTCTGCAAATGACATCCCATTCTTGCTGCGTCTAACTCACCTCTTGGATCAGAGGGAGAACGGGTGGATCGTTAATGCAGAAGAAAAGGAAGCCGGAACCCAGTTGGCGAAGCTGCCGATTGGTCGCGACGGTTCTAAAGCTCGCGCCAACCTCGCTGCCGTTCGACGGTCGCTGACGGAGCAAAAAGCCCGTGCGGAAGAAGTGTTGATTGGGCATGAGACTGATTTGAGCGAGTGGACTCGCCTACTTCAGGAGCGTGACATAGCTGCTGCCGGTGCAGTAGGTGCATTACGACCGCTCGATCGAATTGCCGACGCTCTCTCTGACGCTGCAAACCAGACGCAAAGCCTGAGCCAGATTCCACCTGGCTTATTGACCGGGCCTGCAAGCCAGGAGGGGCTGACGATTGCACACTCCGCACTGACCGAGATCTTGCAAGGGAAGGTCGAACGGACTCGGGCGCATATTTCAAGCCTTGCCTTGGTAAACGATCTTGTTGAAAGCTTTGTTGCGGCGCAGGAGCAGCTCGAAAAGCTCAATGAAGACCTCGCGGCAGCTAGTCAGACACTCGATAAACACGCGAACACGAGGGCTGACGGCAATGCCGCCTTGCAGGAGCATCAGGCCAGTATCCACTCTGCACAGCAAGAACTTACCAGCATCGGGCAGCAACTTGAGCGTCTGATTGGAGAAACCACTGCAAAACAGGAGATCGCTCACCGAAATGACGCGTTGACGTCAGCGATTGCTGCCCTACGCGAGGCTGAAGAAAATTCTCGTGTACTTCGCGAGCAGCATGAGCGCAACCAACGGGTTCGCAACCAGCATGCTCAGATTGACGCCCAGCTTCATGGCATCAACCAGACTGAGCAGCGCTTGGAGGCGAGCCGTCTAATGCTTGCCGACTGGCAGGCCACTGAGCAGCAAATCAGCGAGGTTGTTCAGCAAATCACGGATCTCGGAGTGCTCATCGATAAACAGAGCATCGATCGGGATGCCGAACGTTCCTCGTATGAGACGTGTAAAGCTGCGGAGGCCACTGCCCGATCATTTTATGAGATGCTCAGTTCTTCCGCCGACGCAATCCGTCAGGCCGTTGCATCCATAGCGCAACATCTTCCCGCTGACCAAGATCAATGCCCGCTTTGCCTGGAGCCGCATGGTGCAACCAAGCTTCAGTCCCGTGTGGCTCAAGCCCTTGAAGCGATCAATCCGAGTTTGACTGCAGCTGAGCAGCGATTGCGAGCTGCTGTGGAAGCGTTGACGGCCAGTGAGGTCGCGGTTGAGAAAGCGCAGCAAGCACTAGACTTCAGCCGAATGGAGCTGGGTGCTTTGGAGTCCAGCCGCCAGGATCTGGGAAGACGAGTTGCGCAGTTTCGTACCGATCCGATTTTGGCTAGTGACTCGCTCCCATTGGCAAGGGAGTCGCTCAGGCAGCAACTCGATAGTATTGCTCCTGCCAAAAAGCGTTTGACTGATCAGCGAGCGGCTTTGGACGCTCTCCCTTCCCCTGAAGCCTTTGAACAAACCGAGGGGGCCTTCAACTCGGCACAGCAGATGCTCGACTTGGCCCGAGTTCAACAGAGCGAAGCGTCTACGCGGCTGGATCAAGCAGTTGCCGCACTGGCCGCGCTCACCTCTGGAGAACCGCTGGCTCGTACGCTTGAGCAACTCACTGCAGAAAAAGCGCAGCTGGAACAGCAGATCAGCGATCTGAACGGGAAGGTTGAGACTGTGCAATCCGCCCTAGACACCCAGCAGCATCAGTTGGTTGAGTCATTAACCGCAGTCAAGGAGATCGAGGAAGAAATCCGAAGGGTTCAAACGCTCCTTCTTCAAATCCGCGCGAGCTGGCAAGAGCAGGATTTGACCGGCGACCCACTTGCGGAAGCTGCGCAGGCCCGTGAAGCGACACTGCGCGCTACGTTGACCCTCCTGGAGGGGTATGTTTCAGCACTCGAAGGCATTGGGGTGGAGATCTCTGCTTGGGCCAAGCTGAACGATTCACAACTGGCTCAGCGGTTGATTGATGCTCAGCGTCTTGACCGATCAGAAGAGGCCTTCGAAGCGTACCTCAATGACAGCATCAACGCGGCACGCTCCAGCTTCTTGCAGTTGTCCTTGATCTCGGACGCGATGGATTTGCTGGACGGCTCACTCAAGAAAGAAATTGAGAATGTTCAGAAGCATGTCGGCAAGGTGGTACCCCGCTGGCAGGCGCTGCTAAAGCGTGTCGTGCGAGAGTCCAGGTTCCACGAGGCAAGCCTGAAATTCTTCAACTCGTATAACAAGGATCGTGCCGGCGTTTCTGTACCGCTTGGCAATAAAGCGGTACCGGTACCTGATATCGCGAGTGAGGCACAGTTGACGGATCTTCAACTGACCTTCCTGCTCTCAATGGCGATGAGTCATCAGTGGTCTCCTTGGAAAGCACTGTTATTGGATGACCCGACTCAGCATCACGACCTGGTACATGCCTCTGCGGTTTTCGATTTGCTGCGTGACTACATCGTTGATCATGGTTTCCAGGTCGTTATCGCTACCCATGATGCTCTGCAGGCTCGTTACTTCATGCGCAAGCTGCAAAACGACGGAATTGAGGCCAAGATCTGGACGCTCGTGCCGACTGAAGATGGCGTCACTGCGCAAGCAGGGAGCTGGAAACAGCGCATTCAATAATGCAGATATCTTTCCGGGCCTTGATTTAAATGTAAGCTGGGCGCAAGCCAAGTCCTCACGGAGGTTGGCTTTCGCGCAGCGGTAGGTACGCATCTATAGATCCGCCATCTTGGGGCCGAAACAGCTCTTGGGGTATGACTGCTTCTGGCCGCTAGTGTGCGCTCTCTTGCTTGGATGGCATTACGTTCTGGCCCAACGTTACTGTAGCGAATCCGCAGCAGTATCAATCAAAGCCTCCTGTATCCCGCGTGAAGAAAGACGCTACGTTGCGCCCGTTCTTCCACGGCTTCGCTTGCCGCCCCGCTACGGCAGATTCGAAGCATTCATCGAAATGTCATCATTTAGAAGCAGTGCGTTAACAAGGAATTTCTACCCTTTGCATCGCGAACCGCAATTGTGCGGCCAGCAAATTTGCGAAAGGTGATCAAATGACGCCCCATCCGATACAGGACGCCGTGCTGCGGGTCGACCGGTTGAGCGTCGTCTACCCAGGCGGCGTGACAGCCCTACGCGATACCTCGATTGCATTTCGGCGTGGTGAGTTCACCGTGCTGCTTGGTCTCTCGGGCGCAGGCAAGTCGACCTTGCTCCGTAGCCTCAATCGACTCGTCACGCCCACTCGCGGCAGTGTCACCAGCGAGCTCGGTGAGCTCGGCAGCGGCTCGGCCTTGCGTCAGCATCGTCGGCGTACCGCCATGATCTTCAGCACCACCAGCTAATCGAACGTCAAAGTGCACTGGCTAATGTGCTTACCGGTCGGCTGGCCTTTCACAACACGCTCCGCTCGCTGTTTCCTCTGCCGCGTGCCGATCAGGAGATTGCGCTCAGTTGCCTCGCTCGGGTCGGTCTGGCAGACAAGGCGCTAAGCCGGGTGGACAAACTGTCCGGTGGCCAGCAGCAGCGGGTAGGCATCGCGCGTGCGCTAGCGCAACAGCCCGCGATCATTCTTGCCGATGAGCCGGTAGCCAGTCTCGACCCGGCCACTTCGGTCCGTGTTCTCGGACTGCTGCGCGACATCTGCAAGGAAGACGGCATCACCGCCATCGTTTCGCTGCATCAACTCGAATATGCCCGCCGCTTCGCCGATCGCGTCGTCGGGCTGGCCGATTCTCAGATCGTTTTCGATGCCGCGCCCTCGGAACTCACCGATGCGCAGCTTGAGCGCATCTATGCAGGCCGCTCTACGACTCAGCCAGCAACTGCTCCGGCTGAAACCCCTGTCATGCTCGCACCTTCACTGGAGATGTCCCGATGAAACGCTTATCCGCTCTCTTATTGACCTGTTTGCTGTCCGCTGTTTCAAGTCTGTCCGCCGTAGCGGCCGATGCCGATCCGGATGTGCTAAAGGTTGCGCTGCTGCCGGACGAAAACGCCTCGGAGTTGATCAAGCGAAACCAGCCGCTGAAGGATTATCTGGAAGAGCATCTGGACAAGAAGGTGCAGCTGATCGTAACCACCGACTATTCCTCGATGATTGAGGCGATGCGCTTTGGCCGTATCGACCTGGCGTATTTCGGTCCGCTGTCCTACGTCATGGCCAAAAGCAAAAGCGACATCGAGCCCTTCGCTGCCATGGTCATCGACGGCAAGCCGACCTATCGCTCAGTGATTATCGCCAATGTGGCGTCAGGCGTGAATGAGTATGCCGACCTTAAGGGCAAGAAGATGGCCTATGGTGACCGGGCATCGACGTCCAGCCATCTGATTCCCAAAACCGTGCTTCTTGAGACGGCCGAGCTGACGGGTGGGCAGGACTACGAACAACATTTTGTGGGCACGCATGACGCCGTTGCCGTCAACGTGGCGAACGGAAACGCCGATGCGGGTGGGCTGTCGGAGGTAATTTTCAATCAAGTAGCCGAACGTGGCCTAATCGATCCGAGCAAGGTGAAAGTACTTGGTTACAGCGGCGAATATCCCCGATACCCTGGGCGATGCGCTCGAACCTGAGCCCCGAGCTGAAAACCAAGGTGCGGGATGTATTCGTCGGTATCGACGATCCCGAAGTGCTGCGCAACTTCAAAGCCGAGGCCTTCGCGCCAATCACCGACGCCGACTACGATGTGATTCGCAACATGGGATCGCTGCTCGGCCTCGACTTCGCCACGATGTGAGCACCGATATGTCTACTCATCATGACGTGCAGGCGCTGCCTGCAGAGCAACGCGAGCACATCCTTCGAGGCTTCGGCCTCGGTTGGTGGCGCCAGCTGGGGCAGGTGGCAATTGTACTCGGAGTGGTGCTGTTGGCCTGCTGGTACGTGGGGCTGCTCGATGCCACCACGCTGCTGAACGGGCTGCCCTCCATCGCGACCCTGGCAGGCGAGGCCATGCCGCCAGACTTTTCGGGCTATCGAAGCTGGATTCGCCCGTTGATCGACACGCTGGCGATGAGCATCGCCGGCACGGCCATCGCAGTGGTGTTCTCGCTGGTGGTGGCCTTCGTTGCAGCGCGCAATACGGCGCCGCACCCCCTTGTGTTCGGTGTTGCCCGGGTGCTGCTCAATGCCCTGCGGTCGGTGCCGGAGCTGATCATGGGCATCATCTTCGTTGCAGCCGTAGGGTTCGGCGCCTTGCCGGGCGTGCTTGCCCTGGGTCTGCATTCGATCGGCATGGTCGGCAAGTTCTTCGCCGAGGCCATCGAGCACGTCGACGAAGCGCCGGTGGAAGCCGCTCGGGCGGCGGGGGCTACGCCGATGCAAGTGCTGCTGCACGCGGTTTTGCCACAGGTGACTCCGCAGTTCGCCGACGTGGCGATCTACCGCTGGGAATACAACTTTCGCGCCTCCACCGTGATGGGCATGGTTGGCGCCGGCGGTATCGGCTTCGAACTCATGGGCTCGCTGCGCATCATGCAGTACCAGGAGGTTGCAGCAATCCTGCTGGTCATCCTGGCCATGGTCACGCTAGTAGACGCCTTCAGTGGCGTGCTGCGCAAACGTTTCAAATAGGACAAACCATGCTGCCGAAACTCGTTATAACTCACCGAGTACACGATGAGATCCTGCAACTGCTGGCGCCACATTGCGAGCTGATGACCAACCAGAGCGACAGCACGCTGACGCGCGAGGAAATTCTGCGCCGCTGCCGCGATGCTCAGGCGATGATGGCGTTCATGCCCGATCGGGTCGATGCAGAATTTCTCCAAGCCTGCCCCGAGCTGCGTGTGGTCGGCTGCGCGCTCAAGGGCTTCGACAATTTCGATGTGGACGCCTGTACTGCCCGCGGGGTCTGGTTGACCTTCGTGCCTGATCTGTTGACGGTCCCGACTGCCGAGCTGGCGATCGGACTGGCGGTGGGGCTGGGGCGGCATCTGCGCGCAGCAGATGCGTTCGTCCGCTCTGGCGAGTTCCAGGGCTGGCAACCACAGTTCTACGGCACGGGGCTGGATAACGCGACGGTCGGCATCCTTGGCATGGGCGCCATCGGACAGGCCATGGCTGAGCGCTTGCAGGGATGGGGCGCGACCCTGCAGTACCACGAGGCGAAGGCTCTGGATACACAAACCGAGCAACGGCTCGGCCTGCGCCAGGTGGCGTGCAGCGAACTCTTCGCCAGCTCGGACTTCATCCTGCTGGCGCTTCCCTTGAATGCCGATACTGAGCATCTGGTCAACGCCGAGCTGCTTGCCCTCGTACGGCCGGGCGCTCTGCTTGTAAACCCCTGTCGTGGTTCGGTAGTGGATGAAGCCGCCGTGCTCGCGGCGCTTGAGCGAGGCCAGCTCGGCGGGTATGCGGCGGATGTATTCGAAATGGAAGACTGGGCTCGCGCGGACCGGCCGCGGCTGATCGATCCTGCGCTGCTCGCGCATCCGAATACGCTCTTCACTCCGCACATAGGGTCGGCAGTGCGCGCGGTGCGCCTGGAGATTGAACGTTGTGCAGCGCAGAGCATCATCCAGGCGTTGGCAGGTGCGCGCCCAATCAACGCTGCGAACCGTCTGCCCCAGGCCGAGCCTGCCGCATGTTGAATCCGGTCTGGCTGAAGAGCCTGGTAGCGATCGTTCAAACAGGCAGTTTTCAGAGCGCGGCGAGGGCGTTGGGGCTGGCCCAGCCGACGGTGTCGCAGCACTTGCAGAAGCTTGAAGAGCAGGTCGGCGTAACGCTGGTGCAGCGCAGTCGTAGAGGCTGCCAGCCTACCACACGTGCGCTGGCCTTCATGCCGCATGCGACCGCCTTGCTCGACATGCACGCCCGGGCGCTAGAAGCCCTGCATGGAAATAGTGAGCGCGTCGGGGCCAGCTCCAACATCGGCACCTACCTTCTCCAGCCATTCGTGCGCAGCTATCCGACGACCGCAAATGAGAGGGGCGAGGTGGATCTGCGCATCGCCGCCAACCCGGATGTGGCCGACCAGCTACTGGCGGGCCAGCTCGACGCCGCGATCATGGAATGGTGGCTACCTCACCCCGACTTCGAACACCGCCTCTGGCGGGTCGAGCCGCTGGTACTTATCGTCAGCCCGACCATCCGCTGGCTGAAGCAGGGTGCATAGAACGCGATCGTCTGGTGGACCTGCCGATGCTGGGAGGTGAACCGGGTAGCGGTACCGGACGGCTTCTGACCGAATACTTTGGCGAGCTGGGCGTGCCTCGCAGCGGTATGCAGCTAGGCAGCACCGAGGCAGTCAAACAAGCAGTCAGGGCGGGACTCGGCGTGTCGTTGGTGATGGCTTCCGCAGTACAAGACGAAGTTCGCAGTGGCGCGCTGGTAGCTCTTCCCATCCCGGGGCTTGAAAAGCGTCTCCAACTGATCTGGCGCAAACCGCCCGGAAATCTGCACCCGCCGGGATTTGTGCGGCACTTATTGGCCGATAGCTACAACTCGCTAGAAGCTGTTATCAGCTACGCGCCCGCGATGCCTAATCTCACCGTCTAAGCGAAAACCTGACTCCAATCTCTATCTACTAGGACAGTGCATGCCTGCGGCGCTCCACCGAAACATCGACTCGAAACCTTTGAGAGCTTCGCAACAGAGTCATAGGTAATAGGTTCGCCAGATTGATTGATCAGGACGCCGCCAGCTCCCCGCAGAATTGCGTGTCCAGCCACCACATCATGAGCAGATACAGGAACAACTGAGACTGCCGCAACACCATCTCCAACGGCGACCGTAGCCAGTCGGTAGGCAATACTAGGCATCGGTAAGCACACAGAAGGAGCGCAAAGCGCTGCGTTGACCTCTGGCCTCGCCAAAGCTCCCGTACTTACCAGCACGTTGCTGTCCGCTCCTAGCTGGAGTGTACTAATCGAGCTTTTCAAAATCTGTCCATTTCTACTGATGCCGGCCAGCCCCTCGCACCAAGCGATACAGTCTGGTCCTCTCCCGTTCGTGACCGGCGCATGAACCACGCCGAGGACAGGCTCTGCCCCCCTCAATAGGCCGACAGAGAGCGCTGTCCCTCTGAAGCCCCGAAGGAAATCCCGGGTGCCGTCGTTAGGATCAACTACCCAACAATACTCAGCACCAGTCAATGTTGAGCCCGTTTCCTCCCCCAAAAATCGCAGTCCAGAGCAGCCAGAAGCTCTCTCTCAGCAGGGCTTCAATCTCTACGTCGACCTCCGCCTTGTCCCCATATCCACGTGGACCCGATGCAAGCTCACATTCCGCTGCTAACAACTCTCCGGCGCCGAGAACAATCCGAATCGTGCAGTTCAAGAGATCAGTCAGAATCATGACGGGACCCTGTGTCATGCCTAAGCATGGGCTGCTTCAAGATTCAGCGACCGCGCTAGGCGCTGCCGAACAATATATTCTCGCCTTAGTTCCCCCTACCGCCCCTTCGTGGCGACTCTCCACGTAACACCTCCCCGTGCCGGTTTTGAACTCATAGCCAAACACCTGCTTTGCTTGATCGTGAACTTTCACCAGCTCGGTTAGCGGCTCCATGCTCCAGCTGTCCGTCCCGTTCAAGCGCGCAGGTACAACCAATGCGACCGACGCAATCTGCAGATCTGGAGACTGCTCCCCAAGAAGTGACTCAAAAGCATCCTCGTTCGGGATCAAGAGCATCGTGTCCCAGGACACACCATCGCTGGCTTCGCGAACCGTCACGTAGAACCATGGACGATGCTGCCTGTGCTCCACGTATTGCCACATTTGATAGTGGTCCCCAAATAGAGGCTCGAACGGGATTTCAGCATGCCTATAGGTAGTAAACATCTGTGGATACTCGAAATTAAGCTATATATAGCATAGCCGAATTATCACCAAGAAGGCTTCATCGTTCCCTTTGCGAGAGTGCAAAGTGGAACTGAACAAAGCACTTGGATTGGTAATGAAAGACATTCGGCAATCGCGCGGGCTGCCACAGGAGGGCCTTGGCCCAAGCCAGAGCTATATCAGTGCGCTTGAGCGAGGGAAGTGGAAAGCATCACTAGATAAGGTGGAGCAAATCGCAGGAATTTTGACCCTTCATCCCGCAACACTCCTTCTTCTCGCCTACCTGAGAAAGGACCCCTCGCTTGATGCGCAGGCGTTACTTTCGCAGATCCAAGCTGAGTTAGATGTCCATCAAAGCAACCTTGGTGCACGTTGAATTAAAACCCAAGGCAGGATCTAAAACCGCCGCAGTCAGATCGACACAGGTAGAAAACTGAAAACCCCAGCCTGAGACCGTCCCTGTAAGACCTCAAACCTAGGCCCAGGTGAGCCTCAGGCGCAAAAAGCATTGAGGCTTTTACCTTGCCTATGCATCATGACCTAATGGCGATGAGTATCTGAAACACTGGGGGTCGCCCCCCAAATCCAAAATGTAAACGATGGGCCCAATTAGAGGCGCACGGTTTACATTTTCCCCTGCCAGCTCTTAACGAAAGAAACTGATCCACCAAAACACCAGCCTTAAACCCGCATTTTTAGAGGAGTAGAGATCAAAAGAGGGGGCTCAGCGCACGTTTACAGTGATGCGCACTGGGTGGAACAGCACAACTGAACGGATCGGTTCGCCGTTAGACGGACGGACATATTCGTCCACCGAAAAAATCCGCGATTCCGTTTCTGCTTTCATGTTCACACTCCATTCCTGCACCGCAAGGTGACGTGCATCTGGCACTAACACCAAGACGAAGCCTTGATCTTGATGGGGGCGGAGAAGCTCGACACGCCGAACGGCATCATGAAGAGCACTTTCATGCGGCACCAACCATTTCTTTTAACGACACGAGGCTCGTATGCACATGACGATATGTACTTGAGCGCCTTTCGGAAAAGCTATGTTATAGGACGGAGACCGTCAATACTCCGTCGTGGGTAGGCATGACAGAACGGTAGGATAACGGCGACGTTTTGGTCATATGTACATGGGAGGGCGGTTCACCGCTCGGCAGGGGTGTTGTCGATGGACAGGTGTCCGCCTTCGATGTAACAGATCAGCTTTGACCGGTTACTAACAGGATGACCGGATGATCCGGTGAGCGACGGCGATCTCCTCAGAAGCTACAGCCATACCGGTTGGGTATGAGAAGCTCCAAGGGCGAGCATGGCCCGGTTCTTATTGACTTTCTATTACACATAAATGGCGACATGAGTCAGCGGGTGATGACCATCCTCGAGGGGATGGCTCCGGTGCTTGAGGTGTACAGCATTGATGAAGCGTTCGCCGACCTGACCGGTATGCCTGGCAGTTTGGAGAGGTTGGGGCGGGAGATGCGTGCACGGGTGCTGCGCTGCACTGGCATCCCGGTGGGGGTGGGCATTGCCCAGACCAAGACCTTGGCCAAGCTGGCCAATCGTGCGGCGAAGCTATGGCAACGGCAGACCGGTGGGGTCGTGGACATCCGAAAGCCCGAAAAGCGCAACAGGCTCCTGCAGGTGATGGATGTCAGCGAGGTCTGGGGCATCGGCCGGCAGATGACCGCCCACCTGGCCGACATGAACATTCGTACTGCCTGGGATCTTGCCCAGGCCGACGCCTGGACACTGCGCAGCAAGTTCTCGGTAGTGGTGGAGAAGACGGCCCGTGAACTGCGCGGCACATCCTGCCTGGCGCTCGAGGAGCAAGTACCGCCGAAGCAAGAGATCTGCTGCAGCCGGATGTTCGGCAAGCGTTTGCATGAACTGCCGCCGATCCGCGAAGCGGTGGCCTCCTACACCGCTCGGGCTTGTGAAAAGCTGCGCGCGCAGCGCTCACTGTGCAAGAAGGTACGGATCAGCATTCGCACTGGCATGTTCAACCCGGACGAGCCGAAGTTCACCAAGGGCATTATCTGTGAGTTGCCCTATCCGACCGACGATACCCGACAGATAACCAAGGCCGCCTCCGCGGGGCTGGAACTGATCTTCCGGGCCGGCTTTGCATTCAGTAAGGCGGAGATCCTGTTGCTCGATCTGCGCCAGCGTGGCGAGTTCACCGATGACCTGTTCGTCGCGACACCGCCGATGGCTGCCGAACGGGTGATGGGGGTGATGGATGCGATCAATGCACGATGGGGGCGTGGAACGATGCGACCTGCAGGGGTGCCGGCGAAACCGGACTGGGGCATGCGGCGGGAGATGATGAGCCCGAGCTATACGACGCGGATTGATCAGTTATGGACGGTAACGTAAGGGCTTGAGGCGGCTTACCCTGGAAGAGACAGGTGCCGGCCAAGAGCAGCCCGAGTGCGAACTGACTCGATCTAGTTGACTCAAGCGTTCATTGCCCCAGAGCAATCAGCGAGGCGTGGACTGACTGACGGCTGTTGCGGCTCTATGATGAAACCTGCCTGATATCCAACACGACCCAGACCTCATACCCTTTCTCCCGTGCCGCTTTCTCGGCCTCGAGTTGGGCAGCGAGAGTACTGATGGAACGGGAGCGGTGCTCGAAGCGGAATGGCGAACCACCGTTCTTACGCACGCTCAATTCAACGAGTGTGACGGTAGAGTGCTGTTTGGGTATGGGCTGCTTCGATTTCGAAGGCGCGAGGTCTAGGCCAAGCGCGCGCCGCATCTCGACTTCAGTGAGTTTTGCGTCAGTCAAGCGAGATCCCTAGAGCGATTGCGGGTGACGCCATTGTACCGAGAAGTCGTGCTGACATGGCCTGAGTTCGATGCTGGCGAGCCAATAACCTCATCTCTGCGATATGGCTACGAATCACCCAAGTAGTCATCGCGGGCGACTAGTCCGAATGGGCGCTCCTCGCAGGGCTGCTCATCGCTGAACAGATTCTGCGTGCGGCGCTCCTGCTTCAAAAACGCTAGTGCCGCGAAAAAGCAGCTTTCGCATAGATTGACTCGATAGCGTTCGCCATCATGCCCTGCGCCATAGCCCCAGAGCGCCTGAAGCGTCCCGAACTGCTCGCCGTACCCCGGCACCCTCGTACTGGTAGCGCATACATCGCAAATGGTGTCTTTATGGCTCTCTGTCACCGGGCAGACCTCATCTTCGTATTAAAGAGAGTAACCGAGGGCACTGCGCAACGGAGCGTCTTTTGCCAATTCTCCAGCCCCGCTGCGTTAGCTCAAGCATGGTCTGGTGCGCCATGCCAGCGGTGGATATAGCAGGTCTTCGACAGATGCGGTTGGCGTTGGTTCGTCATGGTTGTCCGCTGCACGTTTCTTGCGTTGCCGGCGGCGACCACTCCATTCCCTCTTCGAGGATCGGATGGCTTTCACTAACGACGATCAACGGTTTGTTCCGATTCTCCAGCGCGAACATGGCGATGGAGCCTTCGACGTCCACCGCCGGCACCTCCCCCCGTGGGTCAAGCCTGCCAACCCAGACATATTGCCGGGTCTCCAAACATGCGAGGTAATACGAAATACCCATGTTTCCTCCGAATTTGAATCAAATCTATTACTGTGCCAATCCGGAACGGGAAGCGGTACTGCCGCAAACATCAAATGTTATCGCCAGTGCATTTTTAACCCAGGTGCCGACGCTATTCTGCCCTATCCCAGCAGTCTGAAAGCGAAATTCTACAACTCGTTTGGTGCTCGAAACTGGGTCAATGAAATTCCGGCATGTGGGTGGAAAGTGCACAGGCGGCAACACGCATGCTGCAACGTCCTCTCGGTCTCCCTTCGCGACGTGTTCTTCTTGTTTTTTAACCTCAATTGAGGAAGAATAACCGGAAGTCACCGTTGCGTTAGGAGTCCTCAGATGCAGGCTTGCCAGGTATTCAGCGATCAGGATGAAATCGCCGCCCGTCTTGAACAGTTGAGTCTGGAGCGCGAGCCACTGCGTGAGGCTATCAATCAAGCCCACCTACAGCGGGTTCGCCTGACTCCTAACCATCCCAGCATTTTTCCCGGCCTTGAAATGTGGGGCTGGTTGGTAGGAGCGGTGCGCGATCAGCTGCGCCCACTAGGGTGGGTCGCGCATGAACAGTCGAACTACCCGCTTACCGTTCACTCGGCGCTCAATCTCGCGATTGCGGTCGCATCGGGGGATAGCTATGTTGGAAATCTGCTGGGGATGCCGAGCAGCCGATCCAGGAAGGGTAAAAATACAGTTGATGCTGTTGAGCGGAATTGCCAGTTCGACATGTTTGCTGACTTGCTGCCCGATCCGGAGGAGCTGCCTGAATCAGGCCCTCATGAGACCTGGATCCTGCTCCACCACACCGACACGGTGAAGAAGGAAATCCGCATCGAGCTCTCACGTCCATCGGGAATGGGTAAAGGCGGCAAGATCAATTTCTGGTCTGAACGCATCATGCTTGGCACCCTTGCTCTTGATGATGATTTCTTTGAGGTTACCTCCCCAGGCGGTCCGGATATCGACATCGAAATTCGCCGTAAAAGCTCGTGATAGATCATGTTTAATCCACAACGATTTGCGCTCGCCCGTCGCCGGCGAGGTATGAAAAAGCGTGAGCTTGCCACTCATATAGGAGTAACGGAGCGATCGGTCTCCGGCTACGAGAGTGGCACGCAGGAGCCTGAGCCTGGAACCCTGGCAAAAATCGCTAAAACGCTTCGGTTCCCCGAAGCGTTTTTCTTTGGTGATGATCCTGAGGTGCCAACGCCGGATGTTGCCAGTTTCCGGTCGCTCTCAAAGATGACTGCTGGCCTTAGGGATTCAGCTCTCGGTGCAGGCGCAATTGCGCTCCTGCTGAATGACTGGATCGAGCAACGTTTCGATTTGCCAGAGCCGGATCTTCCGGACCTGGGGTCCGAACGCGCTGCACTGACGAATTTTGAGGCGCTCGATAAGCTGGAACTATCAAGCAGTGCCCAAGCGCCAGAGGCCGCTGCGGAGATGCTGAGGGCACACTGGGGTTTAGGTGAGCAGCCGGTTAAGAACATGATTGCGCTTCTTGAGTCGAAAGGCGTTCGTGTCTACTCACTTGCAATTGATGCAAAGGAGGTCGACGCGTTCTCGATGTGGAGTGGCGGCCGCCCCTTTATGTTCTTGAATACCTTTAAGTCGGCCGAGCGTTGCCGCTTTGACGCAGCTCATGAATTAGGACATTTGGTTATGCACCAGCATGCCCACCCACAAGGACCTGATTTAGAGCGTGAGGCGAATGCCTTTGCGTCGGCTTTTCTAATGCCACGTGCAAGCGTTCTAGCGATGGCTCCACGTTCGATCACTATCAAAAGCCTCATCAAATACAAGAAGCTCTGGTCCGTTTCCGTGGCAGCCTTAAATTACCGGCTTCATAGCCTGGGGCTTTCCACGGAGTGGGCTTACCGAACGCTGTGTATTCAGATTGCTCAAGAGGGCTATCGCACCGAAGAGCCGGAATCTATTACTCATGAGCGTTCAGTGATCCTGGAGAAGATTTTCGCCGCGTTACGTGCAGATGGGGTTGGGAAAGCTGGCGTCGCGGGAGAACTGGCAATCAGTCCTGAGGAGATCAATGAATTGACGTTCGGATTGATGTTGAACGTGTTGAAGGGGCAGAGCGCTAACCCATCCGACTCTGGTGGGAAATCAGGTGCCCATCTTCGTTTGGTCAAGGGGTGAAGGGATGCCGCCGATGTCGCTTGGTCGGACTCGGCCAGCAACGGAAATCTGCCTGACAGAGCGTTAAGGAGCAAGCGTGTTGACGGTGTGTATGCGCGCTGACTGCTCCAACGCCATGCGCATCCATTTCGGCATTTTGCAGGCCATTAATGTGGTTAGGTCTTCAGGCCTGAGCACCTTCTTGATCGCGGCAATGCATTCCGGGGTCGAGCCGTCTTTACCGAGATAAAATAGTGCGCTGATAGCCGTCCCTACCTCGGTCCCGGCACGCTGCATGACCATTGGTGCCGCATGTACCAACCGGACCTCACCCTTACCTATAAAAAATGATCGGCTGGGTCCGCTGGTGTAATAGATCGGAATGAGCGGCATCTGGGTGCTCAGTCCAAACAACCTGACCGCATGAGCGCCATGAATCTGAAGAACATGGCGGTTCTGCCTAGCGATCAAGCTCACTACTTCCCATACATTGGGGCGGCCCCGTGCAACGTATCGACTGGATTTCGGGCGCATGTAAATTCCTCGATGCACCCGTTCAAGTTCGCCTTGGCTGACCAGCCGAGCTACTGCCTTGGATATGGCGCCACGCGCTCCAAGCGCCGCAAAGCGGCTGATGCAGAAGGGTTGCCCTTTGGGTAAGCGCTTGACCCGTTGCGCAATGCGGGTGGATACCGACAGAGCAAAATCAGTGCTGGACATTGCGGCTCTCATTTCTATCGAGTGAAGTCCAATGACGAGCTGAACAGCGGCTGATGAAAAGCGATCACCCGCCGTCGATATTCATCATCTGGTGCATCGCTCACCAGGCACTCTTCAAGGCGCCCCAACGAGAGGATCTGGTCGGCCGACGGGTAGTGCCTGAGCAGGCTTTTCGCATAGCTGCGGATATCCTGAGGCAGCTCAGTGTTACGGGCGAGCTCTCGCAGGAACGCTTCGGTCTTGATGACGCTGCGGGTTCTTTCGTGAGGAAGGGTCAATGCGGCTATCTCCTGATTCAGTCAACCACGTCTGCCGACGCTTGAATTCTGGCCTCCATACAAACATCAAAAGCAAGCCAGCAACTGTTGCCGGTAGTGCTTGGAAAAGCTGACCAGATGATTTGGCTCAGCGGCAGAGCCCCCCAGGGATAAGGTGCATGTAGCACCTGCCCCAATTACCTGCGCAATGCCACTTCCATTACTGTCATCCAGGACATCGATATTGCCAGCAGCCCCAATCCAGCCAGATATTGAACCTGAAGTGGAGGCTGGCATCTCTACCTCGTTCAGCACCGCCAGGTCATCCGGTAGATCATCTGCAATTCTCTCTGCCAAGCACTGCAGTGTCGGCTCGGCTAACATGAAAAGCCACGCCTGATTATCGGGCTCACCTGTGCGCCGCAGCACTCGCCCAAGCACTTGTCGGTAATGCAGCTCAGTGCGGATTCGACTGAGGTAGCAGCACACCTGGAGTCGAGGAATGTCCGTGCCTTCGCTGATCATTCCAACTGCGATAATCCAACGGCAGGCGCTGTGTCTGAACGCATTGATAACCTGCTGCGCAGCCGGGGTTTTGTTGGTGACGATGCGGCAACCTTCACCCAGGGTTTCCAGGGCCAAAGCAATTTGCTGGGCGTGCTCGATGTCGGTGGCAACCACCAAGCCTGCCGCATCAGGCTTGATCAGGCGAAGCTCATCCAGCTTGCTGCACCCGAGACCGAGTAACTGATCAATCACCTCGTCATGACGCAACAGCTCTTCGTAGGTGACAGGGGACTCCCCCAATAGTTTGGCAATGCTGGGAAACATCCTGACAGTGCTCTCAGTGTCCAGCTCCTCGGTAAGTTTCACCTTCTGGTTGTCGAGCAGGACAATGCGAGGGGAGCGGCACACACCATCAGCAATGGCCTCTTTCAATCCGTAGCGGTAGTCGCAGATCAGGTACCCCTCGGGCGTCGAGTAGCGGGCCAGAGCAATGGCCCGGTCGTCCGAACGCCATGGGGTGCCGGATAGGGCCAGGGTGAAGGTGGCCCTGTCCTGTACCCGCTGAAGAATCTGTTGGCCCCAGGCGTTGCTCAGGAGTACATCATGGCCGGCGCAGTGGTGGATCTCGTCAAAAACCGCGAAAACACGGTAGTCATCGAGGAGTCGCCAGAACGCCTCATCTCGGTATTCCATGGCTTGATAGGTGAACGCTGCCCCAACTGCGCCGAGTTGGCCATCCAAGCGTCTGCCGAGCACCGCAGCAAAGGACGAGCGAAAGCCCTCGACAACCTGACAGGACGGAGCGAAGCAGAGCACCAGATCGATTCTGTCCTGCTCAAGCAGTCTGTTGGCCAGCTCTGCCGCCATGCGCGTCTTGCCGGCGCCCGGCGTTGCCTGGCAGAAGAAGTGCGGCGTGGTAGTGAAGTGCTCTAGTGCCGTGTCGATGCAGCGGCGTTGCCAGTCTCGAAGCAGTGTGGTCATCGTGCGGAGGCAAGCGTCTTGAGTGTCTTCTCGATGGCGCGAAGATGGCCCAGCAGGCGCGAGCTTCGGTCTCTAGCTTCCAGGTACTCGCCTTCGACCTTATCCCGGAGATGCGGCATATCATCGAGGAGCAGCTTGTATCGCTCCGCCTCGCCCATCGATGCCAGGAAGTCCAGCCTGATTTCCTTGAGGAGCGCTTCCAGGTGCTGATCCACATCGGCTGATGGTTGCGGTGCCGCCGCATTATCGAACGCTGACGGCTCCTGCTCTGACTCACAAGCGGTCTTATGGCTGTTCTCGAACCCGTTGTCGATCAGCTCCAGTTGCAGATGTGCCGGAATCGGCAGCAGGTGGTAGACCTGTCCCCGCGAACGGCGCTCTTCATCGAGCACAACCCAGCCCATGCGCAGCATTCTGCGGATCTGTTCATACACGTAGTGGCGCACATCGGCGATACGGAACTGTGTGCCCTTCAGGCGAGCAGCATAGGCGTCACGCAGTTCACGCGTCGTGAACCTTGCACGCCCTTCCTCCTGAAGCAGCTCATACAGACGCCTGTCGAAGATAAACGAGGCCGATTTCATTGAGGCACCAGAAGAGTTAACGCAGCAGAAATGCGGATTATAATCCGTGGCCCCTGCATCCGCAAACACACGATAGTGCCGCCTCAAGTGGAATTGAGACGGTCATGGAGAAGTTGGCGAAAGCGTTAGGGGAACGCATCCGGACGCAGAGAAAGGCCTGTGGGATTTCTCAGGATGCGTTAGCGCTGGCCTGCAGTATCGACCGTAGCTATATGGGGCGTATCGAGCGTGGTGAAGTAAACATCACCGTCGAGAAGCTGTATCGGATCGCAAGCGAGCTTGCCTGCGATCCATCCTGCCTTATGCCTCAGTTGTCAGAGCTGTAGCTCCGCATCTGATCGAGAGCGGTGTCCAAGAAGGCCTGACCAGATCCGGGCCTAATTTCGCTCTCGGATGCCCCCCCCTGCTACTGCAGACAATACTTGGAGGTCTGCGGCTTTTTCGCATTACAGAAGCGCCTTCCTTTATCATCCCCGGCATCGTGTAGTGGTTGATTTCCCCGTTACTGGTTCAGGACACCCGGCTGTCGCTGTCAATGGCATTAGGCATACGTCAATACTGCTGAGCAGAGCGGAGTTGCTGATGCTAACGCCAAGCCGACAGAGCAGCATGTGCCGGCCGGGGGGGATGTAGCCATTACCCAAAATCCTAGCGGCTAAAACCGCCGCCTTCGCGCATCAGCGATCTGGACAGTGGTAAACCATGAATGCAGTAGAAATTGAGTCCGCCATTTCGGACCTGGCCCTTGAGCCCTTTGACGCGGCGGAGTTCCCGTTCACCTTCCTGGCCGCGTTCGGCAACAAGGAAACCGCGCTCAAGCGCCTGCGCGCCGGCAACAACAACGCCTCGGACGTACCCGGAGGCGTACTGCTGCGCAGCAACATTCATATCGCCGCATGCGAGGCCGGCACTGTGGGCGAAACGCTCAAGGCGTTACGTGCTAGCCCGGCCACCACAAAAGCCAAAGCCAAGTTCATCCTCGCTACCGACGGGCAAACGCTGGAAGCCGAAGAGCTGATCACGGGCGAAACCATCGCCTGCGACTACCCTGACTTTCCCAACCACTTCGGTTTTCTGCTGCCGCTGGCCGGCATCTCCACCATCAAGGAGATCAAGGACAACCCCATCGACGTGCGCGCCACCAGCCGCCTGAACAAGCTGTACGTCGAGCTGTTGAACGAGAACCCGGACTGGGCAAAAGCCGAGCGCCGCGCCGACATGAACCACTTTATGGCGCGCCTGGTGTTCTGCTTTTTTGCCGAAGATACCGATATCTTCGCTGGCGATGGTCTATTTACTAGGACGGTGGAGCAGTACAGCGAGCGCGACGGCGCCAATACCCACCAGTTGCTGTCAGAAATCTTCCGCGCCATGAACATCAAGCTGGCCGAGCGCGCCACCGCTCAACCGCGCCTGCCCAGCTGGGCCAACATCTTCCCCTATGTAAATGGTGGATTGTTTTCAGGCAACACCGAAGTGCCGCGCTTTACACGCATGGCCCGTACTTACCTGCTGCACGCCGGCAACCTCAACTGGCAAAAAATCAACCCAGATATCTTCGGCAGCATGATCCAGGCCGTGGCCGATGATGAAGAGCGCGGCGCACTCGGCATGCACTACACCAGCGTGCCCAACATTCTGAAAGTGTTGAACCCGCTGTTTCTGGATGACCTGCGTGCTCAACTAGACTCTGCGGGCGACAACAAAGCCAAGCTGCTGAACCTGCGCAAGCGCATGGCGCGCATCCGCGTGTTTGACCCTGCCTGCGGGTCCGGCAACTTCCTGGTTATCGCCTACAAACAGATGCGCGAGATTGAGGCTGAGATCAATCGCCGCCGAGGCGAAGCTCACAATAAGTCCGAAATACCGCTGACCAATTTCCGCGGCATCGAGCTGCGTGACTTCCCGGCAGAGATTGCCCGCCTGGCGCTGATCATCGCCGAGTTTCAGTGCGATGTACTTCATCGAGGGCAGCAGGATGCCCTGGCAGAGTTTCTACCGTTAGACGCGCAGAACTGGATTGTTTGCCATAACGCCTTACAGCTGGATTGGCTGAGCGTGTGCCCACCGACCGGCACAGGGGTAAAGCTTGTCAGTGATGACCTGTTTGGAACACCTCTTCAACAAGCGGAAATTGCATTCGAGAACGAAGGTGGTGAAACCTACATCTGCGGTAATCCCCCGTACAAAGGAAGTAAGTGGCAAACCGACGAGCAGAAAAGGGATATGGCTAATGCCTGGCAGAGACACCCGAAGCTCGCCAAGACGACAGACTACGTCACAGGTTGGTTCGCAAAGCTTCTAGACTACGTTGACAGCGAGCCTAATGCCGTCGGCGCATTTGTGGCCACCAACAGCATTTGCCAGGGGCAGCAGGCAATTGATATATGGCCAGTGGCCTTTGAACGTGACTGCGAAATTCGCTTTGCGCATACATCCTTCACATGGGCCAACCTTGCTAGCCACAATGCGGGGGTTACCGTGGTGATTGTTGGCTTAGGCAAGAAATCTGCAGTGCCGAAAAAGCTGTATCAGGATGACTTGCTCAAGCAATGCTCAGCCATTGGCCCGTATTTGGTACCAAACAGCTTGGCCTACGTCCTGAAAGCTAGCGAACCCATCGGCGAGCAATTTCCTATGTTATTCGGCAATATGCCGCGTGATGGGGGGCATCTGCTTATGGGGTCTGACTTGGGCTCGCAGATGACGGCGAACGACACAGTTCGGCCTTACGTAAAAGGTTTTATGGGCTCTGATGAACTCATAAACGGTAAACAGCGATATTGCCTATGGATTGGTGACGACAAGGTCGAATCTGCAAAGAAAATCGATTTCATTGCAGAACGCCTGAAGTTAGTTGTCGATAACCGCAGCATGTCTGATGCGGAATCCACCCGTCAATTTGCTCAGAAGCCTCATCGCTTCGTCCAAATTGCAGGGTTTGCTGATAGAGACGCAATCGTGGTGGCCGCTGTTTCATCCGAGTTGCGCGAGTATCTCCCGGTTGGTTTTGTATCGGCAAATACCATTGTTAGCAACCTAGCTTTCGCCCTTTACGACGCACCACTATGGAATTTGGCGTTAATTGCTTCACGAATGCACTGGGTTTGGATAGGAACCGTGTGTTCAAGAATGCGAACTGACTTTAGGTACTCCAATACCCTCGGCTGGAATACCTTTCCAGTTCCACTGCTCACCGAACAGAACAAGGCCGATCTGACCCGTTGCGCCGAGGACATACTGCTGGCCCGCGAAGCCCACTTCCCCGCCACCATCGCCGACCTGTACGCCCCGGACAGCATGCCGGACAACCTGCGTCGCGCGCACGAGCGCAACGATGAAGTGTTGGAACGCATCTATATCGGTCGTCGGTTTAGAAACGACACCGAACGGCTGGAAAAGCTGTTTGATCTCTACACCAAAATGACAGCAGACACCGCAAAAACCTCGCCGAAAAAGCCAAGAGGGAAAAAGGCATGAGCGATACCCCTGCTAGCCAGACCACCCCCCCCCGAAGGCTACGGCGAGTAGTTAGCTGATCTCAAAGGCCGCATCCAAAATGCCCAGGCGACGGCACTCTCATGGAGGAAGAATCACAGTGACTAACACTACCAACCCGACCAACAGCTACACGGTGCCATCGGTATCCATTGCCACTGCGCACACTGGGGCATCCAGCAAGGCCAATGAGCTGGGCATGCGTACCATGCAGGAACGCGCCTATACCAAGCGCGGCGAACAGTATCTGCTGATCAAATCCCCACCGGCATCTGGAAAGTCCCGCGCCCTGATGTTTATCGCCTTGGACAAGCTCCATAACCAAGGACTGCAACAGGCCATCGTCGTAGTGCCGGAGCGCTCCATTGGTGGCAGCTTTGCCGATGAGCCGTTGAGCCAGCACGGTTTCTACTGGGACTGGCAGGTGGCCCCTCAGTGGAACCTGTGCAATGCCCCTGGCATCGATGAGCCGCGTGTGGCCAAGTCCAAGGTTGATGCCGTGCGCGCCTTCCTGAATAGCGGCGACAGGGTGTTGGTCTGCACCCATGCCACCTTCCGCTTTGCCGTGGAAGAGTTGGGCATTGACGCCTTCGACAACCGCCTGATTGCCATCGACGAGTTCCACCACGTTTCCGCCAACCCGGACAACAAGCTGGGCAGCCAACTAAGCGCGTTTATCAACCGCGACAAGGTGCATCTGGTGGCCATGACAGGTTCCTACTTCCGTGGCGACAGCGAGGCCGTGCTGGCACCGTCGGAAGAGAACAAATTTGAGACAGTGACGTACACCTACTACGAGCAGCTCAACGGCTATCGCTGGCTCAAGTCGCTGGATATTGGCTACTTCTTCTACACCGGAAGGTACGTGGATGCGGTCGCCAAGGTGCTGGACCCGGCGCTGAAAACCATCGTCCACATTCCAAACGTAAATGCCCGCGAGAGCCTCAAGGACAAGGAGCGCGAGGTTAACGAGATCATGAGCGCGCTCGGTGAGTGGCAGGGTGTAGACCCGGCCACCGGCTTTCACCTTATCAATGCCAAGGACGGCCGCACGCTGAGAGTGGCCGACCTGGTGGATGACAGCGACGCAGCCAGACGCTCCAAAGTGCTCGGCGCGCTGAAAGATCCGGCGCAGAAGAACAACCGTGACAACGTGGATGTGATCATCGCGCTGGGCATGGCGAAAGAAGGCTTTGACTGGATCTGGTGCGAACATGCTCTGACCATAGGCTACCGTTCGAGCCTGACCGAAATCGTGCAAATCATTGGCCGCGCCACCCGCGATGCCGAGGGTAAGGAGCGCTCGCGCTTCACCAACCTGATCGCCGAACCTATGGCAGATCAAGCAGCCGTTGCTGAGGCAGTGAACGATATGCTCAAGGCCATTTCCGCCAGCCTGCTGATGGAACAGGTGCTGGCCCCGCGCTATGAGTTCACACCGAAAGATACCGGCCCGAAAGAAGGCTTCAATTACGGACCGGAGGGGTATCAAAAGGGTGGCACCAACCTGGGTGTGAATGAAACCACGGGCCAGTTCCATGTCGAGATCAATGGCCTGACCACACCGCAAAGCACAGAAGCCACGCGCATTTGCAAAGAAGACTTGAACGAAGTGGTGACCAGCTTCCTGCAGGATAAAACCGTGCTGGAGCGTGGCCTGTTTGACAAGGAAAACACCTTGCCGGAAGAACTGACCCAGCTGCGCATGGGCAAGATCGTTCGCGAGCGTTATCCCGACTTGAGCGACGTCGACCAGGAAGCCATCCGCCAACACGCCATCGCAGCCATGAACATTACCCAACAGGCCAAGCTGGTTCTAGCGCAGGCTGATGCTAACGGTAGCGACAACGTGCAGGGCAGTACCGCACTGCTGGATGGCGTGCGCAAGTTCGTTAACGTGCGCGAGCTGGACATTGATCTGATCGACCGCATCAACCCCTTCGATGCCGCCTATGCGGTACTGGCGAAGGCGATGGATGAAAAATCCCTTCGCCAGGTGCAGGCAAGCATTGCTGCCAAGAAGGTGAGCATTCCCGAAGACGAAGCACGAGAACTGGCAAAACGTGCTCTGCAGTTCAAGAACGAGCGTGGCCGCCTGCCCGACATAAACTCTGCTGATGCCTGGGAAAAGCGCATGGCCGAAGGTGTAGCTGCGTTGGCACGCTACCGCGCCCAGGCCAAAGCGGCACAGGGGGAACCCGCCAATGGCTGATATGAACGATGACGACCTGCTGGATGCGTTGGGGGTAGAAGTCCCCACGCTCAAGACAACCACTCGAACCCCTCGCGAAGAACGCATCATCGCTGGCTTCGAGGACATTCAGCGCTTCTACCAGACCCACCACCGCGCCCCACTGCATGGCGAAGACCGCGACATCTTCGAGCGCTTGTATGCCGTACGCCTGGATCAGCTGCGCAAGCTGCCGGAGGCACAAACCCTACTGGCCGGCCTGGATAGTCACGGCCTACTGTCAGGCAGTGCGGTCGCCGCTGTAAATGTGGATGACCTGGATGAGGACGCCTTGCTCGCCGAGCTGGGCATAGGCAGTGAGTCCGTCGACCAGGACGATATCACAGTGCTGCGACATGTGCGTTCCAGCGCGGCAATCAAGGCGGCAGAAGAAATTGCCGCTCGAAACCCATGTAAAGACTTCGAGAAGTTCAAGCCACTGTTTGATGAGGTGGAATCGGGCCTCAAGAAGAAATTGTGGGTAACCAAGCCCTTTGGCAAGAACGCGAGCATCGAGGCCGGGGACTTCTTCATTTTGAGCGGACTCATTGCCTATGTCGCCGAGGTGGGCGATACCTACAAGACGCCGAATGCGGAGATGAATGGGCGCTTGCGCGTCATCTACTCAAATGAGACGGAAAGCGATCTGCTATTACGATCCTTGCAGCGGGCGCTCTACAAAGACAGTGACGGGCGTGCCGGATCTCGGCTTATCAAGGTAGATTCCGGCCCGCTGTTCAGCGACATAACCGAGCCGGACGACATCGAGACTGGCACTATCTATGTGCTGCGCAGCCAGTCCAGCCACCCATTCGTATCCAAACACCGCGAGCTGATCCACAAGATTGGCGTGACCGGTGGCAAGGTGGAAACCCGCATCGCGGCAGCTGCGAAAGATGCCACCTACCTGCTGGCCGATGTGGAGGTGGTCGCTACTTACAAGCTGCACAATCTGAACCGCACGAGGCTGGAAAATATTTTCCATCGCCTGTTCGGCGCAGCGCAGCTGGACTTGACCATCGAAGACCGCTTCGGCAATCCGGTCAAGCCGAGGGAATGGTTCCTAGTACCACTGCATGTGATTGATGAAGCAGTTGAGCGTATTCGGGATGGATCGATTACCGGTGTAGCGTATGACCCGCAAACGGCTCGCCTGGTCAGCTAAGGCGCAGCTAAATCGTGATGATCAAATCCGGGCGAAAGCCAGTCTATTTGCCCGGATGCCCCGGGCTGCAGAGTATATGCGTGCTTGCCACGTCATAGTCGACGGCGGTGTGCAATAGTTTTAGCCATTATGTATCTCTTCCGGCCTTTTCTTAACCAAGGCATAGAGATCTAGGTTGGGAATTGCACTTGCGTTCAATAGCATCCTCTCAATCATACGGAGTTGCTCTGCATTATTCTTTCTGAGTACCGCAACCTCAGCCTTCAAGTGCTCTATTTGCTCCACCAGCTTTACTTCAGAAGCAGTTATCTTTGTGTAAAGGGAAGGCGTTGCGCCACGAAGTTGAGCTTTTTTGTTCTTATATGATGTATTTATACCCACATAAGTGCAGAGGGTTTGCCTAGTCGTTTTTATGCCGATCTCAAGTTCGACCTTAGCCACCAGAGCATCCCACGTCAGTTTACCTACCCACTTGGCCAACATAATCTCAATTTTACGCTGCTGCTGAGCAGATATTTTTGGCACTACCACGTCACACCTCTCCTTCAGACAGGCCAAAAGACGATAAAAGAGAACGCAGTTGAGGATTTACCTCAGGAGTAACGCTCGGATTTTTTTCTTCAATGATACCCTTCAAGTGTGCTTCATAATCAGGAATAGCACTTGCAACTCTTTTAACTTCCATTGTACTTGTGTCAGTCAAGAAAAACTCCGAACCACTATTAGAGTAACGAATGACTGTCCCCACGGGGCAATCCCTCATTAATTCAATCAAAGAAGACAGAATGCAAACATTCTGGGAGTGAATAACATACCATTGCTGCATTGCTCGGGAGATGGCCAAGCGCGTGTCACATTCAACTGCATTCAACCTCGCCATTTGAAAAGATAAATCTTTTTCAAATAGAGCTACTGCCTTCTCATCACCAGCCACATGACATGCCTCCGAACACATAAAGCATTGCGAGACAAAATCATTTAAATAATTACAAGGGGAAACATTTAGATTCTGAGTACATAGCCCCGTAGATGTGATAGATGCAGGCAGATTCGTGGCCTTTATAAGCTCCTCTTGGGAAACAACTCGAATTGAACTAATGTCAGTTTCTGAGGGATTCATTATTGCACTAACCCTACTCACCTTGTCCTCATGACTCGTGTGAATGTAAGTGTGAGTTTGCTCAGAACTTTTTCTGCCCGACCAAGCAGTGATTATTTCTACCGGAATGCCACTTTGGTCAGCAAGGGTATTTGAGAAATGTCGAAGGCTGTGCGGTGTGAGACGTAGCTCTGCCGAAAAACCGTAATCTTCAAAGATTGATAAATAATCATACGACCGACCAATTAACCTACGCGCAACCGACGAGCCTAGCGACGCTAAAGGAACTACTGCATACTTTGTTGTATAAAATGACTTACTCCCGCTCTGCACGCCGTTGGACGCCCCATATAGCCAACTACCTAGGAAGCAGAACATTGCGTCTTTCAGGCTAATACATGAGTCACCGGATGAGTAGGAAAGAGGGAACTCTGGCAAAAATGTTTTTTTATAATAAGATATCCACCATTCCTGCACTTCCCTGACAGTAACAGTGACCTTATCGTGAAAAACTTTAGGCATGTATACGTAGTCAAATAAGTATGGCAACGCAGACAATTTAGCACTTCTAACCTGAGACACGGATAGACGATCGTCAGCCAACAGCGAACATATCGGCTTATCCTCGAAGAACCTCCACCGGTTGTAAGATTTAATAGCAGCAAGATCAACCCCCTCTTTTAGCACTGGGACACGATCATGGCGGTTATAAAATCCTAAAGCGTAGCCTAAAGTAAAAAGATTTGGCGCTAGATCTAGAGGCAGATTACACTCTAGCTCAGGTGATATCTTGAAATCCCCAAGCAAATCCCTCAAACTACGACTTGGCTTTTCATAAAAGCGGCATAGAATCCTTGCAGGCTCGCATGCATTATAAAAAAAATTTATAGCTTTGTTTGCATGCCTAGCCAAGACTGCAAGCAGGTGAGTTTTATTGTCAGGATATCCTTTACTACCAACCCAATTTAGATAATAAACCGACTCTCCACCAACTTCAGAATAAGAGTTCAACCGCTGCTTAGTAAGAAGAGGTATTTCAGCTGCCATCCGATTAGGAGAGGCCAAAGACAGAAGCGCAAATGTTACAACTAGCGCATCATGCATTTTTATATTTTCAATACGCTTAGGAACACCTTCATCACTAACACTCTCAAAAATTTTCGAAAAAATAGAGCTCAATGCCAGCAAGGATTCAATATTCGGAAGTTTATCTAATGAACTATCAAGCTGAGCATGACCTGTCCTGTCTCTTTTATCAGAGCTTTTGATATTAATCGCACGAATTAAGCCTTTAGAATGACAAAACGAGAGAAAGTAGCGTAAACGACTTGAAGAACTATCACCCAAATTAAGAGCACGAATGGTAGCTTCTGACTGAGCATGCAAGTCACCATCCATGTGCGACAAGAATTTTCTAGCAATCGCCACCCGAGCCTTTTTTTCGCCAGCAGATAGTGATGTAGCCGCTAACTCTATAATCCACCCTTTAATTAGGTATGAGTAAGGATAAGGAAGAGCGTCACTAGGACGTCCCCCTGCATTACCCTTCCCCTTGCGACCATGTAGCCCACATAAATATCTAGTACGTCTACCTGTATTTGGATCAATGTAATACCAAATCAGATCATCAAGTTCAGCTCTTTTACCAGACTGCCCTTCAAATTGCTCTAGATCAAAATTTCTAATCTCAAGAGTTAGCTGCTCCAGACGGCTTAAGTAAAAATTAATCATTTAACGCTCGCCGCCTTAAAATAGCCTCATCACAAACGTCAATAGTTAGCTTGATCCAGGCAACTTGGAGTTCCAGCTTCTCAACGCTCCGGGTATAGAGAGGATTAATTAGAGAACTGCGATTTATCAGAAGCTTTTCTTCAGCTTCCCTCAAAATCAACCTATGATCTGCTTCGAGTATCGGTCGAAAATTCGGACATCCATAGCACCCCAACGGTCTGCCGGACACTGCAGAACAACTATTACATGAAAGTTTCTTTCTAGCCCCACCTATAGGGTTAAAATTTCTATCGAATATAACATCATCACCTTCTGACACTACCGTTAAAACACCGCCAAAAATATCGGACAAAAAATCGTTACCAAGATATTTAACATCAATTTCTCTCCTAGATTTATAATCCAAATCTATATAGTGCCTGGCTGCTGGCACCGTAACACCGGTTATCTTTGCTAAATGAGCAGCTGGCAGTCCCTCTTGAGCTCCGCGAGTCAATACTGTGTGACGAATTCGATTGGAGGTAGCAATACAGTCAGCAGTTCGGCTAGAGCTAATCGAAACCCATCTCACAGCCATCGCAACTGCGGATTCAGACACATGATATGCAGTAGAGTGAGGAGTAAAAAGGCGACTAAAAAAATCGAATGAGTCAAACTGTAAATCAAAGAAACTAGTATCTGGAAATATTGGCATATTATCTAAAACACCCAACAGCTCAGATTGCTCATATCCTATTCCCAAGGAATCCAGCAACAATGAAACACCATCTAAAAATACCTTCTTATAGTCACCAAGTATTTTTGAGAGAGTTTCTGAAAGATGTATTGGATAGCGTTCGGGAAAGCCTCTCGAATTGAGTACCCTACTCGACTTAGCGACAAATACCCGAAGCTGAAGAGTCTTTGCCCCTATCGACTTAACCTCGTCAGAGCTGCGAATATTCGAATCATTAAACGACGCCCCTGACGGAATTAAATCTGACCACTTTAACAAAGCAATCTGAACAGGCCGCCTTACAATCGAAAGCAACAATTTATTAGTAACCAGATTCCTAAGGCTGCCAAATTGATTTTTCGACCTATAGAATGATATCGGACGACTGACCCCCCATTCAAATCCTCCAATACTTAGGTTTATTTGCCTAGCCAAACAGTCAAATTCAGCATCATCAAACGCACCCCTTGAAACATCAAGCGCATTACTTCTGGTTTTATCTAAATGCGATTTTGTAAATGCATGATACTCATCAAATCTTGACTCCCCAAGCTTACATAAAGTACCAAAAAACTGATTAAGCCCCTTTTTATTATTTGTCCTTAATCCTCCCCATATACTCTTGATCTTCGTCAACGTAGGAATACCATTTCCTAAGAAAGGTTTCGTATTACTAATAACCCCCGAAGCAGTACTCGCAGCCTTCGTCCTAACATAATAAATAACAACATCTAAAATTAACTTTCTATCCTCACCATTAATACTATTCGAATAAATCCAATCAACGCAAAGCCGTTGTCCTTTACCATTATTCGGAAGTACAACCCAAACATCATCAGCGACATTGACGACTAGGCCGGACTTAGCGCTAATAAACGAAGACTCTCTTTCATTGCCATCTGACGCATTTTGCTCATCACATGTAATCATTATTTCTTATCCACTTTATCTTGATGAGATCTTGTTAAATTTCTTACCTTTAAGGCGAGCCGTTTATCATTGTAAACGCTTGTCATAGTTGTATTTTGAGACCACCCCATAGCGTATTTTCTCATATCCTCAAGTAGAAAAGGGTCAACTCCAATTTTCTCCGCCTTTTCATCGATTATTTCATTCCATTTATGGCGCAGAATATGAGGATGCACATGAAAGCCTAAAACTCTGCTGAGTTTCTGAAATATTGCATTTATTGCTTTTAAAGAAAGGGGAAGCCCAGCGGTGCCCTTGGAGTCATTCTCGCTAACAAACAAAAAGTCATGAGTTTGCGCGCGTAAAAATACAGATCTAACATGATCAATATAAAATCTAGTATGTTCCATCAGAGCTTTTTCAACCGTTGCCATATGCGCCTTTGTTTTTTGATTCGGCTTTTCAGATCTCGTATCTGTCGAGTCATTCCCAGATCTATAGATAGAAATCTGGTCACAAGTTCCGAAAAAATTGAAATCTGAAACCTTTAATTTTGCTAACGCGCCTCTTCTGACTCCACTTTGCACCAGTAAATTTAAAATCAAATAGTTTCTAATTTTTGATGCCTTAAATGGATTATTCGGGGAAGACGGCTGCACCATCTCCAACAGCCGTATGAAAACATCATCTGGAATCACAGACTCTTCAGGATCGCCGACCTTTTGAGACCTATTTCTCCCAATACCTTCTTCATCCAACCTTATCTTTGAGACCAACCGAGTAAACTTATTGCGTACGATCTCACTCACATTTATGACATCATGAAATTGTTCAAACAACCAAACAAGGAACTGCCTAAGCCTCCTAACTCGTCCCTGTAAGGTCTCACCAGCCACCCTAGCTATACCTTTCTGATTTGCAGCTATAACATTCCTAAGATGCTTATTATTCATATCAAAGGACTTTATTTTTGAAGCTTCATCCTTATAGCCCTTATTTAAAAAACACGCTTCATAAAACTGCATATACTCCTTTTGCGAAATAAATTCTCCAGAAGCAACTCGCTCAACCAGGTTGATTTTTTTTGCCGAAAAGTACTGCAAGACGAATATCAATTCATTTGCATACCTAAGCCTCGTATTAGCAGACTTAGCAGCCAAGGGACCATTGAGATAGCACGAGACATAAGGATCAATAGGACAATCCGCTTCGTCCACTATCGACACGAAGGGCAACGAATTGAATTGGTATCGCTTGACTTTCATGATTGACAAAAAAGCTAGTCCAATAACCGATTTAGTTACAAACTAGCCCACAAATGAGTTCTGTCAAACGAGAGGAAAGAAAAAGCGACGGAAGGCGGGGCTTACAGGCAATGTCTACAGGTTTATAGGCTTTACAAATATTTTTTTGGTTATAACTTGCCGCCGGACAGGCAGACCATGACCTTGTCGCCGTCCTCGATCATGTTGAAGTCGGTGACGGCCTCGCCGGCCAGGCGGCGCAGGCGCTTCTGCAGTTTGTTCTGGTTGACCGAGAGGTTGCCCATGTCAGGTGTCCGGGTGAGATGCGAAAGGCGCGCATTTTACGCGCAAAGCACGCCCGACCGCAGCCCGTTCGCCGCCTGCTCCGATGTGAACCAGCACCGAATGGACAACCGCCGTGCTGTGCTAGTCTCGCCCGATGGACGACTTCTCCCCCGCACTGGATCTGCCAGACCACCTGCTCGTACTGCTGCAGGAAAACCCCGAAGGCTGCAGCGAATACGAGCTGATTCAACAGCTCAAGCGCCGGCACAGCACGCATGTGCCCAACCTGCCGCTGACCGACAAACTGGTGCTGTTCCGCACGCATTTCCTGGTGTTCAACGCGCTGTATCTGCTGCGCGACCGACTCTGGGCCGAGGGCAGCGGGCATCTGCAGATCAGTCCCTTGCACATTCGGTTGCTGCCGTATGCCAGCGCCAACGCCGGCCTCGCCGAACAGGACGCCCTGCGCGCGTACTACCTGGACCTCTCCAACCTGCGGGATACCGACGAAGACGATGTCGAACGCCTGCTGGCGAGTTTCTGGACGCGCATGCAGGGCAGCGACGAGAAGCGTGCCGCTCTCGAACTGTTCGAACTGGATCGCTCCGCACAGCCCCTCACGCTGGAACTGATCAAGCGTCGCTATCGTCAGCTGGTCGGCCTGCACCACCCGGATCGGGGGGGCAGTACCCAGCGCTTGCAGTCAATCAATCTGGCGATGGAAATACTCGGGCGCTATTACCGCTGACGATATAGCTTCGAAACGCTCTAACCCCGCTGATGCATTGCCGATTGGCATTCCTATACTGCGACATAAGGTCGCACGCGCCGTCCTCGATGACGACCGCCAGGCGAGGCGACCTCCATAAATTGAGGAGACGCTGGCATGATCAATCACGTTTGGGGTTTGTTCACCCACCCCGGTCAGGAGTGGACTGAAATCCGCGGCGAGGAAGAAACCGTCAGCCACATGTACCTCACGCATGTGCTACTGCTCGCTGCGATACCGGCGATATCGGCGTACATCGGCGCGACCCAGGTGGGCTGGAGCATCGGCGGTGGAGAGCCGGTCAAGCTGACCCAGGCCAGTTGCATGCAGCTGGCGATACTCTCCTACTTCGCCATGCTGGCCGGCGTCGCCGTGATGGGCGGCTTCATTCACTGGATGGCGCGGACCTACGACGCCAATCCGACCCTCACCCAGTGCATCGTTTTTGCCGCCTATACGGCGACGCCGCTGTTCATCGGCGGGCTGGCGGGTCTCTATCCGCACCTCTGGCTCGGCATGCTGGTGGGAACCGCGGCGGTCTGCTACACGGCCTACCTGCTCTACGTGGGGCTGCCCAAGTTCATGAACATCCACGAGGACGAGGGATTCATGTTCTCCAGCTCGGTGCTGGCGGTCGGCCTGGTGGTGCTGGTGGCGATCATTGCGCTGTCGGTCATCACCTGGGGCATGGGCATCGGTCCGGTCTACGTTCGTTAACCCATCCGCACCTCAAAAGGCCGCCTGCGGGCGTAATGCTGTTCACTTAAGCATTTGAGCCCCAGCGGGGCTGCCCCGAAATCCGATGCCAGGCTTCTGGCATCGGATTTTTTATGTCTCTCCAACAGCAACTGCTCGACTTGGGTGAACTGTTCAACTTCGCCGATCTGAGCACCTTCACTCAGAACATTCCAATCAGTGGGTCGCGTCCGCGCTGGACCTCTCCGCCCAGGCCTCGATCCGGCGGCGTCTGCCCGGCGATCAGGTGCTCTGGTTGCTGCTTGGCATGGCTTTGTTTCGCGACGAGCCAGTCCATGAAGTAGCGCGGCGCCTGAACATCTGCGCTCAGGGCCTGGCTTCTCACGACTTGCTGGCCAGAAGCCGTATTACGGAGGCGCGCAAACGACTGGGGGCCAATCCGGTGGAGTGGCTGTTCCGCCAAACGGGTAGCCAGTGGGGTCGCGAGCGCTACGATGCCCAAGGAGTTGATTTACCAGGAGGTCTGGGGGCTATTGCTGGCCTACAACATCATCCGCCGTGAAGCCGGTCAGGCGGCAGTCGCCCTTGGCCATGCGACATCCGCTTCAAGCCCGTGGCCCAATACATCGCTGTGCAATTGATCGTGATGGCTGCGGCCAACCCGATTTCAGCAACCGGAAGGCGGTTGTCGGAGTTGAGGGCGGGAATCGGCGGGCTGTTCCTGGACCACCGTCCGAGGCCATCAAGGCCAAGGACGGTGAAGATTTCCAAGACCCGCTACCCAGTGGATCGAAAGGCTGCTCTGCTTAAGTGAACAGCATTACGCCTGCGGGCGGCCTTTTTCGTATCCCCGTGCATCATCCCGCGACGAATCGTCTGGATCGACGAGGGAAACCCTCACCGCATCTGCCGTTCTAAAGCCATAACGCCGCTGCAACTGCATTCCTGAGCGGCCCTCAAAGCAGACGGAGACTCGGTATGATCCCGCACTTTGTAACACTGCTCACCCGGCCTGACCGGGCGTGGGCAGACATTCGCCGCGATGAAGAAAAGAACAGCTCCAACTACCTTGTCCATCTGCTGCTCTGGGCATTGCTGCCGGCGGTTTGCATGTTCATCGGCACGCGCTATGTGGGCTGGAGCCTGGTCGAAGCCGAACGGATCTGGCTGGATACCCGCAGTGCCTTCCAGCTCAGCGCGCTGATCTACATCACCATCGTCGCCGGCACCTTCATCATGGGGTTCTTCCTGCGCTGGATGTCGCGCTCCTTCGATGCACGCCCGACCTTCAATCAGTGCGTAGGCTTCATCGCCTATGTCATCACGCCGTTCTTCCTGGCCGGACTGGGCGCGCTCTACCCGTCGCGCTGGCTGGCCATCCTCGTCCTGGTGGCGGCCGGGGCATACTCGACCTATCTGTTGTTCGTCGGCTTGCCAACGTTCATGCGCATCGATAACCGCAATACCTTTCTGTATGGCGCCTGCACCTGGGGAGTCGGCCTGCTGGTACTGGTCAACCTGAAAGTGCCGATGATCCTGTTCTGGATGCTTGCGCTCGACCCGACCTACGAGCGCGATACGCCGCAGAACCAGAGCTACGGCTTCGAAGAGAACCGCCCGCAGGAAGAACCGGGCGGTGTAGACAACGAACGGCGCTTCAACGAACGGCCTAACGAGTGACCAACGAAGCTGTTCGGCCAGAGGCGGTTTGGCATAATGCGGCGCTTGCAGGAGTACCCCAATGCCCGAGCGCCTCAATGCCCGCGTCGAAGCCTGTTACGAACTGGCCGAGCAGTTTTTCAAGCGAGGCTTCACCCGCCCCCAGGTGAGCCTCAAGCTGCGCGGGCAGAAAGCTGGCGTGGCGCATTTGCAGGAAAATCTCCTGCGCTTCAACGAACAGCTCTATCGGGAGAATACCGAGCACTTCCTGCGTCAGACCGTCGCCCATGAGGTCGCGCACCTGATCGCCCATCAGATGTTCGGCGCACGGATTCAGCCTCACGGCGAGGAGTGGCAACTGATCATGCGTGGCGTTTACGAGCTGCCGCCGGATCGCTGCCACACCTATGCGATTCGTCGCCGGTCCGTTACCCATTATGTCTACCGCTGCAGCTGCGTGGATCAGGATTTCGCCTTCACGCCCCAACGCCATGCGCTGGTGGCGAAGGGGCGCCGTTATTACTGCCGTCGCTGCAAGACCACCCTCGCCTTCAGCGGCGAACAACGCATCGAATGACGGCAGCGCCTGCTAGAGCGCCCTCGCCCGCCAACCGGCGATGACGAACAGCGCTGCGAGCAGCGCCATCAACGGCAACCAGCCGGCGTGATCCCAGACATAACCGGCACCATAGCCAACCACACTCGATCCCAGATAGTAGGCACACAGGTACAGCGCCGATGCCTGCGCTCGAGCACCCCTGGCATGGCTGCCAACCTGCCCGCTGGCCACGGCATGCGCGGCGAAGAAGCCGAGGGTGAACAACCCGAGACCGAGCACGATGCTCACCAGCCACGGCGTCGCGCACAGCCCCACGCCAAGCAGCATCAGCGCGACCCCGCCGCGCAGCACCTGCCGAGCACCGAAGCGCGGCACCAGACGCCCGGCCCAGCCGGCGCTGAAAATCCCGCCGAGATAGACGACGAACAGCAGGCCGATGAAGGTGGAGGACAAGCCGAACGGCTCGCCTGCCAGGCGGAAGCCAATGTAGTTGAACAGCGCGACGAAGCCGCCCATCAGCAGAAAGCCCTGCAGGAACAGTCCACGCAGCACCGGGTTGCCCAGATGCAGCCGGAAGTTCGCCAGCAAAACGCGCAGCGAGAGCGGCTGCGCCATGAAATGTCGCGACGGCGGCAACAACCAGACGAACACCACCAGCGCCAGTAGCCCCAGCGAAGCAATGCCACCCAGCGCCAGCTCCCAGCCACCCAGATCACTCAGCAGCCCCGAAAGCAGGCGCCCGAGCATCCCACCCAGCGCTGTGCCGCCGATATACAGCCCCATCGCGGCGGGCAGCGACTCCGGCTCGAACTCCTCGCCGACGTACGCCATCGCCAGCGCCGGCAACCCACTGAGCGCCAGCCCCAGCAACGCGCGCAGCACCAGCAATAGTTGCCAGGAATCGACCAGTACGCTGGCCATCCCGAGCAGGCTGGCCAAACCAAGCGCCGCTGCCATCACCGGTTTGCGTCCCCAGCTTTCGGCAAGCGCACCCGAGATCAGCAGACAGAGGGCGAGCGAGAGCGTCGTCAGCGACAACGCCAGACTGCTGCTGGCAGCCGATACGGAGAAATGCGCGGCCAGCATGGGCAGCAACGGCTGAATGCAATACAGCAATGCGAATGTGGCGAAGCCGGCGCAGAAGAGCGCAAGCGTGGCGCGCCGGTAGGCCGGAGTACCCCGTGAAATATGTGCGTGTTCGGCGGTCATTGGCGCCCTCGGATCATGCGCAGGCCAGCAAAAAAGCCGCGCAGGCTAGCACGACTGAGCGTCCTGCAGCTTGTCGGGCAGGAGGAAGTAGTCCGCTGATCGGCCTAACTCCAGCCGCCGGTAAAGAGCCGAAACGAACATTGTCCTATTCTGGTCTGTGGCTAGACTCCCTATATGCCAGTCGGAGTAGAACAATGAAAGCAGCACCGAATGACAGCCATCCCGCCGAGGTATCGAGCAAGCGGGAAGAGACCCGCCTCTTCGTATTCCTCATCGTCTTCCTGTTTCCCATCCTCAGCGTCCTGCTGGTCAGCAGCTATGGCTTCGCTGTCTGGATTCTGCAGATGATCTTCGGTCCGCCGGGACCCTCCTGAGCCGGCCATTCGCCTGAGCGGCTGCCCTGTTTTCACCGCCCGAGACGGAGCCCATCGATGAACGCAACCCTGCATATCGCCAGCCTGCTGGTGCACTGCCGCCCGGAACTGTTGGCCGCGGTCAAGGCCAACCTGAGCCTGCTGCCGGGGCTCGAACTGCACCAGCAAAGCCCCAACGGCAAGCTGGTGGTCGTACTGGAAGCCGAGCATGAAAGCCGCATCCTCGATGCGATCGAGCACATCCAGCACCTGCCTGGCGTGCTCAATGCCGCATTGATCTACCACGAAGAACTCCTCGAAGGAGACGCCTGATGAGCCTTACCCGCCGTGAATTCGCCAAGGCCAACGCTGCGGCCATCGCTGCCACCGTGGCCGGCCTGCCGATCGCCAGCCAGGCCGCCAGCAACCTGATCACCGAAGCCGATGCCACCAACCTCAAGTGGGACAAGGCGCCCTGCCGCTTCTGCGGCACCGGCTGCAGCGTCATGGTGGCCACCCGCGAGAACCGCGTCGTAGCCACCCATGGCGACGTCAAGGCCGAGGTCAACCGCGGCATCAACTGCGTCAAGGGCTACTTCCTGTCGAAGATCATGTACGGCTCGGACCGCCTGACCCAGCCGCTGCTGCGCATGAAGGACGGCCAGTACGACAAGCAGGGCGAATTCCAGCCGGTCAGCTGGGACCAGGCCTTCGACATCATGGCCGAGAAATACAAGGCCGCGCTCAAGGAAGGCGGCCCGCAGGCGCTGGGCATGTTCGGCTCCGGTCAGTGGACCGTCTGGGAAGGCTACGCGGCGAACAAGCTGATGAAGGCCGGTTTCCGCTCCAACAACATCGACCCCAACGCCCGCCACTGCATGGCCTCGGCGGTCTTCGGCTTCATGCGCAGCTTCGGCATGGACGAACCGATGGGCTGCTACGACGACATCGAGGCGGCCGACGCCTTCGTACTCTGGGGCTCGAACATGGCCGAGATGCACCCGGTGCTCTGGACCCGTGTCACCGACCGCCGCCTCAGCGCGCCGCATGTGAAGGTCGCGGTGATGTCCACCTTCGAGCACCGCAGCTTCGAACTGGCCGACATCCCGATGATCTTCAACCCGCAGACCGACCTGGTGATCCTCAACTACATCGCCAACCACATCATCCAGAGCGGCGCAGTGAACAAGGAATTCGTCGACAAGCACACCAAGTTCGCCATGGGCGCGCAGAACATCGGCTACGGCCTGCGCCCGACCGACCCGCGCGAACTGCAGGCCGAGAACGCCGCGGTCGCCAACACCTGGAGCGACATCAGCTTCGAGGAATACGCGAAATTCCTCGAGCCCTACACCCTGGAACATGCCGCCCATGAAACCGGCATACCGGCCGAACGCCTCGAGGCCCTGGCCGAGCTGTATGCCGACCCGAAGGTCAAGGTCATGTCGTTCTGGACCATGGGCTTCAACCAGCACACCCGCGGTGTCTGGGCCAACAACATGATCTACAACATCCACCTGCTCACCGGGAAGATCAGCGAGCCGGGCAACAGCCCGTTCTCCCTCACCGGCCAGCCCTCGGCCTGCGGCACCGCGCGGGAAGTCGGCACCTTCGCCCATCGCCTGCCGGCGGACATGGTCGTCGCCAATCCCAAGCACCGTGCCGCCGCCGAGAAGATCTGGAAACTGCCACCCGGCACCATCCAGGAAAAGCCCGGCTTCCATGCCGTCGAGCAGAGCCGCATGCTCAAAGACGGCGTGCTCAAGGTCTACTGGACCCAGGTCACCAACAACATGCAGGCCGGCCCCAACGTCATGCAGGAGATCCTTCCCGGCTGGCGCAACCCGGACACCTTCGTCATCGTCTCGGACGTCTACCCCACCGTCTCGGCCCAGGCCGCCGACCTCATCCTGCCCAGCGCCATGTGGGTGGAGAAGGAAGGCGCCTATGGCAACGCCGAACGCCGCACGCAGTTCTGGCACCAGCTGGTGAAGGCGCCGGGCGAGGCGCGCTCCGACCTCTGGCAACTGGTGGAATTCTCCAAGCGCTTCACCACCGACGAAGTCTGGCCGGCCGAACTGCTGGACCAGGCGCCGGAGCTCAAGGGCAAGGCCCTGTTCGACGTGCTGTACAGGAACGGCCAGGTCGACCGCTTCCCCAACAGCGACATCGCCGAGGGCCACGCCAACGACGAGGCCGAAGCTTTCGGCTTCTACCTGCAGAAGGGACTGTTCGAGGAATACGCCGAATTCGGCCGCGGCCACGCCCACGACCTGGCCACGTTCGACGCCTACCACCAGGCGCGCGGCCTGCGCTGGCCGGTGGTCGACGGCCAGGAAACCCGCTGGCGCTACCGCGAGGGCCACGACCCCTACGTGGAAAAAGGCAGCGGCGTGCAGTTCTACGGCTACCCGGACAAGAAGGCGATCATCTTCGCCCTGCCCTACGAGGTCCCGGCGGAAGTGCCGGACCAGGACTACCCGTTCTGGCTCAGCACCGGCCGCGTGCTGGAACACTGGCACACCGGCAGCATGACCCAGCGGGTCGATGAGCTGCACAAGGCAGTGCCCGATGCCCTCGTCTACATGCATCCGGAGGATGCCCGCAAGCTCAACGCGCGCCGTGGCAGTGTGGTGAAAGTCATCAGTAGACGCGGTGAGATGCAGGCGCGAGTGGAGACGCGGGGGCGCAACAAGCCGCCGATGGGGTTGATCTTCGTGCCGTTCTTCGACGCCAACAAACTGATCAACAAAGTCACCCTCGACGCCACCGACCCGATCTCCAAGCAGACCGATTACAAGAAATGCGCCGTGAAGATCGAAGTGGTCAGCATCGCCTGAGGAGAGCCGTCATGAAATTCCGCCTACTGCCGCTGGTCCTGCTCGCGGTATTCGGCCTGGCCATAGCCGCCGAAACCGACTATCCGCTGGACGCTCCCGCCCCTGCCGGACTCCGTCCGGGTGGCACCCTCACCCACGAATTCACCCCACCGCCACTGCACGACGAAGAGAACAAGGACATCCGCCGCGAACGCAACTACCCCGAGCAGCCGCCGACCATCCCCCACACCATCCGCGGCTACCAGGTCGACCGCAACAGCAACCGCTGCCTCGCCTGCCACAGCCGCGCCAACAGCATCCGCGCCCAGGCACCGATGATCAGCATCACCCACTACACCGACCGCGACAGCCAGACCCTGGCCGCCGTCGCGCCACGGCGCTACTTCTGCACCCAGTGCCACGTGCCGCAGCAGGATGTGAAGCCACTGGTGGAAAACCGGTTCCAGAACATCGACGAGCTGCTGTACCGGGAAATCTCGCCATCCAGCCATGGCAATTGAGGAGGCCCGGATGAAGTCGCTACTGTCGTTCCTCAAGCGCTACTGGGCCGTGCTGCGCCGGCCCAGCGTGCACTACAGCCTGGGCGCGCTCGTGCTCGGCGGATTCATCGCCGGCATCATTTTCTGGGGTGGCTTCAACACCACCCTGGAAGCCACCAACACCGAAGCCTTCTGCATCTCCTGCCACGAAATGGAGGACAACGTGTTCATGGAGATCAAGGAGACCATCCACTACAGCAACCGCTCCGGCGTGCGCGCCACCTGCCCGGACTGCCACGTCCCGCACCAGTGGACCGACAAGATCGCGCGCAAGATGCAGGCTTCCAAGGAAGTCTGGGGCAAGATCTTTGGCACCATCAGCACCCGCGAGAAGTTCCTCGACAAACGCCGCGAACTCGCCGAGCACGAGTGGGCGCGGCTGAAGGCCAACGACTCGCTGGAATGCCGCAACTGCCATGCCTTCGACTCCATGGACTTCACCCGCCAGAGCAAGCGCGCCGCGCAGTTCCACTCCACCGCCCTGGCCAGCGGCGAGGCAACCTGCATCGACTGCCACAAGGGCATCGCCCACAAGCTGCCGGACATGAGAGGGGTCCCGGGCTGGTAAGGGTAACGAGTGCTTGGCAGGTGTATCGGCCCAGTACCCTGCACGCTCCACCGATGCAAAAAAGCCCTGACCAGTGGTCAGGGCTTTTTCGTCTCGCTCTTCGCCATCAGGCCTTCGGTAGCGTCACGCCGCGCTGGCCCTGGTACTTGCCGCCGCGGTCGCGGTAAGACACTTCGCACTCTTCGTCGGACTCGAGGAACAGCATCTGCGCGACCCCCTCGTTCGCATAGATCTTGGCCGGCAGCGTCGTGGTGTTGGAAAACTCCAGGGTCACATGCCCTTCCCATTCCGGCTCCAGCGGCGTGACGTTGACGATGATGCCGCAACGCGCGTAGGTGCTCTTGCCCAGGCAGATGGTCAGCACGTTGCGCGGGATGCGGAAGTACTCGACGGTACGCGCCAGGGCGAAGGAGTTAGGCGGAATGATGCAGACGTCGCTCTTGATGTCGACGAAGCTCTTCTCGTCGAAATTCTTCGGATCGACCGTCGCCGAATTGATGTTGGTGAACACCTTGAATTCATCGGCGCAACGCACGTCGTAGCCATAACTGGAGACGCCGTAAGAAATCAGCCGATCATTGCCCTCGGTGCGCACCTGGCGCTCGACGAAGGGCTCGATCATGCCGTGTTCCTGGGCCATGCGGCGAATCCACTTGTCCGATTTGATGCTCATGGCTGGCGTCCTGTTTGGGGAAATGGGCGTGCGAAGACGCGCATCTTACCGAGCCTCGTGCGCGTGTAAAAGCATGGTCGCGATGCGCACCGCAGAGCAGCTCACACCTCAACCACGCCGCTCGGAGAAGAAATCCAAAATAAAGCTCGCTTTGCTCCAGAAAAAAGGTATTGTTACTGGGCTGCTGCTGCATGTGTCACCGTGAATCGCTACATGTTTAGATTTCGATCCAAATATCGATACGATCTCCTATCTCCTTGCACACAGTGATGTTCGGATCTTTTCGGTCCGCACTTTATTCTTCAAAACTTGGTTCAAGGAGACATCAAATGTCCAATCGCCAAACCGGTACCGTTAAGTGGTTCAACGATGAGAAAGGCTTCGGCTTCATCACTCCGCAATCCGGTGACGACCTCTTCGTACACTTCCGTGCCATTCAAGGTGACGGCTTCAAGAGCCTGAAAGAAGGCCAGCAAGTCTCCTTCGTCGCTACCCGCGGCCAGAAAGGCATGCAAGCTGAGGAAGTTCAGGTTATCTAACCTGAGTCTTCTCTGAAAAAGCCCCGCTTCGGCGGGGCTTTTTTGTGCCTGCGATTTATGTCCGGTTGCCGACAGTGGCGCCTGGCGCCACCGCCGCTTGCACTCAGTCCTTGGAGATGACGATCTTCGGCATCGACTGCGCAATGATCTGCCCGCTCTGGGCGATACGAGCACCCACGGTGCGTGCGACTTCTTGATAGATCATCGCGATCTGGCTTTCCGGATCGGCAATCGCAGTCGGCTTGCCCGCATCCGCCTGGCTACGGATCGCCATAGACAACGGCAACGAGGCCAGCAGATCGACGTTGTACTGCGCCGCCAGCTTCTCACCGCCGCCCTCGCCGAAGAGATGTTCGGCATGGCCGCAATTCGAGCAGATATGGATAGCCATGTTCTCCACCACACCAAGCACCGGAATGTTCACCTTGCGGAACATCTCCACGCCTTTTTTCGCATCGAGCAACGCCAGATCCTGCGGCGTGGTGACGATCACCGCCCCCGTAACCGGCACTTTTTGCGCGAGCGTCAGCTGGATATCGCCCGTTCCCGGCGGCATGTCCACAACCAGATAATCGAGATCATTCCAGGCGGTCTGAGTGATCAGCTGCAACAGCGCACCGGAAACCATCGGCCCGCGCCAGACCATCGGCGTCTTGTCATCTGACAGGAACGCCATGGACATGACTTGCACGCCGTGGGCCTCCAGCGGGATGAACGCCTTGCCATCGCGAATCTCCGGGCGCGTGCCTTCGGCGATGCCGAACATGATGCCCTGGCTCGGACCGTAGATGTCGGCATCGAGCACGCCTACCCGCGCGCCTTCGCGCGCCAGGGCCAGAGCCAGATTGGCGGCCGTGGTCGACTTGCCCACGCCACCCTTGCCGGATGCCACGGCGATGATGTTCTTCACATTGGCCAGTGCCGGCACCTGGTCCTGAGCCTTGTGCGGGCGAACCACGCAATCGACCTGGACATCGGCGCGACTGACACCCTCCAGATGCTCGATAGCCATCGCCAGCATCTGTGCCCAGCCACTGCGAAACAGCGCAGCGGCATAGCCCAACTCCAGCTGCACACTGACCCGATCACCCTGCACCTCGATCGAACGCACGCAACCGGCGCTCACCGGATCCTGATTCAAATGGGGATCGGTGTATTGGCGCAGGACGTTTTCCACAGCTTCGCGAGTGACGGACATGGTTACTCCTAGAAAGACCGAGCAAATCAGACGGGCATCTTACCCCGCACGCCGCTTCCGAGCCCAACACCAATGGGTGCCGTCGAAACCGGGGAAGGGCAGCGCGGATGAAAAATACACGCCGGGCCTTTATAGTTGCAGACTTTCTTTCGCAATTCCGACTGCAGATTTCCCATGTCCGAAGCTCGCCAGATTCTCGTTACCAGCGCCCTGCCCTACGCCAACGGTTCGATCCACCTCGGTCACATGCTCGAGTACATCCAGACCGACATGTGGGTGCGCTTCCAGAAACTGCGCGGCAACCAGTGCATTTATGTCTGCGCCGACGACGCTCACGGCTCGGCGATCATGCTGCGTGCCGAGAAAGAAGGCATCACGCCCGAGCAATTGATCGCCAACGTGCAGGCCGAGCACGGCAGTGATTTCGCCGACTTCCTGGTGGACTTCGACAACTTCCACTCCACCCACTCGGAAGAGAACCGCGAGCTTGCCGAACTGATCTACACACGCCTGCGCGACGCCGGCCACATCGCAACCCGCTCGGTGACCCAGTATTTCGACCCCGAGAAAGGTATGTTTCTCGCCGACCGCTTCATCAAGGGCACCTGTCCGAAGTGTGCCGCCGAGGACCAGTACGGCGACAATTGCGAGAAATGCGGCGCCACCTATGAGCCAACCGAGCTGAAAGATCCGCGCTCGGCAATCTCCGGCGCGACGCCAGTGCTGAAGGACTCCAAGCACTTCTTCTTCAAGTTGCCGGACTTCGAGGCCATGCTCAAGCAATGGACCCGCGGCGGTGCGCTGCAGGAATCGGTCGCCAACAAGATCGCCGAATGGCTCGACGGAGGCCTGCAGGAATGGGACATCTCGCGGGACGCACCCTACTTCGGCTTCGAGATTCCGGGCGAGCCGGGCAAGTATTTCTACGTCTGGCTGGACGCGCCGATCGGCTACATGGCCAGCTTCGAGAACCTGTGCAAACGCCGCCCGGAACTGAGCTTCGACACCTTCTGGAGCAAGGACTCGACCGCCGAGCTGTACCACTTCATCGGCAAGGACATCATCAACTTCCACACCCTGTTCTGGCCCGCCATGCTGGAAGGCGCCGGTTTCCGCAAGCCGACCGCCGTCAACGTGCACGGTTACCTGACCGTGAACGGGCAGAAGATGTCCAAGTCGCGTGGCACCTTTATCAAGGCGCGCACTTATCTCGATCACCTGAACCCGGAATACCTACGCTACTACTACGCCTCCAAACTGGGTCGCGGTGTGGATGACCTCGACCTGAACCTCGAGGACTTCGTGCAGAAGGTCAACTCCGATCTGGTCGGCAAGGTGGTCAACATCGCCAGCCGCTGCGCCGGCTTCATCCACAAAGGCAATGGCGGGGTGATGGTCGATGCCAACCCCGAACCGGAACTGTGGGCTGCCTTCCAGGCCGCCGCACCGAGCATCGCCGAGGCCTATGAAGCGCGCGACTTCGCCCGTGCAATGCGCGAGATCATGGCGCTCGCTGACCGTGCCAACGCCTGGATTGCCGACAAGGCTCCGTGGGCGCTGAACAAGGTTGAAGGCAAGCAGGCCGAGGTACAGGAAATCTGTGCTTTCGGCGTCAACCTGTTCCGCCAGCTGGTCATCTTCCTCAAGCCGGTGCTGCCGAACCTTGCCACAGCTGCCGAGCATTTCCTCAATGTCGAGCCGCTCACCTGGAACGACCATGCGACGCCGCTGGCCAACCACCAGCTCAATGCTTTCACACCACTGATGACTCGCATCGAGCCAGCGAAGATCGAGGCCATGATCGAAGCATCCAAAGAAGACCTCGCCTCCAGCGAAGCCGCAGCTGCCCCGGCAGGCAATGGCGAACTGACCAAGCAGCCCATCGCCGCGGAAATCAACTTCGACGCCTTTGCCGCGGTCGATCTGCGCATTGCGCTGATCGAAAAGGCCGAGTTCGTCGAAGGCGCCGACAAGCTGCTGCGTCTGACCCTGGACATCGGCGATGCCAAGCGCAACGTTTTCTCCGGCATCAAGAGCGCCTACCCGGACCCGAGCAAGCTGGAGGGTCGTCTGACCCTCTACGTCGCCAACCTGGCGCCGCGCAAGATGAAGTTCGGAATGTCGGAAGGCATGGTCCTGGCGGCTGGCCCGGGAGGTAGCGAGATCTACCTGCTGAGCCCCGACAACGGCGCCAAGCCGGGTCAGCGCGTCATGTAACCCGGCGTTCGCGTGCTGGCCTCTCGACCGGCACGCGAGCTCGACGCTAACGGAAACGCCATGAGCGAGCCTGTAGATCCTTCCCGCTGCCCGCTCTGCGGTCAGCCCAATCAGTGCGGCGAGTGCGATCCAACAACGGCCCAGCCCTGCTGGTGCTTCACGACCCCCATCCCCGATCGCGTGCTCGAGCGCATTCCGGCCACGCTCCGAAATCAGGCCTGCATCTGCCAGCGTTGCGCTCGCAGCGAAACCACGCCGCCAGATGCGCCTTGATCGCTACCTTGCCAACCGCGCACGTCTCAGTCGTCAGGACGTCCAACGCCTGCTGGCCGACGGCCGAGTGCAGGTGAATGGCGAAACCAGCCAGATAATGGATCAGGAAGTTCGCGTATTCGACCGAATCGAGCTGGATGGAGAACTGCTGCAAGCAGGCAAAGCGGCGCGCTACCTGATGCTGCATAAGCCGACCGGATGCGTCAGCGCTACCCAGGATGCGACACACCGAACCGTGCTCGATCTGATCGACGAGCCGGACAAGCAGGACCTGCACATCGCCGGCCGCCTCGACTTCAACACCACCGGCCTTATGCTGCTCACTAACGACGGCCAATGGTCTCGCCGCCTGACCCAGCCGACCAGCCTGCAGGGCAAGGTCTATCTGGTCGAAACCGAAGACGAGATCGACCCAGCCTGCGTTGATGTTTTTGCCCGAGGCATATACTTCCGCTTCGAAAACCTCACCACCCTGCCCGCCGAACTCGTGCTACTCGCCCCCCGCCGCGCGCGCCTGACCCTGCACGAGGGACGCTACCATCAGGTCAAGCGCATGTTCGGCCACTTCAACAACAAGGTCACCGCCCTGCATCGCGAAAGCATGGGCCCTCTCACGCTGGACCCAGCACTGGAACCTGGCCGGTATCGACCACTGACCGCGCACGAGATCGCTCAAATCTAAGCCCTTTTCGCCCACCTGCCAGAAAAAGCCCGGCGGCGCCCTTCATTTCACCCAAGCCTTCTGGTAAAAAGGCACCCCTGAGCGGGCGTCGTATAATGGCATTACCTGAGCTTCCCAAGCTCATGACGAGGGTTCGATTCCCTTCGCCCGCTCCAGACACCTAACGTTAAGACCCTGTTTTTACAGAGCTTTTTCGTTTCTGGCTTTTGGAGGTGTCGAAGAAGTGTCGAAAAGGTCCAGCCGTACAGGCTGTGATCAGACGGAAGAAAGCGCCTGGATGACGTGTTTGGGATCGTTATGGATGGCGCGCAGCAGCGCCTTTGCCGGTCCGGTCGGCTCGCGTCGGCCTTGTTCCCAGTTACGCAGCGTACCCAGTTGAACGTCGATCATCGCCGCGAACTTGGCCTGGGTCAGACCGGTTGCTTTGCGGATCTCTTTCACCTGCAGCGAGTCGACGACGAACTCCCGCGAGGGTTGACGTTCGCCACGGTGAATCTCGTCCATCTGCTGGACGCTTTCTAGAAGATCTTCGAAGAATTTGCTCATGGTGATTACCTCCACCGCTCGATGATTTGCTTGAGCACCTTGCGCTCGTCCGCCGTCAGGTCGTCCTTCTCGTTCTTCGGATAGATCAGCAGCAATGCGATCTGCGAAGCCGCCGTGAAGTGGTAGTAGATGACCCTGGACCCGCCTCGCTTGCCGTGACCGCTAGACGGGGCGGCATTGGGCGCATTGTGTGGACCGGGAGCGAGCGGGTTTCGCCATTTCGCGTCTGGACCAGCAGACAGAGCAGTCGCAGTCCTGGGCGTGCGGAAGGCGTTGATAGCTGGCCGGCTTCTGCATGGGTCATCCCCTCCCCTGGCTTCCGTAGACGGTGCGGATCATGCGGCCCACTCCTGTTCCAGCAGCCAGTGACGAAGCATTGCGCTGTTCACCATGCGCCGTTTGCCGAGCTTTACGGTCGGTATCACACCGCGCGACGCCCAGGCGCGGGCCATGCCGGGACTAATGCCATTACGGTCAGCCCAGCATTCGACGGTTTCCACGTCCTGCTGGGGGCCGATCAGCTTTGAAGGTTCTAGCTCTTCCAGTTCCATGCTCGTTCCGTCACTATTTGTGGCATTACCCTGCAGGCAACTGCGTAAATATTACACAAGGTCTCGCCTGCGTAAAGATTACGCAACAAAAAGATTTTCTATATGGATGCCGTGAAGGATAGAGCGCTTCAATTGATACGAACTGCCGGTCCGAAGCGATTGAGCGAGAAAGGCGGGAAGAACTATGACCGCTGGAGAAACATCAGCAGCAACAAGATCAGGATTGGAACTGAGGAAGTAGGCATCCTGGCCGAAGCATTTCCTGAATACGCCCTATGGCTTGTTAGTGGTCGGATAGAGCCTGAAAATGGTCACCGTAGCCCTGATTACGACGAGGCAAATTCAAAATTGCCCAATCAAAGCGCGGGATAGCAATTACGAAAAACGCGGTAGAACGCTGGTATACAAAGCGCTAGTGTAGTCGAAAAATACCTAACAGCCCATTGCCAAGCTAGGGATGATACATATGAAAAACCAATACGGATGGCATTTACCTCTACCGGAAGAGGAGATTAAGAAGGCTTGGGATAATGGTGTGCTTACCGTCGATACAAATGTACTTCTTGACTTATACAGGTATCATGAAAACACTCGAAACAGCCTGCTAGAAAGCATTGCTGCATTTGATGGTCGAGTTTGGCTCTCACATCAAGCAGCCACCGAATTTTTCAGAAATCGTAAGAGAGTAATCGTATCCTCTTCAAAAGGATTTCAGCAGGCCGCAGAGGACATATCAAAGCTACAACAGTCGCTTCAGAACAACATATCTCAATTAGCTGGGAATAGACTCATACCCTCTGAAATTACAAACCAACTTGATAAAACCATACGAACAGCTGCCAATGAGGCACTAAACCAAATTCGCAAAATAGAACAAGACTTCCCAAACTTTTTGAATGAAGACCGGCGGCGGCAAAAACTGAGTGCAACACCTGACCTTTCCGGTACGGTGCTGCCCCTATGTCTTATACCGAACTCAGCGTTGAAGAGCGCGCCACCATTCAAATCGGTCGTACCCAAGGCTTCAGCCTGCGCAGGATTGCCTGCTTGATCAACCGATCCCCTTCGACCATCAGCCGTGAGCTGCGCCGTAACCGAGGTGCTTGCGGTGGCTACTCGGCCCGCCTGGCCCAGCAGCAAATGCAGGCCCGCCGCCAGGTTTGTCGACCGATGCGAAAACTGTTGCCGGGTAGCGAGCGCTTCGAACTGGTGACCCATATGCTGCGTGAGCGTTTGTCTCCCGAGCAGATTGCCGGCAAGCTGCGCAGCATGAACATACCCAACCTGCGAGATGCCTACGTCTGTCGCGAGACGATCTACAACGCGATCTATGCCCTGCCAGTGGGTGAGCTGCGTAAGGAGCTGATCATCTGTCTGCGCCAAGGCAAGACGACGCGCCGGCCGCGCTCTGGTGGCGTGGATCGGCGCGGCCAGATCCCCGAGATGGTCAGTATTCATGTGCGCCCGCCGGAGATTGAAGACAGGCTGATGCCGGGGCATTGGGAAGGCGACCTCATCAAGGGTAAGGCCAACGCCTCGTCCGTCGGTACGCTGGTGGAACGCACCAGTGGCTACCTGATGTTGGTGAAGATGAACGACGCGACGGCGACTTCGGCGCTGGAAGGCTTCAGCGCCGCGCTCAATAGCATGCCGCTGGAGATGCGCAAGAGCATGACTTACGACCAGGGCCGGGAGATGGCGCGACACGCCGAGATCACCCAAAGAACCGGCGTGGCGATCTACTTCTGCGACCCGCACAGCCCCTGGCAGCGCGGCAGCAACGAAAACATCAACGGCCTGATTCGCCAGTACTTGCCCAAGGGCACAGACCTGTCGGTACATAGCCAGGAGGAGCTGGACGCCATTGCGCTGCAACTGAACATGCGACCGCGCAAGCGCTTCGACTTCAAATGCCCCATCGAGGTGATGGGAGAGGTCATGCAAAATGCCATGGCAATGCGGCATGATGCTCCGGTTTCAATTCAATAACCGTGTTGCACTCAGCTCCTGCAACCGCCACCCTATTCTTAATAGACTCCTCGATATTTTTGATGGATCGGTAGGGTCAGATTTTGCACCAGAGCTAAAGGATGCATTAGCCAAGACAGCGGAAGACCGAAAAAACAACAAGATTCCGCCTGGATACATGGATAAAGGTAAAGAATCGGATCGATCCCACGGGGACTTTTATCTTTGGCAACAAGTTCTCAACCATGCCAAAGAAAACCAGTGCCCAGTCATTTTGGTTACATCTGAAAGAAAAGAGGACTGGTGGGAAGAGCACTATGGGAACATAGTTGGTCCCAGACCGGAGCTCCTGAAAGAAATAAATGAAATTGCGGGACAAACAGTTCTAATCTATCAGACCACTAAGTTTATTCAGCACGCATCCGAACGTTTAGGAAGTCGGGTTGACCAGAGCATCGTTGAAGAAATTCGAGCGATAGGCCAGGCTAGAGAAAAGTCAGGACAGGCGGTAAATGTAGTTGAGCAAACTGCCGTCATGGCCAGCCCCGAAGAGAACTTCGGACTACTTGAGATTGAACTAGCGAGACCCGTAACAAACTTTACAACCACCGGTCACTTTTCACCTTATTTAGACGAAGTTCCAAATGTATATGTTGATGTTTTGGAAAGCCCTGACGGCGCCCCCGACTTTCAAGTTTATGCAAGCACAGGAACACGCCACGACTTCAACATTCATGTACGATCCAGATTTAAAGGAACTCCTATGCCAACTGGAAAATACATATTTAACTACCATGCCGCGATTTATGCGGAACTGGAGGAGGAAATTCAGAGCATAGACAACGAAGAACTTGGCTAGATTATTAGCCACGAACAAATGAAGTAGATTTATTTAACACTCCTATGACCGAGCAAGGAAGCAAAGGCGTAATGAGATCGGACTGGGATGATGCACCTGATTACCTACGCAACAGAAAGAAACCTAGCCCTTGGCGGTTCCTGGCGATCCTAGGTATCGGTTCAGCGGTGCTGTCAGCACTGGCATTTACGTTCGGCAAGCCGGTCATACTGGACGTAAACCAGATCAAGCAAGGCATTCATGTCGGCGGCAAGCCTTGGTTTAACCAAGAGCCAGCACAGCCCATGCAGACAATTGACCAGCCTTCAGTTGCAAGCTACGAAGCTCCAGCAGCAGAACCGACACCAGCGACCCAGCAGCGACAGCTGAGCCAGGAAGAAATCGACTGGTTCGAAGAGCGCACAGCGGAAGCGATACAGTCCCGGCAAACATCGTTTAACGATAGCAATTACACGCCAAAACAGCCGGCCAGCATCTACACCCCGCCCGCGGCCCATCGGTTTGCCGCAGCGACGCCCACCAGTAGCGCACCTAAGTCGCGGTCGGTAAGCCGAGAACGTACGTCGAAATGGATCAAGGGCTGGAATGGCGGCATCGACTATCTAGCCGAGTGGGTATCCGTCAATAACTACATCGACGGAACCAGCGTGTGCGCCAATCACCGCCGAGGCTCAATCGACTACCGCGAATGCCGCAAAGCCGCTAAACAGCACTTCCACGAGCAATGCCGGGCATGGCGAGCACGCTTCGACAGCGACCGAAAAGACCATAGCGACCGGATGAAGACGCGCTATTGCGGAGCGGCTAGTAGCTTTAATCCGATGGGATAACCAATATCACCAACCTACCGTGGGGCTGTATGTTCATCGATGAACCCATGCTTAACGCTATTAAAAATGATCCCGACAAAGGAATATGCGAACTTACAAAAAAGATAAATTCATTCCTAGAAAGCGGAACCAGCTGGACTCAAAAGGAATACGACGTACTTCTAGAAGCCTACGCGTTAATTATCGAACTCAAAGATGCTGGGATATTAAAAGTTGATCACAAAATCCCAGACTTACGAGGTCAGTTCGATACAGACATCAAGATGATGAGCCAGTCACTTGACTTTGTGTACAGGCAATGCAAAGCAAGGGTTGACAAGAATTCGCTAGAACGGCTGCGCAGCCGGTTCAGAATGAATTTCAGCACCGAATTTAGCTATGAGTTTTCGCAGGGTGACCTTGAACGCCTTCAGCTTCTAATTAATCAAATAAGGCAGCAGATAAGTGATGCCGTGCTAGAGGAAGAGCATAAACAGCGTCTAATGGCGCGACTTGAGAAGCTCCAAAGCGAACTCCATAAAAAAGTTTCTGACCTAGATAGATTTTGGGGACTGATCGGAGACGCAGGTGTAGTTTTAGGGAAGCTTGGTGAGGATGCTAAGCCCATTGTTGACAGGGTTAGAGAGGTCGCAAGTATCGTATGGAAGACTCAAGCCAGATCCGAGGAGCTACCCAGCGGTACAGATATACCGGTGCTCGGTAGCCCTAGCGAATAGGCCCTTTGATAGCGTTTTCGCTGTCGATAAAGTGTCGAAAACACTGCGCCGAATAGCGACGAATCGAGCAAACCGTTCAGCCCGGAAACCGCATAACGACACGCACGGAGCCGGAACGACACACTAGGCAAAAGGGTTCGATTCCCTTCGCCCGCTCCAGCCTTAAAGGCCCTGCTTACACGCCTGGCCTTTTCATTGGTTGGGCAGCGCGCAATGGTCACGCTTTCCGACCGACGCTCTATTACGCATCAAACCCACCTCGGCTCTCAGCCGTGCAAAAACGTCAGCACCCGCTGCGTAAACGCGTCGCCCGCCTCGACGTTGGACAGATGCGCGGCCTCGAAAGCGACCAGTTCGGCCCCTGGGATGTTGGCCTGGATAAATTGGCCATGCTCGACGGTTGTCACCGGGTCCTTGGCGCCGCAAACGACCAGTGTTGGCGCCTTGATCGTGCCCAGTTGCGCGCGATAGTCGGCATCGCGCACCGCCGCGCAGTTGGCAGCGTAGCCGTCCGGTGAGGTACTGGCGATCATCTCGGTGATGCGTGCCACTGTTGCTGGGTTCGCCTCGGCAAAGCCTGCGGTGAACCAGCGAGCAATGGATGCATCTCGCATGTCGCGCATGGTCTGCTCGCGGCCGGCCAGGACGCTGTCGATGCGGGCGTTCCATATTTCGTCGGTACCGATTTTCGCACCGGTATTGCACAGCACCAGCCGTTGCAGCCGGTCGCCGGCATGTATTCCGAGCCACTGCCCGATCAGCCCGCCCATGGAGAGACCGCAGAAGGAGAAACGCGCGATGTCCAATGCATCGAGCAGCGCCAGCACGTCCCATCCCAGCTGCTCGATACTGTAGGGCCCAGCGCTGACGCTCGACTCGCCGTGGCCGCGCGTATCGTAGCGCAGCACTCGAAAATGCTCTGAGAATGCGGGAATCTGCTCGTCCCACATGCCCAGGCTGGTACCCAGAGAGTTGGAGAGCACCAGCACCGGCGCGTTATCCGCACCGTCGAATCGATAGTTCAGGCTTACATCAGCCAGTTTTACGCTCGGCATTGTTTTACTCACTCGCATTGTGTTCAGGCAGTGTGCTCGATCGAGCACGGTCTGACCCGGAGAGTTAAGCGATCACCGTCGGCTTCGCCGATACTCTGCGCGCGCCTCGACCCAATAGGCAGCACGACGTAGAGGGCTCGTTTAGATCCATACCCGCGCAAGCGATTTCAACTGCGTCTCGCAACGCGTCGCGGTCGAGACCGCTGCCACGGTGGCCTGTGCACTGTCTCGCTCAGACCCGCTCCACCACCAGCGCCAGCCCCTGCCCTACGCCGACGCACATGGCCGCCAGGCCGAGACGGCCACCGGTTTTCTCCAGCTGATGGACTGCAGTCAGCACCAGTCGCGCACCGCTCATCCCGAGTGGATGGCCAAGGGCGATTGCGCCGCCGTTGGGGTTCACCCTCGGGCTGTCGTCTGGCAGACCGAGATCGCGGGTCACGGCCAGGCCCTGCGCGGCGAAGGCTTCGTTGAGCTCGACCACGTCGAAATCGCCTACCGCGACATTCAGGCGCTCACACAGCTTGCGCACCGCCGGCACCGGGCCATACCCCATGACGCGCGGGGCGACACCGGCACTGGCCATGCCGAGCACCCGGGCGCGCGGCTTGAGGCCGTACTTCTGCACCGCCTCGGCGCTGGCAAGAATCATCGCCGCCGCACCGTCGTTGACGCCCGAGGCGTTGCCGGCGGTGACCGTCTTGCCTTCGCCATTGACCGGTTTGAGCCTGGCCAGCGCCTCGGCGGTGGTGTCGGCACGCGGGTGCTCGTCGGTGTCGACTACTGTTTCGCCCTTCTTGCCCCTGATCACCACCGGGACGATTTCCTCGGCAAAGAAGCCAGACTGCTGGGCCGCAGCAGCACGCTGCTGGCTGCGCAGGGCGAAGGCATCTTGATCATCGCGACTGACTTGCCACTCGTCGGCGACGTTGTCGGCGGTCTGCGGCATGGCATCCACGCCATACATTTCCTTCATCTTCGGATTGATGAAGCGCCAGCCGATGGTGGTGTCTTCGATCTTCTGGGTGCGACCGAACGCCGTGTCGGCCTTGCCCATCACGTAGGGCGCGCGCGACATGGATTCCACGCCGCCGGCAATCGCCAGCTCCATTTCACCACAGGCGATGGCACGAAACGCAGTGCCCACGGCATCCATACCCGAAGCGCATAAGCGGTTGAGGGTCACGCCAGGCACCGTATCCGGCAGGCCGGCGAGCAGCGCGGCCATGCGCGCGACATTGCGGTTGTCCTCCCCGGCCTGGTTGGCGCTGCCCATGAAGACCTCATCGATCGCCGCAGGATCGAGCTGCGGATTGCGTTCCAGCAGCGCCTTCAACGGGATTGCAGCGAGGTCGTCAGAGCGTACGCCCGCCAGCACGCCGCCGAAGCGGCCGATGGGCGTTCGTACGGCATCGCAGATGAATACGTCACGGCTCATTCCTCACCTCCTGGCTGACCGTGGGCGGCAGCGGTGCGGGCCTCCAGCGCGCGCAGCGCCTGAAGCTCCTCGGCACGCGGCGCCTCGGTGGTGGTTACCTGCTCGGCGAAACGGATCGCCCAGCCGGTGTTCTCGACGACCTGCTCGCGGGTCACGCCCGGATGCAGCGCGGTGACGATGAATTCGTTGCTGCCTTCTTCCGGCTCCATGATGCACAGATCGGTGATGATCGCCACCGGGCCCTTGCCGGGCAGCCCCAGCTGCTTGCGGTGCTCACCGCCCTCGCCAAAGCCGACCGAGGTGATGAAGGCCAGCCTGTCGACGAAGGTGCGATGCGACTGCTTGAGGATGATCAGCACCTCCTTGGCGCTGCCGGCGATCTCCGGCGCTCCGCCGGCACCGGGCAAGCGTACCTTGGGCTTGTGGTAATCACCGATCACCGTGGTGTTGATGTTGCCGTACTTGTCCACCTGTGCCGCGCCGAGAAAGCCCACATCGATACGCCCGCCCTGCAGCCAGTAGCGGAAGATCTCGCCGGTAGGCACCACCGTGTCTGCGGTCTCGGCCAGTTCGCCGTCGCCGATGGACAAGGGCAGCACGGACGGCTTGGCACCGATCGGCCCGGATTCGTAGATCAGCACGACTTCCGGCGCATGGGTCAGGCGCGCCAGGTTGGCGGCCTTCGATGGCAGGCCGATGCCGACGAAACAGACGCTGCCGTTACCAAGGCGGCGGGCGGCGGCCACGGTCATCATTTCATTGGTGCTGTAGGCGCTCATCAGTTGGCCTCCTGCTGCTGGGCCAGCTTGCGCTGGAATTCGGCGAAGTCTTCGGTGCCACGGATGTAGGTGTCGACCCAGGCGCCGAACGCCTCGCGGTCGCGGGCGATCGGGTCCCAGGCCTGATAGAAGTGGTTGTCGCGCTCGTAGTAGCCATGGGCATAGGACGGATGTGCACCGCCCGGGACGAGGCAGACCGCAGTCAGCGCCCAGGTCGGCAGCACACAGGCGTTCATCGGCGCATTGAGGTCGTCGACGATTTCCTCGACAGTGACGATGCAGCGCTTGGCGGCCAGGGCGGCTTCCTTCTGCACACCAAGAATGCCCTGGATCAGCACGTTACCCTTGCGATCGGCCTTCTGTGCGTGGATCACGGTGACGTCCGGGCGCACGCTGGGCACGGCCGCCAGTACTTCCCCGGTGAACGGGCAGGTGACGGACTTGATCAGCGGATTGACCTTGGGCAGGTCGGAGCCGGCGTAGGCACGCAGCACGGCAAACGGCAGACCGGAGGCGCCGGCGACATAGGCATTGGCGAGGTCGGCATGGCTGTGCTCTTGGATCTCCAGCGGCTGCGGCCAGCCCTTTTCCACCGCATCGCGCAGACGATGCAGCGAGCCGACGCCTGGATTGCCGCCCCAGGAGAAGATCAGCTTCTTCGCGCAACCGGCACCGATCAGCAGGTCGTAGACCAGGTCCGGCGTCATGCGCACCAGGGTCAGGTCCTTGCGGCCCTGGCGCACGATCTCGTGGGCGGCTGCGGTGGGAATCAGGTGGGTAAAGCCTTCCAGGGCGACGGTATCGCCATCCAGGATAAAGCGCTCGACGGCTTCGCGGAGCGAGAGGAATTCAGCCATGAGTCGGATCTCGTGTTGTTTTCGGTACGCTGATTGCGTTGTGAAAACGTTAACGGCCCATCCCCTGCCAAACAATCCGATAATCGACATACCGTTCGATTATCGAACGAATTAGACGCCATTCTTATGTGATTAACGATGCCGACATCAGCGCGCGGAAGCTACCCAGAGCACCGTAGTCACCGATGGTTTGCGAGCTTCCATCAATGAAACAGTCGCGTGCTCAATTCGCGGCTGGCCTCCAGCAGCACGGGCAGGAATCGGGTTTCCAGCTCCTGACGCGAGACGCGCCCGGCGTGGGTGCCGACGTTCAGCGCGGCCAGCACCTGGCCGGCGGAATCCTTCAGCGGAACGGCCAACGAACGCAGGCCCATTTCCAGCTCCTGATCGACGATGACCCAACCCTGCTGGCGAATCTCGGCGATGTTTTCGCGCAGCGCCTCCGGGCTGTGCAAGGTGCGGCTGGTCTTTACCTGCAAGTCAGCGCGGCCCAGGTAGTCGTCGAGCGCCGCGTCATCCAGCGCCGCCAGCAGAATGCGCCCCATTGATGTGCAATACGCCGGCAGCCGACTGCCCACCGACAGATCCACCGATATCAGCCGCTGTGGCGTGGCCGAGCGCGCCACATAGAGCACTTCATCGCCCTCCAGCGTCGCCATCGAACAGGCTTCGTGCAGTTGCTCGCTGAGGCGGTCGAGAATCGGTTGCGCGGTCACTGCCAGCGGCGTGGACGACAGATAGGCGTGGCCAAGGGTCAGCACCTTGGGCAGCAGCGAATAGGTACGCCCATCGGTGGTGACGTAGCCGAGCTTCATCAACGTATGCAGGCAGCGGCGCACGGCGGCCCGGGGTATTTCGGTGCGATGGCTGATCTGCGCGATGGTCAGGTGGCGCTTGCGCTCCTGGAAGGCATGAATCACGGCCAACCCGCGCGCCAGCGAAGTCATGAAATTGGGATCGCCGGTCAGCGCCTCGATGCGCTTGGCAGGCGAAGCAACGATGGGCGGTGCCATCGGTGGCTTGAGAACACGCGACTCATCGGTCATGCAGGACACCCTCGGACGCTGACATCGGGGCGATTATCGACGCACCGGCCGATAATCGCCAGCGCGACAACAGAGAGGAATGACGCGCTGCTGGCGATCGGCGTCGGCCTGCTCACCTTGGCCGTGTATAGCTTCGCCGAATAGCGCTGGCGGCGGATCGATTTGTCGGAAGTGACGAATTGAAAGCCTGATAGCCTCTGGGAGAGGCCGACAGTCGCAAATATCGATATGGGGTGGAGCGGTTCGAACCTGGGGCACTGAATCCAACCGCAGGTCGAGCAGCCACGCTCGACCTGCGCCGTGCAGATCAACCGGCGTGGTAATCCGCGTCGGCTTCTTCGAAGCGCTTGACGATGCTCGGGGCAGGCGCGGCGCCCATCTTGCTCACCACATAGATGGCGATGCTGGCGAGGATGAAGCCCGGGATGATTTCGTACAGGCCCAGGCCGATGAACTCCTTCCACACCACCACGGTGACGGCACCGACCAGCATGCCGGCCAACGCGCCGTTGCGGGTCATGCGCTTCCACAGCAGCGAGATCAGCACCACCGGACCGAACGCCGCGCCGAAGCCGGCCCAGGCGTAGGACACCAGGCCCAGCACCTTGCTGTCCGGGTTGGAGGCGATGCCGATGGCGATCAGCGCGATCAACAGCACCATGCCGCGACCGACCCAGACCAATTCGGTCTGCGAGGCGTTCTTGCGCAGCATGGCCTTGTAGAAGTCCTGGGTCAGCGCGCTGGAGCTGACCAATAGCTGCGCACTCAGGGTACTCATTACCGCCGCCAGCACGCCGGAGAGAATGATGCCGGCCACCCATGGGTTGAACAGAATCTTCACCAGTTCCATGAACACACGCTCGCCGTTCTGGCTCACCGCACCAGCCTGCTCCGGATGGTCGGCGAAGTAGGCGATGCCGAGGAAGCCCACCGCTACGGCGCCGGCCAGGGTCAGGATCATCCAGGTCATGCCGATGCGGCGGGCGTTGGGGATGGTCTTGATCGAGTCGGCGGCCATGAAGCGCACCAGAATGTGCGGCTGGCCGAAATAGCCCAGGCCCCAGGCCAGCAGCGAAATGATCGCGACGAAGGACAGCCCGCGGAACATGTCGAAGTTGGCCGGGTTCTGCGCTTCGATGGTGGCCATCACGGTGCCCATGTCACCGAGGGCGAGGATGACGAACACCGGCGTGATCAGCAGCGCGAAGATCATCAGAGTGGCCTGTACGGTGTCGGTCCAGCTCACCGCGAGAAAACCGCCGATGAACACATAGAGGATGGTCGCCGCGGCGCCGACCCACAGCGCGTACTCGTAGGGCATGCCGAAGGTGGACTCGAACAGCCGCGCGCCGGCGACGACGCCCGAGGCGCAGTAGATGGTGAAGAACACCAGGATCACCAGCGCGGAGAAAATCCGCAGCATGCGGCTCTCGTCCTCGAAACGGTGCGAGAAGTAATCCGGCAGCGTCAGCGCGTTGTGGTTGTGCTCGGTATGCACGCGCAGGCGCCCGGCGACGAACAACCAGTTCAGCCAGGCGCCGACGATCAGGCCGATGGCGATCCAGCTTTCCGACAGACCGGCGACGAAGATCGCTCCGGGCAGCCCCATCAGCAGCCAGCCGCTCATGTCCGAGGCACCGGCCGACAGCGCGGTGACGAAGCTGCCGAGACTGCGGCCGCCAAGGATGTAGTCGGAGAAGTTCTTGGTGGCGCGGTAGGCGATGAAACCGATCAGGATCATCGCCGCGATGTAGATCACGAAAGTGATCAGAGTGGGAGTGCTGACGTTCATGGGACTTGTTTTCCTTGTTGGTCCTGACGTTCCATCGCCAGCGCGGACAGCGACCGACACCCGCAACGGAACAATCGAGGGGCGCAAGGATAGCGCGTCATCCACGTACTTGCGCGTGACCGCGAGGTTCTGCGCGCCGCATCGCCACTACATGACGAATAAGGGCCGGCAATAGCGGCCGGCCCTTGTGAGTTGCTGCCAGGAAAATTGCTCGCCTCAGAATGCCAGGCGCACGCCTACGGTCAGATTGCGCCCGGGCAGCAGCACCTCATCCTTGATGAAGGAAGTGTGCTGGCGGGCCTTTTCGTCCAGCAGGTTGTTGGCCTTGAGGTAGAGCAGGTAATCGGTCTGGTTCAGCGCGCCGCTGTAACCCAGGCTGGCGCCCAGCATGTTGTAGCCACCGGTTTCGCTTTCGTAGTCGGCCAGTTCGTCCTGGCGCTGCACCCGATAGAACTCCAGCTGGCCGTTGAGCGCCGGGGTGAAGCTCTGTTCCACCCGCACACCCAGGCGATCGGCCGGGATACGCGGCAGGTCGCCGCCGCCGTCGCGCAACTTGCCGCGCACGTGGTCGCCGAACAGGGTGAAGGCGGTGGCGTCGGTCGCCTGGAAGCGCACCTCCCCTTCCGCCCCGGTGAGCACGGCGTCCTGCTGGCGGTATTCGATCTCGCGGTAGCCACCACCGATGTCGTTACCGGTGTCGGCGGCGTAGATGAAGTCGTCCACCTCGTTGCGGAACAGGCTCAGGCTGAAGGTCGTGCGGCCGGCGAACTTGCGCAGGGTGATCTCGGCGTTGTGCGAGGTTTCCTCTTCCAGGTCGACGTTACCCAGTTCGACAGTGCGGGTCGCTGCATGCGGGCCGTTGGCGTAAAGCTCTTCTGCGCTGGGCAGGCGTTGCGAACGCGTCAGCGAGAAGCCCAGCGAGTACTGCGGGGCGAAGGTCCAGACCGCACCGGCGGACATCGAGGTGCCGCTGTGATCGGTATCCGGACGGCCGTCGGCATCGATGTCCTGCCATTCGTGGCGCAGACCGAGTTCGTAGCGCCAGGCGCCAGCGGTGTATTCCTCCAGCAGGAACAAGCCGTGGTTGCGGGTCAGCGTCTGCGGCACATAGGCCTCTTCGCCGAGGGCTTCGAAGTCGCGACGCAGGGTCTGTGCGCCGAGCACACCGCGCCAGCCGAACAGCGGCTGATGGGTCAGCTCCAGACGGGCATCGGTGGCGTCGTTGTTGAAGCGGGTGCCCACTTCGCCGCCTTCGATCTCCTTGTGCTGGTAGTCGCTGTGGCCGATGCGCAGCCGCGCCAGTTCGAAGCCCGGCAGCGGATCGCTCAGCTCGCCACGCAGATCCCAGCGCTTCTGGCGCATGTCGACATAGGGCACGCTGCCATGTTCGTGTTCGTGATCATGGTCGTCGTCATCGTCGTGATCATCATGGCCACCGCAGTGCCAGTCGCTGCCATGGGTATGGCAATCGGCGTGCTCGTGGGCCAGCAGTCCGTAGCGGTTGTTCTGCTCACCGTAGGCGGCACCGATGTAGCCGCGCTCGCCGATGAAGCTGGCGCCCAGATTGAAGCTGTCGGTGTCGTTGTAGGAACCTTCCTGTTTGTCCGGCGAACCGGGAATTTCGTAAGGGTCGGCCTGGCGCTTGGTGCCTTCGGCGCGCACGGCGAAGTTGCCGCTGCCGGCAGTGATACCGAACACCCCCGCCCCTTCGTTGGCGACGCTGTTGGCGCGTAGCTCCAGTTCGCCTTCGTAGCCCTTCTCCGGGACGCGGGTGGGGATCTTCTTGTCGATCACATTGACTACCCCTCCGATGGCGCCGCCACCGTAGAGCAAGGTTGCCGGCCCCTTGAGGACCTCGATGCGCTCGGCCAGTAGCGGTTCGCTGGTCACTGCGTGGTCGGGGCTGATGGTCGAGGCATCGAGCAGTTCCACGCCATCGCTCAGCACCTTGACCCGTGCGCCATCCAACCCGCGAATAACCGGGCGCGCCGCACCGGCGCCAAAGCTGCTGGAGCGCACGCCAGGCAGGCTTTCCAGCGTTTCCCCGAGCGTCGCCTCACGACGCTGCACCAGTTCGTCTCCCTCCATCACGGCCGCCGGTGTGGTCATCTCATGGCTCTGCTTGGCCAGGCCGCTGGCGCTGACCACGACGGATTGCAGTTCGACCGGCTCGGCGGCCCAGGCAGCCGGAACCAAGGCCAGGCTGATCGCCCAGGCCAGGGGATGACGCTTCAGTTTCATGTGACTCTCCAGACAGTGGTGGTTGCCTTCCAAAGCAACCGAAGACGGCTGTGCGCCGGCATCCGGTAGCGGTGTCAGCTTCGCGGGACGAGAATCTAACATGTTATATCGTAACGTTTAAGTCTGTTTTTCCAGTAACAGACACAACGGATGCACCCTGTTCGTGGTCGACATGGAAACGCCGGGCGAACCGCGCGCGGCTTTTGCACCGCTTCGGGAGATAGATCATGACCGTAGACATCGACACCACCACCGGCACCTGCGCCGTGGTCATCAACGGCAACACGCACCGCAGCGCCCTGATGGACGTGCGCATCACCACCGATCCCCAGGCACGCATGTCGGTGATGAATATCGACGGCACCAGCATCCACGTGCCGGAAGACGAAGCCGAACACCTGATCGCCGCGGGTGCGGTGGACGACCGATCCAATCTGGTTGCGGACGAATGAATCTGCGGCAGAAACGCAAAACCCCGGCTAGCCGGGGTTTTTTGTAGGTACTCGCAGCGAAACCCTCTGCAGCCTGTGGAAGTGCGCCCCGCTTCGAATTCAGCTTTCGAGCCGGGGCAACACTCCGACACTGGCCTTAGCCGGCGTGATAATCCGCGTCGGCTTCCTCGAAGCGCTTGACGATGCTCGGGGCCGGTTCGGCGCCCATCTTGCTCACCACATAGATGGCGATGCTGGCGAGGATGAAGCCCGGGATGATTTCGTACAGGCCCAGGCCGATGAACTCCTTCCATACCACCACGGTGACGGCACCGACCAGCATGCCGGCCAGCGCGCCGTTGCGGGTCATGCGCTTCCACAGCAGCGAGATCAATACCACCGGACCGAACGCCGCGCCGAAGCCGGCCCAGGCGTAGGACACCAGGCCCAGCACCTTGCTGTCCGGGTTGGAGGCGATGCCGATGGCGACCAGCGCGATCAGCAGCACCATCGCCCGGCCGACCCAGACCAATTCGGTCTGCGAGGCGCTCTTGCGCAGCATGGCCTTGTAGAAGTCCTGGGTCAGGGCACTGGAGCTCACCAGGAGCTGCGCACTCAGGGTACTCATCACCGCCGCCAGCACGCCGGAGAGGATGATGCCGGCAACCCACGGGTTGAACAGGATCTTCACCAACTCGAGGAAAACACGCTCACCATTCTGGCTAACCGGCCCGGCCAGTTCCGGGTGTCCGGCGAAGTAGGCGATACCGAAGAAGCCCACCGCCACGGCGCCGGCCAGCGTCAGGATCATCCAGGCCATGCCGATGCGACGGGCGTTGGGGATGGTCTTGATCGAGTCGGCGGCCATGAAGCGCACCAGAATGTGCGGCTGGCCGAAGTAGCCCAGGCCCCAGGCCAGCAGCGAGATGATGGCGACGAAGGAAAGCCCGCTGAACATGTCGAACGCGGCCGGATTCTGCGTGCCGATGGTATCCATCGCGGCGCCCATGTCGCCTAGGGCGAGGATGACGAACACCGGGGTGATCAGCAGCGCGAAGATCATCAGCGTCGCCTGCACGGTGTCGGTCCAACTGACGGCGAGGAAGCCACCGATGAACACATAGAGGATGGTCGCCGCGGCGCCGATCCACAGTGCGTACTCGTACGGCACGCCGAAGCTGCTCTCGAACAGCCGCGCACCGGCGACGACGCCGGAGGCGCAATAGATGGTGAAGAACACCAGGATCACCAGCGCGGAGAAGATCCGCAGCATGCGGCTCTCATCCTCGAAGCGGTGCGAGAAGTAATCCGGCAGCGTCAGCGCGTTGTGGTTGTGCTCGGTATGCACGCGCAGGCGCCCGGCGACGAACAACCAGTTCAGCCAGGCGCCGACGATCAGGCCGATGGCGATCCAGCTTTCCGACAGACCGGCGACGAAGATCGCACCGGGCAGGCCCATCAGCAGCCAGCCGCTCATGTCCGAGGCACCGGCCGACAGCGCGGTGACGAAACTGCCGAGGCTGCGGCCGCCGAGGATGTAGTCGGAGAAGTTCTTGGTGGCGCGGTAGGCGATGAAACCGATCAGGATCATCGCCGCGATGTAGATCAGAAAGGTGATCAGCGTGGGTGTACTGATGCTCATGTGTGTCCCTCGTTAGTTGTTGTTCGGCGCAACGCGAGAAGACCCACGCAGCACCTTGGCAGAGGGCGATAGCGAAAAGGCCATCACCTGTGACAGGCCCAACCGGGCCCGTCAGTGGCGGAAGAGCGTCCGCCGACTGTCCAATTGTTGTTGTGTTCCGGCTGCCTGAGCGGTCGGGAGGTTTAGCGTGATGCGCCGGGTGAACGATCAACACCATTCACCCGGTGGTACAGCGTGAATGCGTTCAGTCGTCTCCGAGCGAAAGCAGCGAGGCGTTGCCGCCCACCGCAGTGGTGTTGGTGGAGGTGGTCCGCTCGTTGGCGAAGCGCAGCACATAGCTGGGGCCACCCGCCTTCGGACCGGTGCCCGACAGACCACAGCCGCCGAACGGCTGCACGCCGACCACGGCACCAATCTGGTTGCGATTGACATAGAGGTTGCCGACCCGCGCCAGTTGCTCGATGCGTTCGGCGGTTTCCTCGTTGCGGCTGTGTACGCCGAGGGTCAGGCCGTAGCCGGTGCCGTTGATCGCCGCGACGACCTTTTCCAGGTCCGCCGCGTCGTAGCGCACCACGTGCAATACCGGGCCGAACTGCTCCTTCTTGAGCTGGTGAATGCCGTCGATCTCGAAGGCCACCGGTGCCACGAAATGACCGTTGAGGCCAGCCAGCAATGTCGCCTCGGCGATCAGGCGCCCTTCGCTCTTGAGCTGTTGGATATGCGCCAGCAGACCTTCGCGAGCTTCCTGGTCGATCACCGGGCCGATGTCGTTCTCGCGCAGATGGGTCGGGCCAACTCTGAGCTCGGCCATGGCGCCCTTGAGCAACTCGATCACACGATCAGCGATATCACGCTGCACATAGAGCACGCGCAACGCCGAGCAACGCTGGCCGGCGCTGGTGAAGGCGGAACCGACCGCATCCTTGATCACCTGCTCGGGCAGCGCGGTGGAGTCGACGATCATCGCGTTCTGCCCGCCGGTCTCGGCGATGAGCGTGGCGATCGGGCCTTCCTTTTCGGCCAGCTGGCGATTGATGATGCGCGCCGTATCGGTCGAACCGGTGAAGCACACGCCGACCACCCGCGGATCGCGACAGAACACGCCGCCCAGGGTGGCGCCGTCGCCCGGCAGGAAGGCGATCGCCTCTTTCGGCAGACCGGCTTCGAACAGCAGTTCAAGCGCACGCGCAGCGATGAGGCTGGTCTGCTCGGCCGGCTTGGCCAGCACGGTGTTGCCGGCCACCAGGGCCGCGCTGATCTGGCCGAGGTAGATCGCCAGCGGGAAATTCCACGGGCTGACGCAAGCGAACACACCGCGGCCTTCATGGAACAGCTCGTTGCGCTCGCCGGTCGGGCCTTTCAGCTCTTCGCGGCCGAGCTTCTGCCGCGCCTGCTGCGCGTAGTAACGGCAGAAATCCACCGCCTCGCGTACTTCGTCGATACCATCCTGCAGCGACTTGCCGGCTTCCACGGTACACAGCGCCATCAGCTCGGCGCGGTGCTGCTCCAGCAGATCGCCCAGGCGCTCCAGCACCGCAGCACGGGCTTCCACCGGCGTGGCATTCCAGATTGGCCAGTAAGCCGCCAGGCGATCGACGGCCTGGCGCGCCTGCTCGGCGCTGGCGAACTGGGCCTGGCCAACGACCTTGTTCAGGTCATAGGGGCAACGCACCTCGGACGGCGTACCGGCGAGCCGCTGCCCGCTGATGACCGGCGCCGCCTGCCACTGGCGCTCGAGGAAAGGTTGGTAGGCGCTGGCCAGGTCGTTCCATTGGTTCTGGATATTCATGTTGATCCCTTGGGAGTTCTTGCGATTGCCGAACAGCGCCGGCGGCAGCGGAATGCGCGGGTTGCCCAGTGCAGCGAACTTGCGCAGCTGGCTCACCGGGTGATCGATCAGCGATTCGACCGGCACGCGCGGGTCGACCAGCTGGTGGACGAACGACGAGTTGGCACCGTTCTCCAGCAGGCGCCGCACCAGATAGGGCAGCAGGTCCTTGTGCGCGCCGACCGGTGCGTAGATCCGTACGTTGCGGGCGTACTTCTCGATCACCGTGTCGTACAGCGCATCGCCCATGCCGTGCAGACGCTGGAACTCGAACTCGCGCGGCTGCGAGGTTTCTTCGGCCATGGCCAGGATGCAGCTGACGGTATGCGCGTTGTGGCTGGCGAACTGCGGGTAGATCACCCCACGGGTGTGCTCGGACAACAGGTAGCGCGCGCAGGCAAGGTAGGAGGTGTCGGTGCCTTCCTTGCGCGTGTAGACGGGGTAGCCGTCCAGACCCTGGACCTGGCACTGCTTGATCTCACTGTCCCAGTAGGCGCCCTTTACCAGCCGCAGCGGAATGCGTTCGCCCAGTTCGCGACCGAGCAGCGTCAGCCAGACCAGCACCGGCAAGCAGCGTTTGGAGTACGCCTGGATGACCAGGCCGAACTCACCCCAGCCGGCGATGGCCGGGTCGCGCAGGAGCTTTTCGTACAGCTCCAGCGACAGCTCGAGGCGGTCGGCCTCCTCGGCGTCGATGGTGATCCCGACATTGCGCTGACGCGCCAGCACGGCCAGTTCGCGCACACTGGCGAACAGCTCGGTGAGCACGCGTTCGCGCTGGGCGACTTCATAACGCGGGTGCAGCGCCGACAACTTGATCGACACCGATGGCCGCGGCCCTTTGCCGACCTGCGGCTCGGCGCCGACGGTTTCCACGGCCTGACGATAGTCGGCCATGTACTTGGCGGCGTCTTCGGCGGTCAGCGCGGCCTCGCCGAGCATGTCGAATGAATAGGTGTAGCCCTTCTCGCGCTCGGGACGGCCGTTTTTCAGCGCTTCGGAGATGGTACGGCCAAGCACGAACTGCTTGCCCATCAGCTTCATCGCCTGGTTCATCGCGCTGCGGATCACCGGTTCGCCGGAGCGCTTGAGCAAGCGGCCGATGACGTTCTTCGGCCGGCCGTCGGCGGTTTCCGGATCGACCACCTTGCCGGTCATCACCAACCCCCAGGCGGCGAAGTTGACCAGCACGTTGTCGCTCTGGCCGAGATGCCGTTCCCATTCGGCGGCGTTGAGCTTGTCGCGAATCAGCGCATCGGCGGTCGCCGAGTCCGGCACCCGCAGCAGCGCCTCGGCCAGGCACATCAGCATCAGCCCTTCCTGGGTGTCCAGGCTGTACTGGCGCAGCAGCGCATCGAGGGTATCGACGGCATTGTCACGCCCGCGCACCGCCTCAATCAGGCTGCGCGCTCGCTCGCGAATGGCGGCAATGCCCGCCTCGCCGGGATCGGCAAGCTGCAGCAGTTCGGTGAGATATTGCGCCTCGTCAACGGCGTAGTTGGCGCTGATGGCGGGAAAGAATTCCGCGGCTTTCTGGTTGGCGAAGGCGCCTTCCAGCACGTGACCGGCCTTGAACATGCGCCGCTCCTCTTGTGATTGTGTCTGCTTATAGGTCTAGTCCACGGCCAGGCTGATGGTGCAGCACAAGACGAAGAGCCAGGTCGGGACACGGAATGTAGGGGCAGCAAGACGCGTCGTTCTTGCGCAAAGCTACGGAAGTTTTACGAAAAACTCCGAAAGCCGAATGCGGCAACGCGGCGGCAATAAAAGCGCACCAGAATGGCTCAGGAATCTGCGCGGGGGGTAGCTGAAGAGCCCGAAAACAGGGCGCTCAGAAGAACGCTCAGGAATCCGACTTGCGCAATCCGCGAGGAGTCAGACCGAGGTAGCGGCGGGTCGCCGTGGTCAAGGCGCTCTGGCTGGAAAAGCCGCACTCCTCGGCAATCCGCACCAATGGCAGCGGCGTTTCACGCAGCAGGCGGGCGGCACGGTCGAGGCGGGTCTTGAGCAGGTACTGGTGCGGCGTGAGGCCGACGCAATCCTTGAACTGGGCGTGAAAGTGGCTGGGGCTGAGGCAGACCACCTGGGCCAGCTCGGCGACGGTGATGCGTCGCGCCAGGTTGTCCTGGATATGGCTGTCCAGCCGCTGCAGATCGAGCGGACCGGCCGGTCGCTGCTGGGATTCGCCGAACAACCGCAGGTGCAGCGCCCGCAACAGCACGCCGCCCAGCGCGCGGGCCAGCAGCGGGTCGCTGCCGTAGCGCGCCAGCTCGGCACCGGCGTAGGCCAGCAGATTCTGGAAATCGGCATCCAGCGCGGGATAGCGCGGCGCCTCGAACAGGCGGGCCAATAGCGCAGGGTCATCGGTGCCGACATCCTGCTCGTCGAGATCGATGATCAGCATGCGGTTGTCGCCCATGCCGGCGAAGCCGTGGTCGGCATCGCCCGGCACCAGGCAGGCGCGCATGCGGCAGACTTCGCCACCCGAGCCATTGACCTCGAATTCCGCGCGCCCGGAGAGCGACATCACCAGCTGGTGATAGTCGTGGGCGTGCTGGTGAGTCCGATCATCCAGACGAAGCAGACGGGCGTTGAGCATGCTTGGCACCTGAGGCTGAGTCTGTCGCCGCGTCGTTCGGAGGCCATGCCGAAAGGGAACAGACCGCCGGCACTTTACCGGACCGCACCCCACGGTGCACACCCCCATGCGACGGGATTGAAATCATCCGCGCCACCACCCATCTAAGGTGCACGTATTCGCAACGGGTGCCGCATGAACGACGACGTCAATCAGGATCATATCGAGCAGGAAATCATCTCCTCCAACGGTCTCGTACTGCCCGATCAACAGCAGCCGGACAAGCTCTACATCATCCCGGTGCACAACCGGCCGTTCTTCCCGGCGCAGGTGCTGCCGGTGATCGTCAACGAAGATCCCTGGGCCGAGACCCTGGAGCGCGTGGCGAAGACGCCGCACCAGCGCGTGGCACTGTTCTTCGTCGATTCGCCAGTGCTGGACATGGCCACCTTCGACCCGGACAGCCTGCCGGAGCACGGCACCATGGTCCGTGTGCACCACGCGTCGCAGGAGGGCGGCAAGCTGCAGTTCGTCGCCCAGGGCCTGGCGCGGGTGCGCATCCGCGGCTGGCTGCGGCGCAAACCGCCGTATCTGGTGGAAGTCGATTACCCGAAGAGCGATGAAGACCCACGCGACGAGGTGAAGGCCTACGGCATGGCGCTGATCAATGCGATCAAGGAGCTGCTGCCGCTCAATCCGCTGTACAGCGAGGAACTGAAGAACTACCTGAACCGCTTCAGCCCCAACGACCCGTCGCCGCTGTCGGACTTCGCTGCCGCGCTGACCACCGCGCCTGGCATAGAGCTGCAGGAAGTGCTGGATACCGTGCCGGTGTTGAAGCGCATGGAGAAAGTGCTGCCGCTGCTGCGCAAGGAAGTGGAAGTCGCCCGACTGCAGAAGGAGCTGACCGGCGAGGTGAATCGCAAGATCGGCGAGCGCCAGCGCGAGTTCTTCCTCAAGGAACAGCTGAAGATCATCCAGCGCGAACTGGGCATCACCAAGGACGACAAGAGCGCCGACGCCGACGAATTCCGCGCGCGACTGCAAGGCAAGGTAGTGCCACCCGCCGCACAGAAGCGCATCGACGAAGAGCTGAACAAGCTGTCGATCCTCGAGACCGGCTCGCCGGAATACGCCGTCACCCGCAACTATCTGGACTGGGCCACCGCCCTGCCCTGGGGCGTGCTGGGCAAGGACAAACTCGACCTCAAGCGCGCGCGCAAGGTGCTCGACAAGCACCACGCCGGCCTCGACGACATCAAGAACCGCATTCTCGAATTTCTCGCCGTCGGTGCCTTCAAGGGCGAGATCGCCGGCTCCATCGTGCTCTTGGTCGGCCCGCCGGGCGTGGGCAAGACCAGTATCGGCAAGTCCATCGCCGAATCCCTCGGCCGGCCGTTCTATCGCTTCAGCGTCGGCGGCATGCGCGACGAGGCGGAGATCAAGGGCCACCGGCGTACCTACATCGGCGCCCTGCCCGGCAAGCTGGTGCAGGCGCTCAAGGATGTCGAGGTGATGAACCCGGTGATCATGCTCGACGAGATCGACAAGCTCAGCAGCAGCTACCAGGGCGATCCGGCCTCGGCGCTGCTGGAGACACTGGACCCGGAACAGAACGTGGAATTTCTCGACCACTACCTGGATCTGCGCCTGGACCTGTCCAAGGTGCTGTTCGTCTGCACGGCGAACACCCTGGACTCGATCCCCGGCCCGCTGCTGGATCGCATGGAGGTGATCCGCCTGTCCGGCTACATCGCCGAGGAAAAGCTGGCCATCGCCAAGCGCCACCTGTGGCCCAAACTGCTGGACAGGACCGGCGTACCCAAGCAACGCCTCACCATCAGCGACAGCGCCATGAAAGCGGTGATCGAAGGCTATGCCCGTGAAGCCGGTGTGCGTCAGCTGGAGAAGCAACTGGGCAAGCTGGTGCGCAAGGCCGTGGTGCAGTTGCTGGAAGACCCGCAAGCGGAGCTGAAGATCACGCCGAAGGACCTGGAAAGCTACCTCGGCAAACCGGTGTTCCGCAGCGAACAGGTGCTCTCCGGCGTCGGTGTGATCACCGGCCTCGCCTGGACCAGCATGGGCGGCGCCACACTGCCGATCGAGGCCACGCGTATCCACACGCTGAACCGCGGCTTCAAGCTCACCGGCAAGCTCGGTGACGTGATGAAGGAATCGGCAGAGATCGCCTACAGCTACGTCAGCTCGAACCTGAAAGCCTTCAAGGGCGACCCGGAGTTCTTCGACGAAGCCTTCGTGCACCTGCATGTGCCGGAGGGTGCCACGCCCAAGGACGGCCCCAGTGCCGGCATCACCATGGCCAGCGCGCTGCTCTCCCTCGCGCGCAACCAGCCGCCGAAGAAAGGCGTGGCCATGACCGGCGAGCTGACGCTGACCGGCCACGTATTGCCGATTGGCGGCGTGCGCGAGAAGGTGATCGCGGCGCGGCGGCAGAAGATCTTCGAACTGATCCTGCCGGAAGCCAATCGCGGCGATTTCGAAGAGTTGCCTGACTATCTCAAGGAAGGCCTGACAGTGCATTTCGCCAAGCGCTTCGCCGATGTAGCCAAGGTGCTGTTCTGACGCGGGACAAGATGCAGAACAGCTGAATCGTGGGGTGGAAGTCGCGCTGCACTTGCACCCCTGGGCCGGCGCAGACGGAGTGCGCGCCTGCGACCGCCCCCTTTTGGGCTATCCTTCCCAACTCATTTCCGACCGGTGCCGATCATGCCTTTCGACATCCCTCGTCTATTGCTGCCCGCCAGCTTCGCCCTGCTCGTGGCTTGCGCAAGCAACGACAAGACGCCCTCCAGCGTCGTGCTCAGCGACGACAACCGCTGCCCGCAAACGCTGCAGAGCGGCCAGCAACTCATCGTCAGCCTGCCGAGCAACCCGACCACCGGCTATCGCTGGATTCTGCACGAAGCCGCCGCGGAGCAATTGCGCAGCCTCGGCCCCGAGGTATTCAGCAATCCGAAAGCCGACATGATCGGCGGGGATGGCCTGTCGACCTGGCGCTTCGAAGCACAGGAGTCCGGCAGCGGCCGGCTGTACCTCACCTATCAACGTCCGTGGGAGGCCGACGCCGAGCCAGCGGGCATGTTCGATTGCCGTATCGAGGTACGCTGAGTCGGGCGGAGCCCGCGGCGAGCGTGGTTTCGGCTACAATGCCGCCCCGTTTTCACACACGCCGCCCGACACCGTGAGTCACGATCCCGACCGTCTGTTCGCCCAGCCCCTGCCCCGCATTCAGGACTTCGTCTTCAACGAGGACGTGGTGCGGGTGTTTCCCGACATGATCAAGCGCTCTGTGCCCGGTTACCCGACCATCGTCGAGAACATCGGCGTGATCGCCGCGCAGTTCGCCCAGCCCAATACCCGCCTGTACGACCTCGGCTGTTCGCTGGGCGCGGTGACCCAGGCGTTGCGCCGCCACGTGACTGCCGACAACTGCCAGGTCATCGCCGTGGACAACTCCGCGGCGATGGTCGAGCGCTGCCGCGAATACCTCCACGGACAGGACTCGATGTTCCAGGAGCTGTTGCCGGTCGAGGTCATCGAGGGCGACATCCTGGCTCTGCAGTTCCAGCCCAGCTCGCTGGTGGCGCTGAACTTCACCCTGCAGTTCATCGCACCGCAGCAGCGCCCGGCCCTGCTCAGCCGCATTCGCCAGGCACTGGTGCCCGGTGGCGCGCTGATCCTGTCGGAAAAGCTGCGCTTCGAAGATGAAGACGAGCAACAGTTGCTGACCGACCTGCACATCGCCTTCAAGCGCGCCAATGGCTACAGCGAACTGGAAATCGCCCAGAAGCGCAGCGCCATCGAAAACGTGATGAAACCGGACAGTCTGGAAACCCATCGCCAACGGCTACTGGATGCCGGCTTTTCCAAGGTCGTACCCTGGTTCCAATGCCTGAATTTCGCCTCGCTGATCGCCCTGCCATGAACCTCGACCTCACTCCCCTCGCCTGGCGCCTGGCCGGCACCCCGCTGGCCGCCTGGGCCAACGGCGTTCAGCAGCAGCTGGACGGCAAACTCGCGGTCGGTCACGGTGATCTGCCGCGCTGGCGGCGCGCCGTCGACGCGCTGCCTGCGCTGGCGCCCGAGCAGGTCGAACTGCGTGACGGCTTCCGCCTCGACGCGCCCTGTGACGACGCCACGCGCCAGGCCACCCACGATGCGCTGATGGGGCTCTCGCCATGGCGCAAGGGTCCGTTCGACGTGTTCGGCGTGCATGTCGATACCGAGTGGCGCTCGGACTGGAAGTGGGACCGGGTCGCACCGCACCTGAATCTGGCCGGCAAACGCATCCTCGACGTGGGTTGCGGCAACGGCTACTACATGTGGCGCATGCTCGGTGCCGGCGCCGACAGCGTGGTTGGGGTCGACCCGAACTGGCTGTTCTTCTGCCAGTTCCATGCGATGAAGCGCTACCTGCCGGAAATGCCGGTCTGGCATCTGCCGTTCGCCCTGGAAGAGCTTCCGGCCAGGCTCGAGGGCTTCGACACGGTGTTTTCCATGGGCGTGCTTTACCATCGCCGTTCGCCCATCGATCACCTGCTCGATCTGAAGGACTGCCTGGTCCGCGGCGGCGAGCTGGTGCTGGAGACGCTGGTGGTCGAGGGCGACGAGAATACCGCCCTGGTGCCGGAGGACCGCTATGCGCAGATGCGCAACGTCTGGTTCCTGCCCTCGGTGAAGGCGCTGGAATGCTGGTTGCGCCGCGCCGGTTTCGTCGACGTGCGCTGCGTTGACGTCAGCGTGACCAGCGTCGCGGAACAGCGCAGCACCGAATGGATGCGCTACCAGTCGTTGCCCGACTTCCTCGACCCGCAGGACCACGGCAAAACGGTCGAAGGCCTGCCGGCCCCCATGCGCGCCGTGCTCCTCGCCCGAAAGCCCTGACGGCCTGTCTGCCGCTCAACGAGCGGGGCACGCAGGGCTGCAACGCTTGCGCCGCTGCGCTACCAACTGGCGCAACGGTGCCTGAGCCATTTCACCGAGCCGGCGCCGATCCAGATCGCGCGACGCCAATTGGCGATCATCCAGCTTCAGCAGTCGCCGATACAGACGCCGCTGCCGCCAGGCGCGAAACCAGTCATGCAGGCTGCGCTGCAGACCCAGCGGCCACATGGCCGGCAGATAGAAGTCCGGCATCTGCGGCTCGGATGGTTGCCGTACACAGGTATCGCGTCGTTCACCAGACATGCTCACCTCCGCTTCGCTCACGGTGGCCACGGGTTGTGGCGCCACCGGTTGCCTACAGGATGAGCGGGCACCAGTCGTTCAAACAAACGACTAATATAAAAGCCTATGTTCAGAAAAACTGAAGCCTCGCCTATGCCCGAACCGCTTGAGCGATCCACTAGCCCCTCGACGACGCCCCTGCTGGAAAGCGATGTTCTGCGCACCTTCGTTGCCATCGCCGAGAGCGGCAGCTTCACCCGTGCTGCCGGACAGATCTATCGCAGCACCTCGGCCGTCAGCATGCAGATCAAGCGCCTGGAAGAAACCCTCGGGCGCTCCCTGTTCGTCCGCGAAGCGCGGCAGGTGCGCCTTACGCCGGCCGGCGAGACGCTGCTCGGCTATGCCCGACGCCTGCTCAAGCTCAACGAAGAGGCCATCGCGCACTTCCTCCAGCCAGCGCTGCAGGGTCGCGTGCGTTTCGGAACGCCGGCGGATGTCGGGACGCGCATCCTGCCCGGTCTGCTGGCGTTATTCGCCCGCAGCCATCCCGGAGTCGAAGTGGATGTGTCGGTCGCGCGCAGCGTCGACATGATCGAGCGCATCGACGCAGGCGAACTGGACCTCGCTTTGATCACCGTCGGCAACCTCGGTCAGGACGATTCGCGGGGCGAGCCGATCCATAGCGAACCGCTGGTCTGGGCCGGCCGCAGCGGTGGTGTCGCCGCGCTGCGCACGCCATTACCGCTGGCGCTGGCCAGCCCTGATTGCGCCTGGCGACGGCAGGCACTGGATGCCCTCGGCCGCATCGGCCGCAGCTACCGGGTAGCCTACTCAAGCGAACAGGCTTCGGGACAGGAGGCCGCGATGATTGCCGATCTCGCCATCGCGCCCTATCCATCAAGCCTGATTCGCCCGCCCCTGCAACGTCTGGATGGGCAGTATGGGTTGCCGCAACTGGGCGAGTATCAGATCAAGCTGCTACGTGGCAGCAATCGAAGCGAAGCGGTTGAGGTGCTGGCCGCACAGGTGATCGCCGCCTTTGCCGAGTACCGCGCACGACCGGCCAAGCGATTGGAGCGAAACGAGGAGATCAGATGGCACGCTGGATGATCGTGGCCGGCGCCGCGCTGCTACTGCTCGGGCTCGCCTGGCACTACTTTCCCTGGCTGCTGAACTGGTTCGGTCGGTTGCCCGGCGACATCCGCATCGAGTCCGAACGCAGCCGGGTGTTCATCCCGATCACCTCGATGGTGATCCTCAGCGTTGTGCTGACCGTACTGATCAACCTGCTGCGCCGCTGAGGTGGAATACGGTGCCCCGCACTATCGTGGGAGCGGGTTTGCCCGCAGAGGGCACCCTGCTGCCCGCCGTGGGTCCTCGCGACTGAAACACCCCAGATTCTTTCAGCCCCGCGCCGCCGCACTCAGGATCAGGTGCTTCATTTCCTTGACCGCCTGCTTGAAGCCGACGAATAGCGCATGGGCAACGATGGCGTGGCCGATATTCAGCTCGTTGACGCCACGGATCGCCGCGATGGCTTCGGCGTTGTGGTAATGCAGGCCATGGCCGGCGTTGACGATCAGGCCATGACTCAGACCGGCCTCGACACCGTCGCGAATGCGCGCGAGCTCGCAGGCCCGCTCGGCCACGCTATGGGCATCGGCGTAGCGCCCGGTGTGCAGCTCGATTGCCGGTGCGCCGACACGAGCGGCCGCCTCGATCTGCCGCGGGTCGGCATCGATGAACAGCGAGACTTCCGCACCGCAGCCACGTAGACGCTCGACGGCCTCACGAATGCGTGCTTCCTGCCCGGCCACGTCCAGCCCACCCTCGGTGGTCAGCTCCTGACGCGTTTCCGGGACCAGGCAGACGTGCTCCGGACGCAGCTGCTCGGCGAATGCGAGCATCGCTTCGGTGACCCCCATTTCGAAGTTCATCCGTGTCTGCAGCGCGTCCTTCATCATCAGTACATCGCGCTCCTGGATATGCCGGCGATCCTCGCGCAGGTGCACGGTGATGCCATCGGCACCGGCCTCCTCCGCATCCAGCGCAGCCTTGACCGGGTCCGGATAGCGAGTGCCGCGGGCCTGACGCAGTGTGGCGACGTGGTCGACGTTGACGCCGAGCAGAATTCGATTGGCTTCAGTCACGCGGGGCCTCCTTCAGATTCATGAACAATTCGCGGCTGACCAGCGGTCGACCGCCCAGATGCGGCGCCAGGGCCTGGCGCATCAGCCGCTTGGCCGCGGCCAGCGCCCCCGGAACCTGCCAATCGGCCTCGGCCATGGCCAATAGTTCCGCGCCGTTGAACAGCCCCGGCTGGAATCCCGCGACCGGCTCCAGGCCGGCGTCGGGCAGTAGGTGATAGAGCCGCTGCGGGTCGATCGGCTGGCCGGCGATATCCACATCGAGGGCAAAACCATAGCCCAACTCGCTGAGCAACCGCCATTCGAAGGCCCGCAGCAACGGTTCCAGCGGCCGATGCTCGGCCAGCGCCGGCAGTGTCGCGACGTAATGATCGAACAGCGCGGGGTGCGCGTCTTCGGCGGGCAGCAGGCGAATCAGCAGTTCGTTGAGGTACATGCCGCTGAACAGCGCCTGGCCATCGAGCCAGTGCGCAGGGCCGGCGCTTTCGAGACGGGCAACGGTCTTCAGCTCGGACTTGCCGCGCAGCTCGACTTCCAGCGATACGAAGGGGCGGATCAGGCTGCCGGCCTTGCCGCGTGCGGCACGCATGACGGCACGTAATCGGCCCTGCGGGGTGAACAGGTCGACCAGCGCACTGCTCTCCTTGTACGGACGACTGTGCAGAACAAACGCAGGTTGGTGCATGGCAGCCCAGAAGGTGCGCGATGCGCACCATTGATTGCGGGTCGGCGCTTACTGGTAACCCAGCGAATGCAGCGCACGCTCGTCGTCGGACCAGCCACCCTTCACCTTGACCCACAGGTGCAGCATGACCTTGGAGTCGAACAGCACCTCCATGTCCTTGCGCGCTTCCTGGCCGATGCGTTTGATGCGCTCGCCCTTGTCGCCGATGATGATCTTCTTCTGCCCATCGCGCTCGACCAGAATCAGCGCATGGATGTGCAGCACGTGGCCTTCCTGCTTGAAGTCCTCGATCTCCACGGTGATCTGGTACGGCACCTCGGCGCCAAGCTGACGCATGATCTTCTCGCGCACCAGCTCGGCGGCGAGAAAACGACTGGAGCGGTCGGTGATCTGGTCTTCCGGGAAGAAATGCTCGCCCTCGGGCAGACGATCGGCGACCAGTTTTTCCAACGTTTCCAGGTTCTGTCCGTGCTGCGCCGAGATCGGCACGATCTCGGCATTCGGCAACTGCTCGGCCAGCCAGCCCAGGTGCGGCAGCAGCTCGGCCTTGTCCTCGATGCGGTCGGTCTTGTTGACGGCGACGATCAGCGGCCCGGTGACGTACTGCACACGCTCGAGCACGGCCTGGTCTTCATCGGTCCAGCGAGTGCGGTCGACGACGAAAATCACCACGTCGACATCCTTCAGCGCCGAGGCCGCGGTGCGGTTCATGTAGCGGTTGAGCGCGGTCTCGCCATTCTTGTGCAGACCCGGGGTATCGACATAGACCGCCTGCACGCCGCCTTCGGTCTTGATGCCGAGCATGTTGTGCCGCGTCGTCTGCGGCTTGCGCGAGGTGATCGCCAGCTTCTGCCCGAGGATATGGTTGAGCAGCGTCGACTTGCCAACGTTCGGCCGGCCGACGATCGCCACGTAACCGCAACGGCTGACATCTTCGGATTGCAGCTGTTCGTCAGTCATGTCCGTTCTCCACGCCCAAGGCGATCAAAGCGGCTGCCGCGGCAACCTGTTCGGCAATTCGGCGGCTGGCGCCCTGCCCGTGGGTTTTCTCGTTGAGCAAGGCCACCTGACATTCGACGAAGAACGTGCGGCAGTGCGGCTCACCCTGGATATCCACTACCTCGTAACGCGGCAGCTCACAGGCGCGTGATTGCAGGAACTCCTGCAGGCGTGTCTTGGGATCCTTGTTGGTATCGACCAGCGTCAGGCCTTGCAGCTCGTTGGCCAGCCAGGCGACGACGCGCTCGCGAGCAACGTCCATGCCCGCATCCAGATAAATGGCGCCGATCAGTGCTTCGAGGGTGTCGGCCAGTATCGATTCGCGGCGGTAACCCCCGCTCTTGAGTTCACCGGAGCCCAGGCGCAAATATTCGCCGAGCTCGAATCCACGCGCCAGCACCGCCAGCGTCTCGCCCTTGACCAGACGGGCGCGCAGACGCGACAGCTGCCCTTCACGGGCTTGCGGAAAGTGGTTGAACAGCGCCTCACCCGCAACGAAGTTGAGAATGGCGTCGCCGAGAAACTCCAGACGCTCGTTGTTGCGTCCGGCATAGCTACGATGGGTCAGGGCCAGGAGCATCAGTTCCTGGTCCTTGAATTGATAACCGAGCCTGCGCTCGAGACGGGCTAACGAAGTGCTCACGGCATCCTTAGGCGATATTCTTTATCGAAGTTCGCCACCAGATCGAGATTGCGGATCAGCGGCTCGCGTTTTTCGTATTTCAGGTGCGCCCTGAATTCGTTGTTCTGGATTTCGACCTTCAGCGCTTCCCTGAGGTCGATGTTCTGGATGCCGTTTACCTGCATCCCCTTGCTGACATGACTATAGAACTCCCCGACGCTCTGAATCTCAAGCGCTTCGTCGGTTTCCACGGACTGGATGATCTTATCCATGGACATGTAATCGAAGTAATGCGGGAACATCTTGAATCCCGTGCTGGCCACAAACGCCACGATTGCCAGGACCATGATCCAGCTCAGCATGGACAGCCCTTTTTGCGAACGCGCAAAACTCATGTCGACCTCTATGTCGTTACGATACCCACCGATCGGGGCAGGACAAATATAGCGAGCCCGGTTCGCTCAGCGACGGCCGCAATTCACAGCTTTCAGTGAATGAGGCCCACGCGGGAGAAATGCGGCAGATTGCTGAGCTTCGGGTCAGGCCAGCTCATCCATACGGCGAACGCCTTGCCGACGATGTTACGGTCCGGAACCATGCCAGCCAGCTCCGCGGGAATCGACTCGTCCTGCCAATAGCGGCTGTCATTCGAGTTATCGCGGTTATCGCCCATCATGAAGTAATGCTCAGCCGGCACGGTCCACTGCCGACTCGGCTCGATGCGGTAGCGGCCCATTTCCTTGCGAATCAGGTGCTCGACCTCACCAAGCTTCTCGCGATATAGCACGGCGCTGCCGAGGCTACCGGGCTCTTCGCCGACCAGCGTCTCGGCAACCGGCTGACCGTTGATGAACAGCCGACGATCACTGCTGTAACGCACGGTGTCGCCAGGCAGGCCGACGACCCGCTTGATGTAGTTGATGCTTGGTTGATTCGGATAGCGGAACACCATGACATCGCCACGTTTCGGATCGCTGACTTCGATCACCTTGGTGTCCACTACCGGCAGGCGGATGCCATAGGCGAATTTGTTCACCAGAATGAAATCGCCAACTTCCAGCGTGGGGATCATCGAGCCAGAGGGAATCTGGAACGGCTCGACCAGGAACGAGCGCAGCACCAGCACGATGGCCAGCACCGGGAAGAACGACTTGCCGTACTCGATCAGCACCGGCTCCTTGTTCAACGCCTCAAGGGTCGATGGATCGATTTCCCCGGTGCGTCCTTCGTAGTTGGCGATCGCAGCCCGGCGACGGGGGGCGAAGAACAACAGGTCGCTCAGCGCCAACAGGCCGCAGACAGCTACGGCGATAACCAGCAACAACGGGAAATTGATCGACATATCAGCTGTCCACCTTCAGCACGGCGAGGAACGCCTCCTGCGGGATTTCGACGTTGCCTACCTGCTTCATGCGCTTCTTACCGGCTTTCTGCTTTTCCAGCAGCTTGCGCTTACGGCTCACATCGCCGCCATAGCATTTGGCCAGAACGTTCTTGCGCAACGCCTTGACCGTACTGCGGGCGACAATCTGGCCGCCGATGGCAGCCTGAATCGCCACATCGAACATCTGACGCGGGATGAGTTCCTTCATCTTCTCGACGAGGATGCGGCCCTTGTAGTGGGCATTGTCGCGGTGGACGATCAGTGCCAGCGCGTCGACCTTGTCGCCGTTGATGAGGATGTCCAGGCGCGTCAGGTTGGCCGACTGGAAACATTCGAAGCTGTAGTCCAGCGAGGCATAGCCGCGGCTGCACGACTTCAAGCGATCGAAGAAGTCCAGCACCACTTCGCTCATCGGCAGGTCGTAACGTACCTGCACCTGGCTGCCAAGGAACTGCAGATCGCGCTGCACGCCGCGCTTCTCGATGCACAGCGTGATGACGTTACCTAGGTGTTCCTGAGGCACGAGGATGTTGGCCCGCACGATCGGCTCGCGCATGTCCTCGACAGAGGACATGTCAGGCAGCTTCGAAGGGCTGTCGACGTAGATGGTGTCGCCGTTCTTCAACAGCAGTTCGTAGACCACCGTTGGCGCAGTGGTGATCAGATCCAGGTCGTACTCGCGCTCGAGGCGCTCCTGAATGATCTCCATGTGCAGCATGCCGAGGAAGCCGATACGGAAGCCGAAGCCCAACGCGTCGGAGCTTTCCGGCTCGTATTGCAACGCGGCATCGTTGAGGGTCAGCTTCTGCAGCGCTTCGCGGAAATCCTCGAAGTCGTCCGAGCTGACCGGGAACAGACCGGCATAGACCTGCGGCTTGACGCGCTTGAAACCGGGCAGCATCTCCACGTCGGGCGTGCTCGACAGTGTCAGCGTGTCGCCCACTGGAGCGCCGAGAATGTCCTTGATGCCAGCGATGATGAAGCCCACTTCGCCAGCCTTGAGGTCTGCCGTGGCGGTGTGCTTGGGGTTGAACACGCCAACGCTGTCCACCTGGTGGACCTTGCCGGTGGATTTCACCAGCACCTTGTCGCCCTTCTTGATACGGCCGTGGCGAACCCGTACCAGCGAGACGACGCCCAGGTAGTTGTCGAACCAGGAGTCGATGATCAGCGCCTGCAACGGCGCTTCGAGATCGCCGGTCGGCGGCGGAATCACCGCGACCAGGCGCTCGAGCACCTCGTCCACGCCCATGCCGCTCTTGGCGCTGCAGGCCACGGCGTCGGTCGCATCGATACCGATGATGTGCTCGATCTCTTCCTTGACCTTATCCGGGTCGGCCTGCGGCAGGTCCATCTTGTTCAGCACCGGCATCACTTCCAGGCCCTGCTCAATCGCCGTGTAGCAGTTGGCGACCGACTGCGCCTCGACGCCCTGGCCAGCATCGACAACCAGCAGCGCACCCTCGCAGGCGGCCAGCGAGCGGCTGACTTCATAGGTGAAGTCGACGTGACCGGGCGTGTCGATGAAATTCAACTGGTAGGTCTTGCCATCGCGCGCGGTGTAATAAAGCGTGACGCTGTGGGCTTTGATGGTGATCCCGCGCTCGCGCTCGAGATCCATCGAATCCAGCACCTGGGCTTCCATTTCACGCTCGGTCAGACCACCACATATCTGGATAAAACGGTCTGCCAGGGTCGACTTACCGTGATCGATATGGGCGATGATGGAAAAATTGCGGATATGACTCAGGTCACTCACAGCTCAACACTCGGAAAAGTCGCGGGCCGATTGCCCGCCGAAAATAGCCGCGAAGTGTAACTGATCAACCCTTGCAGTGCCACGCACAAGCCATCCGCAGCTGATGAGCAACGCAACAGACGTTCTGCTACGTCTTGAAAATGAAAAAGGGCGGTAATAACCGCCCTTCGTCATTCGCCAGCCAGCGCCTTATTCGGCGAGCTTGAAAGTAATGAAACTCGCACGTCCCTGACGCAGCACTCGCATCGAAACGGATCGATTCTTCGGCAATTGTTCAGCCACTCGGGCAAATGTTGCCGCCGAATTTATAGCCTGATTATTCAGGTGGGTGATGACATCGCCCGGGCGCAACCCAATCATCGCAGCCGGCCCGTTGAGAATCTCGGTGATGACCACACCGCCCGGCAAATCCAGGCTCTTCTTCTGCTCTTCGGTCAATTCAGTGACTTTGACACCCAGACGATTATCGCTGCGCTCCTGGCCGCTGCCAGAAGCTGCCACTGCTTCGCCCTCTTCCGGCATGGCGCCGATCTTGACGTCGAGCATCTTGCGATCACCGTCGCGCACCACTTCCATTCGTGCCGTGCTGCCGGGCTTGAGCGCTCCGACCAGATGAGGCAAATCAGCAGACATGACAATCGGCTTGTCATTAAGGCTCAGGATCACATCACCGACACGCAGACCACCACGAGCGGCCGGACCGCCATCCATCACCTGAGCCACCAGGGCGCCCGCTGGACGCTCAAGCCCAAAGGACTCAGCCAGGTCCTTGTTCACTTCCTGGATCACCACGCCAAGCCAGCCCCGACTCACCTTGCCTTCGGTACGCAGCTGATTGGCGACATCCATTGCCACATCGATCGGAATGGCGAAGGACAGTCCCATGAAGCCACCGGAGCGCGTGAATATCTGCGAGTTGATGCCTATTACCTCACCCTCGAGGTTAAACAGCGGACCACCGGAATTGCCCGGATTGATCGCCACGTCGGTCTGAATGAACGGCACATAGCTCTCATTGGGCAAGCTGCGGCCAGTCGCGCTGACGATACCGGCGGTCACCGTATGATCGAAACCAAACGGAGAGCCAATGGCGAGCACCCACTCCCCTGCTTTCAGCTCATCAGAACGGCCAATCTTGACGGTCGGAAGTCCCTTGCCCTCGACCTTCAGCACCGCCACGTCGGAACGCGGATCGGCGCCGATAAGCTTGGCTTCCAGCTCGCTTCGATCCGGCAGGCGAACGATGATTTCGTCGGCATCGGCGACCACGTGATTATTGGTCAGAACATAACCGTCTTCGGAAATGATGAAACCCGAACCGAGCGATTGCGCTTCACGCTGCTGACCGCGACCCGGGGCACCCGGAATCTGCGGAATGCTGTGCTCGAAGAACTCGCGAAAAATCGGCGGCAGCCCTTCGAGCTCCGGCATCTGCGCCGTCGCACCGCGGCTCTGCACCTTCTGCTTGGTGCTGATATTGACTACCGCTGGCGAGGCACTTTCGACCAGCGGTGTGAAATCAGGCAATTCCGCCTGGGCAACGACAGCATGGCCCAGCAATGCCAGGCCCGCCACGAAGGCGAAGCAGCTGTTTCGATTGAACATGACTACAAGTCTCCCCACTGACAAAACAAGGACGCTCAGGGACTCGCAGGCCCCGCGAGCATGGCGCGCAAAACCACCGGCTGTAGATTCGGGTCAGCGGCGGTACGGCGGCTTCGCATACGCACGAATAGCCAGGAAATGAAGAAGCCCCCGAGACCAGCCAGAATGACAATCGGCTCACGCGTCGACAGCTGAGCGGCCAGCGAAGCGGTCGCTATCAGCACGATCAGAGGGAGAAGATAGACAAGGACGGCACCGCGCAGCAACACGTCCTCGCGGATGCCCACGACGACACCGTCACCGACTTGCAGGTGGAGATCGCAGAGCGCCCTGATGAGACCGCGCTGTTCGCGCACGCCGAGAGAATCCATCAAGCCTTGGCCACAGCCACTTTTCGCGGAGCAACCAGAGCAGGTAGTTTTGCGCCGAGTCTCGACCCATACGGCGCCGACATCCAGCGCGACTACCCGCCCAGGCTCTTCGATCATCGTTGTGCCTGTTCCGCACTGGCTCGCATGGACAGCGCGACCCGCTCAGCCGTACCAAGTGGAATCTCGCCCACCACGGTCACCATGACATCGCCATCCGCGGTACTGATGCGCTTGGACACCGCGACGGTAGGTCCCATCTGGCTTCGCGCATCCTCAACCAAGGCGCCGCGCAGAGGCTCCAGAAACACGGAAAACTTCGCCAGGCCATCACCGTAGGACAACCAGAAAACAGTTTCGGAGGACGCGGGACTGGGTCGTTCGTTGGCATCCAGCAGCGTGAAGCCCGAAGGCAACCAGTCGGAGCGCCAGGGCGATGCTGGATTCGCCTCGCGCCGGTCTACGCTCACCGGATTGCAATCAGCGCCGGGCTTCAGCTGCTCGGCAGATACACTGTCAGCCGTGAACTGGGTGAACTGGAAACGCTCGAGCAGCTGTCCTTTCTCGTTCAGCATCAGCGACTTGAGAGGCAATGCGGTATCACGGTCGAGATGCAGTTCGAAGCCGTAACGGTGCTGATCCTTCGGCACGACAGCCAGCGCCACGGCAGAACGGCCCGCAACTCGGGAATCCCCGATCTCACGGAATTCGTACCATTCGGAGAGCGCTTTCGGATCGAGGCGTTGCCCGTGCCAGGCTTGCGCCTCACGCACCTGCGCCGCAAGGTCATCAGTCGCGCATTGCATCTGGCCATCTACCAGCAGAACCTCAGCCGGAGCTCCGTCGAGCTGAAGCAATCGCTCCTGCACCCGAGCACCTTCAACCTGCTGCCAAACAGCATGACTGGAAAAGCTACCATTGCGTTCGTAAACGAACGTACCTGTATAACTCTGTTTCTGCTCTGCCGCCGCTAGTCGCTCCATCCAGGACTCGGCATCAGCAGCAAGGGCCGGCATCGATAGCCAGCCCCCCATCACCACATACAGCGGTAATACGTGCATGTTTCTCCCTAACGTTCTTCCATGCTGGCCGCGCGAGCGTAAGGCAGCGCGCTTTCCGATCCATTACCAAAGGCAGCTTGCTGCGCATGCTGGCGAACATATGAAGGCAGACGCTCTTCATGCCACCGCTCTACCGGAGCGCCATCTGCCGTTGCCTGTGCAGGTGCTTCGGTTTGCTCACTGTAACCAGCCAGAACCGCCGGCCCTTGACTGGTCTGTGGCACCGAAATGCTTGGTTGCGGAGCCTGCTGCGCAAGCTGCGGACCAGCAACCTCGTTCTGATTGTACAGACGTACGCCGGCCAGAACAGCGACTGTAACCGAAGCAGCCACTGCCAGTCGGCCAAGGCCTTTCCAGCCGTTACGTTGCGCCGTGACCGGCGCGGCTTCATCAGCCAACGCAGCCGATACCGCAGAAGCGATATCCAGGCGCGGCTCGATCAACTCCTTGTGCATAGCGGCACGGGCAAGTTGATAACGCGACCAGGTAGCACGCAGCTCCGGGTTGTCGCCTGCGAGCATGCGACGTAATTCCAACTCGTCCGCTTCGTTATCCATCACCGCGGACAGCGATTCATGCAGGGCTTCACGACTCATGGCGGTTCCTCTCTTGGCTGTCGCCGCTGTCTCAGGATTCATGCAACAAGGGTTGCAATGCTTTATCTATGGCTTCACGTGCCCGGAAGATCCGAGAACGCACTGTGCCCACCGGACACTGCATGACGCTTGCAATGTCTTCATAACTAAGACCATCAAATTCACGCAGTGTTAGAGCCGTACGCAAATCTTCTGGCAAAAGTTGGATGGTTCGATGAACGGTATCTTCAATCTCATCCCTGAGCAGCGAGCGTTCCGGTGACTCGATGTCCTTGAGAGCGTGATCGCCTTCGTAGAACTCGGCATCCTCGGAACTCACATCACTATCTGGCGGGCGTCTGCCGCGCGCCACCAGATGATTCTTCGCCGTATTGATGGCGATGCGGTACAGCCAGGTATAAAAAGCGCTGTCACCGCGAAAATTGGCGAGTGCACGGTAGGCTTTTATAAAAGCCTCTTGGGCGACATCCTGAGCTTCATGAGAGTCATGCACGAACCGCACGATCAACCCAAGGATCTTGTGCTGGTATTTCATTACCAGCAAATCAAACGCCCGCTTGTCACCACGCTGCACTCGTTCAACCAGTTGCTGGTCCTGCTCCTGAGTCAGCATGAACGCTCCTCCTCGGTAGCGGAGTAGCGTCGCTCACACCAGTGAACCGACCTGCCAGAATAGACCCGGGCTTTACGCAAAAGTTCTCCCCCTCCTAGCAAGCTATCCTGCAATACCTGACGGCGATTGCACCACAGCGTTACGCCAGATTGCTGACAACGCCGTCCTGGTGTCCATAGCAAACTCGCACCGCCCATTCACGATGGCCAGCTGGTTTGCACTCACAACTGCCTATTGAGCCGCCCCACGAAGGAAAAGTTCCCTTCGTTAGAAGACAAACACACAGTCACCTATTTTGGCGCTACATACCGTCTATATACTAGAGCTCGTTTTTCCCGCCGGAATTGGACATGAACCAGGTTCTACGATACGACGTGCTGGTCATCGGCAGCGGTGCCGCCGGCTTGACCTTGGCGCTCAACCTGCCGACCGATCTTCGCATCGCCGTGCTCAGCAAGGGCGATCTCTCCAACGGCTCCACCTACTGGGCCCAAGGTGGCGTTGCCGCAGTACTGGATACGACCGACACCGTAGAATCACATGTCGCCGACACCCTCATCGCCGGAGGAGGTCTGTGCCGCGAAGACGCCGTCCGTTTCACGGTCGAGCACAGTAACGAGGCCATCCAATGGTTGATCGAGCAAGGCGTGCCCTTCACGCGGGACGATGCCCCGGATCGCGAAGACGGCAGTTTCGAATTTCACCTGACCCGCGAGGGCGGCCATAGCCATCGGCGTATCATTCACGCAGCCGACGCCACTGGCGCAGCCATTTTCAATACGCTGCTCGGCCAGGCCAGAAAGCAGAGCAATATCGAGCTTCTACAGCAGCGCGTTGCAGTCGACCTGATCACCGAACACAAACTTGGCCTGCCGGGCAGACGCTGTTTGGGCGCCTACGTGCTCAATCGCAGCACCGGCGAGGTCGAGACCTTCCAATCACGATTCGTGGTACTGGCTACCGGTGGCGCGGCCAAGGTTTACCTGTACACGAGCAACCCGGACAGCGCCTGCGGCGACGGCATTGCCATGGCCTGGCGAGCGGGCTGCCGCGTCGGCAACCTGGAGTTCAACCAGTTCCACCCTACCTGCCTCTATCACCCGCAAGCGAAGAGCTTCCTGGTGACCGAAGCCCTGCGTGGGGAAGGCGCCTTGCTCAAGCTGCCGAACGGCGAGCGTTTCATGCCGCGCTTCGATGCCCGGGAGGAACTCGCCCCGCGCGATATCGTCGCCCGCGCGATCGACCACGAAATGAAGCGACTGGGCATCGACTGCGTCTACCTCGATATCAGCCACAAGCCTGCCGAGTTCATCAAAAGCCACTTCCCAACCGTCTACGAGCGCTGCCTGGAATACGGCATCGACATCACCAGCCAGCCGATTCCGGTAGTACCGGCAGCGCACTACACCTGCGGCGGCGTAGTCGTGGATCAGGCTGGGCGCACCGACATCCCGGGTCTCTACGCCATCGGCGAGACCAGTTTCACGGGATTGCACGGCGCAAACCGCATGGCCAGCAACTCGCTGCTCGAATGCTTCGTCTACGGCCGGGCGGCCGCTCAGGACATCCTGCGCGAACTGCCTCACGTCACCAACGTAGCCACGCTACCGGCATGGGACGCCAGCCAAGTGACCGACTCCGACGAAGACGTGATCATCGCGCATAACTGGGACGAGCTGCGGCGTTTCATGTGGGATTACGTCGGCATCGTGCGCACCAACAAACGACTGATGCGCGCGCAGCACCGAGTGCGCCTGCTGCTGAGCGAGATCGACGAGTTCTACAGCAACTACAAGGTCAGTCGCGACTTGCTCGAACTACGCAATCTGGCGCTGGTTGCAGATCTGATGATTCGCTCGGCCATGCAACGCAAGGAGAGTCGAGGACTGCATTACACCCTCGACTACCCGGAGCTGCTGCCGCAAGCGGTCGACACTATTCTGGCGCCGCCCACCTACGTCGACTGAACTTGAGCCGCACCCGCAACCGACGATGCTGCTCTGGCGGCAGTGCGTCGCGTGGCACGCAGATGCTGCTAGCTAGCCGCCGACCCGGCACACGGAAACGCAGCACGACTATCAGCGGCAAGGCCAGGCTGTCAGGCAGCAACTGAACTGCCTGCCAACCTTGCCGCTCGTTCCACAGATGCCAACCCGCCGCATCGTGGCGCAGACCACACCAGGTATCCCGAGTGGACAGCAGGATCCCGCGCGGCAACACCCACAGTGCGTGAGCCAGAGAAAACAAGAGGGCTATCAGCTGCAACCATAATGGCGCAGCCGACAGCAAGACGGCGGCCAAGGCGAGCGCCTGAACCGCGAGATAGAGTGCCAACAACCAGTTGGACGGTTGCCAGCGACACTCGAATGATTGATTACTTGGGCTGGACACGATCGAGGATCATGCGAACCATGCGCCGCAGGTCCTCATCCTCGGGTTCGCCGCGCTGCATGAACCAGCCGAACATGTCCTGATCCTCGCAATTCAGCAGCTTGCGATAGCGACGCTGATCTTCCTCATCGAGACCTGGGTAGACCTCCTTGACGAAAGGCACCAGCAGCACGTCCAGTTCCAACATACCGCGACGGCTCTGCCAAAACAGACGATTGAGTTCGGATTGCTCGCCCATACATCGGCTCCTTTTGAGAAGGCGCGCATTATAACGACTGCACCGAACTCATCAGTCGCTTTTTTCGTCGCGCTGCAAACCTGTCATCACGCAACCGTTTCCGCCGGGCTGCTATGATGCCCACCCGGATTCTGACGACGACCGATCATGACCGACACTGCTTATTTTTGCGTTCTGTCGCATGAAGGCGTCCTTGCCGTACGCGGCCCGGATGCCAGCAAGTTTCTCCAGGGTCAGCTGACCTGCAACCTCAACTATCTCACCGCCGAGACGTCCAGTCTCGGCGCACGCTGCACGCCCAAGGGGCGCATGCAGTCGAGTTTTCGCATCGTGCTCGATGGCGACGGCTACCTGCTGGCGATGGCCAGCGAACTGCTACAACTGCAACAGGCCGACCTGAACAAGTACGCCGTATTTTCCAAGTCCCGCCTGAATGACGAGAGTGGCGACTGGTGCCGATTCGGCCTTGCGGGCGGAGACGGCTCGCTGGTCAGCTTGGGCCTGGATCTGCCGCAGACCCCCGACAGCGTGGTGCGGAGCAACGGCATGATCGCGATCCGCCTGCCCGATGGCCGCGTCGAACTCTGGACCCCTGGCGCCGACGCCGAGCAGGTCCGCACGCGCCTGGCCGCGCAGCTTGAGGAAACGCCGGTCAATCGCTGGCTGCTCGACCAGGTTCGCGCCGGCATCGGCCAAGTGTTCGGCAGCACTCGCGAGCTGTTCATCCCGCAGATGATCAATTTGCAGGCGCTGGGTGGCGTGAGCTTCAAAAAGGGCTGCTACACCGGCCAGGAAATCGTCGCGCGCATGCAGTACCTGGGCAAACTCAAGCGCCGCCTGCAGCGTCTGGTGATCGAAGGCCGTCAGGACGAGCTGCCAGCCCCCGGCGTTGAGATTTTCTCACCGGTGCATGGCTCCAGTGTCGGCGAGGTCGTACTGGCGTCCAGTGACACCGACCGAATCGAACTGCTTGCCGTCCTGCAGGAGGATGCCGCCGCTGACGGTCGCCTGCATCTGGGCTCACCGGACGGACTGCCGATGAGTCTGCTCGAGCTTCCCTATAGCCTGAATGCGGATCTGGAAATTCAGCGCTAGTGCGAACCGGAGCCAGAAAGAGAACACCTCAGAGGTGCACCATGGGCGACGAGCGAAGCGCCTGCATGACCTGAAGCGCCCTAGCGACACTGACCGACACCATAAAGGAATGACATGAGCACCCTTGCCGAGAAAGTCCAGCGTGATCTGACCCTCGCGATCGAGAACGATGAATTGGTTCTGCCGACCCTGCCGGAGGTGGCGTTGCGCGTCCGCGAGGCGGCCGAGAATCCGGACATCAGCATTCCGGCACTGAGCAAGGTGATCGGCGCCGATGCAGCCCTGGCAGCCCGCATCATCAAGGTGGTCAACAGCCCGCTGCTGCGTACCAGTCGCGAGATCGACGATCTGCAGATGGCGGTCAGCCGTCTCGGCATCAACTACACCTGCAACCTGGCCACAGGTCTGGCGATGGAGCAGATGTTCCAAGCGACCACCGATGTCGTCGATCGCAAGATGCGTGAGGTCTGGAACAAGAGCACCGAAGTCGCCGCCATCAGTCATGTGCTCTGCCGTCATTACACACGACTGATGCCTGACCAGGCGACCCTGGCCGGGCTTGTCCATCAGATCGGAATATTGCCGATCCTGACCTACGCAGAAGAGCACAGCGCCCTGCTATCGGACTCGTTCAGCCTCAATCACGTCATCGACAAGATTCATCCGATGGTGGGTGAAAAAATCCTGCGCACCTGGGATTTCCCGGAGGCAATCGTGTCGGTGGCTGGTCAGTACACCGATTTCCAGCGCAATTCGGCCGCAGTGGATTATGTAGACGTGGTGCAAGTCGCCACCCTGCAGAGCTATATGGGCACCCAGCACCCTTATACGCAGCTGAACTGGAACGAGGTTCCGGCCTTCGCCAAGCTGGGGCTCGACCCGAGCGCGCTGATGCAGGAAGACGAGGACCTGTCAGCCGCCATGGACGCAGCGATGAGCATGCTTCAGTAGCGCCATCACCGTTCGCCCGAAAGCGAGGAACCGCCCGTGTGGCACCTAGTCACAAAAAGGGACGGCAATCTCGCCGCATCGTGCCTTGTGCCTGCCTCGCGGCCAACACAAGTCAGGTGAAGAAAGGAGAACGCAATGACCAGAGCAACCAAAACAATTTTCTCGGGTGCATTCGCCGTGCTGTTCGGAGTAGCGGCTAACCTGGCGCTTGCCGCCGAAGGCGAAAACTTCGTCGACGAGGCTTCGGCCAAAGGTATTGCAGAAATCGAAACGGCGAAGATGGCCCTGGACAAGGGTACGTCGGAGGACGTGAAGCAATTCGCCCAGAAGATGATCGACGATCACACCAAGGCCAATCAGGAGCTTGCGCAACTGGCCCAGGCCAAAGACTTGGAAATGTCCGATGAAGCCACGCTGATGGACAAGGCCAAAGCCATGATCCTGAAGCTGCGTGATGGCGAGAATTTCGATGAAGCCTACGCCAACAACCAGGTCGTCGCTCACGAGCAGACCATCGAGATGTATCAGGACTATGTGGAAGGTGGCGAGAACGCCGATCTGAAGCAGTTCGCTCAAAAAACGCTGCCGAAGCTGGAAGAGCATCTCAAGCAGGCCAAGGACCTCCAGGCCAAGCACGGCGCCAACGACTGACCCCAAGCCTAGCCCGATACCGTCCGAGTGTCGGGCTAAACCTCAGCCGGAAGCTGCCAGTCGATCACTTGCAGCCCCTGCTGCTTGAGAAACTGGTTGGCTCGACTGAAGTGGCCGTTGCCGATGAATCCGCGGTGCGCCGAGAGCGGCGAAGGATGCACCGACTTCAGCATCAGATGCCGCGTGGCATCTATCAGTTTCGATTTGGATTGCGCATGGGCGCCCCAAAGCATGAACACCAGGTGCGGACGCCGCTCGCTGACCACTTCGATGATTCGATCGGTGAATTGCTGCCACCCCGCCTTGGCATGCGAACCAGCGACACCCTGCTCCACGGTGAGCGAGGTATTGAGCAGGAGCACGCCCTGTTCTGCCCAATGCTGCAGATAGCCATGTCGAGGGATTTCCAGGTTCAAGTCGCGCTTGAGTTCCTTGAAGATATTCTGCAGTGACGGCGGAGGCGCCACGCCTGGCTGTACCGAAAAGCAAAGCCCATGGGCCTGACCGGCACCGTGGTAAGGGTCCTGCCCAAGGATCACTACCTTGACCTGATCGAGCGGCGTGGAATTGAGCGCGTTGAAGATCATCGGACCCGGCGGAAATATCACCTTGCCCGCGGCCTTCTCTCGCCGGAGGAAAGCGCCAAGCTCGAGCATGTATGGCTTGTCGAACTCCTCGCGCAGCGCTTCTTTCCAGCCAGCCTCCAGCCTGATGCGATCGTCTTGAGTCATGAGCTGTTTCCGGATGGCGTAGCCGCCGAACCCTAGAAAACGGCTTCATGGTTGTCAACCGCAAAACGCCCCAAATCACTGCGCTACCGCAAGTTCGACCCTCCCTCCTTTAGTCATAATCGCACCTGGCTCACGTACTGATGCCGGCACCGCCTTCGAGCCGCACATAAAGAGTGACGCACGCATCGGTGGCAAGGTAAAAAAGCTAACTGCCAATAAACCAATAACAAAAGCTATAACAAGGAACATGCTATGAACCGGATCACCCTTCTGGCGCTAGGGCTAGGGTTCTGTCTTACGGCGCAGGCTGCTGACCCCATCACGCTCGGCCTCAACTACCCCCGTACCGGCAGCTACAAGGAAGAAGGCCTTGCGCAAATGCGCGGAGCCTTGTTGGCAATCGATGAGATCAACGAGGCGGGCGGGGTTCGGGGCCGCCCGCTGCGCCTGATCAGCCGCAATACCGCATCCCGCCCCGAAAAAGCCGTTGCCAACGTAGACAGGATGGCGGATGAAGGCGTTGCCATGCTGTTCGGCGGCGTATCCAGCGCGGTGGCCATCGCCGCGAGCAAGCGCGCCAAGGAGCGTGGGCTGCTCTACTTCGGCACCCTGACCTACTCCAACGATACGACTGGCAAGGATGGCCACCGCTACATGTTCCGCGAGTGCAATAACGCATGGATGAGCGCGCGGGTGCTGGGGCAGTATCTGAACGAGAAAATGCCCGGCAAGACCTACTTCTACATCACCTCCGACTACACCTGGGGCCACACCAGCGAGAGCTCGCTGCGCCAGGCGACCGGCACCGTCGACCAGAGCAAGCATCAAGGAGTCAAAACGGCCTTCCCCGGCGCACGACTGTCCGACTACCGCGCGGCACTGGAAAAGGCGGCCAACAGCGGTGCCGAGGTCCTGGTACTGGTCCTGTTTGGCGAAGACATGGTGCGGGCCATGCGCATCGCAGACGAACTCGACCTGAACAAGAAGATGCAGATTGCCGTTCCCAACCTGACGCAGTCCATGGTCGAACTCGCCGGCCCGGACATCATGCGCGGTGTGCTCGGCACGGAGCCCTGGACCTGGCGTGTCCCCGAACTCGAAGGTTCCGAACGCGGCAAGGCGTTCGTTCGCGACTTCGGTGAGCGTTACCAGACGCACCCTTCGAGCTCTGCCGCTTCGGCCTACAGCATCGTCTATCAGTGGGCAGATGCCGCCACTCGCGCCAAGAGCATCGGCAGTGAGCAGGTCATCATGGCCCTGGAAAACCACAGCTACAACCTGCTCAAGGGTCAGCAGCAGTGGCGCGAGTTCGACCACCAGAACGTGCAGACCGTCTACGCCATTCAGGTAAAGCCACGCGAAGAGGTACTCAAGGATCGCTTCAAACAGGACTATTTCAAAATCGTCCACCGCCTATCCGGCGAGCAGGCTGCGCCGTCGCTGGCCGAATGGCAGGAAGAGCGTCGCGTGGGCGGGCAGCCGGCTAGGCTACAGTGACAGAACGATGAAGCATCTGGGACAGCACAGCACCCAGGCGCTCCATCGGGTCGTCTGACCGACCGGAACGCTGCAACCTCGCTGCATTGAAGGACTCTCAAGAGGAGCGACGTTACCGGTCGCTCGTCAGCGGAGCCCTGAAATGCACGAGGATTTCGACCATGAGCACTGCAGTAGAGCCCTACCAAGCCGGTGTCTTCGACCTGACCCACAAGCTGACCGTGGAAAAGCATGGTCACACTGCCCTCATCACCATCAACCATCCGCCTGCCAACACTTGGGATCGCGAGTCGCTCATCGGACTCAAGCAGGTCATCGACCACCTGAACCACGATGACGACATCTACGCACTGGTGATCTGCGGTCAGGGCGAGAAGTTCTTCAGCGCGGGTGCGGACCTGAAACTCTTCGCTGATGGTGATCGCAACCGAGCCCGGGAAATGGCCCGCCGCTTTGGCGAAGCCTTCGAGGCGCTGCGCGATTTCCGCGGTGTCTCCATTGCGGCAATCAACGGATTCGCCCTTGGAGGAGGCCTGGAATGCGCACTGGCCTGCGACCTGCGCATCGCCGAGCAGCAGGCACAAATGGGCTTGCCGGAAGCATCGGTAGGCCTATTGCCCTGTGCGGGCGGCACCCAGGCACTGGCCTGGCTGGTCGGCGAGGGCTGGGCCAAACGTATGATCCTCTGTGGCGAGCGCATCACGGCAGACACTGCGCTGCGCATCGGTCTGGTGGAGCAGGTGGTCGAGCCCGGCCAATCGCGTGGTCACGCACTGATGCTCGCATCCCGGGTCGCACGACAAAGCCCTGTTGCGGTGCGTGCGATCAAGCCGTTGATCGACGCAGCCCGTCAGCGTGTGCCCAATACGCTCGCCGCCGCCGAGCGCGAGGCCTTCGTCGAGCTGTTCGAGGCCGATGACACCCTTGAAGGCGTCAATGCCTTTCTCGAAAAACGCGATCCGCGCTGGCGCAACCGATGACCGCGGCACCAAGCGCAGCCCTGTGAGACCTGCCCACCAACCCGGCGCCGAGAATTACATGCACGTCACCTTCGAAGAACGCCCCGCGCTGCACGGCATGCGAATAGCCATCGCCACCCTGGACGCCGCGCAGCAACTCAACGCTCTGAGCCTGCCGATGATCGACGCACTGCTCGACCAGCTTGGCCGCTGGGCCAACGAGCCAGCGGTCGCCTGCGTGCTGCTGCGCGGAAACGGCGCCAAGGCGTTCTGCGCCGGTGGTGACGTACGCCGCCTTGCAGAGGCCTGCCGAGGCGAGCCCGGAACGGTGCCGGCTCTGGCCGAGCGATTCTTTGCCGACGAGTACCGCCTCGTCCACCTGCTGCACCATTACCCGAAGCCGCTTATCTGCTGGGGCCATGGCTACGTGATGGGTGGCGGCATGGGACTCTTGCAAAGCGCGACGATCCGCATCGTTACACCGGACAGTTGGCTGGCGATGCCGGAAGTCGCCATCGGGCTGCATACGGATGTCGGCGCGAGCTGGTTCCTTCCTCGCCTGGCAGGCAGGCTGGGCCTGTTTCTGGGCCTCACCGGCGCGCGGGTGAATGCCCGTGATGCACTGGACATCGGCCTTGCCGACCGTTGCCTGATGGATGAGCAACAGCCCGAACTCATCGAGGGGCTGGTTCAGATCAACTGGCAGGACCAGGCGGACTGCCAGCTCCACAGCCTGTTGCGAGCCCTGTCCAGACACGCCTCTGCGCAGCTGCCCGCCCCCAGGCTGCTGCCACGGCGAGAGCGGATCGATGAACTGCTGGACGTGGCCGAACTCACGCATGCATGGCAGGCCTTGGTCGCGTTGCAGGATGATTCCGACGAGGTACTCGCACAGGCCGCTCGCGGCCTGCGCGACGGATGCCCACTGAGCGCCCACCTCGCCTGGCGACAGCAGGAGAAAGGCCAGAAGCTGTCGCTGGGCCAGGCATTGCAGATGGAGTACACGCTAAGCCTGAATTGCTGTCGCTACCCCGAGTTCGCCGAAGGCGTACGTGCCCGCCTGATCGACAAGGACAATCGACCAAGCTGGCATTGGCCGGATGCCCACAGCGTTCCCCCAGCGGTGGTCGAGGCGCACTTCGAGCCAATCTGGGAAGGAACTCACCCCCTGGCCGGCCTGGCCTGAATGCCCTTGATCACCGGCGGTAGTAGTGCTGACGCCCGTCCCTATCGTAATGCGGCCGTAACCGATGGTCGCGTCCATCCCTGATCAGCGGCGGACGCTGCTGGCGATGCTCCTGACGCCAGTAGCCACGTTGCTCGAAGCCCCGATGACGGTCGTAGTACTGCGGTGGCAGCTGGCTCTGATAACGCGGCGGCAGGTTGCGCGGGTACTGCGGATAGTGGGAGTAAGGGCTTCGCGGATCGTATTGATGCGCACGGTTGTGCTGACGATAGCCGCGGTCATAGTGTCGCGGCCCCGGGTTGTAGTAGCGCGGACTTTCCGCCTGGAAGACCCAGACGCCGTCTCGCCGCTCCGCGTGGGCCTGCAGGCTCATGCCCAGGCCGATGCAGAGCAGAGTAAGCAATGCAGAACGAATGCTCATGGAAACCACCTCCGATGGCGTCACAGGCTTCGATTCATCAGACCACAACCATGAGACAGCTGCAGAAACAGCGGACAACCGGCAGTTCTGACACGACGTCATGCGTCGCCCGGGGACCGCGACGGGCCACCGCACCTTGTATGGCTGCCGCCGCTTCCCGATAATAGCGGCCCTTTAGCCCCACGGCTCTCGCAGAGCGGACGGAACGGGAACAGACCCTAGATGACCGAACTCGCCCTGATCATGGTTAGCGCCATACTGGTCAACAATTTCGTACTGGTGCAGTTCCTCGGTCTGTGCCCGTTCATGGGCGTCTCGAAGAAGATCGAGACCGCCATCGGCCTGTCGCTGGCCACCACCTTCGTGCTGACGCTCGCCGCCATGTGCAGCTACCTCGTCCAGCAGTATGTGCTCAAGCCGCTGGACCTCGAGTTCCTACGCACCATCAGTTTCATTCTGGTGATCGCGGTGACCGTCCAGTTCACCGAGATGGTGGTGAACAAGACCAGTCCGCTGCTCTACCGCGTACTCGGCATCTTCCTGCCACTGATCACCACCAACTGCATCGTGCTCGGCGTGGCGCTGCTGAACGCCAACAAGGCCGAGTTCACCTTTCTCACCGCGACCGTCAACGGCTTCGCCGCGGGGCTGGGCTTTTCCCTGGTGCTCGTACTGTTCGCCGCCATGCGTGAGCGTATCGCCATTGCCGACGTGCCCAAGTCGTTCCAGGGTGCGGCGATCGGCATGGTCACCGCCGGCCTGATGTCGCTGGCATTCATGGGCTTCACCGGGCTGATCAAGCTATGAGCGCAGTCGTCATCGCGATCCTCGCCCTGCTCGCCCTGTGCCTGCTCGGCGGCGCCATCCTCGGTTTCGCCGCTGTGCGTTTTCGTGTCGAAGGCGACCCGATCGCCGAGCAGATCAATGCCCTGCTGCCCCAGACCCAATGTGGCCAATGCGGTTATCCGGGCTGCAAACCCTACGCCGAAGCCATTGCCGGCGGCGACAAGATCAACAAGTGCCCACCAGGCGGCGAAGCCACCATCCAGGCCCTGGCCGACCTGCTCGATGTCGAGGCGGAGCCGCTGGATGCCGAGGGTGGCGAAAAGCCGCAGATGGTCGCCTACATCCGCGAAGCCGAGTGCATCGGCTGCACCAAGTGCATCCAGGCCTGCCCGGTTGACGCCATCGTCGGTGCCGCGCGACAGATGCACACCGTGATCATTTCCGAGTGCACCGGCTGCGACCTGTGTGTCGAACCCTGCCCGGTGGACTGCATCGACATGATCGAAGTCGGCAGCAATCTGCAGAGCTGGAAATGGAACCGGCCGTTGGCGCCCGGCCAGTTGATCGCAACTGATCGGGAGCAGGCCGCATGACCGCACTGAAGATCTGGGACATCCATGGCGGCATTCATCCGCCGGAACACAAGGATCTGTCCAACCGCACGCCGATCCAGCCGGTCCCGCTGCCCAAGCGCCTGGTCCTGCCACTGGCGCAGCATCTCGGTGCGCCAGCCGAGCCCTGCGTCACGCTTGGCGAACAGGTACTCAAAGGCCAGCAGATCGCTGTCGCCAGCGGATTCGTCAGTGCGCCGCTACATGCTCCGACCTCCGGCGTGATCAGCTTCATCGGCCCGCAGCCCTATCCGCATGTATCAGGCATGCTCGCCAATGCGATCGTCATCGACAGCGATGGCGAAGACAAATGGATCGACCTGCATCCGCAACCGGATTACCGCGAACTCGAGCGCCCTGCCCTGCTCGAGCTGATTCGCCAGGCCGGCATCAGCGGCCTCGGCGGCGCTGGCTTCCCCACCGCCGTGAAGCTCAGCCCGCCGCCGACCCAGACGATCCGCACGCTGATCATCAACGGCACCGAGTGCGAGCCCTACATCACCGCCGATGACCTGCTGATGCGTGAAAAGGCGGCCGAGTTGGTCGCGGGAATCGAGATCCTCGCGCACCTGATTCAGCCGCAGGAGGTACTGATCGGTATCGAGGACAACAAGCCCGAAGCGATCGCCGCGGTGCGTGCGGCCATCGGCGAGCGCCCCTTCATGTTGAAGGTCTTCCCGACCAAGTATCCGTCCGGCGGTGAAAAACAACTGATCCAGATTCTCACCGGAGAAGAGGTGCCCAGTGGTGGCCTGCCAGCGGATATCGGCATGCTCTGTCAGAACGTCGGAACCTGCGTCGCCATCCACGACGCCGTGCTGCTCGGCAAGCCGCTGATTTCGCGCATCACCACCCTGACCGGTGAGGCGCTGGCGCGGCCGATGAACGTCGAGGTGCTGATCGGCACCCCCGTGGATGAACTGCTGGCCTTCGCCGGTCTCGATCAGCACAGGCTCAACCGTCTGATCATGGGCGGCCCGATGATGGGCTTCAGCCTGCCATCCCTCGAGGTGCCGGTGGTCAAGACCACCAACTGCCTGCTGGCGAGCACACTGGAAGAGCTGCCGCCACCGCCGCCCGCGCTGCCCTGCATCCGTTGCGGAGAGTGCGCCGAGGCCTGCCCGGTCAGCCTGCTACCGCAGCAACTGCATTTCTTTTCCCTTGGCCAGGAGCACGAGCAGCTCAAGGCCCATAACCTGTTCGACTGCATCGAGTGCGGTGCCTGCGCCTACGTGTGCCCCTCCAGCATCCCCTTGGTGCAGTACTACCGCGCTGCCAAGAGTGAGATTCGCGAGCTGGAGCAGAAGCAGCAGAAGGCCGAGCACTCCAAACAGCGCTTCGAGCTTCGCCAAGAGCGCCTGCGCCGCGCCGAAGAACAGAAGGAAGTCGAACGCAAGGCCCGCGCCGAACGCGCCGCACGTGCCAAGGCGGCACAGGGCGAAAGCGCGCAGGTTGCTTCTGGTGCCACCGCTGCCACCCCGAGCGCAGCGCCCAAGTCGGGGCTCTCGGAAACCCAGAAGAAACTGAAAATCGAAGCGAGCATGGCCCAGGTCGCCCTGAAGAAGGCCGAAAAACAACTCGCCGCTCACGATACGCCCGAACTGCAAGCCCAGGTCGCCGATCTGCGCAAAGCCGCCGAAGCGGCGCAGCAGGCACTCGATACAGCCATGCAGGAGAGCGCCAGCGCCGCGCCTGCCGACGACGAGGCACTGAAGAAGGCCAAGATCGAAGCCGCCATGCTCAAGGCACAGATCCGCAAGCTGGAGAAGCTCGAAGCCCCGGATGACGATCAGCAAGCCGAACTCGCACGCCTGCACCAGCAACTGCACGAAGCCGAACAGGCGCTGACCGTCGCGCAGAGTGCAGCGCCCGCGCCCGCCGCCAAGCCGGCCGACGACGAGGCACTGAAAAAGGCCAAGATCGAAGCCGCCATGCTCAAGGCACAGATCCGCAAGCTGGAGAAGCTCGAAGCCCCGGATGACGATCAGCAAGCCGAACTCGCCCGCCTGCGTCAGCAACTGCACGAAGCCGAACAGGCGCTGACCGTCGCGCAGAGTGCAGCGCCCACGCCCGCCGCCAAGCCGGCCGACGACGAGGCACTGAAAAAGGCCAAGATCGAAGCCGCCATGCTCAAGGCGCAGATCCGCAAGCTGGAGAAGCTCGAAGCACCGGACGACGATCAGCAGGCCGAACTCGCTCGCCTGCGTCAGCAACTGCACGAAGCCGAACAGGCGCTGACCGTCGCGCAGAATGCAGCGCCCACGCCCGCCGCCAAGCCGGCCGATGACGAAGCGCTGAAAAAAGCCAAGATCGAAACCGCCATGCTCAAGGCGCAGATCCGCAAGCTGGAAAAGCTCGAAGCACCGGACGACGATCAGCAAGCCGAACTCGCCCGCCTACGTCAGCAGCAGCACGAGGCAGAGCAGACACTCAGTGCCGCGCAGAGCGCAGCGCCCGCCGCTAAGCCAGCCGCTGACGAGGCGCTGAAGAAAGCCAAGATCGAACTGGCGATGAAGCGCGCCGAACTCAAGAAGGCCGAGAAAGCTGGCAGCGGCGAACCGGAGCTCAGCCGTCTGCGTGATGCGCTGAGCACAGCGGAGCAGGCGCTGCACGCCGCCGAGGATGCCTCGCAAAAACCTGCGCCCGAGCTGGTACGGACCAGCAAGCCGGGCGTCGATGATCGCCAGCGAGCGCTCAAGACCGAGCTTGCCTTTGCCAGAGCCGATCTGCGCAAGCTTGAGCGCGACGAGAACGCAGAGCCCGCTGCAATAGACGCTGCCCGCGCACGGCTGAACGAAGCGGAACGCCAGATGGCGGAATATCAGGACGCATAACCCACGGCCCGACACGGCAGCAGCAGTCGCCTGGATGAACCCCAGCAAAGAACGGATACAAGGCGTAGGCTCCCCAGCCTGCACCCAGTCAACACGCTAGAACCGGAGAGCCAATGGCCCTGCCCCGCATCACTTCGCCCCATGCCAAGGGCCCCAGCCGTACCCAGCGCGTCATGCTGCTGGTGCTCGCGGCTACTCTGCCCGGCGTGATCGTGCTGACCTGGCTTTACGGCGCCGGTACGTTGATCAACATGGCCTGGGCCTGCGCGGCCGCTCTTGGTTTCGAGGCAGCGATTCTGAAGCTGCGCCAGCGTCCGGTAGGCTTCTTTCTGCGCGATGGCAGCGTGCTGGTTACCGCGGTGTTGCTGGCCCTCGCGCTACCGCCCTACTCACCCTGGTGGCTGACACTGATTGCCACTGGCTGCGCGGTGGTCTTCGGCAAACAGCTCTATGGCGGCCTCGGCCAGAACCCCTTCAACCCGGCAATGATCGGCTACGTGGTGGTGCTGATTTCCTTCCCGGTCGAAATGACCACCTGGCCGGTGCCGCACAGCGTCGGGCTGAGCGCCGGGCTGCAGCATATCCTCGGCATCGCCTCGCTCCCCGACGGCTGGACCCAGGCCACCGCCCTCGATGTGCTCAAGGTGAACAAGAGCCTGACCATCGACGAACTCTGGCGCAACCCGGCCTTCGGCCACTTCGGCGGCATCGGCTCGGAAGTGGCGAACCTGGCGTTTCTTGCCGGCGGCCTGTTCCTGCTGCACAAGCGGCTATTCAGTTGGCACGCGCCGGTCGGCATGCTTGGCACGCTCATGCTGATGAGCCTGCTGTTCTGGAACGGCTCGGGTTCCGATAGCAACGGCTCACCGCTGTTTCATCTACTCAGCGGCGCCACCATGCTCGGCGCCTTCTTTATCGTCACCGACCCCGTCAGCAGCGCCACCAGCCCACGCGGACGTTTGATTTTCGGCGCCGGCGTCGGTGTGCTGGTCTACGTCATCCGCGCCTGGGGCGGCTATCCGGATGGCGTGGCCTTCGGCGTATTGCTGATGAACCTCGCCGCCCCAACCATCGATTACTACACCCGCCCGCGCACCTACGGCCACCGCAAGGCCGAGCGCGGCTTCAAGCTGGGCGAATGACATGATGCTTCCGGAAATCAGCCGTTCCATGCTGAAGAACGCCGCGGTGCTGGGCCTGTTCGCAATCGTCACCGTAGGCGCGGTGACGCTGCTTCAGCAGGGAACCGCCGAACGCATTCAGGCCGCCGAACGCGCCGCACAGGTTCGCGCACTGGGTGAAATTCTGCCTGCAGGCAGTTATGACAATCACCTGCTCGACGACAGCGTATTGATCCAGGACCGCTTGCTCGGCAACAAGAGCCCGCTGCCCGCTTATGTCGCGATCAAGGATGGCCGGCCGAGCGCCGTGATCCTCCAGGCCATCGCTCCAGACGGGTACAGCGGCGCGATTCACCTGCTGGTGGGCATTCACGCCGACGGCCGGGTCGCCGGTGTCCGGGTCATCGGCCATCGTGAAACGCCAGGCCTGGGCGACAAGATCGAACTGGCGAAAAGTCCGTGGATTCGCAGCTTCGAAGACAAATCGCTGAGCAATCCCGAGGCTGAGGGCTGGGCAGTGAAGAAGGACCGCGGCGAGTTCGACCAGTTCGCCGGCGCCACCATCACCCCCCGCGCCGTGGTCGGCGCCGTGCACCGCGCCTTGCAGTACTTCGATGCGCACAAGGCCGAGCTGCTGACAACCGGCGGCGCGACGACCGAAGCCGCTGGCGACGCCTTGGAAAGCCGCACCGAGCCCGCCGAAGCCACCGTCCACTCACGCGCCGGCAGTGCCGCCACCCGCGACGAGCTGCAAACCAACGAGCCTGAAGCCGAGCCGCAAGGGGATCAGCCATGAGCGCACCCAGCTATCGTGAATTGACCGTCAACGGACTGTGGAAGAACAACCCGGCGCTGGTACAGCTGCTCGGACTCTGTCCGCTGCTCGGCGTCAGCAACTCGGCGGTCAACGCACTCGGCCTCGGCCTCGCGACGATGCTGGTGCTGACCTGCTCGAACATCGGCGTATCGCTGGTGCGCGGCGTGGTCAACACCGCCGTGCGCCTGCCGGCGTTCGTGATGATCATCGCCGCGCTGACCACCTGCATCGAGCTGCTGATGCAGGCCTTCACCTACGAGCTGTACCAGATTCTCGGCATCTTCATCCCACTGATCACCACCAACTGCGTCATCCTTGGTCGCGCCGACGGTTTCGCCGCCAAGCACAACCCGCTGATCGCCGGCTTCGACGGCCTGGTCATGGGCGTCGGCTTCTGTCTGGTTCTGCTGGTGCTCGGCGGCCTGCGCGAACTGTTCGGCACCGGCACACTGTTTGCCAACATGCACCTGCTGTTCGGCCCAGTCGCCACTGACTGGCAGATCACACTGTTCAGCGACTACAAGGGCTTCCTGTTGGCGATACTGCCGCCAGGGGCCTTCATCGTGCTCGGCCTGCTGATTGCGCTGAAGAACCGGATCGACCAACAGCTCGCCGAACGCGCCCGCGCCACCCAACCCGCCGCGCCGGCTGCCAGCCGCCGTGTACGCGTGACCGGCGTGATCGAGTGAGCCCGTTCCGATGAATGCCGAAAAACGTCGGGAGATCTTCCGCCGCCTGCATGAAGACAATCCCGAACCGAAGACCGAGCTAGCCTACAGCACACCCTTCGAACTGCTGATCGCCGTGATCCTCTCGGCCCAGGCCACCGATGTCGGCGTGAACAAGGCCACTGCACGGCTCTACCCCGTGGCCAACACCCCGGAGGCGATCTACGCCCTCGGCTACGACGGCCTATGCGAATACATCCGCACCATCGGCCTGTATCCGAGCAAGGCGAAGAACGTCATCGAGACCTGCCGAATCCTGATCGAAAAGCATGGCAGCCAGGTGCCGGACAATCGCGAGGATCTGGAGGCCCTTCCCGGGGTGGGTCGCAAAACCGCCAACGTGGTGCTGAACACGGCGTTCCGCCAATTCACCATGGCGGTGGACACGCACATTTTCCGGGTCAGCAACCGCACCGGCATCGCCCCGGGCAAGAATGTTCTGGAGGTCGAGCGCAAGCTGATCCGCTTCGTACCGAAGGATTATCTGCTCGATGCACACCATTGGCTGATCCTGCACGGACGCTATGTCTGCAAGGCGCGCAAACCGCTATGCGGCAGCTGTCGGATCGAGGATCTTTGCGAATACAAGCACAAGACTTCCGACGATTGAGCGCGCTAGTGAAAAGCTCGCACCGCGATTGAAAAAAACTTTTTTACCGGCTTCAAATTTGCGGCTATAAGGTGCGCCAAGAGCGCCCCGTAGCCTTGGAGTGAACAAGTGGCCGAGAAAGAAGACATTCAGATCGAAGACGATTTCATCGCCGAAGATGACGATGAGAGCAGCGAAGCTCCTGTCGAGGTCGCCAAGACCAATCTGACCAAGCGCCGAATCATCGACAACCTGCTGGAGGAACGCCGCCTGCAGAAACAGTTGAACGACTTCGACTTCGATCTGTAAAAGAAAAAGCCCCGAAAGGGGCTTTTTCATCTCTGCCGATCAGTCGGCGCGCTTCGGCGACAAGAGTTCGATCTTGTAGCCATCCGGGTCTTCGACGAAGGCCAGAATGCTCGACCCGTGCATCATCGGCCCCGGCTCGCGGGTGATCTTGCCGCCGCGGGAGCGGATGTCCTCGCAGGCCTTGTAGACATCCTCCACTTCGAGAGCGATGTGGCCGTAGCCGTCGCCCAGCTGGTAGCTGTCCACGCCCCAGTTGTGAGTCAGCTCGATGACGCTGTTGTGCGCCTCGTCGCCGTAGCCGACGAAGGCCAGGGTGAACTTGCCCTCCGGATAGTCCTTGCGGCGCAGCAGGGTCATGCCCAGCACTTCGGTGTAGAAGGCGATGGACTTCTCCATATCGCCGACACGCAGCATGGTATGCAGCAGTCTCATGATTCAGGTCTCCTCGTTCGGCAGCGCTTGTGGCAGTGCAGAAAGTACAACCCCGGCACATGGCCGGGGTCGATGGGCTCAGGCGCGCCAGCTTATCAGAACTGGGTGCGGCCCTTGCCGGCAGCGATGCGCATGCGCAGCGCGTTGAGCTTGATGAAGCCGCCAGCGTCCGCCTGATTGTAGGCGCCGCCATCCTCTTCGAAAGTGGCGATGTTGGCGTCGAACAGCGAATCGTCGGACTTGCGGCCGACGACGATGACATTGCCCTTGTACAGTTTCAGGCGTACCACGCCGTTCACGTTGACCTGAGAGGCATCGATCATCTGCTGCAGCATGCTGCGCTCGGGGCTCCACCAGTAGCCGTTGTAGATCAGACTGGCGTACTTGGGCATCAGCTCGTCTTTCAGATGCGCGACTTCGCGGTCAAGGGTGATCGACTCGATGGCGCGGTGGGCTTTGAGCATGATGGTGCCGCCGGGGGTCTCGTAGCAGCCGCGGGACTTCATGCCGACATAACGGTTCTCGACGATGTCCAGGCGGCCGATGCCGTTTTCACCGCCGATGCGGTTCAGCTCGGTCAGCACCTGAGCCGGTGTCATGTCCTTGCCGTCGATGGCGACGATATCGCCCTTGCGATAGGTCAGCTCGAGGTAGGTGGGGGTGTCCGGCGCGGCTTCCGGCGACTTGGTCCAGCGCCACATGTCTTCTTCGTGCTCGGTCCAGGTGTCTTCCAGCACGCCGCCCTCGTAGGAGATGTGCAGCAGGTTGGCATCCATGGAGTAAGGCGACTTCTTCTTGCCGTGGCGCTCGATCGGGATGGCGTGCTTCTCGGCGTAGTCCATCAGCTTCTCGCGCGACAGCAGATCCCACTCGCGCCAGGGGGCGATCACTTTCACGCCCGGCTTGAGTGCATAGGCGCCCAGTTCGAAACGCACCTGGTCGTTACCCTTGCCGGTGGCACCGTGAGAGATGGCATCGGCGCCGGTTTCATTGGCGATTTCGATCAGGCGCTTGGCGATCAGCGGACGAGCGATGGAGGTACCCAGCAGGTACTCGCCTTCGTAGACAGTGTTGGCGCGGAACATGGGGAAGACGAAGTCGCGTACGAACTCTTCGCGCAGGTCGTCGATGTAGATTTCCTTGACGCCCAGAGCCTGTGCCTTGGTGCGCGCTGGCTCGACTTCTTCGCCCTGGCCGAGGTCGGCGGTGAAGGTCACCACTTCACAGCTATAGGTGTCTTGCAGCCACTTCAGAATCACCGAGGTGTCCAGGCCACCGGAATAGGCCAGAACTACCTTCTTAACGTCCGCCATGCCATCAGCTCCACGGGTTGTACGGAAAGCTTGCGATTCTACCGGTCATGGGCTGGCTTTTACAGGGGCGCACCGCCTGGGCTGCATTCAAGACGACGGGGCGGCGGCAACCGAGGACGCGGGTGGCGCCGCTTCGCGCGCCAGGCGCAAGGTGACACGCCGATTCTTCGCGCGATTGGCCTCGCTGCTGTTGGTCACCAGCGGATAGCGTTCGCCATGGAAGCGCAGGGTGATCCGCTCCACCGGTATGCCGTTGGCGACCAGGTACTCCTGTACCGCCAATGCGCGACGGCGCGACAGATCCCGATTGAGCAGACGGTTGCCGCTGTTGTCCGAATGTCCGTCCAGTTCGATGCGGTTCACGCTGGGATCGGCACGCATGTACTGCAGGACGATATCGAGCCTGGCGCGCCCCTGGGCGTCCAGCACCACGTCGCTGCTCGGGAAACCGATCTGCGACTGGCGCACCTGATCGAAATTGACCGGCAGCAGCTTGGCCGTACAGGCACGGTAGTCCTCGTAAGCCTTACCGAAGCGCGCCGGCAACAGGCGAATCTCCAGCGTATCGCCGCCTTGCATGGTGCGATGCCGCACCACCGGACTACGCCCTTCGAGCAGACCGCTGAGCAGGCGCCCGGCCTGTAGCTGGGTGCTGTTGAACGGAATATCGCCACCACTCACGGTGACCACGCCGAGATTGATATCACTGCGCGACGGTTGCCAAGGCGCCGCTGCGGCAAGCAGGGTCGCCGAGCCCGCACCAAGCCAGCGCTCCGGCGAGTGCAGACGAAAGACCGCCTGCTCGCCGGCGCGCCGGACGAACTCGCCGCTGCCGAAACCGGCGATGGGCTGGGTCAGCCGGCACTCGAACTGATCCCCCTCCACCTGCCATTGCACCCGTTCCAGCCGAGTCTGGAATGTCAGGGCGTTGGCCGGTGAAGCGAGCAGGCACAACAGTACGAGAGGGCGCAGGCGCACGATGAACTCCGAGAGGATGCGTATTCCTCCTAGGTATCGGTGCCCGACCGGCAAACTTGAGCGTGGCACGGCCAGTGCTCAAGCCCGGCAGACGAAGGCAAGATGCCGTCTCCGGGCTTTTCCGGTAGCATTCACGCACGTTTCACCCGCCTGGAAACCCCTGCATGTCCGACCGACTCACCCTGCTGCGCCCCGACGACTGGCACATCCACTTGCGCGACGGCGCCGCCCTGCCTCACACCGTCGCGGATGCTGCCCGCCAGTTCGCCCGCGCCATCATCATGCCGAACCTGGTGCCACCGGTACGCAATGCCGATGAGGCCGAAGCTTATCGCCAGCGCATCTTGGCGGCTCGGCCGGCCGGCAGTGATTTCACACCATTGATGGTGCTCTATCTCACCGACAGCACCAGTGCCGACGATATCCGCCAGGCCAAGGCCAGCGGCTTCGTACATGCCGCCAAGCTCTATCCAGCCGGCGCGACCACCAATTCCGCGTCCGGCGTGACCGCGATCGACAACATCTTCGGCGTGCTGGAAACCATGGCCGAAGTCGGCCTGCCTTTGCTGGTCCACGGCGAGGTCACGCGCAGCGAGATCGATATCTTCGATCGCGAGAAGCACTTCATCGACGAGCAGTTGAGTCGCGTCACCGCGCGCTTCCCGACGCTGAAAGTGGTGTTCGAGCACATCACGACCCGTGACGCCGTGCAGTTCGTCCAAGCGGCAGGCGCCAACGTCGGCGCTACCATCACCGCGCACCACCTGCTGTACAACCGCAACCACATGCTGGTCGGCGGCATTCGTCCGCATCTGTTCTGCCTGCCGGTGCTCAAACGCAACGTTCACCAGGAAGCCTTGCTGGATGCCGCCACCAGCGGCAGCCCGAAGTTCTTCCTCGGTACCGACTCGGCACCCCATGCACAGCACGCCAAGGAAGCGGCCTGTGGTTGCGCTGGCTGCTATACCGCGCATGCGGCCATCGAGTTGTATGCCGAAGCCTTCGAACAGCGGCAGGCGCTGGACAAGTTGGAATCCTTTGCCAGTCACTTCGGTCCGGATTTCTACGGGCTGCCGCGCAACACCACGCAGATCACCCTGGTGCGCGAGGAATGGAACGTGCCGGCCAATCTGCCATTCGCTGATCAGGTCGTCGTGCCGCTGCGTGCCGGGGAACGACTGCACTGGCGTCTGGAGGCGGACGCATGAGCGAAGAACACTTCGAAGACGAGCTCGAGGAGCACCTGCCGGGCAAGCCCCGCTCGCCGATGGCGCGTCGTTTCCGTGGCTTCCTGCCAGTGGTGATCGATGTCGAGTGCGGCGGCTTCAACAGCGCAACGGATGCGCTGCTGGAAATTGCGGCAGTGACCATCGGCATGGACGAGCAAGGGCTGCTGTATCCGCAGGACACGATGTTCTACCGCGTGGAGCCTTTCGCTGGCGCCAACATCGAGGCAGCCGCGCTGGAGTTCACCGGCATCAAGCTCGACCATCCGCTGCGCATGGCCGTGCCCGAATCGCAGGCCCTGACCGATATCTTTCGCAGCGTGCGCAAAGCGGTGAAATCCGCCGGCTGCAAGCGCGCGATTCTGGTCGGTCATAACAGCAGCTTCGACCTGGGCTTTCTCAACGCAGCCATCGCTCGTTGCGAGATCAAGCGCAACCCATTCCACCCCTTCTCCAGCTTCGACACCGCCACCCTGGCTGGCCTTGCCTACGGTCAGACCGTGCTGGCCAAGGCCTGCCAGGCCGCCGGGATCGACTTCGACGGCCGCGAGGCGCATTCGGCCCGCTACGACACCGAGAAAACCGCCGAGCTGTTCTGCGGCATCGTCAATCGTTGGCGGGAAATGGGCGGCTGGGAAGAGTTCGACGACTAGCAGAGCGTTGGGAAACTGTCTGCGTGACAGTGCGGCATTAAAAACAGTCTCAAAAATGCTCCTTTGACAGCAGCTGAACTCCGCTTTTACGACTGTTTTTGTCCTGTCTCGCCTACGTTTTCAAGAGCCTGCTGAATGTTCCCGCTGGCTGGGCCCACGCACCGATGCGTGGGCCCAGCCAGCGGTCGTATCACGCCAGCGCCCGTTCCAGCACCCTCGCCACGTGCAACGCCGTACGCTGGGCACCGTCGTGGATCTGGTGCCGGCAACTGGTGCCGTCGGCGACCACCAGGTCGCCCGCCTTGGCCTGGCGGACCGCCGGTAGCAGCGCCAGCTCCGCCATCTGCATCGAGGCCTCGTAGTGCTCGCGCTCGTAGCCGAAACTGCCGGCCATGCCGCAGCAGGAGGTTTCAAGGGTCTTGACCTCCAGATCCGGTATCCAGCGCAGCACCTGCTCCACCGGCCGCAGCGCGTCGAACGCTTTCTGGTGGCAGTGGCCGTGCAGCAGCACCCGCGGCGTCTCCAGGGGTTTGAGCGCGAGCAGCATGCGCCCGGCATCGCGCTCCCTGACCAGGAACTCCTCGAACAGCAGGGAAGCCCTGGCCAGCGCCCTGGCCTCTTCGCCGTAGCCGTAGCGCAGGAACTCGTCGCGCAGGGTCAGCAGGCACGAGGGCTCCAGCCCGACGATGATCACCCCGCGCTCGACGAATGGCAGCAGGTGATCGAGGGTGCGCCGCGCCTCGGCCTTGGCCTTGTCGACCTGGCCCGAGGCCAGGTACGTGCGCCCGCAGCACAGCGGCCGCTGCTGCGGCGCCCGGTTGAAGTGCACCCGATAGCCGGCCGCTTCCAGGACCCTCCGCGCGGCCCGCGCGTTTTCCGGCTCCATATAGTTGTTGAAGGTGTCGACGAACAGCAGCACTTCCCGGGTGGACGTCGCAGGGCTGGCGCTGGCGCTCGCCAGGAAGTCGCCGTCGAAACGCGGCAGCGCACGCTGCTCGGCCAGACCGAGCCTGCGCTTGAGCCAGCGCGACAGCGGCGACATGCGCTCGACGACGGCGGTCAGGCCGGCCAGACGGCGCGCGTAGGGCGCATAACGCGGCATCTCCGCCACCAGCCGCTCGCGTAGTGGCAACGGGTTGTTCTTCGCCCAGGCGGCGCGCGCCTCGATCTTCATCTTGGCCATGTCGACGCCGGTCGGGCACTCGCGCTTGCAGCCCTTGCAGGACACGCACAGATCCAGCGCCGCCTTCACGTCTTCACTGGCCAGCCCTTCGCTGCCGAGCTGTCCGGACAGCGCCAGGCGCAGGGTGTTGGCACGGCCGCGGGTCAGGTGCTGCTCGTTGCGCGTGGCGCGGTAGCTGGGGCACATGGTGCCAGCGTCGAACTTGCGGCAGTGACCGTTGTTGTTGCACATCTCCACGGCCTTGATCAGCCCGCCGGTGGGATCGCCGGCGCTGCCCGGCCGGCTCTGCTTGCCGGTGAGCGGGTCGCGCAGCACGTCCCAGTCCGACCAGTCGAGCACCGGCGTGACCGGGATCGGCCGGTAGCTCCTGGGGAAGCGGAAATAGCTGTGATCGTCCATTCGTGGCGTGTCGACGATCTTGCCGGGGTTGAGCAGGTTGTCCGGGTCGAACAGTTGCTTGATCTCCCTGAACGCGGCGTTGAGCTGCGGGCCGAACTGCCAAGCCACCCACTCGCCGCGACAGAGGCCGTCACCGTGTTCGCCGGAAAACGCCCCCTTGTACGCGCGCACCAGCTCGGACGCCTCCTCGGCGATGGCCCGCATCTTCTCCGAGCCATCGCGACGCATGTCGAGGATCGGCCGCACGTGCAGGGTGCCGACGCTGGCGTGGGCGTACCAGGTGCCCTCGGTGCCGTGTTTGTGGAACACCTCGGTGAGCTTGGCGGTGTATTCGGCGAGGTGCTCCAGCGGCACCGCGCAGTCTTCAATGAAGGACACCGGCTTACCGTCGCCCTTCATGCTCATCATGATGTTCAGGCCGGCCTTGCGCACGTTCCACAATGCCGTCTGCTCGGCCCCTTCGATCATGCTGACGACGCTGCCCGGCAGCCCGAGGTCGGCCATCAGCTCGCTCAAGCCGTCCAGCTGTCGGCGCAGCTCACCTTCGTCCTCGCCGGCGAACTCGACCAGCAGCAGCGCGTCCGGCTGGCCGATCAGGGCTTTTTCGATCACCGGGCGGAAAGCCGGGTTTTCCAGCGACAGCTCGATCATGGTGCGATCAACCAGCTCGACTGCGGTGGGGTCGAGCTTGACGATGTGCTGGGTCAGGTCCATCGATTGGTAGAAGGTGGGGAAATTCACCACCCCCAGCACCTTGTGCCGTGGCAGCGGCGCGAGCCGGAGCCTGATCCGCCGGGTCACGCCGAGGGTGCCCTCGGAGCCGACCAACAGGTGCGCCAGGTTGACCTGCCCGTCGGGGTCGTAGGGCCGCGGGTTCTGGCAGTCGAACAGGTCGAGGTTGTAGCCGCCGACCCGCCGCAGCACCTTGGGGTAGTGCTCGCGGATGTTCGACTGCTCGCGCTCGGCGATGCGTTGTACTTCGCCGGCGAGCTGGCGAACCCGGTCGCCCTGTGCGAGTTCGTGGAGGAAGCCGAAGCGGGCCTCGCTGCCGTCAGCCAGCAGCGCGTCGATGCCCAGCACGTTGTGCACCATATTGCCGTAGCGGATCGAGCGCGACCCGCAGGAGTTGTTGCCGGCCATGCCGCCGAGGGTGCACTGCGCGGAGGTCGAGACGTCCACCGGGAACCACAGCCCGTGCGGCTTGAGCCAGCGGTTCAGGTCGTCGAGCACCATGCCCGGTTCGACCACCACCGTCAGGTTCTGCGGGTCGAATTCGACGATCTGATTCAGCCAGCGGCTGGCATCGACCACCAGCGCGTCGCCCACGGTCTGGCCACACTGGCTGGTACCGCCACCACGGGCCAGCAGCGGCACCTTGGCATCGCGAGCGATGTCCAGCGCCACCTGCAGGTCGTGCTGATGCCGGGGGATGACGACGCCCACCGGCATCACCTGGTAGATCGAGGCGTCGGTGGCGTAGCGGCCGCGCGACGCCGTGTCGAACAAGACCTCCCCGGCGATCTCGCGCCGCAGGCGCGCCGCCAGCTCGGACACGCGATCGAGCGGGACCTTGCTCGCCGGTATTCTGGGTTCGGTAAACGAAGTCATCATGACCTCCCATGTCAGCGGTCGAGGGGAATATCAGCGCGCGCCGTCCAGCGGATGCGCCGCGAAATAGTCCAGCGCGGCAAGCACGCCGCTGCCCTCGAGCGCGGCCCCGGAGAGTTTGAGCCCGGCCTCGCAACCGCCAAGGGTGGCGATCAGCGTCAGGTCGTTGCAGTCGCCCAGGTGGCCGATGCGGAACATCTTGCCCTTGGCCTTGCCCAGACCGGTGCCCAGCGACAGGTCGAAGCGCTTGTAGATCAGGCTGCGCACGGCGTCGGCGTCGATGCCCTCGGGCATCACCACGCCGGTCAGCACCGGCGAGTAGACACTCGGGTCCTGGCACTGCACTTCCAGGCCCCAGCACTCGACCGCGGTGCGCACGCCAGCCGCCCAGCGCTGGTGGCGGGCGAATACCTGGTCCAGGCCCTCCTCGAGGAGCATGTCCAGCGCCTCGTTCAGGCCGTACAGCAGATTGGTGTTGGGGGTGTACGGCCAGTAGCCGCTCTTGTTCATCTCCAGGATCTCGTCCCAAGCCCAGAAGCTCTTCGGCAGCCGCGCATGGCGGCTGGCCTCGACGGCCTTGTCGGAGACGGCGTTGAAGCTGATGCCCGGCGGCAGCATCAGGCCCTTCTGCGAGCCGGAGATGGTCACGTCGACGCCCCAGCCGTCGTGCTGGTAGTCGGCGCAGGCCAACCCCGAGATGGTGTCCACCAGCAACAGCGCCGGATGCCGCGCCTCATCGATTGCCCGGCGCACGGCGGCGATGTCGCTGGTCACACCGGTGGAGGTTTCGTTGTGCACCACGCAGACCGCCTTGATCGCGTGGCTGCTGTCCTCCTTCAGGCGCCGCTCGATCATGTCGGCCTGCACGCCGTTACGCCAGCCTTCGTAACCCGGCAGGCCGAGGAACTCGGGTTCGAGCCCCAGCCGGCGCGCCATCTTTTCCCACAGCGTGGCGAAATGGCCGGTCTCGAACATCAGCACCCGATCGCCCGGCGAGAGAGTGTTGGCCAGCGCCGCCTCCCAGGCGCCGGTGCCGGAGGCCGGGTAGATGACCACCGGCTGTTCGGTCTTGAACACCTCGCGGACCTTGCGCAGCACCTCCAGCCCCAGTGCGCCGAACTCGGGGCCGCGGTGGTCGATGGTCGGCAGGCTCATGGCGCGCAGGATGCGGTCCGGCACCGGCGACGGGCCGGGAATCTGCAGAAAATGACGGCCGGATGGATGAAAGTCGAGCTTCAGCATGGCGGTTCTCCGATTCTTGTATTTTGCGTTTTGAATTCAAAATCACATAAAAAGCGAAAAAGCTATTCAGCGAATGCAACCCTCGCTACGCAGGCCGAGGATTTCCGCCTCGGTCAGCCCAATGCCTTGCAGGACTTCGTCGGTATGCTCGGCGAAGAGCGGTGCCGGGCGACGGATCTGTGAAGGTGTACGGGAGAATTTGCTGGGGAAGCCGATGGTCTTCATGGTGCCGATAACCGGATGTTCGACTTCCTGGACCATGTCCCGCGCCAGGTAATGTTCGTCCTGCATGGCCTGGGCGAAGTCATTGATCGGCCCGGCCGGCACGCCGGCCTCGTCGCAGCGTTCGAGCCAATGCCTGATCGGCTGCCGGGAAAGGATGTCCTGGAGAATGTCTTCGAGCGCCTCGACATTGCGCGCACGGTCACTGTTGGTCACGAAGCGTGCGTCGACCAACAGGTCTTCGCGCTCGATCACGTCGCGGCACAGACGTTCCCAGGTGCGCTGGTTGGCGCAGCCGAGCATCAGATAGCCGTCCTGAGCCTTGATCGCCTGATAAGGCGCCGAGACTCGGTGGCGCGAGCCGGTGGGCTGCGGCACCCGGCCTTCGGCGAAATAAGCCGCCGCCTCCCAGCTGAACCAGGGCAGGCCGCATTCGCTGATGGCGATGTCGATGTGCTGCCCTTCGCCGGTGTTCTGCTTATGGATGTAGGCGGCCAGAATGGAATAGACCGCAGTGATGCCGCCGCCGATGTCGTAGACCGCGATGCCGGTCTTCAGCGGGCTGCGGCCCGGCTCGCCGGTCATCGACATCAAGCCGCTCATGCCTTGGGCGACCAGATCGAAGCCACCCTTGCTGCGGTACGGCCCGGTCTGACCGTAGCCCGAGATCGAACAGTAGATGATGCCGGGATTGATCCGGCTGATCGTTTCGTAGTCGATCTCCAGCGACTGGGTGACGCCCGGCCGGTAATTTTCCACGATCACGTCGGCCTCGCTGGCCAGGCGATAGAAGATGTCCCGGGCACGGCTGTCCTTGAGGTTCAGCGAAATGCTTTTCTTGTTCCGGTTGATCTGGAAGAAGCAGCTGGATTCGCCGTTGACGTAGGGTCCCATCTGCCGGCTGTCGTCGCCGCCGTTGGCCTTCTCGACCTTGATTACCTCGGCGCCCAGGTCGCCCAGCACCATGGTGCAGTACGGCCCGGCCATGATCTGGGAAATATCGAGGACTTTCATGTTCTGCAGTGCAAGCATGGGTGTTCTCCAGGCAGTGGCGGCGATGTCATTCACCGGTCCATTGGAAGGGGGTCTTGCTGACGAAGCGCTCGACGGCGGCCTTGAAGTCGCGGCTGCCGTAGCAGGCCCGTATCCAGTCGTCGCCGCTCTCCGCCGCCGCGCGGCGGTGCGCGAGCACCCGGTTGATCAGGTCCTTGGAAGCCTGCACGGTGAGCGGCGCGCGTCCGCCGAAGGCCTGCGCCTTGCGCGCAACCTCCGGGTAGATCACCTGCGCCTCGAATACCTCGCTGACCAGGCCCATGGTCGCGGCTTCAGACGCTTCGATCAGCTTTGCCGCCATGAGCACTTCCTTGGTCCGGGCAACGCCCAGTAGGTCCATCAGGCGTGCGACGTTGCTCACCGACAGGCAGTTGCCGAGCGTCTCGGCGATCGGCACGCCGAACTTCAACGACGGCGTGCAGTAGCGGAAATCGCAGGCCAGGGCGATGGCCGCCCCGCCGCCGACGCAGAAGCCTTCCAGCAAGGCGATGGTGGGTTTGCGCAGGCTTTCCAGCCCGGCGATGGCGTTGTCGATGCCACGCTCATAAGCCACACCCGCGTCGCCGTCCTCGAAATCGACGAACTGCCTGATGTCGGTGCCGGCGACGAACGCCTGGCCGCCGCAACCGTGGAGCACCACGGCGACGATGTTCCGATCGTTCTCCACCTCCTGAAGCGATCGGGCCAGGGCGTCGTACATGTCCCAGGTCATGGCGTTGCGGCTGTGCGGACGGTTGAAACCGATCCAGGCGACGCCCTGCTCGATGCGGCAGTCGACCTGCCCCTTGGATGTATCGCTCATGGTTCCGAGCCTCCGTTACGTGGCTGTCAGCCGTAGATCAGGTTTACCAGCGCCATGGCGAAGGCGGGTATGTAGGTGTTGATCAGCAGGATCAGCACCAGCACCCCGAGGAACCAGAGATTGGTCCGGGTTGTGGCCCAGATGTCCGCCTTGGCGATGGAACAGGAGGCGATCAGCACACTGGCCACCGGCGGCGTCTGCTGGCCGATGGCCAGGTTAAGCGTGACGATCAGGCCGAAGTGGATCGGGTCGATGCCGACGGCGAGCACCAGCGGCAACACGATCGGCACCACCAGGATGATCGCCGCCGCCGAGTGCAGGAACATCCCAAGGATGAGGAAGATGACGTTGAGCAGCGCCAGGATGACGTATTTGTTGCTGGTCAGCTCGCCGATCGAGCGAGCCAGCTGCTGCGGCAATTGCGTTTCGGTCAGGTACAGACCGACCACCGCCGAACTCGCCACCAGCAACATCACCACCGCGGTCTGCACACCGGCATCGAGACAGGCTTTGTAGAAGGTTTTCAGGGTGAACTCGCGGTAGATCACGGCGCTGATGAATATCGCCACCACCACCGCCAGCGCGGCGCCTTCGGTGGCCGTCACGATGCCGCCGAAAATCCCACCGAGAATGATCACCGGGATCGACAGCGCCCAGATCGCCCCCCTGAAGGCTTCCCATAAGCGCTTGGCCTGGAAGCGCCCCTCCGAAGGAAAGCCGTGCTTGCGTGCCAGGTAATAGCACATGCAGGCCAGGCCGAAGGCGCCAAGCAGGCCTGGGAATATGCCGGCGACGAACATCTTGACCACCGATTCGCCGGACATCACTGCATAGAGGATCATCGGAATCGACGGCGGCAGGATGATCGCCAGGCTCGCCGCCGAGGACGACAGCGCGGCGGAGAACTCCTTCGAGTAGCCCTTGGTCCTCATCGCCGGGATCATGATGCTACCGATGGCCGAAACACCCGCCACGGCGGAACCGGAGATTTCCGCGAAGAAGATCGAGGCGCCGATGGTCACCATCGACAAGCCGCCCTTGATGAATCCGAGCATCGCTGAGGCCAGGTCGATCAGGCGTCGGGAAATGCTCGAGGCGTTCATTATCGCGCCGGCCAGGATGAACAGCGGAATGGCGATCAGAGGGAAGCTGGTGGCGCCGTCGTACATGACCATCCCGATATTGGGGAGTGCCAGTTCGCCGTAGCTCAGGAAGATCGCCACCGCACCGACTACGCCCAAGGCGATGGCCACCGGGACGTTGATCAGTATCAGCAGGATCAAGCCGAGAAACATATAGAGGATGGTCATTTCTTATTCTCCCGAGCGCCCGGCCGGGCGCTCTGTACCTGTTTCGGAACTCAGGCCTTGGCAAGCTTGATACCGGCCTCTTCCAGCTCGTGATCGACGAATCCGTCGCCCTTGGCACTGGCGATGACCTCGGGCAGACGCAACAGCTCGGCGATGATGAACAGCGCCGCGCCAAGCGGCAGGACGGACTGGGTCAGCTGCAGCGACACACTGGTCAGGCTGATCAGCGTCGAGCCCTCGAGAATCAGCACCACCTGCACGCCGGTATAGGCCAGCAGCACGAAGAAACCGATGGTGATCACCTCTGCGACCAGAGCGACGAACAGGCGCAGCGTCGGCGGAAAGTAATTGATGACGCTCGGGCAGCCGATATGCGCGCCCTTCGCGGCCGCCAATGCCGCACTGTAATAGGTGAGCCAGGCGAGCCCCACCGAGGCCACTTCGTCGTACCAACTGAACGGCGTGCCGGCCAGCCGGGACGCGAAGCCGATAGTGACCACCAGCGTGAGCGCCACCACGTTGACGACGACGATGATTTCCAGGAATTTCGAAAAGCCGGCTCTGATCGCAGTAAGAGCATTCATCAGCGTTCTCCGATAGGTCTGAAACACAGGCAATCCGGTCGATGCCGATCATTGGTGCGGCTACAGCTGACGGAGCTGCGTCACCTTGTCCAGCATCGCCTGCCCGCCCTCGACCTCGTCGGCGAACTTCGCATAGACCTTTTCGGAGCCCTCGATGAAGGCTTTCTGATCGATCTCGTTCACCTCCATCCCTGCCTCTGCCATCTTCTTCACCAGGCTCTCGTCCAACATGCGGCCCTGCTCCAGGGCAAAGCCCTCGACCTCCTTGGCGGCGTCGCTCAACACCTTGCGCACATCCTCGGGCAGGCGCTTCCAGCTGGCGCCGGCGACCACGAAGGCCGGGGTGTAGACATGGTTGGACATGGAGAGATACTTCTGAACCTCATGGAAGCGCTGCGAGTAACTCTGCACCAAGGGATTTTCCTGACCGTCCATCGCCCCCGTCTGCAGCGCCACGAAGGCTTCGGAGAGCGCCATCGGCGCGGGGTTGGCGCCGTAGCTCTGGAACATCGCGACCCGCCAGATGCCATTGGGTGTGCGCAGCTTGAGCCCCTTCAGGTCAGCTGGCACGACGATAGGACGGGCGTTGTTGGTGATCTGCCGGAAGCCGTTCTCCCAGACGCCGACAACGGTGTAGCCACGCTTCTCGGCGGCCTTGTACATGACATCGCGGACCACTTCCTCGCGCACCCGCACCATGTGTTCCCGGTTGCTGATCAAGTACGGCATCTCGAACAGCGAGAACTCGGGCGCCACGCTACTCATCACCGTGGATGGCAGCGCCAGGTCCAGCGAACCGAGCTTGAGCTTGTTGAGCATCTGCGAATCGCTGCCCAGCTGACTCGACCCGTAAGCCACCACCTTGGCCTTGCCCTGGAGCTTTTCGTTGGCGATGCGCGCGAATTCGTTGACCGAGAGTTCGAACAGGGAATCCGGACCACCGACGTGGCCGAACTTGATCTGGATCTCCGCGGCCTGCGCCACCGACGCGGTGAGTCCCAACAGTGACCCGATCAACGCTGATTTGAAGATTTTCATGCTGCTGCCTCCACTCTTGTTCTTATTGAGGTGGTACCGCATTCACCGTCGTTCAGGCCGCCCCTGCTACCAGCAGATGCGTTGGAAAGTGCACGAAGCAAGGTTAGCCATGCCGAAAATGAATTCATTATTCATTTACAGAAACAGACGGTAGTTCAGCTTTTTTCCAAGCGCCAACTTCGAAAGGAAAAATTTTTCTGCTCTCGCAGAGCAAGGTTCGCATCGTGCGGGCACAAGAGAAGGTGATGACGGCTCAGGACCGTCGCGGCTGGCGTCTTGCCTTACGGAACGCCATCGGGTCCGCCGATATTTGCCGCAGCGATGCGGCTCGCGGCAACGCGGGAACGATGCAGAGAAAGGCCGGGTTCACACCGACAGGACATCCGCGTAGACAACAATGCCGAACACCTCCCGGCGGCCGGTTGCGGGCGAGACCGCGCCGTCAACCGGTTCGTTTCAGGCTGAGCTGGTGCTTGTTCGGCATGGTGCTGCTCGCCACCTCGTCCGGTAACGAGCGCGCTCGTAAGCGTATGGTCGAACGGCCTCGCTCAGGCCGGCAGAATGCCGGCCTTGAAGCCAGCCGCCTCGATGCCGACCATGGCCACGTGCTCATCTTCGTCTGATGAGGCGCCGCTGACCCCCACCGCGCCAATGACTTCGTCATCGGCGTTGAGGATCAGTACGCCGCCGGCCACGGGAATGAAATTGCCCTCGGAAGCCGCCGCGACCGATGCAAGAAAAGCCGGACGAAGATCATTGCGCTCCCCCACCGTTCGGCTGGAGACACCATTGCCCAATGCAGCGAATGCCTTGCCTCTGGCCACCGGCAGGCGCAGCGGCGCACAACCGTCTTCACGCTCGGCGGCGATGAGATGGCCGCCACCGTCCATGACGAATGCCGTCAGTGGTTCCAACGCCTTGGCCCTCGCTTCGGCGAATGCCGCATCGAGGATGCGGCGCGCCTGACTACGGGAAATGACTACGCTTGCACGATAAACTTTTCCAGCCATGTCCGGCTCCTTCTGGGTGTGATGATCTGCCACGTCGTGCTGCGCACCTGCTCACCGCATTGGCGGTCGAGCGATCCGCACGATCGCAAGGAAGTTTCCGCCAGCGACGCTTTGCGCTATTTTGAATTCTTAATACAAAAGCTAGCACAGCCCAACCAATTCGCCGTCCCATGATCCAGCAGGTGCCGATATGACGTTACCCGTGCAGGAAACCAGTGTGGAAAAGATCCAGCACAAGATTCTCTATTTGGAGGCCGCCAATCGGATTCGCGAGCTGATCGAGCACGGAGCGCTGGTGGCGGGGGAGAAAATCTCGGAAAAGCGCCTCTGCGAAAAATTCGGCATCTCCAGGACGCCGCTACGCGAAGCGCTGAAGGTACTGACGTCCGAGGGCTTGGTGGAGATCCTGCCGAACCGCGGCGCGCGCGTCAGCCTGCTGACCCTGAGCGACGTCGAGCACACCTACGACGTGATGGCCGCCCTCGAAGGCCTTGCCGGCGAGGCGGCCTGCCGCCACCTGGACGACGAGGAGCTGGAGCGCATCTGCACGCTCCACCAGCAGATGGTCGGACACTACCAACGCAAGGAATTGCAGGCCTATTTCCATGCCAACCAGCAGATTCACGAGCGCATCCTCCAGGCGTCGCGCAACCCCATCCTGCTCGAGATGTACAACAACCTCAGCCAGCGAATCAAAAGAATCCGTTATTCCATGGAAATGAACGAGGCGTTCTGGCGCAAGGCGATGAACGAGCACGAGGAGATGATCGAAGCACTGCGCGACCGGGACGGGAAACGCCTGGGGGATATCCTCAGGGGACACCTGAGCCACAAGCTCGAGGCGGTCAACCTCGCTGGCGTAATCAGCCCCGATTGATGACGACGGCCGGGCTTGAGCTTCAAGCCTCAAGCTCCAAGCAGTCCTTCGGCCTGCATCGCCGCGGGGGCGATGCTTTTGAGCTTCACCCACACTGGACGCATAAGAAAAAGCCGCCAGAGCAGGCCCCGACGGCTTCCACTTGCAGCTTGTAGCTTGCAGCTGATGGCTGCTTACAGCGGCTTGCCGCGGTTGCCGTGCTGCCCGACGAAGGCCTGCACGGCTTGTAGCTCGTTGGCCAGGACCGTGCAGCGCTCTGGGCGCTCGAAGAGATCGGTCAAATGTGCCGGCAGTTCCAGCGCCTTGCCAACGCCGGCCTTTTCCACCGCCTCGGGGAATTTCACCGGATGCGCGGTGCCCAGCGTCACCATCGGGATGCTCAGGCTGCGACGGCATTCGCGTGCAGCATGCACGCCGATGGCCGTGTGTGGATCGAGAACCTCGCCGGTTTCTTTGAAGATCTGGGCGATGGTGGCGCAGGTCTGCTCGTCATCCACGGCCAGCGAATCGAACAGCTTGCGCGCTTCAGTCCAGCGCTCTTCTTCCACCGACAGCTTGCCGCTGGCACGGAAGCCATCCAGCAACTCGGCCACGGCCTTGCCATTGCGGCCATGCAGGTCGAACAGCAGACGCTCGAAATTCGACGAGACCATGATGTCCATCGACGGCGACAGCGACGCGTGCAGGGTTTCCTTGTCGTAGCGGTTGCCGGACATGAAGCGATGCAGGATGTCGTTGCGGTTGGTGGCGACGATCAGCTGGTTGATCGGCAGGCCCATGTTGCGCGCCAGATAGCCGGCGAAGATGTCGCCGAAATTGCCGGTCGGCACCGAGAACGCCACCGAGCGCGCCGGACCGCCGAGCTGCAGTGCAGCGTGGAAGTAGTAGACGATCTGGGCCATGATCCGCGCCCAGTTGATCGAATTGACCGCCACCAGACGGGTGCCCTTGAGAAAACCCTGGTCGGCAAAGCTGGCCTTGACCATCTCCTGGCAGTCGTCGAAGTTGCCTTCGATGGCGATGTTGTGAATGTTGTCGCCGAGAATGGTAGTCATCTGCCGACGCTGTACTTCCGATACACGCTGGTGCGGATGCAGGATGAAGATGTCGACGTTCTCGCAACGGCGGCAGCCTTCGATGGCAGCCGAACCGGTATCGCCGGAAGTCGCGCCCATGATCACCACGCGCTCGCCGCGCTTGGCCAGTACGTAATCGAGCAGGCGGCCGAGCAGCTGCAGGGCGAAATCCTTGAACGCCAGGGTCGGGCCGTGGAACAGCTCGAGCACCCACTCGTTGCCGTTCAGCTGACGCAGCGGGGCGATGGCGCTATGGGCGAAGACGCCGTAGGTTTCTTCGAGGATTCGCTTGAAGTCGGCGTCCGGTATGCTGCCGGCAACGAACGGGCGCATGACCCGAAAAGCCAGCTCGTGATACGGCAGGCCGGCCCAGGAGGCAATTTCTTCCACGGTGAACCGTGGCAGGTTCTCCGGCACGTAGAGGCCGCCATCGCTGGCCAGGCCGGCCAGCAGGACGTCTTCGAAGTTCAGGGCCGGTGCCTGGCCGCGAGTGCTGATGTAGCGCATTTTTCAAACCTTCGGTTTGAGCTTGAAGCTTGAAGCTTGAAGCTTGAAGCGTTCTGGCTTCTGGCTTCCGGCTTCCGGCTTCCGGCTTCAGTTAATTGAGCTGTTCGACGCGAATGCGCACGACCTTGTCCGCCACATCATCAAGGGCTTCCAACGCAGCGATAGCATCGTCGATACGCTGCTCGACCACTCGATGAGTCACCAGAATCACAGGAACCAGGCCGTCCTGGACCTCGGCTTCCTTCTGCATGATCGACTCGATGTTGATGCCACGCTCGGAGAGAATGGTCGCCACCTGAGCCAGCACGCCCGGATGATCCTTGGCCTGGATGCGCAGGTAGTAGGCGCTCTCGCAGGCACTGATCGGCAGAATCGGATGATCGGACAGCGAGTCGGGCTGAAACGCCAGATGCGGCACGCGATTGTTCGGATCGGTGGTCAGGGCCCGGGTCACATCCACGAGGTCCGCCACGACTGCCGAAGCGGTCGGCTCCATGCCGGCACCGGCACCGTAGTAGAGCGTGCTGCCGACGGCATCGCCATTGACCATGACGGCGTTCATCACGCCGTTGACGTTGGCGATCAGGCGGTCGGCCGGTATCAGCGTCGGGTGAACGCGCAGTTCGATGCCAGCATCGGTGCGGCGCGCGACGCCCAGGTGCTTGATGCGATAGCCCAGCGCTTCGGCGTAATTCACATCAGCCGTGGTCAGGCGCGCGATGCCCTCGGTATAAGCCTTGTCGAACTGCAGCGGGATCCCGAAAGCGATGGACGCCAGGATCGTCAGCTTGTGCGCGGCATCGATGCCCTCGACGTCGAAGGTCGGGTCGGCCTCGGCGTAGCCTAGCTCCTGGGCCTCCTTGAGGACGTCCTCGAAGGTGCGGCCCTTTTCACGCATCTCGGTGAGGATGAAGTTGCCGGTGCCGTTGATGATGCCCGCCAGCCAGTTGATGCGGTTACCAGCCAATCCTTCACGAATCGCCTTGATCACCGGGATACCACCCGCGACCGAGGCTTCGAAGGCGACGATGACGCCTTTCTCGCACGCCTTGGCGAAGATTTCATTGCCGTGCACGGCGATCAGCGCCTTGTTGGCGGTGACCACGTGCTTGCCATTCTCGATGGCCTTGAGGACGAGTTCCTTGGCCAGCGTATAACCGCCGATCAGCTCGACGACGATGTCGATTTCGGGGTTGTTCACGACATCGAAGATGTCCGCCGTGATGGCTGTCGTACCGGTATCGCACTTGGGATTCGGGTGCCGGGTGGCAATCTGCGCAACCTCGATTCCGCGCCCGGCACGGCGGGCAATCTCCTCGGCGTTGCGTTTGAGCACATTGAAGGTACCGCCACCGACGGTCCCCAGCCCACAGATGCCAACTTTCACCGGTTTCAAGCTGAACTCCCCATTCACAGCGAGACGACCGGACCTGCCGGTCGACAAAAGAGTCGCACATTACGAAGGGAGCAGCTTTTAGTCAATCAGCCTCGCCTTGCGGCGGGCGTGCCCCGGCGTCAAGCCCCAACCGCTGATGCCATTGCGCGAGCGATTCGTCCGGGTATTCGGCAAAACAGCGATCGTGTCCCTGTACCTGCGGCTCTACCCAGCTCGCCTTGGAGTCGAGCATCAGATGCGTGTGCTCCGGCGGGATAGGCAGATCGGTGTCGATCGCCGATGCAAAAGGATGCACCAGTTCGGGCCAGTTCGGATCCCACAGCCACAACGCACTGGCGCAGTGCCGACAGAAGTGACGGCGACCATCACTGATCTTTACCTCGCCAGTCTCGGCATCGGTGATACGCGCCTGGTAGACGCCAAGATGCTCCCGCCCCTCGACCTGCAGGCTTCGATAATCACCGCCAAGATTGATCGCGTAGCCGCCACCTCCCGCCGTCTTGCGGCAGATCGAACAGTAGCAGCGCATGAAAGGATACGGCTGCGCGGATTCAAGGCTGAACCGCACAGCCTGACAGTGACAGGAACCTTCGAGCTTCATCACGACCCACCTCATTCAGACCCATAGGGTTTGAACGCATCAGGCCAGCCAGTTCCACTATCGGCAATCAGCCCGAACGAATCGGACCAATGGCCTCGGCAGCATTACTCGGCGCCGAGCGCAACTTCGGCCAGCTGGGCCGCTGGCTGATAGCCGGGAATCATCTGACCGTTGGCGAGAATGATGGCGGGCGTGCCCTGTACGCCGATCATCTGGCCAAGCTGATACTGCTTGGCGATAGGTGTCTCGCAGCTGGCTGCAGGCAGCTCTTCGCGCGCCTTGGCCTTGTTCATGGCGTCCTGGCGATCCTTAGCGCACCATACGCTGGTCAGGGTATTGGCCCCATGGCTACCCATGCCCTGCCGCGGAAACGCGACATAGCGAACCTCGACACCGAGACGATTCAGCTGCGCAACCTCGCTGTGCAGCTTCTGGCAGTAGCCGCAGTCAGTATCGGTAAACACGGTGATATGGGTCTTGGGATCCTTGGGCGCAAACACCACCATCTCGCTGGCGGGGATCGAGTTGATCTGCTTGGCCACCGACTTGCTTTGAGCTTGCTCGGTCAGGTTGACGGCCTGACCATCCTTGAACTGGTAGAGATAGCCCTGGATGACGAACTGCCCATCAGCGCTGGCATACAGCTGCCGCCCACCTTCCAGTTGAACTTGATAAACCCCCGGCATCGGGCTCTCGGCAATGGCCTCGATCGGCATGTCCGGCTGGATCTTCTGCAAAGACTGGCGAATTGCCTGATCCGGATCGGCGGCCATTACAACAGTGCTGGCCAGACCTGCAACGGCGGCAGCGAACAAACGAATCACGCCCATGGGAACTCCTGGCAGCGACAATCGGGAAAGGCGCAAAGCCTATCATAGCCATGCCGTACAAACTGCTAGCTGCTTCTCTGGACCGCCGCTGAGACCATTGGCCTACTCTAGCACCAGCGCTTTACCTAGCCACGCGGGTGGTGCGCCGCATGCAACTCCTGCAACCGCGCTCGCGCGATGTGGGTGTAGATCTGAGTGGTCGACAGGTCGCTATGACCAAGGAGCATCTGCACGGTACGCAGATCCGCACCATGGTTCAGCAAATGGGTGGCGAAAGCGTGGCGCAAGGTATGCGGTGAAATCGACGTGGCGATACCGGCGACCTTCGCGTGCAGCTTGATTCGGTGCCAGAAGGTCTGGCGCGTCATCTGATCACCGCGCTGACTTGGAAACAGCACATCGCTGGCCTTGCCTGAGAGCAAGGGCTCACGACCATCGCGCTGATAACGCTCCAGCCAGTGCAAAGCCTCATCGCCAAGTGGCACAAGACGCTCTTTATTGCCTTTGCCGAACGTTCGCACGACGCCCTGGCGCATGCTGACCTGCTCGAGCGTCAGGCTGATCAACTCGGTAACCCGCAACCCACAGGCATAAAGCACCTCGAGCATGGCGCGATCACGCAGCCCTAACGGCTCGCCAGTATCCGGCGCAGCCAGCAATGCCTCTACATCGGCCTCGGACAACGCCTTGGGCAAGGGGCGCCCGAGCCGCGGAAGATCCACGCGCAAGGTCGGATCGACGGCGATCTCGCTCTCGCGCAACAGGTAGCGATAAAAGCCTCTTAACCCTGACAGAAAGCGCGCTGTGGAGCGCGCCTTGTAGCCGTTGTTCAGACGCCATGCGAGGTGATCCAGAATGATCTCGCGCCCGGCGGTGACGAGACGAACACCCTGCTCCTCCAGCCAGCCGTTGAACAATGCGAGGTCGCTGCGGTAGGCCTCGCGGCTATTGTCCGTCAGCCCTTTTTCCAGCCAGAGCGCATCAAGGTAACGGTCGATGATGGGATCGTCGAGTGCGGGCATGACAGCTTCAATCAGAACGGGTACAACAGTTTTCCACAGGCGATCCGATGCGACCAGAGCGCAAACGAATCGCTCTCCCTTCATTTGATCGCCGCACAATCGCAGGGCAACCGTCTCGCTCTGCCGGAATCGGCAAGCCCTAGAAACGAAAAAAGCAGCCCTCGGGCTGCTTTTTTTGCGGAACAGCGGTCTTAGACCAGCTTTTCCTTGATGCGGGCGGCCTTGCCGGACAGCGCGCGGAGATAGTACAGCTTGGCCTTGCGCACGTCACCGCGACGCTTGACGCTGATGCTGTCGACCATAGGGCTGTAGCTCTGGAAAGTACGCTCGACACCTACACCATTGGAAATCTTGCGAACGGTGAAAGCACTGTTCAGGCCGCGGTTGCGCTTGCCGATCACGACGCCTTCGAAGGCCTGCAGACGCTGACGCTCGCCTTCCTTCACCTTCACCTGAACGATAACGGTGTCGCCCGGTGCGAACGGCGGGATTTCTTTGTTCATCTGCTCGGCTTCGAGCTGCTGAATGATCTTGTTGGTCATGCTGTGCTCCTAAGGTCAACCCTGTGGGTTGCCATCGATACGTTAACTATCGTCCCGCTGGCGGATGTATTCCGCCAGCAGCTTCTGTTCTTCTCCAGAAAGCGAGCGGCTATCCAGAAGATCGGCGCGTCGCTCCCAGGTCCGTCCAAGGGACTGCTGCAAGCGCCAGCGCCGGATGTGTTCGTGATTGCCGCTGAGCAGCACATCAGGAACACATTTACCCGCATACACCTCAGGCCGCGTGTAGTGCGGACAGTCGAGCAGGCCGTCGGTGAACGAATCCTCCTCGGCGGAACCAGCATGACCCAGGGCACCCGGAAGCAGCCTGGTCACGGCATCGATCAGGACCATTGCCGGCAGCTCGCCGCCGGACAGTACATAGTCACCAATCGACCATTCCTCATCGACATGCGCTTCGATGAAGCGCTCATCAATACCTTCGTAGCGACCGGCAATCAGGATAAGCGCATCCTCTTTTGCCATCTCGCGGACATCAGCCTGTTTCAGCTGACGCCCCTGCGGCGACAGGTAGATCACCTTCGCAGTCTCGCCCGCAGCCTGTTTGGCGTCAGCCAAGGCAAGCTCGAGCGGTTTGATCTTCATCACCATGCCGGGACCACCGCCGAACGGACGGTCGTCCACCGTCTGGTGGCGGTCTTCGGTGTAGCTTCTGGGATTCCAGCAGTTCAACTGCAACAACCCCTGCTTGACCGCACGACTGGTAATCCCGTAGTCACATATCGCTGCGAACATATCCGGGAACAGGCTGATGACCTCGACGCGCAAAGCGGACATGCCGTTCAGAAATCCGCGTCCCAATCGACCTGCATCTCGCCCGCTACCAGATCGATCTTCAACACGCATTGATCGGTGTAAGGCAGCAGACGCTCGCGATCGTCCAGGCTTTCAGCGCAAGGCTTCAAGACCATCACGTCGTTGGCTCCGGTTTCGAGCAGGTGATCGATCTGACCAAGCAACTGCCCAGCCTGATTGATGACCTTCAAACCCTGAAGCTGATACCAGTAGTACTCACCGTCGTCCAAGGCGGGCAGTTCGCTACGCGGGATGCATATCTCGAAATCGGCGTAGGTACGCGCCACTTCGCGATCATCCAAACCCTTCAGCGTTGCCACCAGAATCTTCCCCTGGAGGCGCCCCTTGACCAACTCGACCTGCTTCACTTCGTCGCCTCGCCTTAGCGTCCAGCGTCGATAGTCCAGCAGGTTGTCGATCGGATCGGTAAAGGAATAGACCTTTACGTCACCGCGCACGCCATGCACCGAAACGATCTTGCCGATGACAACCAGGTCATCGACCGGAGCAGACGTTGCGTTCATGCGATTCAGGCAGCGGCCTTGGCAGCTTCCTTCAGCAGCTGAGCAACGCGCTCAGACGGCTGTGCGCCCTGGCTCAGCCAGTAAGTAGCGCGCTCTTGGTTTACAGAGAGCTTCACTTCCGCACCAGTGGCGATCGGATTGAAGAAACCGATGCGCTCGACGAAGCGACCATCGCGCGGGTTGCGGCTGTTGGTCACGGTCAGGTGGTAGAAAGGGCGCTTCTTGGAGCCGCCACGGGCGAGACGAATAGTTACCATGTGAACATCGTTCCTGTAGTCGGTGCTAACTTACTTAAGGCACACACTTAAAATGGGCCTAGGCCCGAAAGGCCGCACATTTTAAGGAATGCCGGGGATTTTGCAAACTCTTTTACTAAAGGCGTCAGCCTGAACGAGGCGATGCCGGGCATCAGGCTGCAGACCGCATGACGTCGCGGCTCAGCGCCGCGACAAGCCACCCTCTAGAACTTCGGCATACCGCCGCCTGGGAACATCCCACCCATACCGCGCATCATCTTGGTCATGCCGCCTTTGCCGGTGACCTTTTTCATCATCTTCTGCATCTGTTTGTGCTGCTTGATGAGCCGGCCGATGTCCTGAACCTGGGTGCCTGAGCCCATGGCGATACGGCGCTTGCGCGAGCCGCTGATGATGTCTGGATTGCGTCGTTCGGCAGGCGTCATCGAGTTGATGATCGCCTCCATCTGCTTGAACTGCTTCTCGGCTGCGCCCTGAGCGTGCCCCATCTGCGACAGGTTGACGCCACCGATCGACGGCAGCTTGTCCATCAAGCCACCGAGGCCACCCATGTTCTTCATCTGCTGCAGTTGATCGCGGAAGTCCTCGAGATCGAACCCTTTGCCCTTCTTGAGCTTCTTGGTGAGCTTTTCGGCCTTCTCGCGATCAAGGGTCTGCTCGGCCTGCTCGATGAGGCTGAGCACATCGCCCATGCCGAGGATGCGCGAGGCGATCCGATCCGGATGGAAAGGCTCCAGGGCATCACTCTTCTCGCCCATGCCGAGGAACTTGATCGGCTTCCCGGTCACGTGCCGCACCGACAGCGCGGCACCGCCACGCGCATCGCCATCCACCTTGGTCAGCACCACACCGGTCAGCGGCAGTGCTTCGCCGAACGCCTTGGCGGTGTTTGCCGCGTCCTGGCCCGTCATCGCATCGACCACGAACAGCGTTTCGGCAGGATTGATAGCGGCGTGTACGGCCTGGATCTCGGCCATCATCTCGGCATCGACGGCCAGACGACCGGCGGTATCCACCAGCACCACATCGATGAACTTCAGCTTGGCTTCGCGGATGGCCGCCTGGGCGATCTCCACCGGCTTCTGGCTGATATCGGAAGGGAAGAAGGTCACACCCACTTCGCCGGCCAGGGTTTCGAGCTGCTTGATCGCAGCCGGACGATAGACGTCAGCCGAAACCACCAGCACGCTTTTCTTCTTGCGCTCCTTGAGGAAGCGCGCCAGCTTGCCTACGGTGGTGGTCTTGCCCGCCCCCTGCAGACCGGCCATCAGCACCACGGCCGGCGGCGTGACCTGCAGCGCCAGGTCCTCGTTGGCCGCGCCCATCAACTCTTCCAGCTCGGCGCGAACGATCTTCACGAACGCCTGACCCGGCGTCAGGCTCTTCGAGACCTCGGTGCCAACAGCGCGCTCCTTGACCCGATTGACGAACTCCTTGACCACCGGCAGTGCGACGTCGGCCTCGAGCAGCGCCATCCGTACTTCACGCAGTGTGTCCTTGATGTTGTCCTCGGTCAGCTTCGCCTTGCCGGTAACGTGGCGAAGCGTTTGTGAGAGGCGGTCGGTTAGGTTTTCGAACATGAGCCATTCCACGCTGGAGTGCTGAAGGGCGAGATTATAGAAGGTGCGGGCGTCCGGCCGGTACCCCGACTGCACGGCTTTTCGTATTTACCTGGCCGAGCGCCAGCTCCCGCGCGACCTGAAACCAGGGATGGATAGGCGCATCGCACGCCGTGACGATCCATAACCCGACCGCCGCTTTTGCGCCTCGGGTCTTTGTGCCACACTCACGACCTTTCGAGCCCGTTACCGGAACTTATGCACCCTCTGCTACCCAGCCTTGCCGCCGCGGCTCTGTATGCCGGCGCCACGGGTTATCAAAGTTTGCGTCTGGCACAACGCGCCGTGCCGGACAGACGTCTGCTGCTGGCAGTCGGACTGCTCGCCCTGCTCGCCCACGGGATCAGCCTTTTCATCCAACTGCTGTCGCCAAGCGGCCTGCACCTGGACTTCTTCACCGCTTCGAGCCTGATTGCCGCTGCGGTCATCCTGCTGATACTGCTGGCGCTGCATCGGATGCCAGTGGAAAACCTGCTGCTGCTGCTCTTTCCGCTGGGCTGTCTGACGGTACTCTTCGCCCAGTTCGCCCCATCCGGTACTGCACCTGCGATTGCCGAGGAGCCCGGCATACTCGCGCATATCCTGTTGTCGATCCTGGCCTACGGCATGCTGACCATTGCGGTCTTCCAGGCCTTGCTGCTGCTGCTGCAGGATCATCACCTCAAGCACAAGCACCCGTCGGGACTGATCCGCAACTTCCCGCCCCTGCAAACGATGGAAAGCCTGCTGTTCGGCTTCCTCTGGGCAGGCTGGCTGCTGCTGTCCTCTTCCCTGCTTTCCGGCTGGCTGTTTCTTGATGACCTTTTTGCGCAGCATCTGGTCCACAAGACACTCCTTTCGGTGGTTGCCTGGATCGTCTTCGGCCTGCTGCTGTGGGGGCGCCACCAGCTTGGCTGGCGCGGCTACAAGGCCATCCGCTGGACACTGGCCGGATTCTGCCTGCTGATGCTGGCGTATTTCGGCAGCAAGCTGGTCCGCGAATTCATCCTGCACATCTGACGCAAACAGGCTAACCCGTGGAAAATCTACACCCCGGCTTTCTGGTCGGACTGCTGGTCTTTCTGCTGTTGTGCTCGGCGTTCTTCTCCAGCTCCGAAACCGGCATGCTGAGCCTCAACCGCTATCGCCTCAAGCATCAGGCCAAAGAAGGTCATCGAGGCGCGCAGCGCGCCAGCGAACTGCTGGCCCATCCTGATCGCCTGCTGGGCACCATCCTGGTTGGCAACAACTTCGTCAACATCCTGGCCTCGTCCATCGCCACCGTGCTCGCCATGCAGCTATGGGGCGAAGCAGGGATCGCGATTGCCACCATCGGCCTGACCATCATCTTGCTGATCTTCGGCGAAATCACGCCGAAGACCCTGGCCGCGCTACGCCCGGAGATTGTCGCCTACCCGGTCAGCCTGCCACTGAAGCTGCTACAGAAGGTGCTTTATCCGCTGGTTGCCATGCTTGGCTGGGTAAGCAACGGGCTGCTCAAACTGCTTGGCGTCGACCTGTCCAACAAGGGCAACGACAGCCTTTCCACCGAGGAGCTACGCAGCGTCGTACGCGAATCCGGCACCGACCTGCCGCTGAATCGGCAGAGCATGCTGCTCGGCATTCTCGATCTGGAGCGGGTCACCGTCGACGACATCATGATCCCGCGTAACGAGGTCACCGGGATCGATCTCGATGACGATCTGGAATCGATCATCGGCCAGCTGCGCACCACGCCACACACGCGTCTGCCGGTGTTCCGCAACGACATCAACCAGATCGAGGGCATCGTCCACATGCGACAGATTGCTCGCCTGCTCAGCCATGACCAGCTGACCAAGGAAAGCCTGCTCGAAGCCTGTAACGAACCCTATTTCGTGCCGGAAAATACTCCGCTTTCCACCCAGTTGCTGAACTTCCAGAAGCAGAAGCGGCGGATCGGCATCGTGGTCGACGAATACGGCGACGTACGCGGCATCGTCACGCTCGAAGACATCCTCGAAGAGATCGTCGGAGAGTTCAGCAATCAGGACGTGCTGCGCAGCCCAGATATTCACCCGCAGGACGACGGCACACTGGTGATCGATGGCGCCGCCTATATTCGCGAGGTAAACCGCGCCTTGGGGTGGAAGTTGCCTTGCGACGGCCCCAAGACGCTCAATGGGCTCATCACCGAAGCCCTTGAGCACATGCCCGATAGCGGTATCTGCTTGCAGATCGGCAACTACCGCCTGGAAATCCTGCAAGCGGCCGATAACCGCGTGAAAAGCGTACGCGCCTGGACCATCGACGATACCCCCTCGGACGAGCAACAACCCGAGTAACCGAGCCGGCAGCAAGCCGGCTCGACAGGCCTCACAGCTCCACTTTCACCGCAGCAGCTGCCCGCAACGCCTTCTCTCTCGCCGCTTCGATGGATACATCCCGCGCCAGCGCGACCCCCATGCGCCGCTGGCCGCTGACACCGGGCTTGCCGAACAGACGCAGCGCGGTATCCGGTTCTGCAAGCGCAGCAGCGAGATTGCCGAAGCTCACTTCGGTAGATTCGCCTTCTACCAGGATCACCGCTGAAGCCGCCGGGCCCATCTGGCGGATACTCGGAATCGGCAGGCCGAGAATGGCTCGTGCATGCAGCGCGAACTCGGACAGATCCTGCGAAACCAGTGTCACAAGGCCGGTATCGTGAGGACGCGGAGAAATCTCGCAGAACCAGACCTGATCGCCCTTGACGAACAACTCGACACCAAAGATGCCCCACCCACCCAACGCCTCAGTGACCGCCAATGCGATGCGCTTAGCCTCGGCCATCGCCGCCGGCGCCATCGGCTGCGGCTGCCACGACTCCTGATAGTCGCCCTTCTCCTGGCGGTGGCCGACCGGCTCGCAGAAACTCGTGCCACCGGCGTGGCGCACCGTCAGCAAAGTGATTTCGTAATCGAAGTCGATGAAGCCCTCGACGATGACCCGGCCGCGACCTGCACGACCGCCGGCCTGCGCATAATCCCAGGCGGCATCGATATCGGCTTCGCTGCGCAACACCGACTGCCCCTTGCCGGACGAGCTCATCACCGGCTTGACCAGACAGGGAAAGCCCAGAGCCATCGCCGCCGAGCGACACTCCTCCGGCGAATCCGCAAAGCGATAGGGTGAGGTCGGCAGGCCCAGCTCCTCTGCAGCCAGGCGACGAATGCCTTCGCGATTCATCGTCAGCTGCGCGGCACGGGCCGTGGGTATCACGGTGTAGCCTTCACCCTCCAGCTCGACCAGGGTAGCGGTGGCGATGGCCTCGATCTCCGGCACGATGTAATGCGGGCGCTCCTGCTCGATCACCGCGCGCAGCGCAGCACCGTCGAGCATGTCGACCACGTGACTGCGGTGCGCAACCTGCATGGCCGGGGCGTTGGCATAGCGATCCACGGCGATCACCTCCACGCCGAGCCGCTGCAGCTCGATGACCAACTCCTTGCCCAGCTCACCGCAACCACAGAGCAGCACACGGGTAGCGCCGGAAGACAATGGGGTGCCTATTCGCGGCATGGGATTCCTCTCAGATAGAACCGGGCGCGGCTGCGCCCTAAATCAGCTGGCCGCCAAGACGGGCTCTCTCATGGCAGCGCAGGAGCACCTGGCGCCGCTCCTCGTTGTCCATCAACCCCCAGCGGCGGATCTCATCCGCGCTGCGCTGGCAACCGACGCACAGGTCGTCCTCATCCAGAGCGCAGAGACTGACGCAGGGCGATGCGACCGGCTTTTCCTGGGTGATCACTCATCGCGCTCCAGCTCACGCGCGTAGCGCTGAGCGTTATGCACATAGTGAGCGGCACTGGCTTCGAGCATCTTCTTCTGCTCATCGCTCAGCTCGCGCACCACTTTGCCCGGCGAGCCGACCACCAGTGAGCCATCGGGAATTTCCTTGCCCTCGGCAATCAGGGTGTTGGCGCCGATGATGCAGTGCTTGCCGATCTTCGCGCCGTTGAGCACCACCGCGTTGATGCCGATCAGGCTGTAATCACCGACCGTACAGCCGTGCAACATGGCGTTGTGGCCAACCGTGACGCCAGTACCCAGGGTCAACGGATGCCCCATGTCGGTGTGCATCACGCTGCCGTCTTGCACGTTGCTGTTCTCACCGATGTGGATCAGCTCGTTGTCACCACGCAGAACGGCGCCAAACCAGACACTGGCGCCAGCATCCAGCCGAATCTTGCCGACCAGCGTGGCATTGGGGGCTACCCAGCTTTGCGGATGCGCTTCGACCCGCGATTCTCCCAGACGGTATTTCACGACACACCTCTTCTTGTCAGTTGTACTCAGGCCACAGGTATGCCGCTCGACCCTGCGGCGGCGCTCAGGGCTCGCGCCGTCCGGACAGATCGATGAATGCGGCAGGCGCGCGGCGCATTTCAATGCCGGCGTCGTATATGACATTGACCAGCTCGACGATCATGATCGCGGTCAGACCCCATATCTGGTATTCGCCATAGCGGTAGGACGGGATGTACCAGCTATGCCCCTGGTAATCGATGCGGTGCGTGACCTCGCGTGGATCCTCGCAGAAGAATTCCAGCGGCACGGAGAACACCGAGGCGATTTCGGCATCGTTGGCGCGGTACTCGACATAGTCCGGAACCAGGCCGACATAAGGCGTGACGTGGATGCCATGCACCGACACCAGGCTGCTGAGCGGGCCGACGACCTCGACCATGCCTGGCGCCAGGCCTACCTCTTCCTCGGCCTCACGCAGTGCGGTGTGCAGCAGATCGCGGTCTTCCGGATCGCGTCGACCGCCGGGGAACGCCACTTCTCCACCATGGGTGGAAAGCCCGGCGGCACGGAGCGTCAGCACCAGCTCCGGCGACTCGCTGCGGGTAATCGGCATCAACACGGCTGCCTCGGGCAGGCGGCCTTCCGGCTCCAGAAGATGCGGGGAATGAGCGCGCACCCGGTGGAGTATTGTGTCCAGCATGAACTTTCTCGTTTCGTCTTTGATCGGCATCATGGCATGAAAGGCGGAACGGCCCAAGGCCCGGAGAGCGCCAAACGAGACGCCCCAACGCCTCGATACGATATCGATGTTACAACTGCGAACCAGACAGGTTTGCTCCAGTCTCAACGGCGTGCTGCCGCCTTGCCCAATCCGTGTGAACGGCCCAATATTTCCCGGAACGAACAGGAATGCGCCCATGAAATACTGCAACCAGTGCGGCGATCCGGTGCTGGTCCGCGTACCGGACGGCGACAACCGACCGCGCTTCGTCTGCGACAGCTGCCAAACGGTGCACTATCAGAACCCGAGAATCGTCGCCGGCTGCGTACCTGTCTGGGATGATCGCGTGCTGCTCTGTCGGCGCGCGATCGAGCCGCGCCGGGGCTACTGGACCCTGCCGGCCGGCTTCATGGAGAACGGCGAAACCATGCAGCAGGCCGCAGAGCGCGAAACGCTCGAAGAAGCCTGCGCCAGGGTGCGTGACCTGCAGCTATATACCCTGTTCGACCTGCCGCATATCAATCAGGTCTACATGTTCTTCCGCGCTCAGCTCGTCGACCTGGACTTCTGCGCAGGGGACGAAAGCCTGGAAGTGAAGCTCTTTCATCAGCAGGACATCCCTTGGTCCGAGCTGGCTTTTCCGACCATCGGCCGTACCCTAGAATGCTTCTTCGCCGACCGGGTGCAGCAGACCTTCCCGGTGCGCAACGAGGCCGTGACAAGCTATCGCAACCGCCAGCAGGACCACGCCCGCGCAGACTGAAGCGTGTGCCGGCCCGGCTGGCACATACAGGTCTGATGAAGTTCGAAGGAAAGCCTCGATGCGTTGGCTGCTCGCCCTGCTCTGCGTCACCTTTACCGCGTTCTCCCATGCCAATGCGACGCCCAGCCTGGACGGGTCGCCCATAGACAAAGTGCTGGTGATCAAGTCGGAGCGCAAACTCCATCTGGTCAGCGCAGGCCAGACACTCAAGAGCTATCGCGTTTCGCTGGGCAAACAACCCAACGGCGCAAAGCTGCGCGAAGGCGACAAGCGCACGCCGGAAGGCTTCTACTGGATCGACTGGCGCAAGACCAGCGACAAGTACAACCTGTCGATGCACATCTCCTACCCCAACGCCCGCGATCTGGCCCGTGCGCAACAGGAAGGCGTAGCGCCAGGGAGCATGATCATGCTTCACGGCACGCCGCTGGATGAGGAGTATCCGGAGTGGTTCTTCCACACCCTCGACTGGACCGAGGGCTGCATCGCGCTGAGCAACCGCGACATGCGCGAAATCTGGACACTGGTGAAAGATGGCACGCTGATCGAGATCCGCCCGTAAGGCCAGATGCCGGCCCGCGCCGCCTGACCGCCGCAACCGTCAAGACAGGCAGGCATGCGGAGCAACTGGCTAGAACTGCATGTCGGACAAACGCCAGACGTCGAACGCTGGCGTTTCATAGGGATGGGCTTTCTTCATTGCCTTCACGCTGTCGTGAATCAGCTCGTCCGCCACAACCATTTCGACCTTCCACTCGGGAACGTGCTGTACCTGCCCGGTTTGCCCGATAAATGGCTGGCTCCCCTCCAGCGGCCGGTACTGCCCCTGCCCCTGCACCTGCCAGCAGCAACTGTCATATGCGCCGATGCGGCCAGCGCCCGCGGCGAACACTGCTTTCTTGACCGCTTCCAGATGACTGTCTGGAACATAGAAACACAGCTTGTACATCGACCTCTCCGTGCAGATGAGCCCGACCTCGACTGGCCGAACGAACTGGCATTCTGCCATCCGTGTGCGCGACGAATAGTGCGTCGCGTCATAGCTCAGACGACGCTTTGCGCTGCCGGTTCATAGACCTTCGTCACAAATGAAAAAGCCCGCCGATATGCTATCGACGGGCTCTCGGGAGTGGCCAGATTGACCCGGCCGGTCAGTCGACCCAGACCCGCGCGTTACGGAACATGCGCATCCAGCCACCGTCTTCCTGCCACTCGTCAGGGCGCCAGGAGTTGGTCACGGCGCGGAAGACCCGCTCCGGGTGCGGCATCATGATGGTCACGCGGCCGTCGCGGCTGCTGAGACCGGTGATGCCACGCGGCGAGCCGTTCGGATTGGCCGGGTAACGCTCGGTCACCTTGCCGTGGTTATCCACGAAGCGCAGCGCCACAGTGCCGGACAGATCCGCCTGCAGCATGGCCTCCTCGCTCTCGAACTCCGCATGGCCTTCGCCGTGGGCGATGGCGATCGGCAGGCGGGAACCGGCCATGCCCTGCAGGAAGATCGATGGCGAATCCTGCACCTGGACCATCGCCACCCGTGCTTCGAACTGCTCCGAGCGGTTGCGCACGAAGTGCGGCCAGTTCTCGGTGCCCGGGATCAGCTCGTGCAGGTTGCTCATCATCTGGCAGCCGTTGCACACGCCGAGAGCGAAGCTGTCCTTGCGCTCGAAGAAGGCCTGGAAGCCATCCCGAGCACGCGCATTGAACAGAACCGACTTGGCCCAGCCTTCACCGGCGCCGAGCACGTCGCCGTAGGAGAAGCCACCGCAGGCGACCAGCCCCTTGAATTCCTCGAGGCTGACACGCCCGGAAAGGATATCGCTCATGTGCACGTCAACCGCGGCGAAACCGGCACGGTCGAACGCCGCCGCCATCTCCACCTGGCCATTGACGCCTTGCTCGCGCAGCACCGCAATCTGTGGACGAACGCCACGCTTGATGTAGGGCGCAGCGATGTCTTCGTTCACGTCGAAGCTGAGCTTGGCGCTGAGGCCCGGGTTGTCCTCTTCGAGCAGCGCGTCGAATTCCTGATCGGCGCACTCGGCGTTATCGCGCAGACGCTGGATCTGATAGCTGGTTTCTGCCCACTGGCGCTGCAGCAGACGGCGCTCACCGGCGAAGACTTCGTTCTCGCCGTGCCTGATCGACACATGGCCATTGTTGACCGGCTGACCGATGACCGCGACACAGTCACCCAGACCGGCTGCGCTGAACTGCGCCAGCACGATCTCGGTGTCGTCCTGACGCACCTGGATCACCGCACCAAGCTCCTCGTTGAAGAGCATCTGTGCGACATCTGCGGCGCTCTCCAGCAGGCCATCGAGATTCAGATTCAGACCACAGTGGCCGGCAAACGCCATTTCCAGGACTGTGGTCAGCAGACCTCCGTCGGAACGGTCGTGGTAAGCCAGCAGCAGACCATCGGCATTCAGCCCCTGGACCACGGCGAAGAATGCCTGCAGGTCTTCGGCATCATCGACGTCAGGTGCCTGGCGACCGAGCTGACCATAAACCTGCGCAAGAATCGAAGCGCCCATGCGGTTTTGCCCGCGACCCAGGTCGATCAGGATCAGGTCCGTTGCGCCCTTGTCCAGGCGTAGCTGCGGGGTCAGCGTCTGGCGGACATCAGTGACCGGGGCGAAGCCGGAAACGACCAGCGACATCGGCGAGGTCACGTTTTTCTCGGCGCCCTCCTCGCTCCAACGGGTTTTCATCGACATCGAGTCCTTGCCCACCGGAATGGTCAGGCCCAGCTGCGGGCACAGTTCCATGCCGACGGCGCGGACGGTGTCGTACAACCGTGCGTCTTCGCCGGGGTGACCGGCGGCGGCCATCCAGTTGGCGGACAACTTGATGTCGGAGATCTTCTCGATACGCGCCGCTGCCAGGTTGGTCAGCGTTTCGCCAATGGCCATGCGGCCCGACGCCGGGGCATCCAGCAGCGCCAGCGGCGTACGCTCGCCCATCGCCATGGCTTCACCGGTGTAAACATCGTAGCTGGTAGCCGTGACGGCGCAGTCGGCGACAGGGACCTGCCAAGGACCGACCATCTGATCGCGCGCCACCTGGCCGGTGATGCTGCGGTCACCGATGGTGATCAGGAAGCTCTTGCTGGCCACCGCGGGGTGACGCAACACGCGGGTAACAGCTTCGTTCAGATCCACCGCAGACGCATCGAAATCGTCGCCCAGCTCCGCTTCGCGGCTGGCGCTGCGGTGCATGCGCGGCGGCTTGCCGAGCAGCACTTCGAGCGGCATGTCCACCGGAGTGTTGCCGAAATGGCTGTCGGTGACGGTCAGTTGCGGCTCCTCGGTGGCCTCACCGACGACCGCGAACGGGCAGCGCTCACGTTCGCAGATGGCCTGGAAACGCTCGAAATCGGCGGCACTGACGGCCAGCACGTAACGCTCCTGGGACTCGTTGCTCCAGATCTCGTGCGGGGCCATGCCCGGCTCGTCGTTGGGCACGTTGCGCAGTTCGAAGCGGCCACCGCGGCCACCGTCGTTGACCAGTTCCGGGAAGGCGTTGGAGATGCCACCGGCGCCAACGTCATGGATGAAGGCGATGGGGTTCTGGTCGCCCAGCTGCCAGCAGCGGTCGATGACCTCCTGGCAGCGGCGCTCCATTTCCGGGTTCTCGCGCTGCACCGAGGCGAAATCCAGATCGGCCGAGCTGGCACCGGTCGCGACCGAGGAGGCGGCGCCGCCGCCCAGGCCGATCAGCATGGCCGGGCCGCCGAGCACGATCAGCTTGGCGCCAACGGTTATCTCGGCCTTCTGCACATGATCTTCACGGATGTTGCCCATGCCGCCGGCGAGCATGATCGGCTTGTGATATCCACGCACCTCATCGCCGCGCGGCGTGTTGACCAACTGCTCGAAGGTACGGAAGTAACCGGTCAGCGCCGGGCGGCCGAACTCGTTGTTGAACGCGGCGCCGCCCAGCGGGCCTTCGATCATGATGTCCAGCGGCGTGACGATGCGTTCCGGCTTGCCATAGGCCTGTTCCCACGGCTGCTCGAAGCCGGGAATGTTCAGGTTGGAGACGGTGAAACCGGTCAGACCGGCCTTTGGCTTGGCGCCGCGGCCGGTGGCACCCTCGTCGCGAATCTCGCCACCGGAGCCGGTGGAAGCACCGGAGAACGGCGAGATGGCGGTCGGGTGGTTGTGGGTTTCCACCTTCATCAGGATATGCACCGGCTCCTGCACCGCGCCGTACTGGCGGGTCTCAGGATTGGGGAAGAAACGCCCTGCGATGTGGCCGACGATGACCGACGCGTTGTCCTTGTAGGCGGACAGCACGTTCTCGCTGTGCATCTGGTAGGTGTTCTTGATCATGCCGAACAGCGACTTGTCCTGGCTTTCGCCGTCGATGTCCCAGCTGGCGTTGAAGATCTTGTGGCGACAATGCTCGGAGTTGGCCTGCGCGAACATCATCAATTCGATGTCGTGCGGATTGCGCTTGAGGCCCTGGAAGGCGCTGACCAGATAATCGATTTCGTCTTCGGCCAGGGCCAGGCCCAGGTCGGTGTTGGCCTTTTCCAGCGCAGCGCGGCCGCCACCGAGGATGTCTACCGCCGTCAGCGGCTTGGGCTCGGCATGGCTGAACAGGTTGGCGGCTTCTTCGAAGCGAGCGAGCACCATTTGCGTCATGCGGTCGTGCAGCGCCGCGGCAATCAGCTGTGCATCGCTGTCGGAAAACTCGCCCTGCACGTAATAGGCGATGCCCCGCTCCAGCCGCTGAATCTTCTCCAGGCCGCAGTTGTGGGCGATATCGCTGGCCTTGCTCGACCACGGCGAGATGGTGCCGAAGCGCGGTACCACCAGGAACAACCGCCCGGCAGGTTCCTGCACCGGCACACTGGGACCGTACTTCAGCAAGCGGGTCAGTACGTTCTGCTCATCCACGCCGAGCGTGCCGGAAACCTCGGCAAAATGGGCGAACTCGGCATACAGCCCGCTGACAGCGGGGACCTTCTCGGTCAGTTGTGCCAGGAGCTTGCCATGACGGAAGGCGGAAAGAGCGGGAGCGCCGCGCAGGATCAACATCGTCGGAACAGCCTCGGAGGGGGGAGCAGTCGGGGCGCGTATTCTAGCCCATGACGGCGGCCGAGGCTAAGGCTGAACACAGCCAGGCGCCGCGTGCTCCGACGGCGCGCCTGGCCTGGCTTGGATCAGTGCAGGATCTGGCTGAGGAACAGCTTGGTCCTGTCATTGACCGGGTTGGTAAAGAACACCTCTGGCTCGGCCTGTTCGACGATCTCGCCCTTGTCCATGAAAATCACCCGATCCGCCACGGTGCGGGCGAAGCCCATCTCATGGGTCACGCAGAGCATGGTCATGCCGCTTTCGGCGAGGCTGACCATGGTGTCGAGCACCTCCTTTACCATCTCCGGGTCAAGGGCCGAGGTCGGCTCGTCGAACAGCATGATCTTAGGCTTCATGCACAGCGCACGGGCGATCGCCACGCGCTGCTGCTGGCCACCGGAAAGCTGGCCGGGAAACTTGTTGGCCTGCTCCGGAATGCGCACGCGCTCCAGATAATGCATGGCGATTTCCTCGGCCTGCCGTCGCGGCAGCTTGCGCACCCACATCGGCGCCAGGGTGCAGTTCTGCAACACGGTCAGGTGCGGGAACAGGTTGAAGTGCTGGAACACCATACCGACTTCGCTGCGGATCGCCTCGATCTGCTTGAGGTCGCTGGTCAGCTCCACGCCGTTGATGACGATGCGCCCCTGCTGGTGCTCTTCCAGGCGATTGAGGCAGCGAATGGTGGTCGACTTGCCGGAGCCGGAAGGCCCGCACAAGACGATGCGCTCGCCCTGGCGCACGGAGAGGTTGATGTCCTTGAGCACATGGAACTGGCCGAACCATTTGTGCACGCCCTGCATGCGGATGACCGGCTCGCTGCTCTGCTCGGCCTGCGCGTTTGAATCACTCATATATCACTCCTAATGCTTGTGGCCGGTGTCCAGCTTGCGCTCCAGGCGCATCGAATAGCGGGACATGCCGAAACAGAACATCCAGTACACCAGAGCGGCGAACACGTAACCCTCGGTGGACATGCCCAGCCAGGCCGGGTCCGCGGTGGCGCGCTTGATGCTGTTGAGGAAGTCGAACAGGCCGATGATGATCACCAGGCTGGTGTCCTTGAACAGGGCAATGAAGGTGTTGACGATGCCCGGTATCACCAGTTTCAGCGCCTGCGGCAGGATCACCAGCAGCGTGCTGCGCCAATAGCCCAGGCCCATGGCCGCCGCGGCCTCGTACTGCCCCTTGGGGATCGCCTGCAGACCGCCACGCACCACCTCGGCAACGTAGGCGGCCTCGAAGAACACCACCATCAGCATCGCCCGCAGCAGCTTGTCGAGGCTCATGCCTTCGGGCAGGAACAGCGGCAGCATCACCGAGGACATGAACAGCACGGTGATCAACGGCACGCCGCGCCAGAACTCGATGAAGGTCACGCAGAGCACGCGAATCGCCGGCATGTCCGAGCGCCGCCCGAGCGCCAGCAGGATGCCCAGCGGCAACGCACCGGCGATGCCCACCGCAGCGATCACCACCGTCAGCATGAGCCCGCCCCACTGACTGGTCGGCACCGTCTGCAGGCCGAGAAAGCCACCGTGCAGCAGCCAGTAGGCCAGCAGCGGGTAGACCAGCAGATAGCCCAGCCCGTAGCGCAACTTGTGCGGCATCTGTCGCAGGAACAGTGGCGCCGCACCGATGATCGCCAGCCAGGCTGCCGCATCGACGCGCCAGCGCAGCTCCGTGGGGTAGAAGCCATACATGAACTGGCCGAAACGGGTCTGGATGAATACCCAGCAGGCGCCTTCGCGGCTGCAATCGGCGCGGGTTTCACCGGTCCAGTCGGCCTTGAAGATGGCCCACTCGAGCACCGGCGGCACGATCAACCAGAGCAGGTAAAGCCCCGCCAGCGTCAGCAGGGTATTGATCCAGCTGGAAAACAGATTGGCCCGTAGCCAGCCGAGCGCACCGATGCTGATCGTCGGTGGCGGCAGGTCGGGCTTGAAGGTATGAATGGTCATGCGCTCACCGCTCGATCAGCGCAATGCGCTTGTTGTACCAGTTCATCAGCAACGAAATGCTGATGCTGATGGCTAGATAGACGCTCATGGTGATGGCCATGGTTTCGATGGCCTGCCCGGTCTGATTGAGCACCGTGCCGGCGAATAGCGACACCATGTCCGGATAACCGATGGCAGCAGCGAGCGACGAGTTCTTTGCCAGGTTCAGGTATTGGCTGGTCAGCGGCGGCACGATCACCCGCAGTGCCTGCGGCACGATGACCAGGCGCAGCACTTGTCCTGGGCGCAACCCAAGCGAAGCAGCGGCCTCGGTCTGACCATGGCTGACCGACTGAATGCCTGAACGCACGGTTTCGCCGATGAACGCCGCGGTGTACACCGACAACGCGACCACGATCGATACCAGCTCAGGGATCACCACCCAGCCGCCGCGGATATTGAAGCGTTGCAGCTCCGGGACATCCCAGGTGAAAGGCACTCCCGCGACAAGTGTCGTCAGCCACGGAATCGCGAGAAACAGCCCAAGGCTGGTCCATAACACCGGAAACATCTGCCCGGTGGCGTGCCGACGCGCCCGAGCCCAGCGATTGAGCAGGACCACCGCCACCAGTGCCACGAGCAATGCCAGCCAGAATGCCCAGAAGCCATCGGCGGCACTGGGTGCAGGCATCTGCACGCCACGGTTGTTGATGAATACCGCCTCCCACAGGCTCAGGCTGTTGCGCGGTCCGGGCAACGGGCTGATCACAGCGAAGTAGACGAAGAAGATCAGCAGCAACGGCGGGATGTTGCGGAATATCTCGATGTAGAGCGTCGCCAGCTGGCGGATCAGCCAGTTGCTCGACAGGCGCCCCACGCCGAGGATGAACCCCATCACCGTTGCGAGAAATATCCCGATGACGCTGACCAACAGCGTATTGAGCAGCCCGACCCAGAAGACGCGACCGTAGCTGTCGCTCTCGCTGTAGTCGATCAGGTGCTGGGATATGCCGAAGCCGGCGGCGTTCTCGAGGAAACCAAAGCCGGAGGTAATGCCGCGATGGGCAAGGTTGGTCTGGGTATTGTGAAAAAGGTACCAGCCGAATGCTACGACGGTGATTACAGCCAGAATCTGAAACAGCCAGGCCCGTGCCCGAGGATCGGTCAATAACGACCCGCCGGCCGGCCTAGGATTGTCGATGGTTCGCATCGAATGTCCTCATACCGCACCGCCGGCGCGTTGTGCGCGCCGGCGGCACTTCTCCCTTTGGAAAACGGGGCCGGTGTAGCCGGCCCCGTCTGGTCAACGTACCGGCGGGGCGTACTGCAGGCCGCCGTTATTCCACAGGGCATTGAGGCCACGCTCGATCTTCAGCTCGCTGCCGGCGCCGACGTTGCGATCGAAGATCTCGCCATAGTTACCGACCTGCTTGACGATCTGTACCGCCCAATCCTTCGGCAGCTTCAGGTCCTTGCCATATTCCCCCTCGACACCCAAAAGACGGGCTACGTCCGGGTTCTTGGTACTCTTGGCCTTTTCTTCGACATCTGCCGAAGTGATGCCCAATTCCTCGGCGTTGAGCATGGCAAACAAGGTCCAGCGCACGATATCGAACCATTCCTCATCGCCCTGGCGGACCGCCGGACCGAGGGGCTCCTTGGATATCACTTCGGGCAACACGACGTAGTCATCGGGATTGGCCAGCTTGATGCGCTGGGCGTAGAGCTGCGACTGGTCGGAAGTCAGCACGTCGCAGCGACCGGACTCCAGGGACTTGGCGCTTTCGTCCGAGGTGTCGTAAGTGATGGGGGTGTATTTCAGGTTGTTGGCGCGGAAATAGTCGGAGAGATTGAGTTCGGTAGTCGTGCCTGCCTGAATGCAGACAGTCGCGCCATCCAGCTCCTTGGCACTTTTAACGCCTAGCTCCTTGTTCACCAGAAAGCCCTGACCATCGTAATAGGTCACGCCGGTGAAATTCAGGCCCATCGCCGCATCACGCGAGCTGGTCCAGGTGGTGTTGCGCGACAGCATGTCCACCTCGCCGGATTGCAGCGCGGTGAAGCGTTCTTTAGCGGTCAACGGACTGTACTTGACCTTGCTGGCGTCACCGAACACGGCCGCGGCTACCGCGCGGCACACATCCACGTCGATCCCCAGGTATTGCCCCTTTGCGTCGGCGTAGGAAAAGCCCGGAAGGCCATCACTGATGCCGCACTGCACGAATCCTTTCTTCTGCACCGCATCGAGGGTCGCCCCCGCTTGCGCCAGCCCACTGATTCCCAGCAGTGACGCTGCACCCAGCGCAGCCAGTGTGGATTTCACCCTAATCATCGAAACCTCCAGTTTGCTTTCTTATTCTCGGGTCCGGGTCTGATGCCCTTCGATGCGTAACCGGCAGCAGCGAAGCGGCGCAGCCTGACCTGAGTCTAGTCGTCCGTGGATGATCGGCAATGTTCTTTGTGCCATTGCCTCGGCTCGCTCATGCGGGCCGTTCCCTTTTGAGTCGAACTGGACTTAGCAAGGCGCGTACCAGCTCATCCGGCCAATCAGCCCGATACGCCAGGTCGCGGGTTCTATCGAAGTGCGCGAGCGGGTAACCTCGCGCTACTCCCTCGCCAGTGGCGCGTAATTGCCCCAAGACGAGGCAACTTGCCCCCAACTGGAGCCGATCCATGAGCGAACCGTTGACCCTCGAACCCAATGCCGTGGCCGATGCATGCATCATCTGGCTGCATGGCCTGGGCGCTGATCGCTATGATTTCCTGCCTGTGGCCGAAGCGCTGCAGCAGAGCCTGCATAGCACTCGCTTCGTTCTGCCGCAGGCGCCAACGCGGCCGGTGACCATCAACGGCGGCTGGAGCATGCCCAGCTGGTACGACATCCTGGCGATGAGCCCTGCGCGCGCGATCGATCGCGCGCAACTCGAGGCCTCGGCACAACAGGTCATCGCCCTGATCGAAGCGCAGCGTGACGCGGGCATCGATCCGGCACGCATCTTTCTCGCCGGCTTCTCCCAAGGTGGCGCGGTGGTGCTGCATACGGCATTTCTGCGCTGGCAGGGTCCGCTGGGCGGCGTTATCGCACTGTCCACCTATGCCCCGACATTTGCCGAACGCCTCGAGCTTTCCGAAGATGCCCGGCGTTATCCGGCGCTATGCCTGCATGGCAGCCGGGACGATGTGGTACCGCCAGCGATGGGCCGTGCCGCCTATCAGTGCCTGCACGACGCCGGCGTCAATGTCACTTGGCGCGAGTACCCGATGGGCCACGAGGTGCTCCCGGAGGAAATCCGCGACATCGGCAACTGGCTCGCACCGTTGCTTGACTGAGATGCCTCCCGAGCGCCAGGTCCGGCTGTCTATGCGTCAGTCACGGCCATGCCCCTGGCCTCTCCTGGACTAGACCTGTCGCGCAGCACCACACAACCGTAAGCGAGGCGCGAGTGCGTCCGGCTGGAAGTCAAGCCTTCCGGTGCGCGAGGCTTCGCCATGCATGCGTCTTGCATTACACTGGCGCGCGACACTTTCCTAATAAATGACGAGAAGACCGTGCTCAAAGCACTCAAGAAAATCTTTGGCAAGGCCCCGGATCTACGGGCCAGCACAGCCGATAGCGTGCTCGCCGCCGACAACGAGGGCCAACACAGCGCCCCGGCCCCGCAGCAAGCAACGACACCCGATACTCAACCCAAGCCGCAGCCCGCTGAGCGCTCCGCCGAAAAACCGCGCCATCAGCGCAGCCGCAAACCAGCGCAACCCGCCGCTCCAGCCTGGAAGCTGGACGACTTCGTGGTCGAACCGGCCGAAGGCAAGACCCGCTTCCACGACTTCAAGCTCGCGCCCGAGCTGATGCATGCGATTCACGATCTGGGTTTCCCCTACTGCACACCGATCCAGGCCCAGGTGCTCGGCTATACCCTTGCCGGCAGAGACGCCATTGGCCGCGCGCAGACCGGTACCGGCAAGACGGCCGCCTTCCTTATTTCCACCATCACGCAGCTGCTCGATACGCCGCCGCCGAAAGATCGCTACATGGGCGAGCCGCGCGCGCTGATCATCGCGCCGACCCGTGAACTCGTGGTGCAGATCGCCAATGACGCGCTGGACCTGACCAAGTACACCAACCTGAACGTGATGAGCTTCGTCGGCGGCATGGATTTCGACAAACAGCTCAAGCTGCTGGAATCGCGGTTCTGCGACATCCTGGTTGCCACGCCCGGTCGCCTGCTGGATTTCAACCAGCGCGGCGAGGTGCATCTGGACATGGTCGAAGTGATGGTGCTGGACGAAGCCGACCGCATGCTCGACATGGGCTTCATCCCGCAGGTCCGCCAGATCATCCGGCAGACGCCACCCAAGAGCGAGCGTCAGACCCTGCTGTTCTCCGCCACCTTCACCGATGACGTGATGAATCTGGCGCAGCAGTGGACGACCAATCCTGCCGTCGTCGAGATCGAACCCGAGAACGTTGCCAGCGACACCGTCGAGCAGCACGTATTCGCCGTGGCCGGCAGCGACAAGTACAAGCTGCTGTACAACCTGATCACCCAGAACGACTGGACGCGGGTGATGGTCTTCGCCAACCGCAAGGACGAGGTGCGGCGCATCGAAGAGCGCCTGACCCGGGATGGCATCAGCGCCGCGCAGATGTCCGGCGACGTGCCGCAGCACAAGCGCATTCGCACGCTGGAAGGCTTCCGCGAAGGCAAGATTCGCGTGCTGGTGGCGACCGATGTCGCCGGCCGCGGTATCCATGTCGACGGCATCAGCCACGTGATCAACTTCACGCTACCGGAAGATCCTGATGACTACGTGCACCGCATCGGCCGCACAGGCCGTGCCGGCACCAGTGGCACGTCGATCAGCTTCGCTGGCGAGGACGACGCCTTCGCCCTGCCGCCGATCGAAGCGCTGATCGGCCGCAAGATCCAGTGCGAAATGCCTCCGGCGGAACTGCTCGCACCGCCCCCTCACTCGCGCTGAGTCAATCGGGCACGGCATTCGCCGTGCCCCGCTCCCTCCTCCATCAATGACCTGAATCAGGCCACAAAAGAGCTCAAACGGCTAGAGTGGTAGCTAGATCGGAACTCAAGGAGAAATCGATGGACAGCATGCACTGGCTACTGTCGCTAATCGTCATTGGCTTCATCCTGCTCTGCGTAGGCTTCAACTACCGAGACCGGAACTGGGGCGTGGGCCTTCTTGGCCTGGGTGTGCTCACCATGTTCTCGACGCTGGCCTTCAAGATGTACATCACCTTCTATTGAGGGCTCAGCCGTTCTCGCGCCATCGTTCAGCTGCGGCCTGATCACTGGTGCGGCCTTCCACCCAACGCGGCCCGGACGGCGTCGTTTCCTTCTTCCAGAACGGCGCCCGCGTCTTCAGATAATCCATCACGAAGCGACAGGCATCGAAGGCCGCGTCGCGATGGGCGCTCGCCGCACCGACGAAGACGATGGGCTCGCCTGGTTCCAGGGGCCCGACGCGATGCAACACGTCGAGCCGCAACAATGGCCAGCGCTGCTCCGCCTCGATGATGATTTTCTCCAGCGCCTTTTCGGTCATCCCCGGCGCATGTTCGAGAAACATTCCGGCGACATCCTGCCCGTCATTGAAATCTCTTACGTAACCGACAAACCCTGCGACCGCTCCAATCCCCAGGTTGGCCGCATGCAGCGCATTGAGTTCGGCCCCCGGATCGAACGCTGCCGTCTGTACACGAACCGCCATGCTCAGCCTCCGGTCACGGTGGGAAAGAACGCGACTTCATCGCCATCGGTGATCGGCTCATCGAGACCACAGAGTTCCTGATTGCGCGCACACATCAGGTTCTGCTCGGCAAGCACGTCCCAAACACCGCCCTGCGCAAGCAGCCGCTGGCGCACATCGTTCACGCTGGCGAGCGAAGCATCCCACTGCAGGCGTTCGCCATCGGTGCCGAGGGTTTCACGATAACGGGCAAAGAACTGGACGGTAATCATGCCTGCACCTGCCAGTGGCCGCTCTTGCCGCCGAGTTTTTCCAGCAGGCGCACGCCTTCGATGACCATGCCGCGATCCACAGCCTTGCACATGTCGTAGATGGTCAGCGCAGCGACGCTGGCAGCGGTCAATGCTTCCATCTCGACACCGGTCTGCCCGGCCAGCTTGCAGGCCGCGCGGATCAGCACGCAGTCTTCGCTATCCGCCTGCAGCTCGACCTTGATGCTGGTGAGCAGCAGCGGATGACACAGGGGAATCAGTTCGTAGGTCTTCTTCGCCGCCTGGATACCGGCGATGCGCGCCACGGCGAAGACATCGCCCTTTGGATGGCCACCCTGCTGGATCATCTGCAGGGTCTGCGGCAGCATGCGGACACGCGCCTCGGCCACAGCCTCACGCGCGGTGACGACCTTGTCGGTGACGTCGACCATGCTGGCCCGGCCTTGGGAATCGAGATGAGTGAGCATTCGGCGCTCCTGATCGGAAAATCACGAGTCTACCGCAGTCGTCGGCGATGAACCCGCCCCCGTAAGAGGTACTACCGGGCATCGCCGCACGCTTCTCCGCTACATGTGCGCTTCGGCGTACTCGGCCAGTACCGAACGCGGCACACCTTGCAAGGTGATGTGAACACCGTGGGAGAAGTCCTTGAAGCGCTCGGTCAGGTAGGTAAGGCCCGAACTGGTCGCCGACAGATATGGCGTGTCGATCTGCGCCAGGTTGCCCAGACAGATCACCTTCGAGCCGTTGCCCGCACGGGTGATGATGGTCTTCATCTGGTGCGGCGTGAGGTTCTGGCATTCATCGATCAGGATCAGGCTCTGCTGGAAACTGCGCCCGCGAATGTAGTTCAGCGATTTGAACTGCAGCGGCACCTTTTGCAGGATGTAGTCGATGCTGCCGTGGGTGTTCTCGTCCTCCATGTGCAGCGCCTCGAGGTTATCAGTGATCGCACCCAGCCAAGGCTCCATCTTCTCCGCCTCGGTGCCAGGCAGAAAGCCGATGTCTTCGTCCAGCCCCTGTACGCTGCGGGTGGCGATGATGCGCCGGTAGCGCTTGCTGACCACGGTCTGCTCGATGGCTGCAGCCAGCGCAAGAATGGTCTTGCCCGAACCGGCCGCGCCGGACAGGTTGACCAGATGGATGTCCGGGTCGAGCAAGGCGAACAGCGCCAATGCCTGATGAATGTCCCGCGGTCGCAAGCCCCAGGCTTCCTGATGCAGCAGCGGCTCCTGATGCAGGTCGAGCAGCAGCAGCTCATCGGCCTTGATGCCCTTGATCCAGCCGACGAAGCCCTGTTCGTCGATGATGAACTCGTTGATGTGTACCGCAGGCAGATTGTCGGTCAGTTGCACGCGATGCCAGGTGCGCCCATGGCCCTGGTGGGTCTCGACCTTGCTCACACGATCCCAGAACGAGCCGCTGACGCTGTGATAGCCGGGGGAAAGCTGGCCGACGTCATCGACCAGCTGATCGGTATGGTAATCCTCTGCCGCTACGCCACAGGCACGCGCCTTCAGGCGCATGTTGATGTCCTTGGTGACCAGTACCACAGGCACGTCGGGGCGTTGTCTGCTCAGCTCGACCACCTGGTTGATGATCTTGTTGTCGTTCAGATCTTCCGGCAACGCGTTGGGCTCGCCACGCTTGCTCATGAGGATCGAAAGACTACCGGACGGCCCGCTCTTGCCGCGCTGGATCGGTACGCCGAGCTCGACCTCTTCCGGCGTTGCATCACCGAGCAGCTTGTCGATCAGACGAATCGCCTGACGACACTCGGCCGCGACGCTGTGTTTACCGGTCTTGAGTTGATCGAGCTCCTCCAGCACGGTCATCGGGAGGGCGACCTGATGTTCCTGGAAGTTCAGCAAAGCATTGGGATCGTGGATCAGTACATTCGTGTCGAGGACGTAGAGCGTGGGCTGGGTCGCGCGAGGTCTGCCGTAGTCATCCATACTGATCACCTTCTTCTGGGGCCAGAAACGAAGAGCCAAAAGCGCTTCGCTGCAGAGTGACCGCCATGCGATTCAGGTGAGCGGACGAGGGCAGCCGGTGGATTCGGGGCTGCCCAGGAGCCGCCACCTGTGTCGCAGGGTTCGGCGGTCTGAATTCGGTAATACCGTAAAAGTTATGACAGACAAAAGACTTTTCCGTTGAACTCGGCTTTTTTTCACGAATCGACCAAACGGCCTTGGCGCGCGTGTTTCGGCCGCGCTATTGTCGACGATCAAGGTGCGCGCTTTCGTCGCAGCGATTCACTTCCACGGTGATGTGCACCAGCTGCGGAAAGTCCTGCAACGCAGCCTTGTAGTGGTCGGCGGTGTGCGCCTGATGCGTCACCAGGCTCAGGATGCAGCTGTATTGCGCCCGCCCTACCCGCCACAGATGCAGATCGGTGACATCGGTATCCGGCACCTCCTGCAGCGCCTCCCTAACTCTGTGCACCAGCGGATCATCCATTTCCCGATCGAGCAACGCCTTGCCGGTATCCCGCAGCAGGCCGCGCGCCCAGACGAGGATCACCAGCGCACCGACAATGCCCATCACTGGGTCCAGCCAGCTCCAGCCGAAGAACTTGCCACCCAGCAGCGCGATGATCGCAGCCACCGACGTCAGCGCATCGGTCAGCACATGAATGAAGGCAGCGTGCCGATTCAGGTCCTTGCCACCCGAAGCGAGGTCATGCTCATGCGAATGGTCATGCGCGTGCTCGCCGTGGCCGTGGTCATGCTGATCCCGTAGCAACCAGGCGGACAGCAGATTCACCAGCAAGCCGATCACGGCGACCATCAACGCCGCATCGAAACCGATCACGACCGGCGACCAGAGTCGCGACAGCGATTCGCCGATCATGAACAGTGCCACGACGACCAACAGCAGTGCGCTGGTGAAACCGGCCAGGACCTCGATCTTCCAGGTTCCGAACGCGAAACGCTGGTCTGCCGCATAGCGCCGAGCCAGCAGATACGCCAGCGCCGCCAGTCCGATAGCGACCATGTGCGAGGCCATATGCCAACCGTCCGCGAGCAAGGCCATGGAGTTGAACCAATAACCGGTGGCGATCTCCACCAACATGGTCAAGCCGGTCAGCATGACCACCGCCCAGGTCTTACGCTCGGAGCTGCGCTCCAGCGGACGGTAGTCGTGAGGCGGTTGCCATTGCGCGTGATTGCAGCCAGACATACGAACTCCTTGGTTGACGCCTTCTAGCTTGTGCCTTGCCACACGGGGAAGGTCAACCGTTGCCTATGGCCGCTATAGCTGGAGCCGCTCCGCTCGTACCCCTACAATCGCGCCATCAGACAGGAGACCCGTACATGCTGATGGTGATTTCCCCCGCCAAGACGCTCGACTACGAAACACCCCCGATAACCGAACGCTTCACCCAACCTCAGTACCTGGAGCACTCGCAACTGCTGATCGACCAGTTGCGCGATTACTCGCCTGCGCAGATCAGCGAGCTCATGCATCTTTCCGACAA